>CAXTME010000134.1:0-10897 GCA_964245215.1 uncultured Lichenihabitans sp.
CCTCCCGCAAGGCCCGCGGCCTGTTGGCCTATCTCATCATGGCTCGCCGCCCGCTCCACCGTTCGCGGCTGTGCGAGATCTTCTGGGATGGTCCCAACGACCCGCGTAGCGAATTGCGGTGGTGCCTGACCAAGATCCGTGCCGTTCTCGACGACGCCGACTGCAAGAGGGTGCGGGCCGACAAGGACTACATCTCGATCGACGTCTCCACCATGACCGTCGATGCGCTGCGGATCGAGCAGGACGGGGAGGCGGCCCTCGCGGGATCCGACGTGCAGGTTCTCGAACGGCTTGCGGCATCGATCGATGGCGAGTTCCTCGATGGGTTGGTCGCCGAACGGATCCCCCTTTTCGAATCCTGGCTCATCGCCCAGCGGGAGCGGTATGGAACATGGCACGCCAGGATCCTCGGCCGGATGAGCGAACTCCTGCCGCTGGGGTCCGAACAGCGGATCGCGACCCTGCGCAGGCGCATCGATCTTCATCCCGACGACCTCTCGGGGCATCGCGACCTTCTGACGGCGTTCGCGGCCACGGGCCGGATCGCGGAAGGCGATGCTCATTTGAGTTTGGCGCGCAAGCTTCTCAGGCATGACGGCGTCAATCACGCGTCTCTCGACAAGAGCTGGCAGACGCTGAGGCAACAGGTTTCCCGTCCCGAGCCTATCCCGGCCGGGGACGGACGGCGGCCTTCGACCGTCGCGGAGGTCGGCGCCGAGCCGCGAGCGGTTGCGCCCTCAGCCCTTCCGGGCCTGCAGGCCGTCGGGGCTGCCACCGACAATCTACCACCGCAGCTGACGTCCTACATTGGCCGGGACGTGGAGGAGGCGGAGGTCAGGTCGCGCCTGTCGCTGCATCGGCTCGTGACGTTGACCGGCCCCGGAGGCGCCGGAAAGACCAGGCTCGCCGTCGAGATCGGGCGTACGATGCTCGGTGACACGCCGGATGGCGTCTGGATGGTCGAGTTGGCTCCGGTCCTCGACCCGCAGATCGTCGCCGATGTCGTGTGCAGCAGCATCGGCGTCGCGGTCGCGGACGGGCGCACGGCCGTCGAAAGTGCGGCGACCTATCTCCGGCACAAGAAGGCGCTGCTCATCCTCGACAATTGCGAGCATCTGCTCGATCCGGTCGCGTCCCTCACCCTCGCTTTGCTGCTGGGCTGCCCGACGCTGTCGATCCTGGCGACGAGCCGCGAACGGCTGGGCGTCGTGGGCGAACGCACCTATCAGGTGCCGGGCCTTACCCTGCCGCTTCAATCGGGTCCGACGACGGCTGCGGCCGCCCGCCAGCACGATGCGGTGCGGCTGTTCGAGGAACGCGCCAAGGTCGCGGTTCAGGGTTTCGCTCTCTCGGATGCCAATGCCGAGGCGGTGACGAACATCTGCATCCAACTCGACGGCATCCCAATGGCGATCGAACTGGTGGTGCCGCAACTGCGGATGATCCAGCCACAGGGACTCGCGGCCCGGTTGCGTGATCGCGTCTTGCTCGTCATGCAGGGCGAACGCAGCACGCTGCCCCGGCATCGTACGTTGGGAGCCCTGTTCGACTGGAGCTACAATCTCCTCAGCGAACCCGAGCAAGCCCTCTTTCGCCGCCTCTCCGTCTTCACCGGGGGGTGGTCGCTCGAAGCCGCGGCGTCCGTCACGTCCGACGACCCCGTAGACCCCGACACCGTGTTCGATCTCCTGTCGCGGCTCGTCGACAAGTCCCTCGTGTTCGCCGATCTGCGAGGACCGGTACCGCGCTATGGATACCTCGAGACGGCGAGGCAATACGCGCTCGTCAAACACAACGAAAGGGGAGACGACCGACGGGGAAGGCTTGCCGCATACATGGTCACACTGTTCTCGGCTTCGGACGCGACGTGGTCGACGACGCCGACCGAACAATGGCTCTCGATGTACGAACCCGATATCGACAATCTGCGGGCTTCCCTCGACTGGGCTTTCGGTCCCGACGGCAACGTGCCGCTCGGCATCGAGCTCTGCTGCTACAGCCTGCGGATCTGGGACGACCTCGCACTCCTGTCCGAGCGGGAACGCTGGTTCGGCACGGCATTCGATCGGCGGGATGCGCAAACCCCCGCTCGGATCCTCGCGCGTCTCTGCCTCGGCCGGCTGTCGAACAGCGCGCACGGGGACCGAAACAATTACGACCTCGCGGTGCAGGCCTCCGAGTTCTTCCGCGACGCCGGAGATCGACAGGGGGTCGGCGATGCCCTGGCCAAGGCCGGTGCAGCGCTTCAGTCGCCGAGTACGACCGCGCAGGCGATGCCCTATCTCGAGAACGCCCTCGACCTGCTGCGTCCCGCCGGCCCGAGCAAGCCGCTGGCGAGTTGTCTCCGGTCTCTGGCCATCGCGCATTATTTCACCCACGATTTCGCGGGCGCCCGGCCGCTGCTCCGACAGTCGGAGGCCGTCGCCAAGGCCGTCGGCGACATGCGCGGCGCCGCTGCGGTGCAACTTGCGGCGGCGGAACTCGCTTTCGCGGAAGGCTCCTCCGACGAGGCCATCGACATCACCAACGCCATGCTGTCGGGCGGCAAATGCAACAGACGCCAGAAAGTGCTCGGCCTGACGAACCTCGCCGCCTATCTGCTCGCCGCCGATCGGATCGAAGACGCAAGGCTCATCGCGCGAAACGCACTGCACGAAGCCATTGCGCTCGATTGGCGGGCCGCCATCGTGCGCCTCGTCGAACATCTTGCCCTGGTCGCGGCCCTGACCGAACAAACCACGACCGCGGCCAGAATGCTCGGCTACAGCGTCGCCTTCTACGAGACCGGCGCGGGGAGCCGTGAACACACCGAACTCGCGACCTACGATCGGCTCTCGGCCCTCGTGTCTTCGGCCGTGCCGCCGCAAAGCCTGCAGCGGCTCATGGCCGAGGGTGCGGAGTGGACCGGGGAACAAGCCGCGCAGAACGCTTTCGAGGCCGTGGGCTTCGAGGCCTGAAGGCGTCGATCGGCTGTCGTCATAGAACCGGCTCCCGCAGCAGGCCGCCTCTTGGAGCAGAACGCGCCGCACGATCTATCGATGGTTGAATAATCCGATCAGTCTAATTCCAGTGTAGTGTTGGCCCTTCTTGTGACGGGGCCAGGATCGTTTGTGTTGTTCGGAAAGATTGGCGGAAGAGACTGGATCGAAGATCACCCTGACCAGATCCAACCTGAATTTTGTTCGGAAAGCGACGCTCTTCCGTCCGTTTCAACGATGGTTCCAACGCCGGTTCCAATAATGCCGGCCTTAGATCGCATTGTGCGGACGACGGCTTGCCGGGATTGTTCGGACCAAATGAAGATGTCGGCCCTCGCTGGAGAGGATCGCAGCGTCTTCGATGCAGGGATCGTCACCAGGAGGACTGTAGGATGCTGAATACGTCAGCGATCTCGACCGCCGAGGCGCGCTTCGTCAACCAGGCCCGTCCTTCGACGGGGCCGAAAAAAATCAGGCGGGTCTGCGTCTATGGCGGATCGGGCGTCTGTACCGACCCGACCTACCGTGACGTAGCGGTCGAACTCGGCAAACTCCTGGCCCAAGCGGGCGTCGGGCTGGTCTATGGCGGCGGGTCGGAGGGTCTCATGGGGACCCTCGCACGCTCGGTCTTCGACGCCGGCGGCGAAGTCACGGCCGTCGTCACGACGGCCGGGACGGGTCGACAGAAATTCAATGGGCTGCACCGGCTCATCGTCGTCCAGGATGCCGAGTTTCGCAAACGGGAGATGGTCGACGCCTCCGATGCCGTTCTTGTTCTGCCCGGCGGCGTCGACACGCTTCGCAACTTCGTCGATCGACTGGTGCAAGTCTCTGCAGGTCCAGAGATCAAACCAGTGATGGTCTTCGATATCGGCGGCTTCTGGCAACCGCTGCTGGCCCTGATCGAGCATATGGAAACGAGCACCTTCATGCGTCCCGACGTCCGGCATGCCTATGCCGTGTGCCGCACGCTCGAGGACGTGCTGACGGCCCTCTCGATCACATCACGGCCGAGTCCGGTGTCCAAGACGGTCTCGATCGATGGGCGCCTCGGCGCTCCGGCCTCCCGTCGACCCACGACCTTGCCGCTCCATCTCGTCGACCAGCCGAGCGACGACGGCTTTTCGGTCTATGAGGTGCAGCCGGGTTGATCCGCGGCGCTCAGGATTTCGACCCTGACGCTGACGCCAGACTGCAACGTCCCTGCATCGAAGCTCTCGCCCGCGGGAGCGCTCAGAACATTCCCGACCGTTGCCGATGGAGAAGGTCGATGAGGGTTGCGGCGAGTGCGGTCCAGCCCGTCTGATGGCTTGCCCCGAGGCCGCGCCCGGTGTCGCCGCAAAAATATTCGTTGAACAGGATCAGGTCCCGCCATTGGGGGTCGGCGATGTAGCGCGGCTCCCATCCGTGACACGGCCGCCGTCCTTCGGGGTCGCGGAGAAAGAGGCTCGCGAGCCGCCGCATCAATTCTTCAGCCACCTCCTGCAACGTGGCCCTTTTGCCGCTGCCGGTCGGGCACTCCACCGTGAAGCCGTCTCCGTAGACCGCGTGGTAGCGCTGCAGCGCGTTGATCAGAAGGGCGTTGATCGGGAACCAGACGGGGCCGCGCCAGTTGCTGTTGCCGCCGAACATGCCGTTCTGCCCCTCGCCAGGGGCATATTTGACGCTCAACGCCTCGCCGCCGATCTCGATCTCGTAAGGCTGGGCGTCGTGGCACTTGGATAGCGCCCGGATGCCGTGATCCGACAGGAACTCCGCTTCGTCGAGCACCCGGCTCAGCACGCGCAAGAGCCGGTCCTTGGGCACGATCGACATGAAATGCGATCCCTCAAGTTCAGGATCCGCGGTCTCGACCGGAGTGACATAGGCCGCGAGGTGAGGCCGATGCTCGAGGAACCAGTCCATCCGCTTGCGGAAACCCGGCATCTTGTCGAGCTCCTGCTTGCGCAGCGACACGATGGCGAAGAGCGGTATGATGCCGACGATCGAATGCAGCTTCAGCAGCCGCGGCGGTCCCTCCTTCTCGGCCAGCTGGTCGAAATAGAAACCCTCCTCCTCGTCCCATAGGCCATTGCCGCCGAGCGTGTTCACGGCATCGATGATGGCGAGGTAATGATCGAAGAACTTGCTGGCGATATCCTCGTAGACAGGCTTGGTCTGGGCCAGTTCGGTGGCGATCCGCAGCATCGATGAGCAATAGAGGCCCATCCAGGCCGTCGCGTCCGCCTGATTGAGCTCCGCCCCATCGGCCAGCGTCATGTTGCGGTCGAAGACCCCGATATTGTCGAGGCCGAGGAAACCGCCGCCGAAGAGGTTGCGTCCGGTCTCGTCGTTGCGGTTGACCCACCAGGTGAAGTTCAGCAAGAGCTTCTGGAAGGCACGCTCCAGGAAGTCGATATCCTTGAAGCCGCTGTCCTGCGCCGTAATGGCATAGATCTGGAACACCGCGAAGGCGTGGACCGGTGGGTTCACGTCGCTGAAGCTGCCCTCGTAAGCCGGCATCTGGCCATTGGGGTGCAGGTACCATTCGCGCAGCATCAAAAGCAGCTGCCCTTTCGCGAATGCCGGGTCGAGCTTCGCCATCGGCACCATGTGGAACGCCAGGTCCCACGCCGCGAACCAGGGATATTCCCACTTGTCGGGCATCGACAGCACGTCGCGGCAGAAGAGATGCCGCCAATCCTGGCTGCTGCCCGTCGCCCGGTCCGCCGGCGGTGCCGGCTGGGCGGGGTCGCCTTCGGTCCACCGCGCCGCGACGTAGTAGTAGAACTGCTTGCTCCAGAGCAGCCCGGCATAGGCCTGGCGGGCGACGGCGCGCTCGTCCGCCGTGCAATCCTCCGGGATGATATTGTCGTAATACGCGTCCGCCTCGGCCAGACGCAGCGCGAACGATGCCTCGAACCCCGATACGTCCATGGCGGGCGGCTCGGCCTCATCCTCCCGGGCGAGCCGGAACCGCAACGTGACGCTCGCCCCCGGCCCAACGCTAAGCCGGTGCACGAAGGCGGCCTTGGTGCCCTTCCGCTCGGGGTTGACGGCCCCGGCGTCGCCATGGACCAGATAGCGGTCGAACCCATCCTTGGTGAAGCCCTGGTCCCCCGCGAAGGCGGAGTCCAGCCGGCGGATGTTGGTGTCGTTCTCGGTAAAGATCGCGTCCGGCGGCGGCGCATCGTCGGAGACCGCGAGGAAGCGGAAGCGGCCCAGAACGGCGTGGTTCGCGACCACGGTTGTGCCGTCCCGAAGCGTCATCCAGGGCCGCGTTTCGGTCCCGGGCTCGAGGTTGCGCCAGGACCAGTTGTTGCGCAGCGTCAGCGTCGGCAGGGCGGCGAGGTCCGCCGCCTCCGGCCCGCGGTTCGTCACCGTGATACGGATCAGCGTGTCCTCGACGTCCGCCTTGGCGTATTCGATCGCGATATCGAAGTAGCGCTCCTCGGCCAGGACGCCCGTGTCCAGGAGTTCGTACTCGTTCTGGTCGAAGCCACGGTCTCGGTTGGTTCGGACGAGGTCGTCGTAGGGAAAGGCGGCCTGCGGGTATTTGTAGAGCGCCTTGGCATAGGAATGGGTCGGGGTGGCATCGAGGTAATAGTAAAGTTCCTTGACGTCTTCGCCATGGTTGCCTTCGGGGTTGTTCAGCCCGAACAGGCGCTCCTTGAGGATCGGATCCTTGCCGTTCCAGAGAGACGTCGAAAAGCAAAGCCGACACTGCCGATCTGTCCAGCCGAGCAGCCCGTCCTCGCCCCAGCGGTAGGCCCGGTACCGCGCCATGTCGTGCGTGAAGCTCCACATGTCGCCCTTGGCGGAATAGTCCTCGCGGACCGTTCCCCATTGTCGCTCCGGCAGGTAAGTCCCCCACCGCTGCCAATTGGCGCGTCGCGCTCCATTGTCGTGGAGGCGCTGGTGCTCGCGGCTGGAAGGGTTCGGCGTCCCTCGATCGGCATCGTTCAAATACTGCCTCCGTGCGTCGATCTAGACCACGCTCAAGGGATCAGTTCCGTGCGGAACCGTGGCGCGAGGGCCTTGGCCTTCTCGATCCGCTCGGCTTGCCCGGCCTTGTCGACGGTCGGCGGCGGCGCGGTACGGCTCGCGACGGGGTCGCCGATGGCCATGAAGAACTCCTCCTGGCCGGCAGGCGCGCACAGGCACAGCAGCCGGGCCGGAACGCCGGAAGCATTGACGAAGGCATGCGGCGCGTTGGCCGGCACGTTCACGGTCTCGCCCGCTTTCGCCACGGCTTTCTGCCCGCGGAACGTGAACTCGATCTCGCCGTCGAGCACGGTGAACATCTCTTCGAAGTCATGGCGGTGCGGCGGAGGGCCGCCGCCCGGTGGGACATGCATGTCGATGAGGCAATATCGGCCCGCGGTGTCGTGGCCCGACACGAGGATCGTGTAGGTGTCGCCCGCCACCGACACATGGGGCAGGGTGTCGTCCTGGTTCGGCTTGGCGAGCGTCAGGTTACGCTGCGGATCGTCGGCCGGCAGGGGTTGCAGTGCGGTCGGGTTCGAACTCTCCGGCATCGTCAGGTCTTCCGTATTTCGTCGCCGGTCCGGATCGTCGGCGGGTCTGCGGACGTTCCCCGTCCGCGGCGGGTCCATCGTTCGGCGGCGGCATCGCCCGCGAAGGATAGCCGCAACCCATCGACCTGAGAAGAAGCGACGCCGATGACCATTCGCGTGACAGTGTGGAACGAGTTCCGGCACGAGAAGGAGAACGAGACCGTCAGGGCCATCTACCCGGACGGTCTTCACGAGGCCATCGCGGCGGTGCTGCGGCGCGAGCCGGATCTCGAGGTCGGGACCGCAACGCTGGATCAGGAGCAGCACGGGCTCACGCCCGAGAAGCTAGCCGCAACGGATGTCCTGTTCTGGTGGGGCCACAAGGCCCACGCCGAGGTGGCCGATGCCGTGGTCGATCGCGTGGTGCAGCGCGTCTGGGAGGGCATGGGCCTCGTGGTGCTCCACTCGGGCCATTTCTCGAAGATCTTCAAGCGGCTGATGGGATCGCCGTGCTCGCTGCGCTGGCGCGAGGCGGGCGAGCGCGAGCGCATCTGGGTCATCGACCCGACCCATCCGATTGCCAAGGGGCTCGGCCCCGCGCTCACGATCGAGAATTCCGAGATGTACGGCGAGCCGTTCCTCGTGCCGGAACCTCTGGAAACGGTGTTCGTCTCCTGGTTCCAGGGTGGCGAGGTGTTCCGCTCCGGCCTGACCTACCGGCGCGGCGCCGGACGGATTTTCTACTTCGGCTCCGGGCACGAGACCTATCCGATTTACAAGAACCCGGACGTCGAGACGGTTCTGCGCAATGCCGCGCGCTGGGCCGCCAATCCCGCGCCCGCCTGGACCAGTGTCGCCGACGCCCCCAATCGGCCGATCGCCGAGGCGCTGGAGCCGATCGAAGCCCGGGGCGGGTCGCTCCACAAGGCGGGTGAAACGGGGTACCGGTGAACGGCATGCATCGCTTTCTCGTCCTCGGGACAGGCCATATGGCGGCCCGGCACGCCGAGCAGTTCAGCCTCTTGCCGGATTGCGACCTCGTGGCGGCGGTCGACCTCGACGCCGAACGGGCGCGGACCTATGCGGCCCACCACAACATCCCGAGGACCTTCGCGGACCTCGATGCCGCGATCGCGTGGGGCGGGTTCGACGTGGCGGTTAATGCCACGCCCGACGCCGTGCATGCGCCGACGAGCCTGAAGCTGATCGCGGCCGGCAAGGCGGTGTTCTGCGAAAAGCCGCTCGCCTTGAACGCCCCGGATGCCTTCGGCATGACCGAGGCTGCGGAAGCCGCGGGCGTCCTGACCATGGTCAACTTCACCTACCGCAATGCGCATGCGATCCAGAAGGCGCGCGTCATGATCGACGAGGGCGCGATCGGGGCCGTGCGCCACATCGAGGCGAGCTACCTGCAGAGCTGGCTCACGGCCAAGCATTGGGGAGACTGGCGCACCGAGGAGCGGTGGCTCTGGCGGCTCTCCACGGCCCATGGCTCGAACGGGGTGCTGGGCGACATCGGGGTCCACCTGCTCGACTTCGTGAGCTTCGGCACCGGCCTCGCATTCGCGGGGCTCGAGGCCCGGCTGAAAACCTTCGACAAGGCCGAGGGCGGTCGAATCGGCACCTATACGCTCGACGCCAACGACAGCGTGGCGATTACGGCCGAGATGGCCAACGGCGCCCTGGCCTCGCTCCATATGACGCGCTTCGCGACCGGAAACCTCAACGACCTCAACCTCGCCATCTATGGCGAGCGGGGCGCCTTGAAGATCTGGGCCAACCATCTGGATTCGCGGCTCGACGCCTGCCTCGGCCACGACATGGATCACCAGACCTGGAGGCCCGTGTCCTGTCCGCCGACGCCGCGCAACGAAGCGCGCTTCGCCGCGGCGCTGCGGTCCGGCCGCGGTGTCGAGCCGAGCTTCCGTCGGGCCGCCGAGATCCAGCGGCTGATCGACCTCTGCGTCCTGTCCGACAGGGAGAGACGCTGGTTCGACGCGGGGTAAAGGCCCGCTCACGGCATCCCGGCTTCGACCCAGGCGGTCGTGTCCTCCAAGGCGCCGGCGAAGCGCGCCACCATCTCCTCCACCTGCGGCTTGGTGATGATCAGCGGCGGGCAGAAGCAGATGGAGTCGATGATGTTGCGGATGATCAGGCCGCGTTCGTGCGCCTTGTTGTAGAGATAGAGGCCGACCTTGCCGGGCGGGTCGAACTTGGCCCGCGTCGACTTATCGGCCACGAGTTCGACAGCCGCGATGAGGCCGACCCCGCGGACCTCGCCGACCAGTGGATGGGACGCGAAAGGCTTCAGCAAAGCCTGGAGATGCGCGCCGACTTCCGCAGCATTGGCCACGAGGCCGCGCTCCTCGATGATGTCGAGGTTCTCCATGGCGACGGCGGTCGCGACCGGATGGCCGCTCGCCGTGTAGCCGTGACCGAAGGTGCCGAGCCGGTCCGACCCGTCCGCGACCCCTTGGTAGATCTTGTCGCTGAACAGCACCGCGGCCAACGGCATGTAGGACGAGGTGAGCTGTTTCGAGACCACGAGGATATCCGGCGTGATGCCGTAATGATCGCAGGCGAACAGGGTGCCGAGCCGGCCGAACCCGTTGATCACCTCGTCGGCCACCACGAGCACGTCGTACTTGCGGCAGACCGCCTGCATCTTCTCCCAATAGGTGGCGGGCGGCACGATGACGCCGCCGGCGCCGATCAGCGGCTCGCCGATGAAGGCCGCCACGGTTTCGGGCCCCTCTTCGAGGATCTTGGCCTCGAGTTCGGCGGCGCGGCGGTCCGAAAAGGCTTCCTCGGTCTCGCCGGGCTCGGCGAAGCGGTAGAAGTGCGGGCTGCCGACATGCTTCATCTGCGGCAGGGGCAGGTCGAAGCCGCGATGGTTGGTCGGGAGACCGGTGAGGCTGCCCGACGCGATGGTGATCCCGTGGTAGCCGCCTTCCCGCGCGATGAACTTCTTCTTCTCGGGCCGGCCGATCGCGTTGTTGTAGAACCAGACGAGCTTGATGACCGTATCGTTGGCCTCTGACCCGGAATTCGTGAAGAAGACGCGGTCGAGTCCTTCGGGCGACATCTTCACGAGACGTTCGCCGAGATCGATCACGCTCGGATGCGACTTGTGCGAGAAGGAATGATAGTAGGGCAGGCGGCTCATCTGGGCGGCGGCCGCGGCAACCAGGCGGGGTTCGCCGAAACCCACGGCGACGCTCCAAAGGCCCGCCATGGCCTCGATATATTCCTTGCCGTTGTCGTCGTAGACGTGGATGCCATCGCCGCGCTCGATGACGAGCGGCCCGGTCTTCTCGTGCTTGCGGGCATTCGTATTGGGATGGAGCAGGTAGGCGACGTCGCGGGCCTGGGCGGAGTTCGGAAGCAGGGTCATGGAAGATCCGGAACGAGGACGAGGGGCGG
>CAXTME010000135.1:0-10705 GCA_964245215.1 uncultured Lichenihabitans sp.
AGCCGGCGCTCATGGCGACGAAGATCAAGCCGAGTACCAGAAACTGCAGCACGATCGAGCCATGGGCAGGGCGAACGAATTGCGGCAGGAAAGCCAGGAAGAACAGGGCCGTCTTCGGGTTAAGGACCTCTGCCAGGACCGCCTGCCGGAACGCTCGGGGCGCATCCATGAGGCGCGAGGTGGCGAGGTGCAGGTCATCGCTCTTTTCGAACAGCGCGCGGATGCCCAGGACCACGAGATAGGCGACCCCGGCGTACTTGACGATGCTGAACGCCCAGGCCGACGTCATCAGCACGGCCGAAAGGCCGAAGGTCGCCATGAGGGTATGGACGCTGTCGCCGGCCGCAATGCCGAGGCCTGTCGCGACCCCGATGCGACGCCCACCTGCGGTCGCTCGCGCCAGGACCAGAAGAACGGCAGGGCCGGGAATGAGAAACAGGCCGAGCACGACCGCGACATAGGTGAGAAGAGTGTTAGCGTCGATCATGTCGTCCTGCCCGGAGTCGAGCCGCGCCAGCCCATGAGAGCGCGACAGGACGGCGAGCCAGCCACGGCGCGCGCCGGGACGCAAGGGGCGGCGAGAACCCGGCCAACATCCGATGCGGTCTTCACCAAGCTGTTTCGAATCGAACCCGGCTCGCACTCGGCACTCGCCGGCCGCCGGGATCACGTTCCTCGCGGCGCAACCCCGTTGAGGAACAGCGAAACCGCCGCGCCGATCCGCCGGTCGATCTGCTCGGGGTCGGTCTCGATTCCCAGCATGGCAAGACGGGTCAATCGTCCCGCCACGAGGCCGATGAAGAGGTCGGCCGCCAATTCGAGATCGTCGACCGCGATCTGCCCCTCGCGCACGAGGTGATCAAGCACGATGGCGATCGATGCGTTGCTGCGCTGCCAGCCTTCCCGATGAACCATGCGGGCCAGTAGCGGGAAGCGGCTGGCCTGGGCCGAGACGATGCGGTTGATGGCGATCGCCTCGGGGGTCAGGGCGGCCGCCACCATGCGACGACCCAATGCCACGAGCACGTCCTCGGCGCGCCCGGCCGGCACCTCGTCGGGCGCGCTGACCGCCAGCCAGCGGTCGATCTGGCGTTGGAAGACGGCCGCGAACAATTCGCCCTTGTCCTTGTAGCGCGCGTAAAGCGTCGCCTTGCCGACGCTGGCGGCCTCCGCCACCGCATCGATGGTCGTGGCATCGAAGCCGCGCTCCATGAACATCCCGGCCGCGATTTCGATCAGCCGAGCATCCCGCCTGATCGCCTCTTCCTGGGACGGGCGCCCGCCCGTACCCCGGCGGATCTTCTTCTGCAGGGGATCGCTCATGACGAGATCCGGCTTCGGGAGCGAGTCGCGGCCCTGGCCCGCGTGCGGCGACCTCTCGATTTCGAACATCGTTCAACCTCGTCCCCACTTGCCTCATGGCGTCAAGTGTAGCATAACAGAACGATACGGTCTCGTTTCAATGAGTCAACAGCGTTATGGACCAAGCCTCTTCTGACCGGAACGCTTTCGACACCACGCTCCGCGATGCGGGAAGCGACCGCTCGACGGAGGTCGTCCCTGACGAGACAACGGCCCGGAGTGTCTCGCCCGAAGCGGTGCCGTTGCGGCTGGATCGGGCCCCCGCAAACGCGACCTCACCTCAACTGGCCGCCGTGGCGCAGCCGGCTGCAGCTCGGCAGCCCACCGAGGTTCTGCCTACCCCGGTTCTCTCGAGCGCGCAGCTGCCTCGCAAGGCTGGTCGGAAGAAGCTGCTGCTTGTGGCTCTGCTGCTGGCCGCGCTCGCGGGCGGCGGCCACTACGGCTGGAACTGGTGGACCGTGGGACGCTTCCAGGAGACGACCGACAACGCCTTTCTACAGGCCGATAAGGTTACGGTTTCGCCCAGGATCACGGGCTTCGTCACGGCCGTCGAGGTCGGGGACAACCAGGCGGTGCACGCGGGCGACGTCGTCGCCACGATCGACGACCGGGACGCTCACATCTCTGTAGACGGCGCCAGGGCCGAACTCGACAAGGCGCGGGCGCAGCTCGACGGCTACAAGGCCGCCGTCACTCAGCAGGCCGCAACCGTCGCTTCGGCCAAGGCCGACATCACCAACGCCGAAGCCGGCCTTGCGTTCGCGACCCTGGAGGCCAAACGGTATGCGGATCTGCTGACCTCCGGGGCCGGCACTTCGCAGCGCGCCCAACAGACCGACGCCGACCTGCGGGAACATGCCGCCACCCTGGATAAGGATCGCGCCGCACTCGACGTCGCGCAAAAACAGGTGAAGACCTACGAGGCCTTGGCGGCCAGCGCGACAGCCGGTATCGCGGCCGCGCAGGCCAAGCTCGATCAGGCGGAGCTGACCCTCGGCTATGCGGTGGTGCGGGCTCCCATCGACGGCGTGGTCGGGGACCGCTCGGTGCGGGTCGGCCAGATGGTGCAGGCCGGCATGGGCCTTCTGACCGTCGTGCCGATGGGTCGCGACATCTACCTCGTGGCCAATTTCAAGGAAACGCAACTCGGTCATATGGCCGTGGGCCAACCGGTCGGTTTCACGGTGGATGCCTTCGGGGACCACGCGTTCCACGGCACGGTCGAAAGCTTCTCGCCGGGTACCGGCGCGCAATTCGCCCTGCTGCCGCCGGAAAATGCCACCGGCAACTTCACCAAGGTGGTGCAGCGCGTGCCTGTGAAGATCCGGCTCGCGGCCGACGATCCGCTCCTCGCCCGTCTGCGGCCCGGCCTCTCGGTCGAGGCGACCGTCGAGACTCGGGGCGACGACGGCCACGAAACCGGCTCCGTGACCCTCGTCGGCCTGGCCGAGGCGCACTGAGGCCGGCAGCCTTCGACCGCGCTCACCTCATCGGCAATCTCCAGGTCCGTCCCATGAACCCCGACTCCGAAAAGGCCTCGTTACGCCAGTGGCTGGCCGTCGCGGCCGCGATCCTCGGCGCCTTTACGGCCATTCTCGACATCCAGATCACCAATTCGTCGCTGAGCGACATCGAGGGCGCGCTCGGCGCCTCCTCCGACGAAGGCAGCTGGATTTCCACGGCCTATCTCATGGCCGAGATCATCGTGATCCCGCTGACGGGTTGGCTCGGTTCGATCTTCGGGTTGCGGCGCTACCTCGCGGTCAACACGGGACTGTTCATCGGCTTCTCGATCGCCTGCGCGCTGTCGACGAGCCTTCCCGAGATGATCCTGTTCCGGGCCGGCCAGGGTTTCACGGGCGGCGTTCTGATCCCGACCGCCATCACGATCGTGCGGACCCGACTGCCGAAATCGCAGCAGGCGGTGGGCATCGCGTTCTTCGGCCTCACGGCCACGTTCGCGCCCGCCATCGGGCCGACGGTCGGCGGCTGGCTGACCGACAATCTCTCCTGGCACTACATCTTCTATCTAAACCTCGTGCCCGGCCCGCTTGCGCTGGCGCTGCAGCTCTACGCGCTCGATGCTGCGCCGCTGCGCCTCGGCGAGCTCGCCAAGGGCGACTGGCTCGGCATCGGCCTGATGGCGACCGGCCTGCCGGCTCTCACCTTCGTGCTCGAGGAAGGCCAACGAAAGGACTGGTTCGGCTCGCCGGTGATCGTCGAGGGCACGGCCCTGGCGGTTCTCGGCATCGGCGGCTTCATCCTGCGCGAGTTGATGGCCGAGAGACCCTTCATCAATCTGCGGGTGCTCAAGAACCGCTCGGTCGGGGGCGGCTGCCTGCTGATGACGGTGCTGGGCGCCGTGTCGTTCGGCTCGATCTACGTCATCCCGGTCTATTGCGCCCAGATCCAGGGCTACAACGCCGAGCAGATCGGCTATGTGGTCATGTGGAGCGGGTTGCCGCAACTCGCGCTCTTCCCGGCCATGCCGCTTTTGATGAAGCGCTTCGATCCGCGGATGCTCGTGGTGGTCGGCACGCTGCTCTTCGCCGCCAGCTGTTTCATCAACGTCGGCCTCACGCACGACGTCGGCATGGATCAGCTGATCCTGCCCCAGCTGCTGCGCGCCGCGGGACAGCCGCTGTTCACCGTGCCGCTGTCCCAGATGTCGACCGCGGGGCTCGCGCCGCGCGACACGGCCGACGCCTCGGCGCTCTCGAACATGATGCGCAATCTCGGGGGCTCGATCGGCATCGCCATGCTGTCGACGATGATCGACAGGCGCGAGCATTTCCACTTCTCGGTGCTGGCCGAAGCCATGACCCAGAACGCGACGCTGACGCAATCACGGCTCGGTGCCATGACGCGCGCCATGCAGACTCATGTCGTCGACCCGCTCGCGGCCCAGGCTCAGGCATTGAGCCTCATCGCCGGTGAGGCCCGGCGCGAGGCCTATGTCATGGCCTATAGCGATGCCTTTTGGATCATCGGCGTGGGCCTGATCATCAGTCTCGCGGCGATCACGCTGCTGAAAAAGCCGCAGAAAGCGTCGGGGCCAATCGAGGCGCACTGACCGAAAGCCGGACTCACGCTTCCTTGAAACGGTAGACGACGTCCGAAAACCGGTCTGTCGGGAACACGTAGAAGAGCTTCAGGGTCGAGCCGGATTCGTTGCGCAAGCCGTGCTCTGCGTTTCCCGGGATGAACACCGCGGTGCCGGCCCCGACGACCGTCTCGCGGCCGTCGAGCGACAGGATCCCAGTGCCCTCGATGATGTAATAGATCTCCGCCTCCGCGTGAGCGTGCAGCTGCAGCGCGCCGCCACCCGGAACGATCTCGGCGATACCGGCCGCCATGCTGTCGGTCGGCGTGATGTCGCTGCTGAACAGCGTACACCAGGCCACACGGCCGCGAACCGGGTCGTCCCAGCCCTCGCGCGGCCGCTCCTCGACTCTCGTGATCACCCCTTGCACAGGCAGGCTCATGTCGAACTCCGCATCCGAGGGCGCCAGACCGAGCGGTCTCGGTCGATGTGCACTCTGAAGGGTGCCCTCACGGCGGGCAACCCACCCCATCACGCACCCACGGCGTCGAGCGTCCCGGCGGCTTCAGCCCGAAGCCAGCGATGCAGGACGCCATGCGCGGATCCCTCCACGGCGTCCGCCACACGGCGCCCGACCGCGGCACCGAATTTGTAGCCGTGCCCGGAACAGGCCGACACGGCCAGTACCTTGCCGACCCGCTTGGCGAAGAAGCGCTCGTCCTGCGTGAAGGTGTAGGCACAGGTCACGACATCGCGGACCCTGTAGGCCGAGATCCTCGTGAAGGGCGGGGAGAACGCGTCGCGCAGGCGCTCCCCCTCGCCGGGTTCCGGCTCCCTTCCGGACTCCGCATCGTCGGCCGGGCGCTTCATGAAGCCGGCGCCGAATTTCAGTCCCGTTCCGGCAACCGGAGGCAACACATAGCCTTCCGACAGTCCGCCGATCGAGAGAATGGCCGGGGCCGCGGCCCAGGCGGCCTGGAGATCCGCTGGAGGATCGAGATAGACCACTGCGGTCCGGTAGACCCGGAGATCGTCGGCGAGTTCGGGAAGGAGCCGGAGCGTCCAGGCTCCGGCGGTCGTCACCACGAGATCGGCCTCGATCGTCTCGCCGCTGGCGCAGTCCACCCTGCCCCGGTCGGCATCCAATCGCGTCACCCGGGTCTCCGTGCGGAGTTCCGCGCCGTTGTGCTTCAGCCATCGCGCGAGATCGGCCGCGATCCGCTGGCAAAGGAGCACGCCGCCTTCGGGCGTGTGAAAGGCGTAGCGAAACGTCGAAGGGTCGAGAAAGCGAAACCGCGCGGCCGCGGCGGCTGGCGTCATGAGGTCGTAAGGCGTGCCGGCCGTGTCGAACCCCTCGCGGAACTGTTCGGCTTCGTCGCCCACCGCCTGGCAGATGCACAGGATGCCGGCCGGTTCGTAATGGGACACGCCGAGGTCGAGCCACAGCTCCTCCCAGGCCTCGTAGGCCTCGGTGATGAGCGTCGCATAGCCGGAATTCGCACCATAGGCGCGGCGGATCATGCGGTGCTGGTCACCCGACGCGGCGAGCGAGCTCGGGATCGTGTCGCCCTGTTCGACGAGAGTGACCCGGTGCCCCCGCTTCGTGAGAACCCAGGCGGTCGATAGGCCCATGATCCCGGCGCCGACGATGACGATCTTCACGACGGCGACCCCTTCGCGGCATTCGATGCGAACCGGTCGCTCATGCAAATAGCAAGCCTCGAGACGGCGGGAATTCGATGTGCGATCTTTCCGAATCGCAGATCGGCGGTCTTCGAAGTTTCGAGCGGCTTCACGCTCGTAAAGCAGATCCTGCACAGCGTCCCGCCGCTCCGCATCCAGCCCAAACAGGACCAGTTGCCAAAAAAGTATCAATGCTGCGCTGCAAAGCGTGTAGCCGCCCGTTCCTGAACAGGGTAACACTTATTCTAAGAACTGACCCGCCAAGAGGTCGCGCAACGGCGAACATTACCGTTGAAGCCGGACATCTTCGCATATCGACGACCTGGAACACCAATTCAAAAGCCCGCGAAACGTGGCTGCATTGGGACAGGAATAGGCTGGGAGGGCCTGTAGATGGAACCCGATCTGGAATTGGTACAGGTGCGCGACGACCAGTCTTTCAAAGCTTGGTCGCACGGTTACCCTTACCGGACGGTTCGCTGGCATTTCCATCCCGAATACGAATTGCATCTCGTCACGGCGACACAAGGCAATCGTTACGTCGGAGATCACATCGGGCCGTTCTCCCCCGGTGATCTGGTGCTCGTCGGCTCCAACCTTCCCCATAACTGGATCAGCGACGTGCCGGAGGGCGCGACCGTGGACGAGCGTTGTCTCGTTCTGCAGTTCACGGGGGAATTCATCACCGCCTGCATGGCCACGTTTCCGGAATTGCGCTTCTTCCAACCGCTGTTGAAGGAGGCCTTTCGCGGCATCCGCTTCGAGACGGCGGTCGCCGAGCGGGTCGGACCCCTGATGCGCGACCTGCTGCAGGCGTCCGACGCACGCCGGGTCGTGCTTTTCATGGAGATCATCGACATCGTCGGCCACGCCGAAGAGCGAGCGCCGCTCGCCAGCATCGGCTTCCGGCCGGATCCGCTGGCCTATCTGTCGTCGGCGATGAATCTCGCGCTCCAGCATATCGGGCGCAATTTCACTCGCGACCTCAGCGAAGTCGATCTCGCCAAGCTGACCCGGCAGAGCGTCAGCACGTTTTCGCGCTCCTTCCGCAAGCATACGGGCGTGAACTTCGTGCAGTACGTGAATTCGCTCAGGATCGAACTGGCGTGCCAGCACCTGAGCCAAGCCGACCTGACCGTTGCCGAGATCTGCTACGAGGTCGGTTTCAACAACGTCTCGAACTTCAATCGGCAGTTTCTGGCCGTGAAGGGAATGGCGCCCTCGAAGTTCCGCAACCTGCGCCGCAACGGAGCGCGGTTCGCTTCTGCGGCCTAAGCAGACTTTCACAAGTCTGCTGACACTTAAGGTTCGAAGCAGCATTGATTTTGCTTTGAAAAAGCCAAATCAATCGTGGCTTTCGCCACGCAAGGCTGCTTTGGGCGGTTCGAACTCTCGGCGACGCAGGCTCGCGTTCGTGCGCCGCCGAATTCTTCAGACGAACGCTAACGACTTGGCTTCAGCCAAGAGAGGAAACATCCCCATGATCCGTTCTCCTATGACGTCGGTCGCTGCTGCGGCGATCGCTGTGGCTTTTCTCGGTGGAATGACGGCGTCCGCCCAAGCCGCGGACGTGTCCAACGCCACCGTCGCGTTCCTCATGCCCGACCAGAGCTCGACCCGGTACGAGGAGCATGACCACCCGGGATTCGTGGCCGAGATGACGAAGCTCTGCCCGAGCTGCAAGGTGCTGTATCAGAACGCCGACGGCGACGCGTCGCGCCAACAGCAGCAGTTCAATTCGGTCATTTCGCAAGGCGCCAAGGCGATCGTCATGGATGCCGTCGATTCGACCGCTGCCGCTTCGCTCGTCAAGCGCGCCCAGAGCCAGGGCATCAAGGTCATCGCCTATGACCGGCCGATCCCCTCCACGCCGGCCGACTATTACGTCTCGTTCAACAACGAGGAGATCGGCAAGAGCATCGCGCAATCGCTCGTCAAGCACCTCAAGGCTGCCAACGTTCCCACCAGCGACGTCGGGTTGCTCGAGATCAATGGTTCTCCCACCGACGCGGCGGCCGGCCTGATCAAGAAGGGTGTGCACGAGGGTCTCGCCGATAGCGGCTACACGACGCTGTCCGAGTACGACACCCCGGAATGGGCGCCCTCGAAGGCACAACAATGGGCCAGCGGGCAGGTCTCGCGGTTCGGCAAGAAGATCGTCGGGGTCGTGGCGGCCAATGACGGCACCGCCGGCGGCGCCGTCGCGGCCTTCAAGGCGGCGGGCGTCGATCCGGTCCCGCCCGTCACCGGGAACGACGCGACGATCGCCGGGCTCCAGCTGATCATCGCGGGCGACCAGTACAACACGATCTCGAAGCCGAGCGAAGTCGTCGCGGCGGCTGCGGCCGATGTCGTGTTCGGCCTGCTCGGGGGCGATGCGCCGAAAGCCGACGAGACGCTGTTCGGTACGCCGACCAAGCTCTTCGTTCCGGCCCTCGTCACGGCCGACAACCTCAAGACCGAAATCGTCGACAAGATGATCAACGGCAAGCCGATCGAGGCCGCTTCGGTCCTCTGCACCGACCGCTATGCCACGGGCTGCAAGAAGCTCGGCATCACGCCTTAACAGCAAGCCTCGACCTTACCGTCCGGCCGCCTCGCGCGGCCGGACGACCCCTTTGTTCCCATGAGCGTCCCGACGCCCGGAAAGGCCTGTACCCATGACGGATCACTCGCAAGGAGCTCCACCCGAAGGCCACACGGTGCTCAGCCTCCGCGGGATCTCGAAGCAATTCGGCGCCGTTTCGGCTCTGACCGATATCGACCTCGATGTACGGGCCGGAGAGGTCGTGGCCCTGGTCGGCGACAACGGCGCCGGCAAGTCGACCCTCGTCAAGGTGCTGGCCGGCGTGCACCAGCCGACGTCCGGCACCATGACGTTCGACGGCAAGCCCGTAACCCTCGCCAACCCGAACGACGCGCTGGCGCTCGGCATCGCGACCGTATTCCAGGATCTCGCCTTGTGCGAGAACCTCGACGTCGTCGCCAACATCTTCCTCGGCAAGGAACTCAAGCCCTACGGGCTCGACGAGGTCTCGATGGAGATCCGGGCCTGGACGCTGCTCAACGAATTGTCGGCCCGCATCCCCAGCGTCCGCGAACCGATCGCCTCGTTGTCCGGAGGGCAGCGGCAGACGGTGGCCATCGCCCGCTCGCTCCTGCTCGAACCGAAGCTCATCATGCTCGACGAGCCGACCGCGGCCCTCGGCGTGGCCCAAACCGCCGAGGTGCTCAACCTGATCGAACGCGTTCGCGACCGCGGTCTCGGCGTGATCATGATCAGTCACAACATGGAGGATGTCCGCGCCGTCGCGGACCGCATCGTCGTGCTGCGGCTCGGGCGCAACAACGGCGTCTTCTATCCCGATACATCGAACCAGGAACTGGTCAGCGCCATCACCGGAGCGGCCGACAATTCGGTCTCGCGGCGGTCCAATCGGCGGCAAGCCCAGCGCGACACGGTCAAGGAGGAGCGGGCGTGAGCAGCGACATCGGAAAAACCCCGCAGGGCGCGCCCCTGCTCGACCGCAGCGACGTTCGGGTGAGGCACGATACGGGGGTCGGGGGCGCGATCCGCGGCTTCCTCGACCGCGTGCGCTCGGGCGATCTCGGTTCTCTGCCGGTCGTCGTCGGCCTGGTGATCATCTGGTCGGTGTTCCAGAGCCTCAACCCGGTCTTCCTGTCGAGCAACAATCTCGTCAACCTGCTCTTCGACTGCTCGACCGTGGGGGTGATCGCGCTCGGCATCGTCTGCATCCTGATGGTGGGCGAGATCGATCTCTCGGTCGGCTCGGTCAGCGGTTTCGCCTCGGCGATGGTCGGCGTGCTCTGGGTCAACAGCGGTTGGCCCGTCGGCCTCGCGATCGTTGCCGCGCTGGTGGTCGGTGCCGTCATCGGCTCCCTCTACGCGCTGCTGTTCAACCGGCTCGGGATGCCGAGCTTCGTCTCGACGCTCGCGGGCCTGCTCGCGGTGCTGGGATTACAGCTCTACATTCTGGGCGCCAGCGGATCGATCAACCTGCCCTATGACTCGGCCGTCGTGAACCTCGGCCAGACCCTCGTGATGCCGCATCTCGTAGCCTATGCCATCGTGGCCTTGGCCGGGATCGCGACCTTCTGGACAGGCTATACGACCGCAGCCCGGCGCCAACAGGCCGGCCTGTCCGCCTCGTCGATCGGCGGCCAGATCGTCCGCGCCGTCACCATCGTCGTCGTGCTCGAAATCATCGTCTACTACCTCAACCAGGACCGCGGTGTTCCCTGGATGTTCGGCCTCTTCGCGGGCCTCGTGGTGGCGATGGACTACGCGCTCAAGCGGACCAAATGGGGTCGCTCGATGACGGCCGTCGGAGGGAACCGCGAGGCGGCACGGCGCGCCGGTATCGACGTGCGATTCATCTACACGAGCGCCTTCATGCTCTGTTCGACGCTGGCCGCGCTGGGCGGCGTCCTGTCCGCCGCGCGTCTCGCCTCCGCCAGCCAGCAGGCCGGCACGGGCGACGTGAACCTCGACGCCATCGCGGCAGCCGTGATCGGCGGGACCAGCCTCTTCGGCGGGCGTGGCAATGCCTATTCGGCCTTGCTCGGCATCATCGTCATCGAGTCGATCTCGAGCGG
>CAXTME010000136.1:0-10487 GCA_964245215.1 uncultured Lichenihabitans sp.
TAGCGACTGGTGTCCAAAGGCTGAGGGTCAGCGACGTCTGCAGAGAATGGCGTCTGCCGACGCTCATGCGCTCATGCGCGCCCTGAAGCGCTGGAGTTCGGCGGCCTGCAGGCTGCCCGGCAGGTAGTCCCCGGCAGGCATGCCGCTCAACACGCGCCTGTGTTGCTGCAAGCGCTCCGCAACGAAACTTCGGAACTTGCTTTCGAAGATCCGGGTGTCGAAGTCCTTTGCCCGTGCAACGGCCGCGGCCGGATCCAGGCTCATGGATTCGAAGCGGTCGAGCGCCTCGATGAGGCTATCCGTCGATTGCTGGTGGAAGAAGGTCCCTGTGATCCCCTCGATGACGGTTTCCGTCGCTCCGCCGCGCCCGAACGCGATGACAGGCCTGCCGCTCGCCATGGCTTCGACCGGAACCATGCCAAAATCCTCCTCGCCCGGAAAGATCAACCCGCGGCAACGAGAGTACAAATGCCGGAGTTGATGAAAGGGCTGCGACCCCAGCACCGTCACGGTCGGCCCTGCAAGCGCTCGGAGTTCCGCGAGCATCTCACCACCGCCGAGGACGACAAGCTTCCGCCCGGTTCGATTGCAAGCCTCGACGGCAAGCTCGGGCCGCTTGTAGCGCACGAGCTCGCCCGCCATCAGGTAGAAGTCCTCTACATCCGCCGTCGGCAGACGCTGGAAGCTTTCCGTATCGACCGGCGGATTGATTACATCGGCGTCACGCCTGTAATAGGTATGCAGACGGTGAGCGACCGTGTGCGAATTGGCAACGAAATCATGCACGCGCGTCGCCGAAATGGCGTCCCACGTGCGCAAATAATGCGAGAGCGGCGTCATCATCATGCGCGTGACGGGGCCGGTTCGCTCCCGGTAGTCGTGAAACATGTTCCAGATGTAGCGCATCGGTGAATGGCAGTAGCAGATGTGCAAGGCACCGGAAGGCGGGATGATGCCTTTGCTCGGGCCGGATTCGCTGCTGATGACGAGGTCATACCCGCGTAGATCCAAGTGCTCCAGCGCCATCGGCATCAGCGGCAGATAACGTTTGTAAGCTTTCGTGGCTCGCGGCAGCCGAGCAATGAAAGAAGTCTGCACGTTATGACTTGAAATAGTCTTTGAAACTGCACGGGGATCGTAGACGTGGGTGAAGATGTCGGCCTCAGGATACATCCTGCAGAGCGCCTCGACGACTTTCTCTCCGCCTCTCATCCCGACAAGCCAATAATGTACGATCGCAATGCGCATCGATCCATCCAATCAACAAAACTGATCGAAGCTGCGGATGAACTGGTGATGAACGACCAGCTTGTGTCCACGATAAGATTTGATGTAAGTAACATGCCAGTCTATCGCATTCGTCGCATTATTTTTCCTAAAAATAAAAAACAATTGCTAGATTTAATTTCAGTTTCGCGGGGTTGTTTACGATAGATTAATCGTTCGCTCTCGAACCTAGGCAGCTGCCGTGTCGGACACACAGCACCGTTTTCCCGTGAGTATCTTGCATGCATGGCTGTTTTCGCCATCGCGCGGTGCGGTGCGGGGTGGGTCTGACCTGTATCTTGAGAAGGTAAAGCGGCCGCTCGACGTCTCTCTCGTGCTGTGCTTCGCGCTTGTGTTCTTGCCGTTCCTCCTCCTCATCGCCTTGGCGCTATTGATCGCTCAAGGCCGACCGATCTTGGTTTCGCACCAGCGCGTCGGCCGGAACGGCGTCGGGTTCGGCTGTCTCAAGTTCCGCAGCATGGTTCGGAATGCCGACGAGGTGCTTCGCGCTCATCTCGCCGAAAACTCTGCCGCCCGCGCCGAATGGGCGCAGACGAGAAAATTGAAAGTGGATCCACGAGTGACGCCGCTTGGGCGCCTTCTGCGGAAATCGAGCGTCGACGAGTTGCCGCAGCTCTTCAATGTTCTACGCGGCGATATGAGCCTCGTCGGCCCTCGCCCGATCGTCGAACAGGAGGTGCAGTACTACGGCACCGCCATCACTCATTATCATCGCGTCAGGCCCGGTCTCACGGGACATTGGCAGGTCAGTGGACGCAGTGACGTCTCCTATCCCTCCCGAATCCAGATGGATGTCGACTACGTCGACCGGATCCGGTTTGGTCGCGATGTTCTCATCATGTTGAAGACACTGCCGGTCGTTGTGACGTGGCGCGGATCTTATTGAATGGTGCGATCCGCGAGCCCACGCCGGCAACCGTCGGCGTTAGACCTCGCGGCATCCTCGACCCGAGAGGAACTACCGTGATCGGCGCCGAGCAGCATCCGTCGCGGCTAGCCGGCGCGAGCGGTGCGGCCGCCAGCGACTGGTGTCGCGTGGTCGCGGTCGACAGCTTCCTGCAGTGTTCGGCCGACGACCTGTTCAGGGTATTCCCGCGCCTGATGCCCAGGAATGGCGTGGTACCGGACGCCTTGAAGAGCCACCTCTCCCGATGCGTTGCCATTCGCGCGCTCCGTCTGTCGCGTCCGGCAGACGGCGTTCCGGTCGGTGCTCCGAGCGGCCTGCCATCCCTTTCGTCGATGGACAACGCCGAGGCGCTCGCCCTCGCTCGTCGATCGCCGGATGATTGGTTCAAGACCGAGATCGCCGGTCTCGAGGAGGAGCGCGCTGCCGACGCGGCGGCGTTGGCCTTCATCGATGCCGTCCTGAGCGAGGTGGACGACGATGCGCTCCGCGATTTCGATCCGGAAGATGCGGGGATCTTCGCTCACACGACCGGGATCCATCCAGCCTACTTCTGGCCGGAAGCCCTTGTTTCGCACGAACTCTTCACGGCCATCGGCTGGCTCGGCCACCACCAGCGTCGAAGGCCCGTCACGATGCCGGTCGATGTCGCAGATTACCTCGCCGACACGATCCTGCGGGGACGCGACAACGTCGCCGCGGTGCGCGAGCCTCTCTTTGCCCGACACCTGCCGTCCCAGGCTTCGGTGGAGGACGTATGGCAGGCTCTTCAGAGGCGCCGCGCCGTTCTTGAACCAGGAGCCCGGTCTTTCACGGCAGCGCCGCGAGGTCTGCGCCAATCTGCCCCGGGCCATCGGCGTCGGTTCACCATCAATGGCCGGTTCCTCACGCAGCCCTTGACGGGGGTCCAGCGCTACGCGCGCGAAATCGTTTCCGCCATGGACGGGCTTCTCGAAGGCGAGAGCGGCCGCGTCCGTCTGGCAGCCCCGCCGGGCGTCTCATCCCCGCTGAACCTGAAGGCCATCGCTGTCGATCGACAAGGCGGCATCGGAGGGCATCTGTGGGAGCAGACGGTCCTGCCCGCTTCGACCCGCGACCCATCGCTTCATCTGTGCAACACGGCTCCTGCCATCAGCCAGGGGCACGTCGTCTGCCTGCACGACGCCAACGTGTTCATCGAACCCGAAAGCTACAGCCGCGCCTTCCGGACCTACTATCGCTTTCTACAGCCCTGGATCGCGAAACGGGCCATGAAGGTCGTGACGGTGTCGCGCGACGCGGCCTTGCAGCTCGCTCGTCACCTCGACATCAAGGCCCGCGATATCGCGGTCCTGCCGAACGGCCACGAACATGCCTTGCTGTGGGATCCGTCACGGTCGCGTTTGTCGGAGCGATGGACACCCAGACGCCCCTTCATCCTTCTTCTGGCCAGTCAGGCGCGCCACAAGAACGTCGCTCGTGTCGTCGGGCTCGCCGAAGCGGTCGATGCGATGGGGCTCGACCTCGTGGTCGTAGGCCGGCAAGCGCCGATCTTTGCCGAGGCCGCGACCGGAGCCGCGTCGAACCTCGTCCGGCTCGGAGCCGTCGAGGACGACGATCTCGCCAACCTCTTGTCGCAAGCGCTGTGCCTCGCCTTTCCGTCGCTGACCGAGGGTTTCGGCTTGCCGTTGGTGGAGGCCATGGCGTGGGGATGCCCGGTCGTCTCGAGCGATCGGGCCAGTTTGCCCGAAGTCTGCGGCGACGCTGCCTTGATGGCTAATCCCCAGGACGACCGCCTTTGGCTGCAGCACTTCGGGGCCTTGGCGGGATCCCTCGACCTCGCCGACGATCTCAAGGGCCGGGGGCGCGAGCAGATGAAGAATTTCTCTTGGACGGCGTCGGCGCGTGGGTACCTCGAGCTCTTCGAGTCGTGAGGGGTCATGCTCATGACGCGCCGGCTGGGAGGCTCTGTTGGAGGCGGAAGCGGGCGTCTCAACGCGTTCGGGGTCGCGACGTGTCCGGCGGCCGGTCCTTCGATCGCTCGGTCGAAGAGCGAGGCCTTTGTAAGTCGTGACGTTGATCATGACGCGGAGCCGCAGATCCCGTCGGAGGGGCTTTCGGTTGCGTCCGCGTGTCGCTTCGACCGGGTCGTCGACGTTAGGCTCGGGATCGAGGTGGTGTTCGCCACGCGAGGGCGCGCGCCTGTCGTCGCGGAGGTGGTGAAAGCCCTCGACCGGCAGATCCTTGGGCCGCGCGCGATCACGCTGTCCTGCCATACACGCGCCGATGCCGGCGACCTCGCGGACCGATCGGACATCCGCCTTCTCGTCGGTGGCGACGGCTTGGCTCAACAGCGCAATCGAGCCCTGCAAGAGCCTGCGCCCGGAACCGACATCGTTGTCTTCTTCGACGACGATTTCCTCCCGCATGAGGGCTGGATCGAGGCGGTGGAACGCCGCTTCCGGACCGACGCGAATGTGGTCGCGATCACCGGAAACGTCGTGGCGGACGGCATCAAGGGGCCAGGGCTGTCGTTCGACTGTGCTGCCGCAGTGCTCACCGAACGCGAGAGCCGCCGATCGGATCCAGATCGCGCGCCTTATAGCCCCTACGGCTGCAACATGGCGTTCCGGCGCTCGGCCATCGCGGGTCTGGCGTTCGACGAGCGCCTCGTTCTGTATGGCTGGCTCGAGGATCGGGATTTCGGCGCCGCGCTCGCGAAGCGGGGCGGGCGCTCGATCAGGCTTGGCGAAGCCCTTGGGGTACATCTGGGCGTCAAGGCCAATCGGCTTTCCGGTCGCAGGCTCGGTTACTCGCAGGTCGTCAATCCGGTCTACCTTCGCAGGAAAGGCACGGTCACCACATCGAGTCTCATCTGGCACGTGTTCAAGAACATCGCGAGCAACGCGGCGCTCTCGTTCTGTCCGGAGCCGTATGTCGATCGATTCGGAAGGCTGCGCGGGAATGCCAGAGGCGCTGCCGAACTCGTCTTGGGTCGCGCCAGCCCCGAGCGAGCTCTCCTGCTATGATCTGCGATGGGTAATGAAATGAACCGCGCCACGTATCCTTCGGATTTCAGCCTCGACATGCGACAGCAAGGTCTGAGGCGAGGGTTGCACGCCTCGCGAGACATCGCGAGCCTGCTGTCAGCGGTTCGACGACACGCCGGCAAACTCGCGCTTTGGATGGCGGTCATCCTGGGCGTGGCGACGCTCTACATCGTAAGAACCGCGCCGGAGTATGACGCAACGACGCTGATCCTTTTCGAGCTGCAGCAGGCTGCATCCGGCGCTGCCGCCGACACCAACATGCTCGATGCGGCCCAGGCCGACAGTCGACTCCAAATCATTCGATCGGAGCGTCTCCTGCGTTTCGTCTTCGATACGCTGAATCTCGGCGCGACAGCCGAATTTCCGACCGCGAAGTCGATCTGGCGTCCGGCTTTTCTGGACAACATATTCCCGAAAAAACCGCAAACTCCGGAGCGCGCCGCAGCCGATGCGTTTAAATCCTTCATGGATCGGGTCAACGTCCGGCGCGTCGGGCAATCCTACGTGATCGAAGTGTCGTATCGAGCTTACGATCCGGTCGCGGCCACGCAGACGGTGAACTCGATCACCTCGGCATTCCTTTGGGATCGCATCGTTTCATCCCAGCGCGGCAGCGAATACCTTCAAAATCGAATCGTGAGCATCAAAGCCGAGGAAGAGGCGGCGCTTGCCGGACTTCGCGACGGCATCATCCCGGATGCCCGCTTTCCTGATGCAGACGCACGCGTGATCAGCGCCGCCATCGAGCCCACCGGGAAATCGTTCCCGCAGAGCGGTCTGATCATCCTCTTCGCCTGTGCCTTTGGTCTGACGACCGGCCTTGGAGCAGTCGTCCTCGTGAATGCCTTCGATCATCGTATCCGAACCCGCCGTGACCTCGAGCGGAACTTTGAAGTCGTCTGCCTGACGGTGCTGCCGGCCCTGTCCGGGCGGCAGCGGCGATATGCGCGACATGGCCAGGGGCTCGCGAAGGTCGACCTGGTTTATGCCGATGCGCTGCGATCGCTCCGCGCCGTCATGATCCCCTCCAACCTCGACGTGAACCACCGTTCCGTCGGCGTCGTATCGTGGCGCAAGGGGGAGGGAAAAACCACCGTCGCAAGCTGCCTGTCCCGGGTCATAGCGGCTGCCTCCGAGCCCGTTGTTCTCATAGACGCCGACCTGCGTCACCCGGATCTCACGCAGGGTCTTGCGCCGCATGAGCGCCGGGGGCTCACCGAGAGCCTCCTCGCCCGTGATCCATTGGCCAAGCTGACGCGCCGACAATTGTCAGAGCATTTTTGCTTCGTCCCGGCCGTCGGCGAAGAGACCGGGACGAACCTGGATGCGTTTTTGGGCCTGCCCGAGATGCGCCAGATCGTCGCCGATCTGCAGCAGCATGCCAGCGTCATCGTGGACCTGCCGGCTCTCAGCCGTTCGTCGGACGCACAGGCGGTGGGTCAGATGCTCGATGGCGTCATCGTCGTGGTCGAAGCCGGCAGGACGACGGTCGACGAGGTGGCCGACTGTCTGGTCGCACTGCGAAGCGCGCATACGGGCATTCTGGGCGTCGTTCTGAACGGGGCCGGAAGAAGCTGAGCCCCCCCTCGGGTCCGCGCGCTTTCCCCAGCCGAGCGCACTAGCCGACTCGCTCGCCATGCTGGCCGGAAACCCTGCGACGCTGGCCGCTTGGCGTCGGCGAAGCCAGATCAACATCGACCACCTTTCGGTCGCGCGCGTGGCGCGAGATACGGTGGGGATCTATCGCGAATGCGTGCAGGCTGCGGAATAGGCTCGGTCGTCCGGGGCCCCTTCCGGCGCCGATGCTTCCAGATCGCGCCGAGATCGGAGGCGTCCACGGCAGTTTGGCATGGTATTGCCGACGGGAGATTGGCCGGCTATCGACACGACACGTCGAAGCTCGAGGAGCGCCCGGCGCCGATCCCGGTAGAAGGCCCGCAACCCGCCTCGAGAGACCTGTGAAGATGCGCTTCTCATCGCTGGTGGATCGTCTCGATGCTCCCGGAGGAACGGCCTGGGACATCCACACCGCGGCCCGCCAGGCCGAGGCCCGCGGCGAAGACGTGATCCTGCTCAGTGTCGGCGACCCGGACTTCGCAACGCCGGAACCCATCGTCGAGCGGGCCGTCGCGGCTCTCCGGGCCGGCGACACGCATTACACCGCCATTCCCGGGAAAGCCGCCCTGAGGACCGCGATTGCCCGCCTCCTGCGGCGGCGCACCGGCGTCGCGACGGAAGTCGAAAACGTGATGGTGGTGGCGGGTGCACAGAACGGGCTCTTCGCTACGGCCCTGGCGCTTTGCGAAACGGGGGACGAGGTCATCGTGATCGAGCCCATGTACCTGACCTATGAGGCCACGATCGCGGCCTCGGGCGCGACTCTCGTCCGGATCCCAGCGTCGGCCGAAGACGGTTTCAGGCCCCGGGTCGCCGACCTCGAGGCGGCCGTGACGTCTCGCACCCGGGCCATCTTCATGGCCAACCCGAATAATCCCACCGGGACCGTCATGACGGAAGCCGAGTTGCGGGAGGTCGCTGACGTCGCCCGGCGGCACAACCTCTGGGTCGTGGTCGACGAGGTCTACGAAAGCCTCGTCTTCTCCGGTGTCCATCTCGGGTTTCGTACGCTGTCCGGCATGGCCGAGCGGACCATCGCGATCGGCAGCCTCTCGAAATCCCATGCGATGACAGGCTGGCGCGTCGGCTGGCTCGTCGGGCCGAAAGCGCTGGTCGACCATGTCGAACGGCTCGCCCTCAACATGCTCTACGGCCTGCCGGGTTTCATCCAGGAGGCGGCCCTGACCGCCTTGGAGGATTATGACTCGACGACCGAGACCATGCGGACCATCTACGGGCGCAGGCTCGCCCTCGTGTCGCATCGTCTGGCCGAAGCTCCGGGTCTCGACGTGCTTCGCCCTGAAGCCGGCATGTTCTGCCTCGTCGACGTGCGGGGCACAGGTCTCTCGTCCTACGATTTTGCCTGGGGCCTGTTCCGCCAGACCGGCGTGTCGCTCCTCGATGCGGCGGCTTTCGGCCCGGCTACGAGGGGTTTCGTCCGTCTCGCCTTTGCGGCCAGCGAAGAGCGCCTGGCGGACGCCTGCGACCGGATGATCGGATACGCGAGAGGCCTATCGTCGTAGTGGCGGCCGTCACGAACTGAACTCAAGCTTTCGGCGGCGTTTCCGACCGAAGGTGTTCGAGGTTCTCCTCGATCCAGTCGGCCAGACCCGCTACTTTGGCGGCAGCCTCGCGGCCGAGCGGCGTCAGGCTGTACTCGACGTGCGGCGGGACCACGGGAAAAGCACGCCGATCCACGAGCCCGTCGCTTTCGAGCCATTGCAGTGTCTGGGCCAGCATGCGTTCGCTCACCCCGCTCACCTTGCGGCGCAGCCCGCTGAAGCGATGCACGCCGCCTTGCAGCGCGATGAGCACGAGCACGCCCCAGCGACTGGTGACGTGCCGCATCACGTCCCGCGATGGACAGCCGAGCCGAAACACATCGCCGCGCTGCACTCTTTCGTACATCGAGCCGGGGCGCGGGGCAGGGGTGTCGGTCATCGGATACTTACCTCGACGTACGTACTTACTATTCGTTAGGGTGCTATGTAAATCTGAGTCTTCGAACACCATACCGTCAGGAACTCCCATGTACGCTGTCACCGGAGCCACAGGCCAACTCGGCCGTCTCGTCGTCGAAGGGCTGCTGAAGACCGTCGATCCCAGCGACATCGTCGCTGCGGTTCGCACGCCAGGGAAGGCGGCCGACCTTACCGCCCGGGGCGTCACGGTCCGCGAAGCCGACTACGACCGCCCCGAGACCCTGACCTCTGCTCTTTCAGGGGTGGATCGACTCCTGCTCGTTTCGTCGAACGAGCTTACGACGCGCGTCCAACAGCATCGGGCTGTGATCGATGCCGCGAAGGCGGCGGGCGTGAAACTCATCGCCTATACGAGCATCCTGCACGCCGATCGGTCGCCCTTGAAGCTCGCCGAAGATCACCGGGCAACCGAACTGGCGCTGGCGTCGTCGGGCCTCGATACGGTCCTGCTTCGCAACGGCTGGTACACGGAAAATTACCTCATGGCGCTGCAGCCGGCGCTCCAGCACGGGACGATCGCGGGGTCTTCGGGCCGTGGACGGGTCTCCATGGCGGCGCGTGCCGATTACGCGGCGGCGGCCGTCGTCGCCCTTACGGCGTCGGACCAGGCGGGCCGGATGTACGAGCTCGCGGGAGACGAGGCCTGGATGCTGTCGGACCTTGCAGCGGAGATCTCCGCGCGATCGGGACGCCCGGTCGCCTACCACGATCTGCCGCAAGCGGATTACCAGGGCGTCCTGCTCCAGGCGGGTCTCCCGGCTCATCTGGCCAGCCTTCTGGCCGACGCCGAGGCCAGGGCAGCAGAAGGCGCTCTTCTCGACGAGGCTCGCGCCATGAGCCGTCTGATCGGACGCCCGACAACCCCGATGACGCAGACGGTGGCAGAGGCGATTCGGCAACGCTGATCGAAAGGTCCTGCTGTCGGTGCCCGGGCCGATCAACCGAGCCCCGCTTCAGGTTCGGGCCAGGCTTCAGCCAAGACCAGCGGAGCCGGCAACGTGGTGCCGGGAAACCAAGAGTCTCCCTTCGAGGCGCTGCCGGCGACTTGCGGTTGGACGCGAGCGCGCGGATCCGGGCGGCAAGGAAGCCGCCGGTTCGCCAGATCGCCCCCATGATCCCGAACACGGCGAAATCGTCCACGAGATAGTGCCATCCGAGATGGACCGAACCGATGACGATCACCGCTGCGAGTGCGACGAGGAGGAAGCCGGCGCGCCTGGAGATGTTCCAGACGCGAAAGCAGCCGAGTATGATCATACTGACATGAAGGCTGGGGAAGGCTGTATTCCTGCGCCCACGCCCGAGATGAACAACCTTGAATAAGGACAGGACGAGTTATCTGCCGCTCGCCGATTGACGCTGTGACCGGGATCAACTCATGGGGCCCGTTCAGCATGAAGGAGGCCGCAGCCTCTGCCTGTCCTGTCGTGGCACGACGGGACGAACCACGACGTCGCGGCGTGGGCCTCTGCCGGACCTGCGAAAGGCTTGACCGGAACCGCGCCGCCTAGCCAGTGTGCAGCGACGCCGTTATTCTGGTCCCGCTAGATATCGCGGCGCCAGGTTGGCGCGAGGCGGACGTCTGCGGTTCGCCGGTTCGGCGCTCGGTTGCTTGGGGTTGGACAAGGGCCTGTCGATGCTTCACTCGGTCGGCCGCTTGCGGCACGC
>CAXTME010000137.1:0-10315 GCA_964245215.1 uncultured Lichenihabitans sp.
GGCGTGCGGAAGCTGGTTTGCGGCGTCTCCCGGCCTGCCGGTCGTCATGGCCGGCATGGTGGGGAGCCGCAACGGCTGGGTCGAGGCTCCCTACGTGGCCTGCCCCTGCGGCCCGGCGGAGATCGCGGCGCGGCTGATCCCGGTGCCCGGCGTCGGCCGCGATGTCGGCATCGTGCCGGGTGTCGATTGCCGCTGGGCCGATGGCTCCTACGACGTCATGCGCGGGGAGGAAACTCAGGCCATCGGCACCGGCGTGCGCCAGGGGCTCCTGTCGCTTCCCGGAACGCATGGCAAGTGGATCGAGATCGTGGACGGTCGCATCGCGCGCTTCGCGACTTTCGTCACGGGCGAGCTCTTCGCCGCGGTGTCCAATTCCTTCGTGGCACGGCTCGCCGAGGCGCCGGACGATCCCGAAGCCGGGCAGCGGATCGCACGCGACGCCGCGGCCGCTCCCGGCGGCCTGACGCGCCAGCTCTTTCAGGCGAGGGCGCGGGTGCTGGCCGGCGACCTCGAACCGCGCGGCGTCCGGCCCTACCTGTCACGTCTCCTCGTCGAGGCCGAGATCGCGGGAGCGCTCGACCTCTTCGGCCGGCCCTCCGTGGTGCACCTCGTCGCGGGTGAGCCGCAACTCGGCGTCTATCGTCCGGCGTTCGCGGAACGAGGCCTCGACGTGGTGGTCCACGAGCCGGCCGCCGTGACGTTGGCCGGGTTGAAGACCATCATGGCCGCAAGGATGCCCGCATGACCGATACCAGCCGTTTCGAACAGCACTTCAACGCGGCTTTCGCCGCCATGCCGATCGTGGCGATCCTGCGCGGGATCGAGCCGCGCGAGGCCGTGGCGGTCGGCGAGGCCTTGGTGGCGGCCGGCATCACGATCCTCGAAGTGCCGTTGAATTCCCCGCAGCCGCTCGACAGTATCGGGGCGCTCGTCAGCGCGCTCGGCGATCGAGCCAGCGTCGGGGCCGGGACCGTGCTCGATCCGGAGGGCGTCGACGCGGTCGCAGGGGTCGGGGGCCAGATCATCGTGTCGCCCAACATGGACGTCGCCGTGATCCGGCGCAGTCGCGAGCGCGGACTGGTGTCGCTGCCGGGCTGCCTCACCCCGACCGAGGCCTTCGCGGCGCTCAAGGCCGGCGCCCACGCGGTCAAGCTGTTCCCGGGCGAACTCGTGACGCCCAACGTGGCGAAAGCCATGGCCGCGGTATTGCCCAGGAAGACGCGGCTCCTGGTCGTCGGCGGGGTATCGGCCGACACGATCGCGGATTGGCGTGGCAGCGTCGTGCAGGGCTTCGGCATCGGGTCGTCTCTGTTCAAGCCCGGCGTGACCCCGGCCGAGATCGGCAGACGGGCGCGAGCCCTGACGGAGGCGCTCCGCGGTTTTGCGGGCGGAGATGACGACGACGGCCAGGCCTCATGATCACCGTCTTCGGCTCCATCAACATCGACCTCGTGACGTCGGTCGAACGGATCGCGGCGCCGGGCGAAACCGTACTCGGTCCGTCCTATGCCATGATCCCGGGCGGCAAGGGGGCCAACCAGGCTTTGGCGGCGCGACGCGCTGGGGCCGAGGTGGCGCTGGTGGGCGCCACGGGGCGCGACGGTTTCGCCGGTCCTGCGCTGGCGTTGCTGCGGGACGCGGGTGTCGCGCTCGACGGCGTCGCTGAGGTGGACGCACCGACCGGTGCGGCCTTCATCGCGGTCGATGCCGGCGGGCAGAATGCCATCACGGTGGCGGCAGGCGCCAATGCCGAGGCGGCATCCTCCCGGATCAGGGCCGCCACGCTTCGGCGCGGCGGCTTGCTCCTCCTGCAGCGCGAGGTCCCGGACCGCGAAGGCGAAGCCGCGGCCCTCCTGGCCAGGACGGCCGGCCTTGTCACGGTCCTCAATCTCGCGCCGTCCGGCCTCGTCTCGGACGCCTACCTGTCCAGCATCGACATCCTGGTGGTGAACGAGCACGAGGCGGCCGATCTGGCGGCGGCGCTCGGGCTCGGTCCCGACCACGACGTCCTGGCCCAGCACCTCCGCAACGCCTTCGGCGTCTCGGCCACGGTCGTGACGCTCGGGGCAGATGGCGTGATCGGCTGGGAGGATGGGGAAGCGCATCGCGTGCCCTGCCCCAAGGTCGCGGTGGTCGACACGACGGCCGCGGGCGACAGTTTCGTCGGCGCTTTCGCGGCCGCGCTCGATGCCGGCCTGTCCTTCACCGAGGCCCTGCGTCGCGGCACCGCCGCCGGATCCCTCGCCTGCACCCGGGCCGGCGCCCAGACCAGCATTCCCTGGAAGGCCGAGATCGAGGCCTTGCTGGCCCGAGGTGGCGAATAGATCGCATGCGAGCGGTTACGCTACCTCGCTGTTCACCGCGTCGGCAGAACGGCGCTGCAGCGGAGATCGCATTAACGGGACGGCATCGCGCCCTGCCGCATCGTGAACCGCTTGCGATCAGCGGAGAAAGCGATGGGCCTGGTGAAAGTCGCGGTCGGCTGTGCTGTCGTGGCGCTCGTGGCAGGTGGCGAACTGGCCCAGCTTTCCCCGGCCGAGCAACGCGACCTCCTGTCTTCGGCCAGCGCCGTCTTGGGCGGACCCCCTTCGGCTGCAAGGGCCAGGGCGCCGCAGCGTACCGTCGCCTCCGCGGTAACGGAGCCGACCATCCCGCGCTCCGAGCCGCCCTCATCGGCCCGAGAAATCATCGAACCGGACCGCGGTGGCCAATACCAGACCGAGGTCGAGATCGACGGGCAACGGCTTCCCGTGATGATCGATACGGGCGCCACCTTCCTGACGCTGAGCTACGAGGATGCGGAACGGCTCGGCATCAGGCTCATGCCGTCGGACTACACCATCAAGACCAGTACGGCCAATGGTGCTTCCATGGTGGGAAGGGTCCAGCTCTCGCGGGTCACGCTCGGCAGCATCACGGTTCGCGACGTCCCGGCCCTTGTCTGCGGGCGCGGTCAACTGGTCCAAAGCCTGCTCGGGATGAGCTTCCTGTCTCGGCTTTCGAGTCTGTCGGTCGACCGCGGGCGTCTGGCCTTGGCCCAGTGAGATTGGAAAACCGTCAGACACGATGCAGGACGAAGCGCCACGTCCGCCGGAACGGACGGCCGGCGTGGAGCTGCGGCCCTGCCGGGCGCACGAAAGGGCAGTTTCGGTTGGCGCCGGGCACGCAGTCGAGCACCGGCGGCAAGCGCCGCGCATCCGTTCCCAAACTCTCGCCGACCTGATTGAAGATCTGCCGCAGCCGGTGGACGTGAGGGCTCTCCAGCCGAAAGCGGATGTCGGCCTCGATCGCCTTCATGCTCGGGTATACGACTGTACCGTTTGCATCGAGCCTCTGCTTTTGCCCGATGATCCTGCCGATCTCTTCGATCAGTTCGGGCGCCGTACAGGCCGGATCGAGGGCGACGCGCTCGAGATCGAAGATCGTGCGAATGCCGATGTGCCACAGGTCAAGCAGTGCGGTGGGCCCGACAGAGGAGCACAACTGTGCCTGGGCTACCCAATCCATGATCTGGTACACGCCGTAAGGTGTCTCAACGAACAGCATCAGGGGATTGGCAGCCGCCAAGTTCTGCACCGAGACGATGTGGTAATCGGCCAGGCGGCCTCTGATCTCGAGATCGATACCGTCGATGATCTCGATCGGAATGGCCTTGAAGCTGTCGTAGAGCTTCGGGTCTTCCGTCTTGTAAGCTCTGAGCTTGGACAGCCGCGTGATGTTGCGCACGGCCAGGTCGGGAAAGTACCCCGCGGCGAAAGCCGTGATCAGGATGATCGGGAAGAAGCCCGGATTCGAGATCGACCAGAGATGCACGGTCTCGGTGATCCGCAGCACGCCGAACACGAACAGAAGCCCACTCGCCAAGCCGAGCAAGATGTTGACGGTGGCACCGATGAAGGAGAGCGGGCTGAGATCGAAGTTGTTGATCGCCTGAAAGAAGGCTCGCAACGTGAACAAGGCGGCACCAGCGTAAGAAGCTAGAATCACCCATGCAAAGAGAGGTAGCGCGACCGAACTCGACAGCCAATCGACGTCGACATCAACCACGGTTCTGAACGCCGTGCGAGCCACGATACAGGCGCAGAGCACGTTCATGATGAAGAGGACGCAGACCAACGGAATAGAACTCAGGATCCAATGTCTCCATCTGAAATCATGGTCTATCCCATGATCCCGCTGGACGGTGTCGACAAAATATTTATACTTGACGAATTCGAACGACGGAATGATTCCGAGTCGATCTGATTGAGATTTTCCGAATACTAGACCAAGGTCCTTGACGATACCCTGGCGATGATGCTTCGTCGACTCTCGTGTCGTGATGAAGAGAAGAGGAATGCAGACGGCCGCCAATGCCGATACAATCACGATAGAGGTCGTCAGCATCAGGGCACCCTCCAATGCGGGGCGATGAAGGTCGAAGACACAAGAACCGGAAACCAGGAGATCGACCTAGCTGACGATCGGTCTTGCGGCAGCGGTGACACGGGTTCAAAGGTAACGTTCGAGTCCAAGCGACCCGATCGAGCTTGGGAAACTGTGACTCTCGGTTTAGGAATCGAGAGTACCGCAACTTAAACGATCTTGGCAAGCCGGTCTGACTGCATCGGATCCTTGAGGACCAGCCTCAAAAATGGCTCCAGCGGAGCCCTTGCGACCCGCCAAGTCCGTCACGCCGTGGGGAAGACTGTTCGTCGGCCGGGTTAAGACCGAATGGGAGGACAAGACTTGGATGCGGACCAGGAGAACAGCGGGGTTTCGCTACCCAGCGCCCGGCCGACCCTGCTCGACGCCGTTCACCACATCGCGATCATCGCATCCGACTACGATCGGTCGAAGTCGTTCTACAGCGAGATCCTCGGGTTCCGTGTGATCCGTGAGGTATGGCGCGAGAAACGCCAATCCTGGAAATGCGACATGGCGGTCGGGACGCATTCCCAAATCGAGCTGTTTTCGTTTCCCAACTCGCCATCTCGCGCCTCGGCACCAGAGGCGCAAGGTCTGCGCCATCTGGCCTTCTTGGTCTCGGACCTGGATGCGGTCGTGGCTCACCTCAGACAGGAAAAGGTCGATATCGAACCGGTCAGAATCGACGAACACACCGGTGCCCGTTTCACATTCTTCCGCGATCCCGATGGCCTGCCACTCGAACTCTACGAAGCTGAACAGCAAACGTAGAATTCGATTCAGCGTCCGCTGCCTGAACTTGCACGAGGGACGCTCCACCTGATGAACTTCAAGCTGCGTCAGCCAGCTTCGGAAGCACGGCGCCGACAACTGTCATTGCGAGCGCAGCGAAGCGAACCAGCACATTCTAAGTTGTGCGCTGGATGCAGCCGCCTTACATCTTTTTCATATGCTTCTTTTTCATCATATGCTTGTGAAGAGGCGCTTCGGCGTTCGAAGTATTGCCGTTGGCGCCAGCCTGCGAGTTATGAGCGGTCGCGGCGGACGCAGGTGCCGTACCGTAGCCGAGCGGCAGACACAGGATGCCGGCGGCGGCGGCGTAGTGGAGCAACTTCATCGGATGACTCTGCGGAGTTGAAGGTGGTAAGCACCACGGGAGAGTCCATCAACTAGCGCTCACGGTTCCCCCTGCAAGCGCGATCGAACCGCTTCGTCCTAGCCTGGAGCGCGTTTCATCCTGCTGAAGATTTTCGGGGTCCTGTCGCGACATCAGCCCTTCCGACGCACCTTGATGCGTCGACGATCCCAGGTCCCTCGGACAAGCTCGAACACCGCCACCGCGATCGCGAGGCAGATGATGAATGCCGCGAACGCATCGGCATCGCTGGCAAAGCCCCCACCGGAATGTAAGCCGCTGGAAAGCGAGGTGGCGACATCTCCGGGCTGATTCATGGTCGTCCTCCCCCATCGTGGCCTGGTAGGCTTCACATCATGATTCTGACACGGGACGGTTCACGGCGACGTTGAGACACGATGACACGCACCCGGACGTGATCGGTAGCCCTCGCATCAAACGGGCCGCGTCGGCGTTATCGGCCGGACATCACACGCGACGGACGGACCGATGAAAACTTTCGCCTTGGTGCTGGCCTTCACCCGCAGGATGATCGGACGCCGCGCCGTCCATACCATGATGGCGAGATTCAACCGGAGTGCCATCCACGCCGATTAGCCGGTCTCGGATCGGGTCGTTGAGCGTCAACGGGTCAGATAGTCGATCAGCGTCATCGTGAAGAGGATCGAGACCCAGCAGAAGCCCAGCACGGCGTAGAGCCGAATGAGCGGAGGCTCTTTGATGACCTCCATCGAGAGCAGCAAGACCACCACCACCATGGTGGCCAGTACTACCGTTTCGAGGATCCAGACCTTTTCGAAGGGGATCGTCGCGCCGAGCAGGACATTGATGGCGAGGAGCGCCATCAGGACCGCGAAGGAGATCGTCGGCACCTTCATCCTGGCCGTGATGTCACGCTTCTGGTCGTCGTCGAGGTCGAGGTCGAACATAATCATCTCCCGATCACGTAGAGGATGGGGAACACCATGATCCAGATCAGATCGATGAAGTGCCAGTAGAGACCATAGACCTCGATACGGTTCTGGTGTCGCTGGAGATAGCCTTCGGCCCGGGCCTGCAGGGCGAGGATCATCAGGATCGTGACGCCGGTAATCAGGTGGAAGCCGTGCAGCCCCGTCGTGACCCAGTAAAGGTTGACGAAGAGGGTCGACTGCTTGTCGTCGGCGAGTTCGAAAGGCTGGTTCAGGAACGGCGCCATGTGCTCCTGGATGTCGACATACCACTCGTAGCCCTTCAGCAGCAGGAAGAGCGAGCCTAGCGCCGCGGTCGCCATCATGGCCCGTACGGTCCAGCGCTGCAGGCCGAGACGCGAGAACTCGATCGCGCCCGACATCGTGAAGCTCGACACGATGAGAACCGCCGTGTTGGCGGCCCCGATCCAGAACTTGAGATGGGCCACGGCCTTGTGGACCGATTCCGGATATTGCACCCGGAGGATGACGGCGATGAGGAACAGGCCGGCGAACAGCAGGAGTTCCGTCAGCAGCCACGCCCACATGCCGAGGATGCCGGCGCGGCGCTGCTGATCCTCGGTCTCGAACTGCTCGATGACCTCGATGCCGACGCCTTCCGCCAGGGCCTCGCTCACGCTTCCGGCACCCTGTTCTCGTAATCATAGGCTTCGAAATCCACGATCGGCGGAGTCGCGAAGTTATGCAGCGGCGGCGGCGACGTCGTCATCCATTCGAGCCCCTTCGCGTCCCATGGATTGTCGGGCGCCTTCTTGCCGTACCACAGCGACCAGAGCAGGTAGATCATGGGGAAGATGTAGGCCACGGCGAGGATCGTGGCGCCGGCAGACGACAGGACGTTCAGCAGCTGGAATTCGGCGGGATAGACGTGGTAGCGCCGCGGCATCCCGAGATAGCCGAGGATGAACTGCGGAAAGAAGGTCACGTTGAAACCGACGAAGAGCAGCAGGGCCGAGATACGACCCCAGGCTTCATTGTACATGCGGCCGGTGAACTTCGGCCACCAGTAGTGCAGCCCGCCGAGGAACGCCAGCATGGTGCCGCCCACCATGATGTAGTGGAAATGCGCCACGACATAATAGGTGTCGTGGACATGTTCGTCGATCGCCAACGTGGCGAGGAACAGGCCCGTCAGGCCGCCCAGGACGAAGAGCCCGATGTAGCCCATGGCGTAGAGCATCGGCGTATCGAGTCTGAGCGCGCCCTTATGGATCGTGGCGGTCCAGTTATAGACCTTGACGGCCGAGGGGACCGCCACCGCGAAGCTCAGGAACGAGAAGGTCACGCTGGCGTAGTCGCTCTGCCCGTTCACGAACATGTGGTGACCCCACACGAAGAACGTGATCGACGCGAGCGCGATCGTCGCATAGGCGATGAACTTATAGCCGAAGATGCGCTTCTGGGAAAAGGCCGGGATGATCTCGCTGATCACTCCCATGCCGGGCAGCACCATGATGTAGACGGCGGGGTGGGAGTAGAACCAGAAGAGATGTTCGAACAGCACCGGGTCGCCGCCGAGCGCCGGGTCGAAGACGCCGATCTTGAAGGCCCGCTCCATGACGAGCAGGATCAGCGCGATAGTGATGACGGGCGTGGCCAGAAGGAAGATCAGGCTCGTCGCATACATGGTCCAGACGAAGATCGGCATGCGGAACCACGTCATGCCCGGCGCCCGCATGGTGTGGACCGTGACGACGAAGTTCAGCCCCGTGAGGATCGACGAGAACCCCACGATGATGACGCCGATCAGCGCCAACACCACGTAGCCGTTGGAATAGGTGGTCGAGAACGGAGCGTAGAAGGTCCAGCCCGTGTCGATGCCGCCCATCAGCACGGCCAGCATGGCGAAGACCGAGCCGCTCATGAAGATGTACCAGCTCGCCGTGTTGAGCCGGGGGAAGGCGAGGTCCTTGGTGCCGATCATGATGGGCAGCAGGAAATTGCCGAAGGTCGCGGGGATCGACGGGATCAGGAAGAACCACACCATCACGACGCCGTGGATGGTGAAGAGCTTGTTGTAGGTGTCGTTGGTGAAGATCGAACCGTCCGGCACGACGAGGGCCAGCCGCACCAGGCCGGCCGCGACCGAGCCGATGATGAAGAAGCCCGTGATGGAGATGAGGTAGAGGATGCCGATCCGCTTGTGGTCGGTCGTCAGCAGCCACGACCTCAGCGTATGGGTGACGTGGAGATAATCGTCCGGCCGGTCGATCGTGCCATGCGGCACATGCTGGTCACGGTGCGCTACGGAGGTCATCTGCACTTCCCGTCTTCAGGCCCGTGGATTTGATGTAAGCGACGAGCCGCATGAGGTCGTCTTCCGGGATCACGCTCTTGAACCGCGGCATCACCTGCTTGAACCCGGCGATCTTGTTGTCGTCGGGGTTCAGGATCTTGTCGCGGACATAGCTGTCGTCGGCCGTCACCGTGCCGCCGGCTTCGAGCGGCACGGGCCTGCCGTAGAGGCCGACCAACGACGGCGCCCGAACGGTGGATTGATTCTGGTGGCAGCCGGAGCAGCCGTAGGACAGGAACAGTGCCTCCCCGGCCGACGCCAAGGTCGTATCGGACCCCGAGCGGTTGAGCCAGCTCTCGTAGTCGGAGGGCGACATGATGGTCAGCAAGCCTCCCATCACGGAGTGATCGGTCCCGCAATATTCCGAGCAGAACAGGTGGTAGGTGCCGGGCTTGTCGGCCTTGAACCACATCGTGGTGTAGCGGTCCGGCAGGACGTCCATCTGGATGCGCAGCGCCGGGATGTAGAGCGCGTGGATGACGTCCTGCGAGATCATCCGCAGCACGACATTCTGTCCCGACGGCACATGGAGGTCGTTGATTTCCGATTGACCGCCGGGATGCTGAAACTTCCACATCCATTGTCGGCCGATGGCATCGACCTGCAGGGCCCCGGGCGGCACGGTCTTATGCGCGATGAACATCCGCGCACCCCAGAAGAAGAAGAACAAGGTCAGGACGAAGGGGATGATCATCCAGGAGAGCTCGATGGCGACGCTGCGCTCCTCCGAATGTTCCCGGTTGACCCTCACGCCCTGCCGGTACTTGAAGGCGAAATACGTGATGGCGAGGAAGATCGGCACCGTGAGGAACAGGATCACGATGGTGAACGCCAGGATCAGGTAATCGCTCTCGACAGCGCTGGCCGAGGCCGCGGCGGGCCAGATGTCGAGCGGGTTGCCGGCGCCGTTCATGCTCGGGAGGACTCCGTCACGGTTTCGGGGCCGGCGGCGGGGCCGGATCGAGAGGTCTGCCCACGACGAGCGCCTGCGCCCGCTCGATCGGGATGCGGGCGCGCTGGTGGGCGGGGTCGATCCAGGCGTAGTGATCGAGCAGATCGGATTCGCGCTTCCGCTCTTCGGCGATATCGTGCAGCGGATGCCCCTGGAGATGCGGGCCGGGCGGCACGATCACCGCCAGCTGCTGGGGTGTCAGCGGGGCCGAACGGGCGTCGACGCTGCGGTAATGACCGATCAGAGAGAACAGGCCGGTGATCGACCCTCCGATGATCGCGACGCTCACCACCATGATGATGGCGAGCGTACCGGCTCGCGTATCCTTGACCTCGTAGCCGAGCTTTTCGGACGTGGTATTCACCGGAAGGGGGTGTTCGGGGCGACCATCGTCCGTCTGTTGAAGCGGGCGTTTGGCGTCCTTGGCCGAGGGCGGGGGCCAATGCTGCGGCTTGGAACTCTCCCGCTGCCTCCCCTTTCCACCCGCTTTGCCGGCCGCACCGGTCTTGCCGGCCGGACCGGTCTTGCCGGCCGGACCGCGCGGTCGTTCCTTG
>CAXTME010000138.1:0-7449 GCA_964245215.1 uncultured Lichenihabitans sp.
CTCGTCGTCGAGCGAGAACATGGTGCGGTAGCCGGCGCGGTCGATGCCGCCGAGCTCTCCGGCGATCAGGGCCTCGGCGACCGGGCGCTTGGCATCGTCGAAGAGGCTGGCCTGAGGCCGCTTGACCCTCACCAGTTCCTGGCACCCTCCGGAAAGATCCAGCGCGCCGCCGATCTGCATGGCGGGGTAGGGGTGGAGGAAGTTGTAGCGGCTGCGCGTCTCGATGCCGAACAGCAGATCGAGGAAGCCCGAGAGAGCGGTCGACTTGCCGGCCTCATTGGGACCGTAGACGATATGCAGGTCGGGCTGGCCCGGCTCGGCGGAGCCGAAGTCGATCCGCCGGTCCGTGAACTTGCCGTAACGGGTCAGATCGAGACGCCGAAGCCGCATCTCAGTTCGGTTCGTCCGCGACCGGCGCGTGGAGCCGGGCCAGGACATCCTCGGCGCCATCCGCCACGTAGCGCGCCAGCGCGGCCTCGAAGCTCTCGGCATCGTTACCAAGGACCGTGGCCCGGCATTCCGTGGGTAACTGGCCGCGGAGTTCCTCGGCGATGGCCGCCATCTCGGCCCTGAACGCCTCCGATTGCAGGACTTCGCCGCCGATGAGGTGGCGGAGCTCGGCGAAGGGATCGCCGAGTGCCCCACGCGAGCCTCCGGCCTCGGGGGCCACGCAGTCGATCTCAAGCTTCTCGACCCAGCTTCGACCCATGGTTTCGGCGCGCGTGTCGGCCTCGGTCTTGATCAGCTCGCCGTCGCGCCTGAGCTTCCAGGCGAGCGGCGTGCTCCCGGTGAGGGTCAGCCTCGCCACGAGATGCTCCGAGACGGCGGCGTCCCGCGCCCGTCCGAGAGCCGCTTCGATCGTCGAGACGACCTCGTTCCACTCGTCGATGCCGTCGAGGTCGACCGCGACGCGCTCGAACTGCGCGATGCTGGTGACCCGCTCCTCGACCGTGACGGTGCGGTCGTCCGCGACCGTCACCAGCGTGACGGATTTCGGGCCCGCCTCGTTGATGTCGCGGCCCTGCGGCATGCCGGGCATCACGACCGTGGCGGCCTTGCGGGATCCCGGCGACGTCTCGTGCATGACGTCGCGGCGATGAACATGCCCCAAGGCCCAATAATGGAACCCCGAGACATGCAGGTCGGCCACGGCGCAGGGCGCGTAGGGGTCGTGGCCCGACGATCCTGCGAGGCTGGTGTGCATGAGCGCGATGTTCACGGCACCGTCGACGGGCGGCTTGAACTTCGCCAGCAGGCTTTCGGGCGCGTGCGGCTGGGCGAAGCTCAGCCCATGCAGGACGACGTCGAACCCGCCCGCCACATGCTCGATCGTGACGGCATCGGCCCGGCCGCCGAAGACCTTTACCGAATCGGGGAACAGCAGTTCCTTGGTGATCTTCGACAGCGCGTCGTGGTTGCCGCGGATCACGAAGGTGCGGACCCCCGCCTCGTGCAGACGCTTGATCTGCTCGGCCAGGAACCGGGCCGTCTTCATCGAAGTCTGCTCGCCGTCGTAGAGGTCGCCGGCCAACAGCAGCGCGTCGACCTGCTCGGCGATGCACAGGTCGACGATCCGCACGAAGGCCTGCCGGGTGGCATTGCCGATCAGCGCCGCGAGCTCGGGATTGCGGAGGGCAAGCGAGCGGAGCGGCGAATCGAGATGGATGTCGGCGGCGTGGACGAAGCGATAGGCCATGGGGATTCGATGAGACTTCGAGAGCGAGCCCGGCGACGACGGGTTTACTGCAACCAGGGGCCAGGGGCTACCTTGGATTTCCCAAACGGGAGGTTGTCCCCTGTCGTATGGTCGAGAGCTCGCCCGCCGCCTTGACGTCGAAAAAGTCGAGAGCCAAACGGCTTACTCCTCGAGCTCGTCGGCCGGGTCGCGCACTCGCGACCAGGAACCGTGACCGGGTTCACTGCGCCTTGGCGTTGGCAGGCTTCGAGTCTTCCGGTCCGCAGACTTTCACGGAGAAGTCCCGGCCTTCCCAACGGTCCGCTTCGGCCCAATGAAACGTGAACACGACCGTCGAGTTGATCGCCAGGGCTTCCGTGCCGAGGTCGGCGAAGTGGAGGCCGAACGGCGTCGGGCAGGTCTCGGTATCGCGAGCCGTCGCCCAGCCGTCGCTGCTCCAGTGCACCCGCGCGGACTCCAGGACCTGGATCCGAAGCGTCTTGCCGGCGACGAGCGTCGTCGCGATATTGCTGAAGCGCCACCCCGAAAGCTTCGATTCGGTCTTGCCGATGGCATAGCGCCGCGACACCTGCGGCGGGGTATCGAACACCACCCCGTCGCGCAGCGATCGCAGCAGCTTCAGGTGTTCCGAGTGGGCCCAGACGAGCGGCATCGCGGAACCCGAAGGCTTGCCCCGCACGAGCTCGTAATCCGGAATATCGTCCGTGTCCCAGATCTGCTCCGGGATGAGGCCGCCGTCGCTCGACGAGGCTTCGAGCGTCTTCAGCAGTCGACGCGCCTCGTCATGGTTGCCGAGGGCGAGTTCGTAATGGGCGCGTTCGCCGGCCATCAGTGGCCAGGCTCGGCCGATCCCCGTGCCGTCGAAGGGCGAACCGTCCTCGTGTTCGCCATAGCCGTCATCGTTGTAACGATGCCAGAGCGGCCCCTGGGGTAGCTCGACCTTGAGGAGATGGTCGATGGCCTTGACGGTGTCGAGGATGCGCGGATCGTCGGCGGCCCGAAGACCGAAGCGCACCAAAGCGAGGGCGTCGGGGCTGACCACCGTCGAAGCCGCGTGGGCCTGGTTGGCGAACGGAATGTTCCTGATCGCCACGGTGCCGGCCAGCGGCTGGGGAACCTCGACGGTTTCGGGCGGCGAGATGCGGACGTAGTACCCCGGGATCCCGAGATCGTGGCAGAGCCCGGTGTCGGTGGCGTAGGTCCATCGGTCGATCATGCCGTTCCAAAGATCGGCCGTCTCCAGCAGGAAGTCGGCGTCGGGTCCGTGGCCGAGCCGGCGCGCGATGTCGGCCGCGACCACGAGGCCCGCGATCTCGACCGCGAGCGTGAAAGGCGAGTAGCCGCCGTCCTCCTCCCAGCGATCCTGGCCCGTGACCGGTCCATTCAGCACGATATAGCGGGCAGCATGCCGCACCATGGGCCAGAAGCGTTCGAGATCCGCCTGTCCGATGGCGCCTTCCCAAAAGGAGGCATCGACCAGCAGGATCGGAAAGCCCGTCTCGTCCATCTGGATGCCGGGCCAATAGCCCGCTCCATCGAGCCACATGTTCTGCGGCCAATGCCCGTCGGCCTCCTGGGTGGCCTGCAGGAAGGTGAGCACGCGCCGCACCTCGGAATCGGCCCCGATGGCCAACAGGGCGGAAGCGCTCTCCGTCAGATCCCGCGGCCATACCAGATGATAGCCGCCGAGATCGTCGTCACCCTTGCTGGCCCCCCAGGGAATCGACAGGCTCGCGATCATGCCGCCTCCGAAGGGCAGCGCCTCGTGGGTCCGCAGGACCGCGGTCGAGACCCGATAGGGGTTGACGGAGCCGTCGCTAGGCGTTTCGCCGCGCCCCGCCGCATCGAGCGGCAGCAGCGACGCCTGCCAGGACCGCCATCCCGCCACATAGGCACGCTCGGCGGCCGGATAGCCGTCCATGAGACTGGCTCTGGCGAGGTTGCCGGCGTCGTGCCGTTCGCGGCCGAAGCCGATCGCCAGAACGACCTCGCCGTCCGGGCCGAGATCGAGTTCGCCCGTGAGCGCCACATTGCCGTCCTCGGCCCGCGTGTAGCGCTCCGCAAGGAAGCCGTGTCGCTTGAGGATGCCGAAGCCGTCGCTGCTGCCGACGAAACCGACCGAGAGGTCCTTGAAGGGTCGCGATGCCGCCATGGCGAGCGTCACGCCGCGTCCCTCCGCGAAGGGCAGGCGCCAACCCTTGATCGTGTCCACGAAGGCCGTATTGTGCAGGCCTGCATTGACGAGATGCGGCGAGAGCAGCGCGAACACCCTGTAGCGGCCAGGGTCGTCGCCATGCACCCTGAAACGGATCCGTTGCAGGACGACGTCGCGGAGCGGGTCGGCCACGATACATTTCTCGATCGTGTAGCGCCCGTCGTGGCTGCGGTTGGTGAGCCGGTAGCCCGGTACGCCCGGTGCCACATGCTCGACCGTGCTCGCGGTGTCACGTTTCTCCTCCGAGAGGTAGCCCGCACCGTCCGTGATCACGAGGCCGCAATCCCGCGTGCAGGCCTGATCGATACGGGGATAATAGATCTCGTTCAGGATGCCGTGGCTGATCGTGAAGGCGACACGGCTCGTCGCGTCCAGCGCGGTCCCGACCCCGGTCTTGGCACTCGACGTCCAGGTCGGGTCGACGCCCGGACGTCCGGGCGCATCGTCGAAATCGGTCATTATCGGCCTCGTGCGGGTGCCGCATCGCCGAAGCGGCCTTGCGCAGGGGTCGCACCTCGGTGCCCACCTACCCTCGTTCCGTACCTGCGTTCAAGCTCACGCCTGGCGGCAGACAGCCGCGGCCCGATACGATAGAAGCGCCCCGAGCCGGAGATCGCGGCCGATCCTTGCCCATCGCGCCATGACCCACATCCATTCGGAAACGCCTGTCCCGTCGCACGGCCCCGTGGCCCTGCTCGGCGTTCCGGTCCAGGCCGGCACGCGCCAGGCGGGCTGTCTCATGGGGCCGGCGGCGTTGCGGACCGCCGGCCTCGCCTCGGCGCTCGAAGACCTCGGGTGCCGTGTCGTCGACCACGGCGACCTCGCGCCCGGGCCCATCGGCCAGGATCCCGTCGACCCCGTACCGACGTTGCGCAACCTCGGCGAGGTCGCGGCCTGGACGCGGGCCATCGGACAGCGCGTTCACGACTGCATGAGGGCCGGCGAACTCCCGATCGTCCTCGGCGGCGACCACAGCCTCTCCATGGGCTCGGTCGACGGCGTCGCCCGCCACTGCCGCGAGACCGGTCGCGAGCTCTTCGTGCTGTGGCTCGATGCCCACGCGGATTTCAACACGCCCGACACTTCGCCGTCCGGCAACATGCACGGCATGCCGCTTGCGGCGCTCTGTGGCGAGCCCGGCCTCACGGGCGTGTTCCAGCCAAGCGACGTCGGGCCGCGCCTCGCACCGGATCACGTGCATCTCTTCGGGATCCGTTCGGTCGACCGCGGCGAACGCGCGCTGCTTCGGGCGCGGGGCATCGACGTCGTGGACATGAGGCTGATCGACGAATGGGGCGTCGCGGTGCCGCTGCGGCGCATCCTCGACCGCGTCGCCGCACGGGACGGCTTCCTTCACGTCAGCCTCGACGTGGATTTCCTCGATCCCTCGCTGGCGCCGGGGGTCGGCACGACGGTGCCGGGGGGCGCGACCTACCGCGAAGCCCATCTCATCATGGAGATGATCCACGATTCCGGCCTGATGGGATCGCTCGACCTTGTCGAGCTCAATCCCTTTCTCGATGATCGCGGCCGAAGCGCCCTGATCCTGGTGGACCTCGTCGCCAGTCTCTTCGGCCGCCGGGTCATGGACCGCGCCACCGCCGCGAGCCCGGTCTTCTAAGGCAGGGCGTAGACGCTTACGCGACCGACATGGTGAGGGGCGGTTGGACCTCGGCGGGAAGCGGAGACCGGTAGCCCTTCGGCCCGGCCCGCGTCTCGAGGTCGGCCTTGGCGGCCGCGACGAGATCCGGGTTCGTCAGCGCCGCGGCGGCGGTGGCGGCCATCGCCTTGGCGACCTGGACCATCGCCTTGTGGGCCGCCGGCGCCTTGCCCTGCGCCACCACCTGCCAGGTGTGGAACGGCGTCCCGACCGCGACCGTCGGGGCATGCGCCTGCACGGTCGGGACGACCCAGCTCACGTCGCCGACGTCGGTCGAGCCGATGGCCGGGTTGCGCGCGGCACCGAAGGGCACGAGGAAGTCGGCCAGGGGCGCGTCCGTCTTCGCCATCCCGATGGTGCGGTACATCGCGTCGATGTCGCCCTCCGTCAGGGTCGCGCGGATGTCTTGCGCAAAGGCGCGGTCCCGGTCGTCGAAATGCGGCGGGCCGAGCTCCTCCATGATGCCGTAGAGCGTCCGCTCGAGCGGCGTATTGCCGAGCAGGTTCGAGACGGCGCTGACGATCCGCACCTCGACCTCCGTCTCGGTCATCAGCGCGGCCCCTTGGGCGATCTTCTTCACCCGCTCGACGAGATCCAGCATGCCGGGCAGGTCGCGGGCCCGGATGGAATAGCGCACGCGGGCATTGGCCTGCACGACGTTGGGCGCGATGCCTCCGGCCTCGAGATAGGCATAATGCACGCGGGCGTCGCTCGGCATGTGTTCGCGCATGTAGTTGACGCCGACGCTCATCAGTTCGACGGCGTCGAGCGCACTGCGCCCGAGGTGCGGTGCCGCGGCCGCATGCGAGGCGCGGCCCGTGAAGATGAAGTCGGCGCGGGTGTTGGCGAGGGCCAGTGGCGGCGCGACCTCCCAGAAGCTGGCGGGATGCCAGGAAATCGCGATATCGGCGTCGTCGAAGGCGCCGGCCCGGACCATGAAGGCCTTGGCGGCCCCGCCTTCCTCGGCCGGGCAGCCGTAGTAGCGCACGCGTCCGGGCGTCCCGGTCTCGGCCAGCCAGTCCTTGACCGCGGTGGCGGCCAGGAGGGCGGCCGAACCGAGGAGGTTGTGCCCGCAGCCATGGCCGTGGCCGCCGGCCTCGACAGGCTTCGGCGCCGCGACGCCCGCCTCCTGGCTCAGGCCCGGCAGGGCGTCATATTCCCCGAGGATGGCGATCACGGGTCCGCCCTCGCCCGCCTCACCGATGACCGCGGTGGGGATCCCGGCCACGGCCTCGGTGACCCGAAAACCCTGGTGGCGCAGTTCGGCCACGTGCTCGGCCGCCGAACGGTGCTCGGTGTAGCAGACCTCCGGCATGCCCCAGACGCGATCGGCCAGAGCGATGAGGCGCTCCTTCTGCTGATCGACGTGGCGCCAGAGGGAGTTGCGGTTGTCCATCGCGTCGTTCTCCAGTCGCGTCCGGCTCGGGTGAAGCCGGACAGTGCCGCAGATCGAGAGCCGGCGCCACAGGCGCGCGACCGCGATTGGCGCGACCCTTGCGTAGTTTCGCACAGCGAGCATGTTGGGCGCGGTGCGTCAGTCGAGGAAGGTGCCCGATGAACGAGCAGGATCTGCGCGGCCTCATCACCGAAGTGAAGGACGGCCGGATGTCGCGCCGCAGCTTCGTCCGACGCCTAGTGGCGGTCGGGCTCACGGCGCCGGTCGCCGGCATGATGTTGTCTCATCACGGCGTCGCCTTCGCGGCGGACCTGCGCGACTCCTACAAACCCATCAAGGCGGGCGGCGGCGGTCCGCTGAAGCTGCTGTTCTGGCAGGCCCCGACCCTGCTCAACCCGCACTTCGCGATCGGCACCAAGGACCAGGAGGCCTGCCGCATCTTCTACGAGCCGATGGCGGCCTGGGACAACGACGGCAACCTG
>CAXTME010000138.1:7549-9770 GCA_964245215.1 uncultured Lichenihabitans sp.
ACGTTCGCCAAGCCGACGCCGTTCTGGGCCGATGCCTTCGTGGGCCAGGCCGGATCGATCATCCCGAAGCATCTGTTCGCCGACTATGCCGGGGCGAAATCCCGCGACGCGCCGACGAACCTCCACCCGGTCGGCACCGGTCCCTACCGCTTCGTCGAGTTCCGCCCCGGCGACATGCTGAGGGGCGAACGCAATACGGACTACCATCTGCCGAACCGCCCCTTCTTCGACGCGATCGAGCTCAAGGGGGGCGGCGACGCGGTGTCGGCGGCCCGCGCGGTGCTGCAGACCGGCGAGTACGATTTCGGCTGGAACCTGCAGGTCGAGGACGAGGTGCTGAAGCGCCTGGAGGAGGGCGGCAAGGGCCGCATCGACATCGTCTTCGGCAACTACCTCGAGTTCCTGCTCCTCAACGCCGCCGACCCCGCGGTCGAGGTCGATGGCGAGAAGGCATCGATCAAGACCAAGCACTTCGCCTTCTCGGACCCTGCGGTCCGCCAGGCGATGAACCTGCTGGTCGATCGCAAATCGATCGGCGACTACATCTACGGCCGCACGGGCCGACCCACGGCCAACACCGTCAACGGCCCGGCGCGCTTCGTGTCGGACGGTACGCATTTCACGTTCGATATCGCGGCCGCCAACAAGCTCCTCGACGACGCCGGTTGGGCGAAGGGCTCGGACGGCGTGCGGGCGAAGGACGGGAAGCGGATGCACTTCCTCTACCAAACCTCGATCAACGCCCCCCGACAGAAGACGCAGGCCATCATCAAGCAGGCGGCGCAGAAAGCCGGGATCGAGATCGAACTGAAGTCGGTCGCAGCCTCTGTGTTCTTCTCGTCCGACGTCGCCAATCCCGACACCTACCCGCATTTCTATGCCGACATGGAAATGTACGCCAACAACGCGACGCAGCCCGACCCGACGACCTGGATGCTGCAATACGCGTCGTGGGAAGTGGCCCAGAAGGCCAACAAATGGCAGGGCCGCAATATCGCGCGGTGGCAGAACCCGGATTTCGACAAACTCTTCAACGACGCCGCGACCGACCTCGATCCGGTGAAGCGCGCGGCGCTGTACATCCGGATGAACGACCTCGTCGTGGCCGACAACGTCCTGCCGCTCATCTACCGCGGCTCGGTCACGGCCCTGATCAAGGGGCTGCACGCTCCCCGCAGCGGCTGGGACAACGACCTTTGGGATTTACCCGACTGGTGGAAGGAGGCGTGACCGCGGGCTGAACCGTGGGCGCCTATCTGCTGCGCCGCCTCCTGGTCGCGATTCCGAGCCTGCTCGGCATCAGCATCATCCTGTTCACGGTGCTGGCCTTGGCGCCGGGCGATCCGTTCGGCGAGCTCGCCTCGAACCCGAACATCCCGCCCGAGGTCAGGCTGGCCCTCCGAGTGAAGTTCGGGCTCGATGACCCGATCGCTCTTCGCTACTTGCACTGGCTCGCCGCGATGGCCCACGGCGACTGGGGCTTCTCGTTCGCGAGCCGCATCGACGTGAGCCGGCTCATCCTCGACCGCGTGCCGACGACGCTCTTCGTGGTCGGCTCGTCGCAGATCCTGGCGCTGATGGTCGCGCTGCCGATCGGCATCCTGGCCGGAGTCCGGCCCTACTCGGCCTTCGACCAGATCGCCAATACGCTCGCCTTCGTGGGCTTTTCGCTGCCGACCTTCTTCACCGGAATCCTGTTCATCCTGCTGTTCTCGATCAAGCTCGGCTGGCTGCCCTTCGTCTACGACGCCGACATCCAGGCGACCGGCTGGCAGTGGTATTGGGAGCATGTGCGCCAAGCCATCATGCCGGTGGCGGTCCTCGGCTTTTTCCAAGCCGCATCCTATACCCGCTACGTCCGCTCGGCCGTGCTCGACGTGGCGCGGCTCGACTATGTGACCACCGCCCGGGCCAAGGGCTTGAGCGACGCCGTCGTGACGCTTCGGCACATCGCCCGCAACGGCCTGATCCCGGTCGTGACCCTCGTGGCGTTGCAGATGCCGGCCGTGTTCGGCGGCGCCATCGTGACCGAGCAGATCTTCCGCGTGCCGGGCATCGGCGCCTTGCTGATCAATGCCATGCTGGCCAACGACACGCCGGTCGTCATGGCCGTCACTTTCGTGTTCGCCTGCCTGGTCGTCCTGTTCAACCTCATCGCGGACCTGCTCTATGGCTGGCTCGACCCCCGCATCTCCTTCGGCTGATCCGCCCGCCGCGGACC
>CAXTME010000139.1:0-9764 GCA_964245215.1 uncultured Lichenihabitans sp.
AGGGTAGAGCTGGAGACGAGGTCGACATGTTCGCAGTGATCAAGACGGGCGGCAAACAGTACAAGGTCGCGGCCGAGGACGAAATCGTCATTATGACGTTTCCGGGTGAAGCCGGTTCGGAAGTGACGTTCGACCAGGTGCTGAGCTACAGCGACGGGGACACTTTCGAAGTCGGCGCTCCTTTGGTCGCGGGTGCCAGTGTCGCGGCCGAAATCGTAGCGCAGAAGCGTGGCCCCAAGGTCATCGCGTTTAAGAAGCGCCGCCGGCAGAATTCGAAGCGCAAGCGCGGCCATCGCCAGGATCTGACGGTCGTCCGGATCACCGAGATCCTGCTGGCTGGCCAGGAGCGTAAGCCCCGCGGGTCCGCTTCGGCCGATGTGCCGCCCGCGCATTCTCCCGAGGCCGCATCGGCGGAAGCCGGCGCAGCCTGAAACGACTCAACGTGATCGGCCGCGCCAGGCCGGGGGCTCGCAGCCTCTGCGGCGCCGATCGATCCTAGACATCAGGAGCAGGAACAATGGCTCATAAGAAAGCAGGCGGGTCGTCCCGCAATGGGCGCGACTCCGACGGCCGTCGCCTCGGCGTGAAGAAGTTCGGCAACGAAGCCGTTGTCGGCGGCAACATCCTGGTTCGCCAACGCGGCACGAAGTGGCATCCGGGCGCCAATGTCGGCATGGGCAAGGACCATACGCTGTTCGCCCTTTGTAAGGGCAAGGTCGAGTTTCAGAAGAAAGCCAGCGGCCGCACCTATGTAGCGGTCATCGAGAAAGCCGCGGTCGCCGAAGCCGCAGAATAGGTGGGGTGAACGAAGGACCCCACCGGTGCTCACGACACCCCGGTGGATGGTCCTTCCCGGAACCTCGGTTCCAGAAGCCCGGACACAGAGCCGAAACGGCAAGGGGAGGTGAGCATCACCTCCCCTTCGTCGTTCCGGGGCCGCGAAGCGGTTCCCACGTTCTGGAGATCCGGCCATGTTCCCCGACATCATCCGCGAAGACATCTTCAGGCTCGAAACGCGGCGGCTCTGGCTGCGCTGGCCCGTACTGGCCGATGCCTCGGACGCGGCCGGCTTCCTGGAATCCGACAACACGCCCGAAAGCGCATCCGGTGATCCGTTCACCGCGGCGCAGATCGCAGCCGAGGTCGCGACAGCATCATCCATCCTGGCCGATTGGCGCGCCGGCAACGCGGCCGGTACCCATCTCTCGCTCGTCCTGACCGGGCGTGGGCCCGACCGCCGCAGCATCGGGGCCATCGGCCTCGCGCCGCTCCGCGACAGCATCGACCAATGCGGTCTGCGGCTGCGGGCGTGGCTCGAGCCGAAAGCCGCCGGACAGGGGCTCGGGACCGAAGCCGTCCAGGCCATGGTCGACATCGCGTTCATGCTGACCGCGACCCCGCTAGTGTCGGCATCCTCGCGCGTGCTCGATCCCGGCTTCCGCCGCGTCCTCGAGAAATGCGGATTCACGTCCTGCGGGACAGGTCTCGACCCGTCGCCCGATGGACGGGGCCTCGCGGCGTCGGACCGTTTCCGTCTCGATCGCAAGGCCTGGAGCAGCCTCAAGAATTGGCGGGTCCCCGGCATCGTGCGCGACCGATCCCCGACCGCGGTGCCTGCAGCCTGCTGCTGACGTCCCGTTGCGTCCCGATGCCTCGTGCTAAGCCCGCGCTCGCGGCATCGGCCGCCACCCCGGGGGGGCCAGTTCGAAACCTTCGAAGCGGAAGCCGGGCGCCACGGTACAGCCGACGAGCGTCCAGGCGCCGAGGCTCGCGGCCGTCTGCCAGCAGCCGGCCGGCACGACGAGTTGAGGGCTCTGACCGGCATCGAAGGCCGGTCCCAGACGATGCGCCGATGCATCGTGTCCGTTCGGCGAGAGGGTCAGGACGAGGGGCGCTCCGGCGTGATAGTGCCAGATCTCCACCGCGTCGACGCGGTGCCAATCCGAAACTTCGTCACCGGCCAGGAGGAACAGGATGGCGGTCGACGCTGGACGCCCTTCGGCGTCGCAGCGTTCGTCCCGAAAGGTTTCACGATAATGGCCACCTTCAGGGTGAGGCGCGAGACCTAGCCTGCGGACCACCTCCCGGGCCGGCGAAACCGCCGCAGCCATGGGGTCGCTCACGATCAGGCTCGGTTCTTCCGCTCTCGCAAAACGGCAAAGACCTCGGCCGGATCGCCACCCGGAAGACCGGCTGCAGCCTGGACGGCCGGTTGCGCCGCGCGAAGAAAGGGGTTCGCCGCAAGTTCGAGCGCGATGGTGGTGGGCAGCGTCGGTTTTTGCGCGGCCCTGAGTGCGTCGACTTCGCGGGCGCGTTCTTGCAGCACGGCATTACCGGGTTCGACCGTGAGGGCGAACTTCGCATTGCTCTGCGTGTATTCGTGCCCGCAATAGACCTGCGTCTCGCCGGGCAATTGCGTGAGCTTGAGCAGCGATTCCCACATCACGGCCATGGATGTCTCGAGGACGCGGCCGCAGCCGAGCGCGAAGAGCGTGTCGCCGGCGAAGAGAGCGGCGTCCTCCTCGAACCAGTAGACGATGTGCCCGGCCGTATGACCCGGCGTTGCGATCACCTTGGCCTCGAGATGACCCACCGACACCGCGTCCCCCTCGGCGACGCTGAGGTCGACGTGACCGATCTTGGCTACCTCGGCCGCAGGAGCCACGACCCGGATCGTCGGAAATCGCGCCTTCAACGCCGGAATGCCGCCGACATGGTCGGCATGGTGGTGGGTGACCAGGATGTCGGTGAGTTTCCAACCGGTCGTCTCCAGCGCACCGATCACGGCCGCGGCGTCGGGAGCATCGATGGCGGCCGTGGCGCCTGTCGCGGAATCATGAACCAGCACACCGTAGTTGTCGCTAAGGCAGGGGAACTGATGGAAATGCGCCGTCATGATACGTCCTCGACCTGAACCATCGGTGTCGACACTGGAGCCTGTCACGCGTGACCGCCCTGCTCCAGCCGAAAGGCAAACTGCACCCCAGCCTTGATCCGTCGCTCACCGCTGACCGACGGACCGGACGGCGTCAGGAGGGTCCGCGGCTTGCACGGGCCTCAGTAGTGCTTGAGCAGACGCTCCAGATAGTCCTGCTCTTCCTGCGGGCGCGAAGGGTCACCGAGGCGGCGCCGCAGCTCTTCCAAGACCTGCTGCGCCCGAGCCGCGAGGCCCTGGCCCAATTCGAGGTCGCGCCCCGACGTTCCATGAGTCGCCCGAGGGCGACCCAGTGGGTCCGAATCCATTCCGGTCCGGTCGCCCGTACCATCGTCCTGGCCTTCGCCCTCTTCGCTGTCCTGTTGGCCCTCGCCGTCGCCCTGTTGTCCTTGAGCCATCTGTTTGGCCAGGCCCTGGGCGCCTTGCTGAAGGGCGCGGAGCGCCCTTCCTTGCGCCTCGACGGCGCGGTCGGTGCCGTCGGATCCTTCGCCAAGAGCATCCTCGGCGTCCTTCATGGCTTGGCCCGCGGCGTCGAACCCCTTGTCGCCGTCAAGACCCATGTCACGCATCTGTTTTTGCAGTTGCCCGAGCTTTTGTCGCAGCGCCTTTTGGCGGCCCTGAAGCCCACCCTGCCCGCCCTTGTCGCCGTCCGCCCCCTGTTGGTCGCTCTGCGACTGGTCGCCCTGCGACTGGTCGCCCTGTGACTGGTCGCCTTGGTCCGCCTGCGGCTTACCGCTTTGCTGCCCGTTTTGCGGGTCGCCGCCCTGTGACGGGTCGGCATCGTCGCCATCCTGGTCCGGGTTGCGGGCCGACTTCTGGTCCTGGCGGCCGTGCTGGAACGTCTGATCGCGCAAGGCTTGCTGGTCGCGCATCATGCGATCGAGCTCGCCCATGGATTTCTGTTTTTGCCGCGACGCCTGGTTCTGCTGGCCGGATCGGCGCTTCGCCGTCTTCAGGTTTTCGAGAATGTTGCGCAATTGGTCGAGCGCGCGCTGCGCCTCGGCCATGTCGCCCGATTTGGCGCTCTTCTCGAGCCGGTCCAACATCGCCTGCAGCTGCTGGGGTGTGACGGTTCTGGTCGGCCGATCGGAGGGCTGATCGTTCCTGGCCGACGGGTCGGCTTTTTGCGCCATTTCGGCGAGGAACTTGTCGAGTTGCTGGCGCAAGGCGTCCGTCAGCTTCTTGATCTCTTCTGGCGGCGCATTGCGGGCCAGGGCATCCTTGAGCTGCTGCTGGATGGCGCGCAGGTCGCGTTCGGTCTGGCTGAGATCGCCATCCTCGATCTGCAGCGCCATGGCCCACAGCAGATCCGCCACCGCGACGAGGTCAGGATCGCCCTTGGCATGGTCGAGCCGCACCTTGGCCGTGCGCAGCCCGAGGTAGACGGCCGGCGGCGCGTTGAAGAGGTCTGGAGCCAGTGTCAGGGCGTCGAGCGCCGTGTCGATACGGTCGTGGTGGTCGGGATCGAGAACGAGGTCGCGCCGTTGTTCGACAAGGGCACGGGCCAGCGGATCGGTGAAGGACCGCGCCGGCAGGACCACGCTGATTGGCGCGCTATGCCCGATGTTGCCGCCCTCGTCCTTGGCGCTGAGCACCATCGAGACCGTCGCGCCGGCCCAGGGACTGTCGCCGAGGTCCGCCGTGGTTTCCCCCTGCCCGAGCCCGCGCGGCGCCGCCGGGAGCATCAGCACCACCTTCGGAGGGTCGACCAGCGTGCGACCGGTCACCGGCTTGCCGCCGACGACGGGTTCGGCGAACTCCGCTGCGGCGCCGACCACGCCATAGTCGTCGCCGATGGTGTAGCGCAAGCTCAGCGAGCCGCGGACGTTGCGGACCGGCTGGCCGACGAGTGCGATGGTGGGCGGCAGATCCGGGATGGCGCGGATGTCGTAGCGCGCGATCGGCGCACCGTCGCGGCTCACGGTGACGCGGCCGTCGCCCGCGAGCGTAAAGCGATGCTCCGCGTCGGCGGCTTTCGCGGGCGTCGCAGCGGGGCCGGCCGCCGTGTCGGATGCCGCAGGGACGACCGATGACGGACGGGAAGGGCTGCCGTCGACCTTTCCGGACCCGGCCGCTGCCGGCTGGACCGGCCTGATGGCGCCCTCGGTCGTGATCTCGACCAAGCCCTCCCCGGCAGACCGGACGACGACGACGGAATTGACCGGCGCCGAAATGGTCTTCGGCCGATCCGAACGGTCGGCCTCGGTCTCGCCCGATGCCGACCGTTCGATCCCGGGCTGGGCTGATCCGGGCTGGCCCGTGCCAATTGGGCCCGGTCCGGACTGCCCTGCGACCGGCGTGGCTTGCGCAGACAGGAGCACCGGCGGGCGACCCGTGTAGGCCGGAGGATCGATCCAGCTGTCGAGACGGAAGCCCTGGCCCGCGATCCCTGAACTGCGCCAGTCGAAGGCTGCCGCCACGCGCCCGTAGCGATCCGGACCCGCCACGAAGGCGGCGGCGGCCAGCGCCAGAACGGCAGCGGCCCGCAATGCGTAACGGTCGCGGTCGACGAGACGGGGCGAGGGAGCCGCGACTTCGACACCTGCCAGCGCGGTCTCGAGACGCCGGCGATGGAGATCCCACAAGGCCTGCGTGACGGGATCGGTCCCGGCGTTGGCGAGGCTGTCCTGGCTCGCCGACACGGGATGGTGACGATCTCCGGAGTCGCGATCGAGGCGGGCCAGCGCGTCGCGCCGACCCGGGCGTCGGGTGCGGAATCCCTGCACCAGGACGGCCACGAAAGCCGCCGCGAAAAGCCCGACCCCGATGATGCGGGCCACATGAGGCAGCGCGACCCAAACGCCGAGCCAGGACACCGCGAGGAACATCGCCACGAGCACGCCGGCCGCTACGATCAGCGGCCAAAGCCACTCGAACGTGAGTACGGCGCGGGCCTCGAAGAGCCGCCGCTCCAGGATTTGACGTCTAGATTCCGTCTCCGGCACGGCACCCTCCGGTTCCGCTTCTCGCACTGCAGCGCCAGTCTAGGCGGTTCTGAGGAGAAAGGCGAACATCCGGACAGAAACGGCGGGCGACATTGCGGCGCGGCGCCTCTGGCCTGTCGGGACGAGCGCTCGTTCGCGTCGCCGACCCTGGCTCGAGCGGATCATGCGCTCCGGCGAAGGGCCCGACCCCAAGACGGCGCCGGTACAGCGCCGGGCGCCGGCGGCGCCTTCACGATGGTTGCTCGACCGACAGGAGCAGCCGGCGACGCCAACACGTGCTGAACCTGCCGCGACGACCGGAGGTGCGGCGCGGCTACAATCCGTAAGCCTGTAGCGTCTTGAACAGGGCTTCGAGCTGGGCGGCGACGGCCGAGACCGAGGGGTCCTCCGAGACGTCTTGGGTCGACGAGCCGACCGGGAGGGCCGGCGTGACGCCTGGCAGCGGATCGAGCTCGGATGAACGCCCCTGCGACGCGTGAAGGACAGGTGATGGCGGCGCCGCGCCGTTGTCGTTCAAGGTTTGCAGAAGGTCCGCGGCGTCGCCCTGTGCCGGACCGGTGCTCGACGACGACCCGGGATCGTCGCCGAATGCCTGGCCGCCGCGGCTCGGCGCTGTGGCATCCGGATCCGGGCCTGGGAGCTGGGACAGGATCGCCATCAGGTTCGACAGGCGTGCGTCGCGACGTCCGGATCCGGTCGACGGCGGCTTCCAGGTCCAGGACCGAGCTGCGCTGGACCGCTGCGGTGCATCGGCGACGAGCGAGACAGCCGACAAACTCGCCGGACCATACCCGATCGGCTTGCCGTAACGTGCAGCGTTGCTGGCAACAGACAGGGACATGGGTGCTCCTGGCGAGAGGTCGATAGCGCCGGCACTGCAGCGCGATGCCGTTGAGCCCAGCTCGGCACGACCGCTCCTTCGGCGGTACGGTATGCTCATGTCCGGGCCCATCCGTTAATATCGCGACAAGGTTAACGGTGGATAAAGCTTGCAAAGCCCGTTGCCGCGCGACGCCTGCTGGAATTGACGTTCCCTTCCTCAACTCCGCAACTTCCGGGTGGCGGCTTCTCGCATGGAAGTGCAGCCGGTACGAACGCGCGTCCGGGCCCGGATCCGGACTTGATCTTCCCGATACCGGCCTGTATCAAGCGCGCGTTGGACTCCGATCAGGTTGGAGTCCGAGGTCGATCGAGGCTTTGCGTGGCGGATTCCGCTCGTCAGATGACCCGGCCCGACGGTGCGCGCGGCGCTGCCGCCCTTTCGCTCGTCTGCTTCGACCTCCTCCTTAGCCGCCCCTGAGGGCCGGCCGGGCCTCGGGCCTGGGCGCTCAGGGGTCGCGACCACATCACCCCGCTTTGATTTTCGCATTCAGCGCCGCACTGCGCGCTCTCCGCTTCAGGACCGATCCATGACGCCTTCTCCCGCCTCCCCGACCGACCGGGTCTTGATCTTCGACACCACCCTGCGCGACGGCGAACAATGCCCCGGCGCCACCATGACGTTCGAGGACAAGATCGAACTCGCCGAGTTGCTCGACGAAATGGGGGTGGATATCATCGAGGCCGGCTTCCCGATCGCCTCCGAAGGGGATTTCGAGGCCGTCTCCGAGATCGCCCGGCGCGTGTCGCGCGCCACGGTGGCCGGGCTCGCCCGTGCCATCGAGGCCGATATCGCCCGGGCCGGCGCTGCCGTCCGCCACGCCCGGCGCCCTCGGATCCACACCTTCGTGTCGACCTCGCCGATCCACCTCGCGCATCAGATGCGCAAGTCCGAAGCCGAAGTGCTTGAGATCATCGCCCGCACGGTGTCGCAGGCCCGCGGACTCGTCGAGGACGTTGAATGGTCGGCCATGGACGCCACCCGGACGCCGCTCGACTATCTGTGCCGCTGCGTCGAAGCCGCGATCCGTGCGGGTGCGACCACGATCAACCTGCCCGATACGGTGGGCTATGCGACCCCGGCCGAATATGCGGCCATGTTCCGCGAAGTCCGCGACCGCGTGCCGGGCGCCGACAAGGCCTTGTTCTCGGTCCATTGCCACAACGATCTCGGCCTCGCGGTCGCCAACACGCTGGCCGGCATCGAGGCAGGCGCCCGGCAAGTCGAGTGCACGATCAACGGCATCGGCGAGCGCGCCGGCAATGCCGCCCTCGAAGAGGTCGTTATGGCGCTGAAGACCCGTCGCGACGTGCTGCCCTTCACGACCGCGGTGGACACCACGATGCTGACGCGAGCCTCGAAACGGGTTTCGGCCGTCACCTCCTTTCCGGTGCAGTACAACAAGGCGATCGTCGGCCGGAACGCCTTCGCGCACGAGAGCGGCATCCACCAGGACGGCATGCTGAAGAATGCCGAGACCTACGAGATCATGACGCCCGAGAGTGTCGGCGTCAGCAAGACGTCGCTCGTGATGGGCAAGCATTCGGGGCGCCATGCCTTCAAGGAAAAGCTGCGCGACCTCGGTTACGAGCTCGGCGACAACGCGGTGCAGGACGCGTTCAAGCGCTTCAAGGACCTCGCCGACCGCAAGAAGCACGTCTACGACGAGGATCTCGTGGCGTTGATCGACGACGAACTCGGCAACGCCCATGAGCGGATCGTCCTCGAGGCTCTGACGGTCATCGCGGGCACGGCCGGGCAGCAGACCGCGACCCTGACGCTGTCGATCGATGGTGCGCATCGCACCCATCAGGCGAGGGGGAACGGGCCAGTCGACGCGATCTTCAATGCCATCCGGGTACTAGAGCCACACGAGGCGGAACTGGAGCTGTTCCAGATCCACGCCGTGACGGAGGGCACCGACGCGCAGGCCGAAGTGACGGTGCGGCTCGGCGTCGACGGCCGCGCCTTCACGGCCCGTGGCGCCGACCCGGACACCTTGGTGGCCTGCGCGCGCGCCTATCTCGGGGCGCTGAACAAGCTTCAGGCCTGGCGTGCCCGGGGCAGCGCGCTTAGCGCCATGGCGCTCGCCTGACCGAGCGTCGCGTCGGCGTCCGGCGTCCGGCGTCTGGGAGCGCCGGTCGACCGGCGCCCGGGCGCTGCGTCAGAAAGGGCTTTACAGCCGATGCAGCGCTTGTTACACGCCGCACCTCGACCGGGAACCCTCGATCGGATGTGATGGGCGCTTAGCTCAGTTGGTAGAGCAGCTGACTCTTAATCAGCGGGTCGTAGGTTCGAGACCTACAGCGCCCACCATCACAATCAGTGGCTTAGCTGATTTTTCCGCTAGGTCTGCTCCTCAGAAATCCTGATTAGAAAGCAGATGGGAATCAGCCGGGACCAGAGCCGCTGTTCAGACTGATCGCCCTCGCCTCATCCGGCGTGTTTGCAGCTTCAGAGCATCGGATCCGTCTCGACTTGCGCCTCAAGCAGCGTCACGACGCGTGCCAGGGCAAATCGGGCGTTTACCGTGCGACCGGTCCCACCGCTGACAGCGGCTGCCGCCGCGAGCTGCGCGTGCCTAATGGCGCCGCGGGTCTCAACGTCGAAAACGTCGAGCGGAAGGTTCGCCAGCAGTTTTGAAACGGTTTCGATGTCGAAGCAGCGTCGAGCGACAAGTTCGTGGGCGACGTCGAGCAGAGCTGCAACGGTCGGAGCGGTCATGGCGTGGCCTCCGTGACAGGACGATGTTATCGCAAAAGATAACAATTGCCAGCAGGCGTAATCGAACCAAAGATACGCCGTTCACCTCTCGAATTTCCGCAGTCTCACGCCGGCTCGGCCGCCGTTCTCGGGGATGAATTCGACGCCGGCGGCCTCGAGGACGGAGCGTATGGCCGAGGTCGCGTCGCCTGATCCTGTCGCATCCGTTTCCGCGCGAGTGATCGTGTTCCGATGCACGCCCGAACGCTCGGCCGCGCCGGTTGGCGACCCGATCCGGCCG
>CAXTME010000140.1:0-9691 GCA_964245215.1 uncultured Lichenihabitans sp.
TCGGCGGTGCCCGTGGCCGAACCGACGTACCGAAGATCGTCGACTGGTACATGGAGGGCAAGATCAACATCGACGACCTGATCACCCACACGATGCCGCTCGACAAGATCAACGACGCCTTCGATCTCATGCACGAGGGTAAGTCGATCCGGAGCGTGGTAACGTTCTGATATCGCGTCCGCGGCAACGCTTTCTCAACGCCCGTCTGGCACTGACGAGAGGCTTGCCGGAGACCGAACGTCGTGACCGACACGGGCGTGCCCGCCCCGCCATCGCTTCGGCCCTTGTGGGCCGGGCTCGGCCGCGGCATAGCGGTAAGCCCGGCAGTGGCGGCCATGATGGGGGCGACGCTGCTCGGCTGGCTGCTCCGGGCCGCGGCCTCGACGGGGGACCTCGGTCTCGACGAGGCCTGGTCGCTCCGCCTCGTAGCACAGGTCCACGGCCTCGGCCGGATCTTCTGGGGCATCTCGCACGACAACAACCACCTCCTGAATTCGGCTTGGCTCTACGTTCTGGGGCAGGACCGCCAGGTCTGGCTCTACCGTTTGCCCGCCGTCGTCTTCGGAACCCTGACGGTGCCGGCCCTGGCGCGCTTCTGCTGGCGCAAGAGCCCCGCTGCGGGCGTCATCGCGGCCGTGCTCTGCGCCGTGGCGTTGCCGCTCGTCGATTTCGGCTCCGAGGCGCGTGGCTATGCGGGCCTCGTGCTCGCGACCGTGCTGGCGCTCGACGAAGCCGACCGCGCCGTCGATGCGGCTTTGTCGGGCGATCGAGCGCGCTGTCGTCGGGCCTCCTGGCGGCTCGGCGCCGCGGTCGGTTTCGGCGCCCTGTGTCATCTCACCATGGCGTATCCGGTGGCGGTGCTCGGCCTCGCGGGTTTGGCCCGCCTGCGGGCTGACCGGCGTCGCCTTCGACCGGCGCTCGCGGCGGCGACCCGCATAGTCTGGCCCGCAGCCGTCCTGTCGCTGCCCGCCGTTGCGGCAGTATTGGCCGGGATCCTGGTCCGTGGCCGCTTCACCATCGGCGACGCGGCGCCCTTCTCGCTCGACGCCCTCCTCCACGGCTATGGCGGCATGATGCTGCTCATGACCGGGCTGTCCGACGATGCGCCCGGTCTCCTGGGGGTGGCGGGCGCGCTGGCGCTGCTCGCGGTCGGAGCGCGCCATCGCCTCGTCGGTCGGGGTTCGATCGTGCTGGGGATCGCGGCCCTGGTGGTCCTGCCCGGCGCCATGGCGGCGGCGCGGCTCCCGAACGTCGGCTACTGCCGCTATTTCTCGGTCTGCGGCCTCGTGCTCCTGGCCGTGATGGCCGAGGCGCTCGGCACCGTCTGGAACGCCGGACCTGCCGGCCGGCGCCGGGCGGCTGCGGCCGTAGTGGCCATGGCGACCGGAAGCCTCCTGCTCGACGGCTTCGCGATCCGCACCGGGCGCGGCGGCTTCGACGAGACACTCGCCATCATGCGGGCCGAAGGCGGCCTCCGTTACGCGACCGACCATCCCGTGATGGCCGACCTGCTGCTCGGCGGCGCGGCTCGCCACGAGGGCCCGGCACCGGTCCCGGTGCCGGAGGCGGCCTTCTGCGCGGCGCCGCCCGACTGGTACATCGCGATCGGCACCCTGGACCTCCGCCCGGACGCCACCGTGACGCGCGGGGCGGGATGCCGGGTGATCTACACGATGCGCAAGCCTTTCGCTGCATCGCCCCTATCCGGCACGCAATCGACCCTCTATCGAAAGGAGTGACGAGCCGCACGAGAGCCGCCGGGGACAGAGACATGCGCCAGTTCACCTGCGTCCTGCTCGACCTCGATGGCACGTTGATCGATTCGAAACCCGGGATCGTGGCGAGCTTCAACGCCGCACTGAGGGAGCTCGGACTTCGCCCGGATCCGTCGTTCGACCTGACCTTCGTGATCGGGCCGGTCCTGACCGACGTGATGGGGGAGGTCCTCGCGCATTACGGCGACACGCGCGTCGACGAGGCCGTCGCGGCCTACCGTCGTCACTATGGCGAGGTCGGGCTCTATGACGTCGCGCTCTATGACGGGATCGCGGCGCTGCTGGCGTCGCTGAAGGCTGCCGGCGTCAGGCTGTTCCTCGCGACGTCGAAGCGTACGGCCTTCGCGGTCCGCATCCTGGACCACCTCGGCATGTCGGATCGCTTCGACGGAATATACGGGTCCGAACCCGACGGGGCGCGCGACGGCAAGCCCGAACTCATCGCCGATATCCTCCGGCGCGAAACCATCCGGGCCGACGAGGCCATCATGGTGGGTGACCGCCGCTACGATGTCGCGGGCGCGCACGCCAATCACCTGCGCGCCATCGGGGTGCTCTGGGGTTATGGCGACCGGCAGGAGCTCGAGGAGGCGGGTGCCGACCTCCTGGTCGCGGCGCCCGCGGACCTGGGGGCAGCCTTGCTGGCCTGAGCGGCCCGCGCCGCGAGAAGCGGGAACCTGCCGCTCGGCCTGCCATTGAACTCGAGCATTACGGAGCATCCCATGAGCCTCGACCTCGTCTCGGAAACCTGCAGTTTCGGCGGCCTCCAGCGGACCTATCGTCATCGGTCCACCGCGACCGGCACGCCGATGCGGTTCGCCGTCTTTCTCCCGCCACATGCTCAGCGAGGCTCCGTGCCGCTGTTCTGGTTCCTCGCCGGTCTTACCTGCACGGAGGACAACTTCACCCAGAAGGCCGGGGCGCAGCGCGTCGCGGCCGAGCTCGGCCTCGCGCTCATCGCGCCCGATACGAGTCCCCGCGGGGCCGACGTGCCTGATGACGAAGCCTGGGATTTCGGGCAGGGCGCCGGCTTCTACCTCGACGCGACCGAAGCGCCCTGGTCCGCGAACTATCGGATGGGTCGCTACATCGAGGAAGAGCTTCCGGCGCTCGTCGCCCGGGAACTACCGCTCGACATGGCGCGCCAGGGCCTGTGCGGCCATTCGATGGGCGGCCACGGCGCCCTGACGATCGGCCTGCGCCATCCCGGCCGTTTCCGGGCCGTTTCGGCGCTGGCCCCCATCGTGTCGCCGCTGAACTGCCCTTGGGGCGTTAAAGCGCTCGGCGGGTATCTCGGGCCGGACCGCGCGACTTGGCGGGCCCACGATGCCTGCGCCCTGATCGCGGACGGGGCGCGCGTTCCCGAGTTGCTGGTCGACATCGGGACCTCCGACCCCTTCCTCGAGCGGGAGTTGAAGCCGGACCTGCTCGAGATGGCCTGCCGCGCGGCCGGCATCCCGCTCGTGCTGAACCGGCGGGACGGCTACGATCACTCGTATTTCTTCGTTGCGAGCTTCATCGAGGACCATCTGCGGTGGCACGCGGAGCGGATGAAGGGCTGACGGACTTCGACTCGTCGGCCAGAACAACGCGCCGTTCAAAGTCGCTGGGGTCGGCCCAAAGCCGACGCGCCGAAGGTGATGATGGGCTTCCGTCTGGCCGCCGACCTCGCCGCCGGGATCAAGGCAAGCGACAGAGGCTACAATGCCCGCAAAGAGAAACTGCTGCGGGACGCCATGAACGAGGGCAAGCTGTGACACTCGCCCGCGAGGCTATCTATACCCAGCATCGGCGGGCCCGATGAAGACGACGGATGAGGGTCACCTCAGACGATGGCACTGGCTGTCACGCCGTCTCGAAGACGATCTTCTGGGCGCCCTGCCAGAGCGTCATCTTGCCCAAGGCCGCGAGATTTTCGTGACCCGACGTGATGGTGATGAAGTGGTTGCCCGCGAGTTGGCCCATCTTGCAGGCGAAATGCACGCCGCCATAGGCCAGCAGGATCTCGGTCTCGCTGATGCCGCCCGGATAGAGGATGATCTGCCCCGGAGCCGGATAACTCGTATGGTTTTCGTAGCCGACGGCGAAATCCATATCGCCGAGCGGGATCCACACGCCTTCCCCGCTCCAGCGCACGTGCACGACCTGGCTCTCGAACGGCAGACGCTCCAGGAACGACGCGCAGGTCCGCGGGGCAGCGGCCTCCTCGAGCCTGGCATCGAAGGTGAAGGGGCCGGCCGTGATCTTCAGCTGTGTCATGATTCCTCTCGCTGGCCGGCCGAAAGGCCCGACTCTCCTGCCGGCCAGCTTTAACCCGGAGGCTGGCGGTTTCCAACGCCCGGTGCCTGTTCGCCCCAGTCTAGTGCACCGACTCGAAGCTGGTGGGCCGACCGGTCCAAACAGATGAATCATCTGTTTGGGTCGGACCACGAGCGGACCGGGGGGTCGCTCGCCTTGACACTCGCGTCGTAACCTTTCATCTTCCAAAGTCTTCCATTCGTGTTCAAAGAAGCGCGACGGACGGGGAGACGGCGGATGGACGGCATGGTGGGCGGGGATTGGCCGGCCCGTTATCGAGACCTCTGCACGCGGTTGCCCGGCATCGTGGCACGCTCCCGCCTCACGCTCTGTGGCATGAGCGCCTGCGTCGACGCCCGGATCGAGATGCACGACATGGCTCCACTGCTCGAAGCGCGCCATCCGGCCGAGGCCGCGGCCCTCGCGAGGCTCCTCAAGGGCCGCGCCTCCCGCAGCGTCGGCGGCGAGGTCAGGCTCGATTGGGACGATGGCCCCGCCTGGCTCCGCGCCAACGTGCCGGTGCGGTTCGCCCTCGGCGGCACGGGGCCTCACGCGGCCTGGGTCCTGTCGACGCTCGGCGCGCCAACCGCCGTGGCCCTCGAAGACCGCAGCGCCCGCATGCTGGCCTGCCTGCCCGACACGCTGATGATCGCCGAGGATTCCGTCCTGCGGCACGGCCGCGACGCCACGGCGCGCGGCGAGGCGCGGCCTGAGATCTTCATCTTCGAATATACGGCCGGTCTCCCGGTCGGCGACGTCGTGCCGACCCGGTCGTCGCGCATCATCGTGCGGTTCAACGATCCCGGGCTCGAACACGATCCCGCCTTCGATCGCCTGAGCCGGGAACGCGCCGGCACGGCCGGGGCCGGTCTCGTGGCAGGGTTTCAATGCGTGCCGCCCGCGCAGCTCGACGAAGAGGTCGAACGGGTCGGGGCGCTGGCGCGGGACTGGCGGGGAGCCGGACTCGCGACCGTCCATTGCGAACTCGCCGGCTACGACAACTGGTCGGTCTGCGCCGACGTGCTCGATCGGCTCAACGGGGCCGTCACATCGGTCGGCATGAGCCATTCGGAGTTCCTTCTGCTCGCCACCGATCCGGACCTCGGCCGCGGCATGCGGGCGCTCGGCGAAGCCTTCGGGCTCGACCGCGTGACCGTCCATGCCGACCATTGGGCCGCCAGCGCTACGCGGAACGATCCCGCGCTCGAGGTCGACGCCCTGATGACGGGCTGCCTCGTGGCCAGCGCCAGGGCGGATGCGGGGCGTCCCGTCGTGCCGCGGGAGATCGCGCCCGGCGCCTCCTTCCGCGAACCGCCCTTCCCGCTCCCGGTCATGGCGAACGGCTGGACCCTGGTGTCCTGCCCCTCGCCTTACCGGGAGGCGCCGTCGACGACGCTCGGCCTGGGCGACAGCTTCACGGGCGGTTGCCTGATGGTCCTCGGGCAAGAGCCCGCGCCGACCCTTGGCGGCTGACCCTTGTTCCGTTCGTTCGAGCCCTCAGAGGGATAGAACCATGTATCTCGAGAAGTTTCGTCTGGATGGCCGCACCGCCTTCGTCACCGGAGGCGGCCGCGGCATCGGCCTCGCGTCGGCCGAAGCGCTGTTCGAAGCCGGCGCCGCCGTCATCATCGCGGACCGCGACCCGGCGGTGCTGGAACAGGGTCGCGCGGCGCTCGCGGCGAAAGGCCATGAGGCCGAGGCCGTCCTGCTCGACGTCACCGATTCCGCGGGCGTGGCGCAGGCGGCGCGCGACGCCGATGCGCGCCACGGCGGCGTCGATATCCTGGTGGCCAATGCCGGCATCGCCTGGCCCGATACGCCCGGCGAGAGCATGGAGGACGACATCTGGCTCAAGGTCGTCGACGTCAACCTCCATGGGACCTACTGGACCTGCCGGGAGTTCGGCCGCGGCATGCTGGAGCGCGGCCGTGGCGCCATCGTCACCGTGGGGTCGATGTCGGGTTCCATCTCGAACAAGCCGCAGCGCCAGGTCCCCTACAATGCGGCCAAGGCCGGCGTGCATCACCTCACGCGGTCGCTCGGAGGCGAATGGGCCGAGCGCGGCGTCAGGATCAATGCGGTGGCGCCGACCTATGTCGACACGCCCATGTCGTCGGGAGCCTTCTCGGACCCACAGCTCTTCCCGATCTGGATGGACATGACGCCCATGCGGCGGGTGGCCCGGGCCGACGAGATCGCCTCGGCGATCCTGTTCCTCGCCTCGGACGCCTCGAGTGCCATGACGGGGGCCATCGTGGCGGTCGATTGCGGCTACACGGTCTGGTAGGGGCGACGGCTCTTCGGAGGGGGCTCGCGCCAGCATGGACGGACCGATGGAGACTTCGCCGAAACGCGTCGAGATGATCCCGGCGCGGCGCAGGGCGTTGATCCTGGAGCGGGTCCGCCAGAACGGCGCCGCCTCCATCGGCGAACTCGCCGACGAGATCGGCGCGTCGCAATCGACCGTGCGGCGGGACCTCGAACAGTTGACCGAAGGCGGCTACCTCGAACGCACCCACGGCGGCGCGCTCCTCGTGCCGACGCTCGGCGCCACCTTCGAGCGTGAGCCCGCCCTCAACGCCCACCTGCAACGCGACCAGAAGCTCGCCATCGGGGCCGTGGCGGCCCAGCGGCTGAGCCCGCGCGAAAGCGTCATCTTCGACAGTTCCTCGACCGTGATCGAGGCCGTGCGGGCCGCCGCAGGGCGCGACCTGCCCTTGACGGCCGTGACCAACAGCCTCGACATCGCGCTGCTCTGCGCGGCCGTGCCCCAATGGCGCGTCATCATGCCGGGCGGAACGGTCCGGCCGGGGTCGCGCCAGATGGTGGGCGAACCCGGCGAGAGCTTTCTCGGCACGGTCCACGCCGATCTCTGCCTGATCGGAGCCTATGCGGTCACGGGCCGACTCCTCACCGACGCCTCCCTCGAGGTGGCGGCGCTGAAGCGCCGCATGATCCGTTCGGCCCGCCGAACCATCCTCCTGGTCGACAGTTCCAAGTTCGGAGCGCCCGCGTTCTGCACGTTCAGCGAACTCGCGGCGGTCGACGAGATCATCACCGACGACGGCATCGGCGAAGAACCGCTCGCGGCGTTGCGGGCCCACAACGTCCGCTGCACCATTGTTCCGGTCCGTTCCAGCGATGCCGTGTCATCTGGGTAGCGCGCTAAACCGCCGAGCCATGCCTTGCAGGCCTTGAACGCTGCGACAGAGGTTGACAGTTTTTGATAATAGATGGAATATTATGAGAGGTTGGTCGACCGAGAGGCGACCATTTTTTAGGAGAGTTACGTGACACGCCTCGACGACAAGCTCGCCAGGATCAAGGCCGGCCGCTACACCCGCGCCGACTTCATCATCGCCGACGCCAAGGACGCCGATATGGGATCCGGCGTCACCGGCACGGCGCCGAACCGTCAGCCCGACGGCAGTTGGGCCCGCTACCGGACGCGGGCCGAGTTCCTCGACCAGATCCAGGCCGTCATCGACCAGGACCTCGTCGACATCATGCTGGTTTCGGCCTCGAACCTCGAACTGCTGCACGAGCGCAAGGCCTTCAAGGCGGGCCGCGTGAAGCCCGCGATCCGGGCCAACGACACGACGGATTGCTGGGGCGGCGTGCGCAACGGCACCTATGCCAAGCATCCGTCCCGCGCGTTCCGCACCGCAAACATCAATCGCGTGATGTATGGAACGCTCGACCCCATGCTCGGAGCCCCGATCACGGGCACGGACCTCGGCCTTTATTCGGTGACCTTCCTCAACGATCTCGACGCCGACGTCGCGGCGCTCGATGCCTTCTCGGCCTTCCGCGACGACGCCGCCCGCAGCGGGTTCAAGTATTTCTTCGAGGTGTTCAACCCCAATGTCGAGACCGGGATGGACCGCGAGGCCCTGGGCGCCTTCGTCAACGACTGCATCCTGCGGTGTCTCGCGGGCGTGCTGAAGGCCGACCGGCCCCAGTTCCTGAAGATGGTCTACAATGGCCCCAAGGCGCTCGAAGAACTGGCGAGCTTCGATCCGGATCTCGTGGTCGGGGTGCTAGGAGGCAGCGCCGGCACGACGCGGGACACGTTCGAATTGATCTCGCAAGCCGAGCGCTACGGTGCCCGCCTCGCCCTGTTCGGCCGCAAGATCAATCTCGCCGAACATCCCCTCGCGATGGTGGCCACGATGCGCCGGGTCGTCGACGGCGACATGCGGCCCGACGAAGCCGTCAAGAGCTACCACGGCGACCTTCAGAAGGCCGGCATCAAGCCTTACCGCGGCCTCGAGGACGACCTCGCGATCACCGAGGCGCCGCTGAAGACGGCCGCTACGCTCAGGGCGGCGTGAGCACTCGCAGACGGCCTTAAAGGGACAGGTTGGGAGGGTTGTGGTCATAGCCAACCGGGCCCGGAGTGGGCGCCATGCTGGCTTGCGCCTTCCCGACCTGCAACCGCCGTGCGCGGATCATGGAGCGACAAACTTCATCCGCCTGACGCAGGCGCTTCAAGGCTGCGGCACTTTTCTTCCGATACTCCGTCGCCGACATCCTGGCGCGGATTTCCCGCGGCATCGTCCGCCAATAGTGGTCGATCTTGGACGCTGCCGACAGGTCACGTTGCGTTTTGATCCACTCGTTGTGCCAATCCATGACAAGGACCTCCGAAAACAAAGCTTCGGGACGGCACGGAGCAGGATCGGGGCCGTGAACGAGCCGCGAATCCAGCAGAGCACAACGTTTTCAATCCCGGTCCGTCGTGCTCTAAGGCTGGCTCGAGTGGTGAGATGCTCGGATCTGCGGGTGGGAGCCACGAAGGCGCCTGCCGGCACGGGAGGACCCGATGGACCACGACACGACCTCCCGGTCGCGCGCGCCGGCCGAATCGTTTGAGCCCGTCCCGGCAACGCTCGCGACGGAGCCCGGCCACCGCCGCAACCCCGGCACGGCCTTCAGCGCCGCGTGGGTGGAGAGCCGTCAGGTCAGCCCCGGCGCGGTTGAGCGCCGAGTCGAGACCCTGCGGACCCGGCGTGGCATCGGGACCGCGGTCGAGGCCGGCTGGCTCGTCAAGGCACTCACCTGCATCGACCTCACGACGCTCGCCGGCGACGACACGCCGGGTCGCGTCGCCCGGCTCTGTGCCAAGGCCAGACGGCCCTTACGGGACGATCTTGTCGAAGCCCTGGGCCTCGGCGAAGCTCCCAGGGTCGCGGCCGTCTGCGTCTACCCCACCATGGTGGCTCCGGCCGTGAAAGCGCTGCGCGGCTCCGGCATCCCGGTGGCCTCGGTCGCGACCGGCTTCCCGGCGGGACTGACGCCGCTGCCGCAGCGGCTCGACGAAATCCGCTACGCGGTCGGCGAGGGGGCGCGCGAGATCGACATCGTGATCACCAGGGCGCATGCGCTGCTTGGCGAGTGGGCGGCGCTTTACGACGAGGTGGCGGCGATGCGCGAGGCCTGCGGCGACGCCCATTTAAAGGTCATCCTGGCGACCGGCGACCTCAAGGCGCTGCGCACCGTCGCGCAAGCCAGCACCGTGGCCATGCAGGCGGGAGCCGATTTCATCAAGACCTCCACGGGGAAGGAGGAGGTCAATGCCACGCTGCCGGTCAGCCTCGTCATGGTGCGGGCGCTTC
>CAXTME010000141.1:0-5456 GCA_964245215.1 uncultured Lichenihabitans sp.
CGGCCGCGATGGCGGGCGACCCGGCCGCGATGGCGGGCGCGATACCCTGCCCCTTTGAAGCTTCCGGTTTTGCCGAGCCCGCCATGACGTCCACGGTCAACGCGAAACCTTTTGAGGCGCGGTCGTGCTGCGCCAGCGCCTGAGCGCACTTGCCTCGGGCGTGAACGGCGCGCGGGGTACGAACCGACCCCGGCCGGGATCCGCCGTGACCTCGCCGTCCGCATAGACGACCTTGCCTCGCGACAGCGTGACCCGCGGCAGCCCCTCGCAGGCGATACCCTCGAACACGTTGTAGTCGATGGCCGACATCTGGGTCGCGGCCGAGATGGTCTTCGTGGCTTTGGGATCCCAGACCACGAGGTCCGCATCGGCCCCGACCTCGACCGAGCCCTTCATCGGGTAGAGGTTCAGGATGCGGGCGATGTTGGTCGAGGTCGCGGCCACGAACTCGTTCATGGTCAGGCGCCCTGTTGCGACGCCCCGCGTCCACAGCACCGGCATCCGGTCTTCGAGGCCGCCGGTGCCGTTGGGGATCTTGGTGAAGTCGTCGCGGCCGAAGCGCTTCTGCTCGGTCGTGAAGGCGCAATGATCCGTCGCCACCACCTGGAGCGATCCGGCCTTGAGGCCGTTCCAGAGGTCGTCCTGGTTCTTCTTGTCGCGAAACGGCGGCGACATCACGCGCCGCGCCGCGTGGTCCCAATCCGTGTTCTGGTATTCGCTCTCGTCGAGCACGAGATGCTGGATCAGAGGCTCGCCGTAGACGCGTTGCCCGAGGCTGCGGGCCCGTCGGATCGCTTCGTGGGCCGCGATCGAAGACGTGTGGACGATATAGAGGGGAACGCCGGCCTGATCGGCCAGCATGATGGCGCGGTTGGCGGCCTCGCCCTCGACCTCTGGCGGGCGGGAATAGCCATGCCCCTCGGGGCCCGTGATGCCGGCACTGAGCAGTTCGGCCTGCAGCGCCGCCACGACGTCGCCGTTCTCGGCATGGACGAGCGGCATGGCACCGAGTTCGGCGCATCGTCTGAACGACGCGAACATCTCGTCGTCGTTCACCATGAGGGCGCCCTTGTAGGCCATGAAATGCTTGAAGGTGGTGACGCCCTTCGACACCACCGCCGCCATCTCCTCGCGGATCGCGTCCGACCAGGACACGATGCACATGTGATAGGCGTAGTCGCAGGCGGCCGTGGCCGAGCGGCGATCCCAATCGGCCCAGGCGTCGAGCAGCCTCTGGCCATGGCCGGGGATGCAGAAATCCACCACCATCGTGGTGCCGCCCGAGAGCGCGGCGCGCGTTCCGCTGTCGTAATTGTCGGCCGACGTGGTCCCCATGAAGGGCATTTCGAGATGCGTGTGGGGGTCGATGCCGCCCGGCATCACGTAACAGCCCGCGGCGTCGATGACCCGATCGCCCTTTAGCCCCGCGCCGACCGCCGCGATGCGTTCGCCCTCGATCAGCACGTCGGCCTCGAAACTGCGCAGTGCCGTAACGACCGTTCCGCCCTTGATCACCGTCGCCATCGTGTTCCTCCTCGCCTCGCGTCTAGGCGGTCACGCCACCATCTCGGCTTTGTCGAGCACCGCGTGGAGCAGCACCTGCGTCCCCGCGCTGGCCCAGGCCGGTGAGATCTCCTCGGCCTCGTTGTGGCTGATGCCGCCGACGCAGGGCGTGAAGATCATCGAGGTCGGTGCGACCCTCGACATATAGCAAGCGTCATGCCCGGCTCCCGACACGATATCGCGGTGGCGGAAGCCGAAACGCACGGCCGCGCGACGCACCGCATCGATGCAGCTCTTGTCAAAGGGGACCGGTGGGTAGGAGAAGACCTGCTCGATCTTGACCTCGAGCCGCGACTCCGCGGCGATCGCGGCGATCCCGTCCCGCAGCATCCGATCCATCTCGGTCAGGATCGAGGCCTCGGGATGGCGGAACTCGCAGGTGAGGAAGACCTCGCCCGGGATGACGTTGCGGGAGTTCGGATAGGGGTTGAGCATGCCGGTCGTCGCGACCCCGAGCGGTGGATAGGCGAGACCGATGCGGTTCACGAGTTCGACGACGCGCGCGGCGCCCACCAGGGCGTCGCGCCGCCGCGGCATGGGGGTCGAACCGGCATGGCTTTCGAAGCCGTTCAGCGTGACCTCGAACCAGCACTGCCCCTGGCCATGCGTGACGACACCGATGTCGAGCCCTTCGTCTTCCAGGATGGGACCCTGCTCGATGTGGAGTTCGAAGAAGGCGTGGATGTCGCGCCCGCCCATCGGGACCGCGCCCTTGAAGCCGATCCGCTCGAGCTCGTCGCCGAGCGTCAACCCGTCCCGGTCCGTCTTGGCATAGGCCTCCTCGAGCGTATAGGCGCCGGCGAAGACGCCCGATGCCACCATGGCGGGCGCGAAGCGCGAACCCTCCTCGTTGGTCCAGTTGGCGATCTCGATCGGGTGCCGGGTCTTGACGTTGAGGTCCTTTAACGTCCGCATCACTTCGAGGGCGCCCAGGACGCCGAGCACGCCATCGTACTTGCCGCCCGTCGGCTGCGTATCGAGGTGGCTGCCCATCATGACGGGAGGCAGCGAATCGTCCTCGCCCCTGCGGCGGGCGAACATGTTGCCCATCTGGTCGACCGCCATCGAAAGGCCGGCTTCGCTGCACCAGCGGGTGAAGAGCTCGCGCCCCTCAAGATCGAGGTCCGTCAAAGTCAGGCGCTTGCACCCGCCCTTGGGCGTCGCGCCGATCTTGGCCATCTCCATCAAACTGTCCCATAGTCGCGCCCCATCGATGCGGATATTGGACAGATCTGACATGAGTGACCTCGCCGAGGGGGAGCGGACGCGCCATCGCACGAGGGGCACCGCCGAGACAGTGAACGTCAGTTTTTCCAATCGGTCAAACCCCAGTTCGGCCGACGCTTCGGACGCGGCTTCCCACGCGGCCGCACCCCGCGGACAAAAGCGGACGCCGCGGAATATCCGCCACGTCGCGGGGCGCGCCGGCCTGGAGGAATCGATCCTCAAGGCCGCGGAGATCGAGTTCGCCGACAAGGGATTCGAAGGCGCCACGACGAGCGCCATCGCGGCACGGGCCGGTCTGCCGAAGGCCAACCTCCATTATTATTTCGCGACCAAGACGATGCTCTATCGGCGCGTGGTGGAGGGCGTCCTCTCGGCCTGGCTCGACGCCGCCGAGGTGTTCGACAGCGGCGGATCGGCCATGGAGGCGCTGGCCCTCTACATCGGGGCCAAGATGGACCTTGCCCGAGAACGGCCGCTCGGCTCGCGCATCTTCGCCCGCGAGGTCATCCGCGGCGCGCCGGTGATCCAGGACTTCCTCGAGACCACGCTGGCCGAATGGGTTCGGTCGCGCAGCGCCATCGTCAGGGGATGGATCGCCAGTGGAGAGCTGCGGTCCCTCGACCCCAAGGTCCTGTTCTACACGATCTGGGCCACGACCCAGCATTACGCCGATTTCGGGTCGCAGATCGCGATGCTGAACGGCGGTGCTCCGCTCGACGACGAGGGCTTCGCGGCCGCGAAACGACAGGTGGTCGCGACGTTGCTGCACGGCATCGGTGCCGACCGCCCGAGTGACTCCCCGGTGAAAAGTCAGTAGCTAGAGCGCTCTCGCATTCGGCGAAGTCTTTCGTTGAGCGAGCGGCGACCTGCAAGGGAACTCTGTCATGCGTTTAAGCGCGCGCAATCAGTTGAAGGGCACGATCGTCGAGGTGACCAAAGGCCAGACGACCGCCCATGTGCGGATCGACATCGGCAGCGGCGTCATCGTGACGGCCTCCGTGACCAACGAGGCGGTGGATGATCTCGGGCTGAAGGTGGGCGGCGCGGCCCACGCGGTCGTCAAGGCGTCCGACGTCATGGTGGCGGTGGACTGATGCTCGGCCGGACTGCACTTCTGGCCGGCCTGGCGCTCACGTGCGGGCCGGCCCTGGCCCAGGACACGAGCGGCTGCGCCAAGTTCAAGTGGTCGATCGCCCGCGAGCAATCGGCTTTCGCGACACCGGGCCTTCAGGCCGTCGAGCCCGGCCAGCCTCTTCCCGGCATCATGGACCCCGCGGTCATCAAGTTGCAGCCCGTGACCGGGGTGGCGTTCCTGCAGGCGCCCGGCCACAAGCCGCGCGACGGGACGTTCGGGGCGGTGTTGAAGCTCCCGCCGATCGCGGTGGCCGGCACCTACCAGGTGACGCTGTCCGACGAGGCCTGGATCGACATGCTCCAGGGCGGGCACGAGGTCCGCTCGTCGAGCTTCTCGGGCCAGCCCGACTGTCCGGGGATCCGCAAGAGCGTGAAATTCCCGATGCAGCAGGGGGAGGCCACCATGCAGATCAGCGGCTCGCCGGCGAGCAGCATCAAGGTCGAATTCCTTCCCGCGGAGTGAGGGTTTTCATGTCGGATCTCACCGGGAAAGTGGCCTGGATCACGGGTGCGGGAAGCGGCATCGGCGAGGCCGCGTCCCTGGCGCTGGCGGAGGCCGGCGCGACCGTCATCCTGACGGGCCGCCGGCCGGAGCCGCTCGAGGATGTTGCCGCTCGCATCGTTGCGGCCGGTGGGAGCGCGCAAGCGATGCCGGGCGACCTCACGCGGCCCGAGACGGTTCGCGAGATCGTGGCCGAGGTGGAGCGTCGGTTCGGACGCCTCGACATCCTGGTCAACAATGCGGGGCTGAACATCGGGCCGCGCTCCTGGCGCGACCTGACGCCCGAGGGCATCGACACGGTCATCCACGGCAATCTATCGGCGGCCTTCTACTGCGTCGCGGCCGCGTTGGGCCCGATGCGCCGGGCGGGCGGCGGCGTGCTGATCCACACGGCCTCCTGGGCCGGCAAATACATCCACCCGGTCAGCGGGCCGGCCTATACGGCGGCGAAACACGCGGTCGTGGCGATGAGCCAGAGCATCAACATGGAAGAGTACGGCCACGGCATCCGCTCGACCGCGATCCTGCCGGCCGAGGTCGCGACTCCGATCCTCGACAAGCGTGCCGTCCCGCCGAGCGCGGAGGAGCGCGCCGCCATGCTGCAGCCCGAAGACCTCGGTGCGTTGATCCTCTTCATCGCCACCCGCCCGGCCTCGGTCTGCCTCAACGAAGTGACGATCAGCCCGACGAAGAACCGGATGTACGGGATGTAGGCGGCTCCCCTCTCCCTTGTGGAGAGGGGCCGGGGGTGAGGGTCGAGGGCGCAGCCTCGCGCTCTGCGATCGCAGCAGCGATCGTGTCGAGAACGCTGTCGATCTCGGTGAAGACCTGGTGGTTCCAGAACCTCAACACCAGGAAGCCCTGTCGCTCCAGGAAAGCCGTCCGGACGGCGTCATGAGCGAGACCATCGGCATGCCCGTGCTGCTCGCCATCGACTTCGACGATCAATCGATACTTCAGACAAGCAAAGTCTGTCCAACGCGACCTGTCGACGGAAGTAAGTCCCGGCGAGCGGTAAACGGCGGCGTAG
>CAXTME010000141.1:5556-9472 GCA_964245215.1 uncultured Lichenihabitans sp.
CCAACGCGACCTGTCGACGGAAGTAAGTCCCGGCGAGCGGTAAACGGCGGCGTAGATTCCACCAGAGCCGCCGTTCGGCTTCTGTAGCGGCTCGCCGCAGCGAGCGGGCGCGGTCGCGGGGCGATGCCGGCCTTCGGTGCTCTTTCATCGACCCTCACCCCCGACCCCTCTCCACAAGGGAGAGGGGGAGAATTTTACTCGGCGGCTTTCAGCGCGGAGGCGGGGTTGTTGGGGTGGGTGGTCCAGTTGGCGTAGGGCTGATCGTAGGGCAGTCCCGTGCGCGGATCGGTCCCGCCATGCTGCTGGACCAGGGTGATGCAGCTCTCGACCGGACAGACCTCGACGCAAAGATTGCAGCCGACGCACTCCTCGTCCTTCACCACGAACTTGCGCGCCCCGTCGACGAGCGCCGTGATGGCCTGGTGCGAGGTGTCCTCGCAGACGATGTGGCAGCGCCCGCACTTGATGCAGAGGTCCTGGTCGATCTTCGCCTTGGCGATGTAGTTGAGGTTGAGATACTGCCAGTCCGTGACGTTGGGCACCGCCATGCCGCGGAAGTCCTCGATCGTGCGGTAACCTTTGGCATCCATCCAGGTGCCGAGGCCCGTGACCATCTCCTCGACGACCTTGAAGCCATACGTCATGGCGGCCGTGCAGACCTGAACCGTGCCGGCGCCGAGCGCCATGAACTCGGCCGCATCGCGCCAGGTCGTGATGCCGCCGATGGCCGAGATCGGCATGCCTTGGGTTTCGCGGTCGCGCGCGATCTCGGACGTCATCGACAGCGCGATCGGCTTCACGGCCGGCCCGCAATAACCGCCGTGCGTCCCCTTGCCGTCGACGTGCGGCGACGGCGCCATGCGGTCGAGGTCGACCGCCACGATCGAGTTGATGGTGTTGATCAGCGATACCGCATCGGCGCCGCCGCGTTTCGCGGCCCTCGCAGGGTGGCGGATGTCGGTGATGTTGGGCGTCAGCTTCACGATCACGGGAAGGCGCGTGTAGGCTTTGCACCAGCGCGCCACCATCTCGATGTACTCGGGCACCTGCCCGACCGCGGACCCCATCCCGCGCTCGCTCATGCCGTGCGGGCAGCCGAAGTTGAGCTCGACGCCGTCGCAGCCCGTCGCTTCCACCCGCGGCAGGATCGCCTTCCAGCTCTCCTCGTCGCAGGGCACCATGATCGAGGCCACGAGCGCGCGGTCGGGATAGAGCTTCTTGACCTCGGCGATCTCCTGGAGGTTCACCTCGAGCGGCCGGTCGGTGATGAGCTCGATGTTGTTAAAGCCCATCAGGCGCCGGTCTGGACCGTGGATGGCGCCGTAGCGCGGACCCGACACGTTGACGACGGGCGGCCCGTCCTCGCCGAGAGTCTTCCACACGACGCCGCCCCAGCCGGCCTTGAAGGCCCGCAGCACGTTGGTCTTGCGGTCGGTGGGCGGCGCCGAGGCGAGCCAGAACGGGTTCGGCGAGCGGATACCGAGGAAGTTCGTCGAAAGATCGGCCATCATGCGGCTCCCGCCAGCGCCGGGGGCGCGAGGCCCCGGACGAAACGATCGATGGAATGGGCGGCCTGTTTGCCGTCCTCGACGGCGCTGACCGTGAGGTCCTGCCCGCCCGCGATGCAATCGCCCCCGGCCCAGACATCGGGCAGCGTCGTGCGGCGCTCCGCGTCGACCCGAAGCCGACCTCCGTCGAGCGCCAGGGTCCCCTCCCCGAGCGGCGCATCGAGGAAGGTCTGGCCGATGGCGGTCAACACGAGGTCGGCCGGGATCGAGACCTCCTCGGGGACGCCCATGCCGCCCGGTCCGCGATGCTCGAAACGCACCGCCGTGACGTGGCCGTCCTGCCCCGTAAAGCCGAGCGGGCTCGTCCAGTGGCGGATCGTGACGCCGTTGGTCTGCGCCAGTTCCTGCTCCCAGCGGCTGGCCTTCATGTGGTCCGGGCCGCGGCGGTAGGCGATGGTGACGTGCTCGGCGCCGAGCCGGCGCGATTGCACGGCCGCGTCGATCGCGGTCATGCCACCGCCGATCACCACGACGCGCCGGCCGACCGGCACCTCGGCCTTGTCCTTGGCCTGGCGCAACATCTCGATAAAGGCCACGGCGTCGACGATGTGGCCATGCTCCCGCATGCCGGGGAGCGCGTTGAAGCCGCCGAGCCCCAGGCCGAGGAACACGGCGTCGTGGTCGCGCCGAAGCGTCGCGAGGTCCGTGTCGATGCCGAGCTTGGTGCCGGGCTTCACCGTGATGCCGCCGATACCCAGGATGAAGTCGACCTCGCTCTGGGCGAAATCGCCGGGCGTCTTATAGGCCGCGATCCCATATTCGTTGAGGCCGCCGAACTTGGGCCTGGCATCGTAGAGCGTCACGGCATGGCCCAGCAGGGCCAGCCGATGGGCGCAACTGAGGCCGGCCGGACCCGCGCCCACGACCGCGATCCTCTTGCCGCTATCGGGCTGACGCACAAAGGGATGATGGCCGGTGTCGCGGCTCGCCGCCATGATTTCATCGGTCGCGCGGCGCTGCAGCAATCCGATCCGCACCGGCTTGCCCTCCGCATGCTCGCGCACGCAGGCCTCCTCGCAGAGCTGCTCGGTCGGGCAGACGCGAGCGCACATCCCACCCATGATGTTGGCCGACAGGATGGTTTCCGCGGCCCCGAGATCGTTGCCCTTGGCGATCTGCCGGATGAAGAGCGGAATATCGATGGAGGTCGGACAAGCCTGTACGCAGGGCGCGTCGTAGCAGAAGTAGCAACGCTCGGATTCGACAAACGCTTCGTGGCGCGTCAACGGCGGCGTCAGGTCGGCGAAGTTCTTGAGGTAATCGTCCGTCGCGAGCCGCCCGCCCACGACGCCGTCCGTAGTGACCGACGCCATCCCGTCCTCCGACTTGACCAGATGGTCAAGTCTCAGGTGGCCTCCGGGGCTTGTCAAGCTCAAGTGATTGGCATCAAAGGCGTGAAAACCGGCACGCTGCGGCGGAACGCGACCGCGACGGGCCGGCCCCGGGGAAGGATCGAACATGCCCGACATCATCGCGCTTGGCGAACCCATGGTCGAGCTGAACCGCCCGAAGGGCGAGGACCACTATCGAGTCGGCTGCGGCGGCGATGTATCGAACGCCATGGTGGCGGCCGCGCGGCAGGGGGCCTCGACCGGCATGGCGACGGCGGTCGGCGACGACGAGTTCGGCCACATCCTGCTCGACCTCTGGCGGCGCGAGGGCGTCGACGCGACCGCGGTCAAGGTCGATCCCGTTGCACCGACCGGGCTCTATTTCGTGTCGCACGGCGAAGCCGGCCACAGCTTCTCGTACCGTCGCGAAGGCTCGGCCGCGAGCCGCTACGGCGCCGAGGACCTGCCCGGCGAGGCGCTCAAGGCCGCACGCATCCTGCACGTGTCCGGGATCAGCCAGGCGATCTCGACCCGCGCCGCCGACGCCGTCTTCGAGGGCATGGCGGTGGCTCGGGCCGCGGGCGCGCTGCTGTCCTACGACACGAACATCCGCCTGAAGCTCTGGCCCATCGCCCGCGCCCGCGCCGTGATCCACGAGGCCATGACCAACATCGATATCGCGCTGCCCGGCCTCGACGACGCCAGGCTCCTGGTCGGTGTCGAGGACCCGGACCAGATCGTCGACCGGTACCTGTCGTTCGGTGCCCGCATCGTGGCGCTGAAACTCGGCAGCCAGGGCTGCCTCGTGGCCACGGCAGAGCGGCGCCTCCGCCTCCCGCCGCATCGGGTCGACGCCGTCGATGCGACGGGCGCCGGGGACACCTTCGATGGCGCCTATCTGGCCGAGTACCTGCTCACCGGGGATCCGTTCGGCTCGGCGCTCTACGCCAATACGGCGGCGGCGCTGGCCACCCAGGGGTACGGTGCGGTCGAGCCGATGCCGAGACGCGACGCCGT
>CAXTME010000142.1:0-2779 GCA_964245215.1 uncultured Lichenihabitans sp.
TCGTCGAACTCGACGGCGACGAGATGACCCGCATCATCTGGCACTACATCCGCGACAAGCTGGTCCATCCCTACCTCGACGTCGACCTGCATTATTACGATCTCTCGGTCGAGAACCGGGACGCCACGAACGACCAGGTGACGATCGATGCCGCCGAAGCGATCAAATCCGTCGGAGTCGGGGTGAAGTGCGCCACCATCACGCCCGACGAAGCGCGCGTGGAAGAGTTCAAGCTGAAGGAGATGTGGCGCTCGCCCAACGGAACGATCCGCAACATCCTGGGCGGCGTGATCTTCCGCGAGCCCATCATCGCCAAGAACGTGCCACGCCTCGTCCCGGGCTGGACCCAGCCGATCGTCATCGGCCGTCATGCCTACGGCGACCAGTACCGGGCCACGGACTTCGTCGTGCCGGGCAAGGGTCGCATGACCATCAGGTTCGAAGGCGACGACGGGACGGTGATCGAGAAGGAAGTCTTCAAGTTCCCGGGCGCCGGCGTCGCCATGGCCATGTACAACCTCGACGATTCGATCCGCGATTTCGCCCGCGCCTCGCTGAATTACGGCCTGAACCGCAAGTTCCCGGTCTACCTGTCGACCAAGAACACCATTCTTAAGAAATACGACGGCCGCTTCAAGGATATCTTCCAGGAGATCTATGACGCGGAGTTCAAGTCCAAGTTCAAGACGCTCGGCATCACCTACGAGCATCGGCTGATCGACGACATGGTGGCGTCGGCCATGAAATGGTCGGGCGGCTATGTCTGGGCGTGCAAGAACTACGACGGCGACGTGCAGTCCGACACGGTGGCGCAGGGCTTCGGCTCGCTCGGCCTGATGACCTCCGTGCTGATGACACCGGATGGCAAGACCGTCGAGGCCGAGGCGGCCCATGGCACGGTGACACGCCACTATCGCGAGCACCAGAAAGGCCGCGAAACCTCGACCAACTCCATTGCCTCGATCTTCGCCTGGACGCGGGGTCTCGCGCATCGCGCGAAGCTCGACGACCATGCGGCGTTGGCGCGATTCGCCGATACGCTGGAGAAGGTCTGCGTCGACACTGTCGAGGCCGGCTTCATGACGAAGGACCTGGCCCTGCTGGTCGGCCCCGACCAGGCTTGGCTCTCGACCACCGGGTTCCTCGACAAGGTCGACAGCGGCCTCAGGTCAGCCATGCAGGGCTGATCCCACGAAACACGAGGCGGTCTTGCCGATGTTCGGGAGTGCATGGAAAGCAGATCGTCCGTTTTCGCGCGAATAGCGAGCGAAAATCGACATCGCGAACGGCATCTTTGCTATCGCGCGGGACGATGGACATCCCGCGCTGACCGTCCCAGCATGGCTCCCTGTCCGGGGAGCGTTTCGCATGCCTAAGCTTGATCTCGACCAGATTCCGACCGAGCCGGAAGGCGAAATGCCGCCTGAATACCTCGAGGCGGCGCAGGGTCGTATGGTCCGCGTTTTGAGTAAAGCCGGCACGCTCGACGACTTCGTCGTGACGCATGTCGTCGTGCCTCCGGGTGGCTGGTCGTCGCAGCGCCACTGGCACGAAGGCGAAGACGAGTTTGCGGTGATTCTGTCCGGACAGGCGGTGTTGGTCGATGAGGCAGGGCGGCACCCAATGATGCCGGGCGATGTCGCGGTGTTTCCGAAAGGCGACGGCAACGGGCACCACCTGCGAAACGAGGGCGACGGGCCGGTCACCATCTTGGCGGTGAGCCTCACGGAAGCTTCGCCGGTCCATTACCCCGATATCGGCAAGCGTTGGGCGCCAAACGACGGGGTGAGCGAGGATCGCTAGCCACTTGCCTAGCGATGCCGCCAACGTCGACTGGGGAGATCGCCTGACAAGGCGTCCTCCACGACTTGCGTCGTCGGCCGCTGGCATGTTCGACGGCGCGGACGGGAAGAGGTCGGCGCCTCCACCGGGTCCCAACTCGCTCTCGACTGCGACGCGCCCACGAGATGGCGCACGAACCTATGACCTGGCTTGTAGTTTAGTATCCTTAAGGATACAATACGGTTTGCATGAACAGGTTTATCAGATCAGCTACGTTCATCGGATGGCTCGATGCCGTCACCGACGGCAAAGCGAAGGCCAGAATCATTGCGCGCTTGCGTTATGCCGAACTCGGCAACTTCGGCGACTGCGAGCCGGTCGGCGAAGGCGTTTCAGAGATGCGAATCCCTGTTGGGCAAGGCTATCGCGTCTATTACACCCGTATCGGCGAGGTGACTTATTATCTCCTGATCGGCGGGGATAAGTCGTCACAAACAAAGGACACTGTCCGCGCCATCAAAATGGCGAACGACATCAGGGAGAGAAAAGCAATGACTGAACATTTCGCACCTTTCGACGCCTCCCAGCACCTCGATCGCGAGGAGGTCATCGCGGAGTACCTCGCCGCCGCTGCCGAGACCGGCGACCCGGTGTTTTTCATCACCGCCCTTGGCGACGTGGCCAAGGCGCGCGGCATGGCGCAGATCGCCAAGGATGCCGGCCTTGGCCGGGAAAGCCTGTACAAGGCGCTGAATGGGGATACCCAGCCGCGTTTCGAGACGATCAGCGCCGTCATGCGGGCGCTCGGCGTCAAGTTCTCTGTCGTCGCTGACAATCACCATCCAGGGTAACGCATCCTGGCCCGGGCTGCGCCGGTCAGGCCTGCACGATTGTTGACGTCAAGGCCGCGTTCTACTCCGACTGCAGCGATACAGATCGAGCTGGGTGCTCCGGCTGACGCCGGCCCGATGCGGCCCGCCCTATTGCGAAAATCAAG
>CAXTME010000142.1:2879-9447 GCA_964245215.1 uncultured Lichenihabitans sp.
GCACGGACGAGCGTTTGGTTTCGACCCCAGATTGGTTCTCGGGCGTAGTGCTGCACAAGCCGCCGCAATGATCCCTCATCGAGAGAGCCGTAGCTCAGGCGGCCGGCCGCACGTTCTGATCCTGATCGCTACAGTCGGCCGCGACCGGGAAGAGCAGGGTAAACCGGGTCCCGACCCCAAGTTCGCTCTCGACCGTCACGTCGCCGCCGAGATGGCGCATGAAGCCATAGACTTGGGCGAGTCCCAGACCGGTGCCGATGTCGACCTTCGTGGTGAAGAAAGGCTCGAAGATCCGCTTCAGGTCTCCCGCGGCGATCCCGGCGCCCGTGTCGGAGACGCTGAGTTCGACGAAGCCGGACACCGCCGCGCTTGCCGCCCGCGTGGCGATGACGACCGTGCCCCCTGCCGGCATGGCTTGGCGGGCATTGACCACGAGATTCATCATCGCGGCATCGAACTGCGTCTGGTCGGTCTTGCACGCCGGCAGGCCTTCGGCCCGCTCGAGGCGCAGGGTGACGCCTGGTCCGGCAGCGTAGCGCAACACCTGTTCGAGCCCATTGAGGAGCCCGTTGATGTCGGCGGACCGGACCTCGAGGTCGTTGCGCTTCGAGAAGGCCAGGAGCTGCGTGATCAGGCTGCTGCCCCGTTCCACCGCCTCTTCGGCCGCCTTCAGGATCTTCTCGTCGGGTCCGCGTTTGCGGATGAGCCGGAGCGTCGAGGTCATCACGGCCAGTAGATTGCGGAAATCGTGCGAGACGCTCGCGGTCATCTGGCCGAGAGCCTCGAGTTTCTGCACGGTCAGGGCGCGTCGACGTGCCTGCCGTCGCTCTTCGAGCCGGCGCGCCACCATCACGGCGACCGCGATGCCGAGCAGCACGATGGCGCAAAGCGCCGCCAGGGTCGGACCCGCGATGCGCCACCAGCGCAGCTTCATGTCGACGAGGTCGATGCTGACCGCGACGACCAGGGGATAGTTGCCGGCGCGATGAAAGGCGACCAGTCGGCGGTTCGTCTCGGATGGCGGAGATCGGAACGATCCCAGCGTCGCGGCGAGATCGAAGGTCGGTGCCCAGGCGACATTGGGCATCGTGTCGTCCGCCGAAACTTCGCTCGTCGAGGCCAGGAGGATACTGCCATTGTCCTGGTAGAGGTCGATCGAGCCGCGGCGCCCGAGATCGACGTTGCGGTAGAAGTCGCTGAAGTAGGACGGCTCCACGCTGGCCACCATCATGCCGCCGAACTGCCCGTCGGTGCCGGAAATGCGGCGCATCACCGGGATAGCACTCAGGGCACCGGGTCGGCTGAAGAGCGGCTCGCCGATCAGGAGCTTCATCTTCGGGTCGCGGGCAAATTCGTCGAAATAGGGCCGGGTCGAGAGATCCGACACGACCTCCTGAACCGCGCCCGATGTCTGGGTCACCCGTCCCGACGCATCGACGACGTAGAGCGCATGGATGAAGTCGAGTTCCTTGACGCGCTGGGCCAGGAGCCTCTCGAAGGAGGCCGCGTGGTCGGGCAGCGGCGCCGCCTGATAGACGGGATCGAGGCCCGCCAGCGTCAGGTCCACGGCCTGGAAGGTCCGGGTCGTCTGCTCGGCCAGGAGATAGGCCAGCGTGGCACTGCGGGTCTGCGCATCCTTGTGGATGTTGGTCCAGATCTGCCAGAGCCCTCCCGCGGTGAACAGGACCAGGAGGACCAGCGCCACGGCGGTCGCGCGGTAGACGAGATTGCGCACAACGAGGCGCACGTCCGCAGCCAAGGCTGCGGCTCGGTCGCGCAACGGGACCCTCGTCTCGGGGCGTGCCATACCGGTTCTCACGCGATCGCAACGCTGGTTCGGCACGGCGCATCCGACCGGCTCCAGCCTTTTGCGGAACAACGTGCCGGAGTTTGAGCGGCGACGGTGGCTGATCTTGGGCGGAGCTGTTGGTCGGAGCTCAGCGCCTCAATCGGTCGTGACGTGGATCCGATGCCAGGCCGCGCTCAGATACCCCTTGAAATTCCAGGTGTCGTCGGGCCGTGCCGGCTGGGTCTGGCCCGCAGCGTCCCAGGCCCGGACCGCGAGTTCGTGCTCGCCCGGCGGGAGGTCGAGCGTCGCGTTCCAGAACGTCCAGCTCCAGCGCGAGGCGTCGTGCGGCTCGATCTCGGCCTGGCACCAGTTGCGTCCGCCGTCGGCCGAGAGGTCGACGCGCGTGACGCTGCGGTCCGTCGCCGTGGCATAGCCTCGAAGCTCGACCTTGCCGGCCTTCATCTTGGCGCCGGAGGACGGCACGCAGATGGCCGAGTTCAGCGGCATGGCGTTGATCGTGACGCCGCGCGCGAGATCTTGCGTCTCCTCGCGCATGTCGGGTGGGAAGAGCTTATAGTCCTGCGCCTGCTGGAACGCGTCCGACGGAGCGTCCTGCACCACGATGCGGGCGAGCCATTTCGGGCTCCGGACCCCCGCAAAGCCCGGCACCACGACACGCAGCGGAAAGCCGTGTTCCGGCGCGAGGTCTTCGCCGTTCATCGCATAGGCGAGCAGCACGTCTGCCGTCAGCGCCTTCTCGAGCGGGATCGAGACGCCGTAGGGCGCCTTGCCCTTCGCGGTCTTGGCGATGTCGAGGGCCTCGAAGGCGACGTGCAGTGCGTCGCCGTCCCGACAGCCGGCTGCGCCGAGGACATCGCGCAGCGCCACGCCGGTCCATTCGGCATGGCCGATGGCACCCGCGGCCCAAGGATCTCCCAAGACCGGACGCACGAGCCGCATGTCGGCGCGACGGTTTCCGGCGCATTGCATCACGGCCGGCACGGTCCGGGCCGCGAAACGATGCTTGAGCTCGTCGACCGAGAAGCTGAAGGGCTGCGACACGAGCCCCTCGACCGAGATCCGATGCGAGGCGGCATCCACGTCGGGGATGTCGCCGTGGCTGCGGACGTAGAAGAGGTCCTGGGGAGTCACGAAGACTTTGCGCAACCGATCGAGCGGCGGCTCGGCATTGAAAGGGGCCGTGCCGTGGACGATCAGGTCGTCCGATTTGTGGAAGGGATTGAACATCCTGCGTCCTCGTCGAAGCTGCCGGTGCAATGATCCTCGGCCGCGATGGTTGCGGTCATCGTGCCGCGTCAGGCGATCCCGAGACCATGGATCAGGGCCAGGCTGACACCGCCCAGGGCCAGGAGCGAGGCCGTCACGGCGGCCGTCACCCGAAGCCCGGCCCGGGCCACCACCCCGACGTCGACCCCGAGCCCGAGCGCCGCCATCGACAGGATGGTGAGGAGATTGGCGACGCTCGCGGTCGGCGGCAGCGCCGCGACCGGGAGGAGGTCGAGCGTGTGCAGGGTCGCCAGGGCCAGGAAGGCCAGGATGAACCATGGTACCACGCGATGCAGGGCGATGCGGCCGGCGTTCGGGCGGTCGCCGGCCGTCACGGCGGGAGCGGCTTCGTCGGTCTCTTCCCCGAGCCGGCTCGCCAGCACCGACAGGACCAGGACCACCGGGCCGAGCATCAGCACGCGAACGAGCTTCACCAAGGTTCCGATCTGAACGGCGGCGAGCCCGACCGGCGCCGCGGCCGCGATGACCTGCGGCACGGCATAGACCGTGAGACCCGCCAGCACGCCGAACTGCGCATGGCTGAGGGAGAGAACCGGCACCAGCAGGGGGAGGCCCAGCACCACCAGGACGCCCAGCACGGCCGTGAACGCGATGGAGGCCGCGACGTCGTCGCCATCGGCCCCGATCACCGGCGCCACGGCCGCGATGGCCGAGTTGCCGCAAATGGAATTGCCGCAGGCTACCAGGATCGCCATGCGGCGCGGCAGGCCGAGCGCCCGGCAGATCAGGAAGCTCGTCGGGATCACCAGGGCGACGACCCCCGCGATGCCGAACAGCAATCCAGGCCCAACGGCCGCCAAGGTCCGGAAGCTGATCGCGGCACCGAGCAGCATGACGGCCACTTCGAGCAGGGTCTTGGCGCTGAACTCGATGCCGCAGCGCCACCGCTGGCCCGGTGTCCAGAGCGAGCGGACCGCCGTACCGATCAGGATGGCCATCACCAAGGCTTCGAGCCAGGCACGGCCGAACAAGAGCTGCTCGCCCGCCTCGACCGCGTAGGCGGCCAGCGTGACCCCGAGGCAGAGCGCAAGGCCGGGAAGCACCCTGACGAGCTCGCCCGCGGCGTGATGCATCGCCTTCGGGGGGAAGGAATGTTGCGGTGTCGTTGGGACGTCCATATGGGTCATACCGATGCCTCGCCTGCAACGGCGAAGATCGCGCCGATCGCTCGCGTGATCCAATTCAGCGTCGCGAATGGTTCGATCGTCCCGAGCGAACGATCCTCAGGGCGGGACCTACGGGCCATCTTTGCTCGAGCCACCGCCCACCTGGTGCTCGCGGTCCTTCAGCCGCGCCTGGACCTCGTCGTCGTCGAGGCGGGCCTCGTAGACCGAGCGGGGATCGATGGTGCGCGACACCAGGGTGGCGGTCACCACGGCGAGCAGCAGCGGCGCGATGAAGGATCGGTCCTGCCCGGTCAGTTCCATCATCAGCACGATCGCCGAGACGGGGCCCTGGGTCGTGGCGGCCAGGAGCGCGCCGGCCCCCAGGAATGCGAAGAGGCCTGGCGGAGCGCCCGGCCATAGCAGCAGCCAGAGCTGGCCCAGGGTGCCGCCGAGCAAAGCGCCGGCGGCGAGCGACGGCGTGAAGAGCCCGCCCGGTGCGCCGCTGCCGAACGAAAGCAGGGTCGCGAGCGGCTTCGCGACCAGCAGGGCCAGCATCAGGGCGGGCGCGATATCGCCGTGAAACAGCAGGTCCGCGATGTCCTTGCCGTTGCCGAGCACCTGGGGCAGCGGCACCGAGAGGGCACCGACGAGGCCGAGACCGAGGATCGGGACGACGATGCGCCGCCAATTCTTCGGCCTGTTGCGATCAGCCCAGGCGATGGTCCGCACGCAGCCGACCGCCACGACGCCGATCACCGGACCGGCGACGAGGGCGAAGCCGAGCGGAGAGGCCCAGCCGTCGGCCGATGGGACGCGGTAGGTCGGCGCATCGGGCAGAAACTGCCAGGATGTCGTCGTGGCGACGAGCGAGCATAGTAAGGCCGGCAGGACGAGCCGCAGTGCGAGCGTGCCGCGCAGCACCTCGAGGGCGAAGAGTGCGCCGCCGAGCGGCACCCCATAGGCGGCCGCCATCCCGGCTCCCGCCCCGCAGGCGACGAGCAGACGCCGCTGCTCGTCGCTGAGGCGCCCGAGCCCGGAGAGCACGTCCGCCACCACGGCGCCGGCCTGTTTCGGGGCGCCTTCGCGCCCGAGCGACGTTCCCATGCCGACGATGACGATCGACAGCACGGCGCTGCCGAGGGTGCGCAGCACCGGCAGCCGGCCGGCCTTGAACCAGATGGCGGTCGTGAGGTCGATACTGTTGCCGCTCGCGAGCCGGACCAGGAGGATCTGGCCGAGCCCTGTGATCAGGCCCGCGCCGAGCAGCAGCCCCAGGTGGCGTCCCGGCGAGGCGACCGTGGCGGCATCGAGCAGGGTGGCGCCCGGCGGGCTCGACCAGGCGCGATCCTGCACGGCCTTGAGCAGCAGCGTCAGGGCCGCGGCCGCGAGCCCCGCGCCGAGGCCGGTCAGGATCACGAGGATCCAGAACAAGCCCGCACCCGGCTGCGTCAGCGTCGCCGGAACCTTGACGTGTTCGGGAATGGGGCGGCGTGCTGCCGGCTCTCGGGGCAGCGCGGTCACGTCCCGCTCAGGCCGTCATCAAAGCCAGCAGCGCATCGGCGGCGCCGCTGCGAGTGCGTTCCAAATGCCTGATGGCCGTGAAATCGCGCTGGGGCAAGGCGAGGGCCACGTGCATGAGCAAGCCGGTTTCGAGGCTCGGGGCCGCCACCGATGCCGAAATCGCCGTGGCGCCGAGCCCGGCTTCGACGGCGGCCCGCACGGCTTCGTTGGAGGGCAGTTCCATCGCGACCCGGAGCTTCGCGCAAGCGGGCGCGAGCGTCGCGACGGCGGCCTCGAACACCGACCGGGTGCCTGAACCCGGCTCGCGCAGCACCCATTCGCTCTCGGCCAGCAACCCGGGCTCGAGCGCCTCGAGACCGGCCCAGGGATGGTCGGGCGCTACCACGATGATGAGCTGGTCGCGGGCCACCGTTCGACCGACGAGGAGGGGGTCGTCGTAGGCGCCCTCGACGAAGCCGAGGTCCGCCGTTCCCTGATGGACCGCATCCGCGACCTGGGCCGTATTGCCGACCGTGAGCCTGATGGAGATGCCGGGGTGCCGCCGCCGGAACGCCACGAGATGGCGCGGCAGCCAGTAGCTTGCGATGGTCTGGCTCGCCATGACGGACAGCGTGCCGCGCTTCAGGCCGCCGAGTTCCGCCAATGCCAGTTCGGCCGCGGCGGCCCGGGCCAGCACGGCCCTGGCCTCGACCAGGAACACGGCGCCGGCCTCGGTCAACGCAATGCCGCGCCCGACCCTGTGGAAGAGTTTCGCCCCATGCCGCCCTTCGAGCCCCGACACCGCGGCACTGACGGCCGATTGGGCGAGATGCAGCGCCTCCGCGGCCCGCGTCACGTGCTGCCG
>CAXTME010000143.1:0-9373 GCA_964245215.1 uncultured Lichenihabitans sp.
GAGGTCGGATAGCGATCGTCGAGGGCATCGTTCGCGAACAGAACCCAGTCGGGAGCGGCAGGGCCTTCGTAGAAGGCGGCATTGGCCGCCATCAATCCGGCCGTGTCGGTCGCGTAGTCCTGAAAGCTCGGACGGGGATGATAATCGAGTTTGTTGGCCAGGACGGCGCTCTGCTCGGACGATATGATGTCAACGGTGCCGGCAAGCCTCGACACGGGGTGCTCGGTGCGGATGGCAGTCCACGCCGCCGCCTTGGCGCGATCGGCCTGTTCGGCGAAGTCCGCAGGGCTTTGCACAAAACGACCCCAGGCCGTGACCTCGGCTTCGAGCGCGCCAAATGCGTCCGAGTAGACCTCCGAGAGGCCTGCAAGATCGGCTGTACGATCCGTGTCGAGCAGGAGGAAAAGTGGCGCTGCGAGCGAGAGCACGAGCAAAGAGACTACGCCGATGGCGGAGGCGGCTCTGATCGATCGCGGCAGGACGAGCGACACGGCGACCGCCGTCCCGACGAGGCCCAAGAGCGCCCAGGAGATCTGCGGATGCGTATCGGCGCGGATGAAGCCCGCCTTCAGGGCGATGATCATCTCGAGCCCGACGGCACAGAATGTCAGAAGCCGCGAGATCCGGGACCCGGTCGCGGCCAAGCCCGTGGTGGCGATGAGAGCGGCGGCCCCGGTCAGGAAAGTTAGCAGTTCACCTCGGCTGGCGATGAGGTACATAGCCTCGCCGTAACCTGCGACGCTTTCGGCTTGCAGTCTCGCGTAGGCCGGCAAATCGCCGAAACGCTGGCCATAGACCGCGAACGTGACCAGGAAAGCGAGAAGAAATACGGGAGTCAGGAGAGGCCACCGCCGAAGCTGCCATGCCGCCCTGAGATCCGACAAGACGAAGAGCGCGATCGCCAGGACACCGAAGCTCGTCTTCGCGAGCGTGATGATGCCGAGGCCCGCCACCCCCGCGATCATGGCGATCCGGGCGGTGCGATCTCGTGGCGACCGGACGAGATCAAGCAGAAAGACGACGAAAGCGAAGGCGAAGTAGAAGGCGTCCTGGTCTTCTGCCCCGATGACGAGCAGCGCGAGACTTTGGCCTGTTACAGCGACGATCGTGAGAAGGCCGGCGTTGCTCCGGTTGGCCGCGGCGGTTTCGATCAGGCATGCGAAGCAGAGGGCATAGGTGACCGCGATCGCGCAGATCAGCGGCAAGGCGAGGGTGAGGTAATCGCCGGTGTAATATCGCGTCATGAGCGCCGAGGCAGGCCCGTACGTGAAGGTCAGGTCCACGCCCCACCGGGCGGGCAGCATGGCGGCTTCGCCGAGAACCACGGCCCAAGAGGCATCGAGCCCCGCACCCGGCATGTTGATCGATAGGGGCCGAAGGATGCAGAACAAGGTCGCGAGGGCGAGAAACGCCGTCGATAAGATGACCGGGACGGCGGAGCCGCTGTTCTCTGTCGGCGCACCTTGTTCAACCTGCATCCAACGTCGCTCCGCTGCATCCGCGCCCATCTGCGGCGGGACGCCTCAATAGCGCTGCTCGGCACCGGAGATCAAACGTTTGGTCCCCCTCACTGAGGGTTGAGGCAGCACTGTTCGGCGCTCGACACCCTCACGCGAGATGCTCGTTGTTGCGAAATCCCCCTCTCACGCGTTATTGCGGCAGGCAGCAAATCTCAGACTTACCCAAGACCTCGGTTCAAGGATCGACCGCCATGATCTACGTGATCGCAACCCTTCATATCCGCCCGGAAAAGCGGGGCGACTTCCTCGAAAATGCGCGGACCGTGATCTCGCATACGCTGAAGGAGCAGGGCTGCGAGTCCTATGATCTCTTGAGCAGCATCACCGAGCCCAACGAGTTCGTCTTCGTGGAGCGTTGGGCGACGCGCGACGCGCTTTCGGCCCATTTCGAAACCCCGCATCTTCAGGAATGGCGTCGGGTCTGCGAAGAGTTCGTCACTGACCGCAAGGTCGAGGTCGTCCATCCCGACAAGGTGGAAATCCTTTAGGTTCGCCACTTCCCATCTGATGAGACGCCTCAAAGGAGGATGAGCGTGATCCGAGCCACCGCAGTCCGAGCCCGGTCCGAGTGGAAGCATGATGCGCCAGGGACCATCCTGGCCGACACCGTCGTGCTCGACTTCGACGAACGCCACAGACGCCGGATTGCCATGACCGGAACCGGAGGTCTTGCGTTCCTGCTTGATCTGCCGGACGCCATCGCGCTGCGCGGGGGCGACGCTCTGGTGCTCGACGACGGCAGCCTCGTCGAAGTCGTGGCGGCAGCCGAGCCGTTGATCGAGATCCGCGGTCGCAACCCGGGAGATCTCGTCCGGCTCGCCTGGCATATCGGCAATCGTCACATCTCGGCGCAAATCATGCCCAAGGCGCTCCGCATCCGCGGCGACCACGTGATCGAGGACATGCTCCGCGGCCTCGGTGCGGCGGTGGTCGAGATCGAGGCGCCCTTCGATCCGGAAGGAGGCGCTTACGCAGGGGGCGGCCAGGAGACGGTCGATCATCACAAGCACGGTGACGGGCCACACGATCACCAAGGCCACAAGCACCACAAGGCCCATGACCACGACGGGCACGGTCACGACAAGCACGGTCACAAGCACGCCGCACACGACGACGATGACCACGATCATGGCGGCCACAAGCACGATCACGGCCATAAGCACGACCATTGACCGGGGTTGATCCGCAAACCACGCCGTCGCTTCTCCCGCTCTTCGCTTGGCTGTCGCCTGCCTTTCCGGTCGGCGCTTTCGCCTATTCACATGGGCTCGAGACGGCCGTCGATGCCGGCTGGATCCACGACGCCGCGAGCCTCACGGCCTGGCTCGGCGATCTTCTGCGCCACGGCTCCGCCCGGCAGGACGCCGTGCTGGCGGCCGCTAGCTGGCGGCTGGCCCGTACGGGAGACGCCGGAGGGCTCGCGGAGCTGAACGATCTCGCGCTGGCGCTGGCGCCCTCCCGCGAACGGCGGCTCGAAACTGGCGCGATGGGCCGCGCCTTCGCCGACACTATCCGCACGGCCTGGCCCGAGGCGTTCTCGAAAGCCCTGCCGCGCGGCCAGGACATCGCCTATCCGGTGGCGTTCGGCGCCACGAGCTCCGCAGGTGAAATGCCGCTCGGCCCGAGCCTCGAAGCCCTGGCGCTCGGCTTCGTGTCGAACCTCGTGTCCGCGGCCGTCAGACTCGGGCCCATCGGGCAGACCGACGGGCAGCGCGTCACGGCCTCGCTCCTGCCCGAAGCCCGGCGGCTCGGCGCCTGGGCCGCTGCGTCGACGCTCGACGACCTCGGCGCCTGTGCCCTAAGGTCCGACATCGCCGCCCTGCAACACGAAACCCTGTATTCGAGGCTGTTCCGCTCATGAGATCACGAAACGGCCCCCTGCGTGTCGGCATCGGCGGCCCGGTGGGCTCGGGCAAGACGGCCCTGATGGAGCAGCTCTGCCGGCGCCTGCGCGACCGGCACGAGATCGCGGCCATCACCAACGACATCTACACCAAGGAGGATGCCGAGATCCTGGCCCGCGCCGAAGCGTTGTCGCTCGACCGTATCATGGGGGTCGAAACAGGCGGCTGCCCCCACACGGCCATCCGGGAGGACGCCTCCATCAACCTCGCCGCCATCGACGACATGAACCGTCGGTTCCCCGACCTCGACCTGATCCTGATCGAATCGGGCGGCGACAATCTTGCCGCGACCTTCTCGCCGGAACTGGCCGATCTCACGATCTATGTCATCGACGTTTCGGGCGGCGAGAAGATCCCGCGCAAGGGCGGTCCAGGCATCACGAGGTCCGATCTTCTGGTGATCAACAAGACCGACCTTGCGCCCTATGTAGGGGCGTCCCTCGCCGTGATGGAGGAGGACACGAAACGCATGCGGCGCGACAAGCCTTATGTGTTCAGCAACATGAAGACCGGCGACGGCGTCGCGACCGTGATCGATTTCATCCGCCGCAAAGGTGGCCTCGACGTCTGAGGCCGTGAAGAGCCTTTGCAATGTCTTGGCCTTGATGGATAAGGTCGTGCGAATCGGCGTCGAAGGTCGCGTCGACGCCGGGCAGCGAAAGACGTTGAGGACAAGCAGAATGGTTCGCACCACGCTCCTGCGCCGCCTGGCGCTCATCTCGGCCGTGCTCGGCGGCCTGACGGGGCTCGTTCCTGCGGCCCATGCCCAGACCGCGACACCTGCGGCCCCCGTCGTGCCGACGCCGACGCCGACCGTTCCCTCGGCACCAGCACAGCCCGCGACCCCGCCCGCTCCGGCGACACCGCCCGCCACCAATGCGCCCGACAGCAATGCCGGCTCGACCGACAAATCGCCGCCCGACACGTCCATCAGCCAGACCATGACTCTGCAGCCGCATCCCGTCATCCAGCTGAACGGTCAGGCGACTTGGGACGAAGGTTTCAAGACGCTGAACGACGCCTTCACCAAGCTCAACGACAACCTGGCCAAGGCCAACATCAAGCCCACCGGCAACCCGATGGCCGTGTTCACCGAGACCGACGATGCCGGCTTCAAGTTCACCGCCATGGTTCCGGTCGAAAAGGCGCCCGACGCCAAGCCGGCCGATCTCGCGGCCGACGTCGGCTTCGGCGACTCGCCGGGCGGCAAGGCGATGAAATTCCAGCATCGCAGCGCCTACGACGACATCGACTCGACCTACGAGGCCATCACGGCCTATCTCGACGAGAAGGGCCTCGAGGCCAAGAACATGTTCGCCGAGGAATACCTCAACCGGACCAAGGCGTCGGACGACAACTCCCTCGAAGTCGACATCTACGTGTTCCTGAAGTAGCCGCATCCCGCATGCCTTAAGGGTCATCACGGCTGAACGGGCCTCATCATCGGTGACGGGCTTGGCCGATGGCGCCGACCCCGGGCTTGCCCTGGCGAGCCGCTCGTGCCACCTCACCCGGCATGCTTCCCTTCGCCAAGATGAACGGCATCGGTAATTCCATCCTCGTGGTGGATGAGCGCGGACGCATGCCCGTCATTACGGGAGCCATGGCGCGGAAGCTCTGCGAGGGCGACCTTGCCTTCGAGCAGATGATGGTGCTCTGCGATGCCGCCCGGCCCGGCTTCGATGCCACCGTCAGGATCTTCAATCAGGATGGTTCGCGAGCCGGAGCCTGCGGCAACGGCACGCGCTGCGTCGCCTGGTTCATGGGCGAAACGGGAAGTGGCGACACGCAGAGGCTCGACATCGACGGAACCAGCATAGCGTGCGGCCGAAGCGGGCCTCTGACCTTCACGGTCGATATGGGAACGCCTTTGCTCGACTGGAGCGACGTCCCGTTGCGCGACGCCGCCGACACGTTGGCGGTGGACCTCGGCCCCGTGCTGAACGAAGCGGGGCTGCAGCGCCCCGTGGCAGTCGGCATGGGCAATCCTCATGCCGTCTTCTTCGTGCCGGAGGCCGCAGCTGTCGATCTCGCGGTCTGGGGACCGCGCTTCGAGCGCCATCCGATGTTCCCCGACCGAGCCAATATCTCGTTCGCCGAAGTCGGGGCGACCGATCGCATCACGTTGCGCGTTTGGGAACGGGGTGCGGGGCAGACGCTCGCCTGCGGTTCGGCCGCCTGCGCCGCCCTGGTCGCGGCCTCTAGGCGCGGGCTCGCCGGACGTCACGCACAAGTCGCGCTGCCGGGCGGGAACTTGGATATGGTGTGGCGCGAGGACGACCATGTGCTGATGACGGGCCCCGTCGCCCTGGAGCATCGTGGCTACGTCGAACCCATGACGGGCGACCGAGCCCCGTGGTGACGGCGACACGCCCCGGCGTCGAGGTCCTGACCTTCGGCTGTCGCCTTAACATCGTCGAATCCGATGCGATCCGGACCGCCGCGCTCGCGGCCGGCCACCGTGACCTCGTGGTGATCAATTCCTGCGCCGTGACGTCGGAAGCCGTTCGCCAGACCCGGCAGGCCATCCGGCGTGCCGCGCGCGACACGCCCGGCACGGAAATCGTGGTGACGGGTTGCGCGGTCGAGGTCGACGGCAGCATCGCGGCCATGTCCGAAGTCGCGCGCATCGTCCCGAACCGCAGCAAGGCCATGGCCGAGACCTGGGCTCGGCCGGGCCTGGTTCCGGGCGAGATCGTGGTGCCTGCGGGGCGGCACACACGCGGCTTCGTCGAGATCCAGAACGGCTGCGACCATCGCTGCACGTTCTGCATCATCCCGTTCGGTCGCGGCGCCTCGCGCTCCGTTCCGCCCGATCTCGTCGTCGGCCGGATCCGCGACCTCGTCGCGGCCGGGACGCCCGAAGCCGTCCTGACCGGCGTCGACATCACGTCCTATCTCGCACCGGACGGAAGCCGGCTCGGCGCTCTGGTGAAGCGGATCTTGCGGGACGTGCCCGATCTCGCGCGCCTGCGCCTCTCCTCGATCGACTGTATCGAGGCCGATCGCGACCTGCTCGACGTCATCGCCGGGGAGCCGCGGTTCATGCCGCATTTGCATCTGTCGTTGCAGAGCGGCTCCGACCTGATCCTCAAGCGCATGAAGCGGCGGCACGGCCGAGCCGACGCGGTCGCGTTCTGCCGAGAGATCCGCCGGCTTCGCCCCGAGATGGCGATCGGCGCAGATCTCATCGCGGGCTTCCCGACCGAGACCGAGGACCATGCCGAGCAATCGCTCGACCTCATCGCGGACTGCGGAATCGCCCATCTCCATGTCTTTCCCTATTCGCCGCGCCCCGGAACGCCCGCAGCCCGGATGCCGTCGGTGCCGGGCGACGTGGTCAGGGCCCGGGCCGCCCGTCTTCGAGCCGCAGGAGACGCTGCGCTGGCCCGTCATCTCGATCGACACATCGGGACGCGGGCGCCCGTGCTGGCCGAACGCGGTGGCCGGGGCCACACGGAGGATTTCTCCCTCGTAAGACTCGACGGCACCATCGCGCCCGGCAGCATTGTCCGGCTCGACATCACGGGTCATGACCGGCACGAGCTCTGGGGCGCTCTCCCTTCTCCCGTTGCACGGGAGAAGGTGTCGATGCGCAGCAGCGACGGATGAGGGTACGGTCCTTGCGGTTTCTCCTCATCCGGCGACTCTCGCGGTTTCGCCGCGACGCGACACCTTCTCCCGCAAGCGGGAGAAGGACGAATCGCTACGGATGCCTGTGGATCGGATCAACCCAGTAGACCGCTTCCGGCGACTCGACCGGATCGACATCGGTGATGTTGACCACCACGGCCTCGTTGTCCGATCGAACGAGAACGCATTCGAGCGGGTTCGACGGGTCGGCATTGATCTCCTGGTGCGGCACATAGGGCGGCACGAAGATGAAATCGCCGGGCCCTGCCTCGGCGACGAACTCCAGCCGCTCGCCCCAGCGCATGCGGGCCTTGCCCCGGATCACGAAGATCACGCTTTCCAGCGCCCCGTGATGATGGACGCCAGTCTTGGCATCGGGCTCGATCCGCACTGTTCCGGCCCAGATCTTCTGGGCGCCGACGCGGGCATGGTCGATGGCGGCCTGGCGAAACATGCCCGGCGTCTGGGGCGTTTTGGCGTCGAGCTGGTCGCCTTTGATGACGCGAATGCCGTCATGTTTCCAGCGCGGTTCCGCGTGGTCATGCTCCATCAGGCCCTCCTGGTCATGCGATCAGTTCCATGCGGTCGACATCGACCATGCCGCGGTCGCTGATCTTGAGATGCGGGATGACGGGCAACGGCAGGAATGCCACCTGGAGGAAGGGCTCGGCCAGGGTCACGCCGAGGCTCCTTGCTGCGGCGCGCAGAGGCAGAAGTGCAGCGTGCACATCTTCGTAGGACCGGTCGCTCATCAGTCCGGCCACAGGCAGAGGGAGGTCGGCCAGCACTCGACCCCCTTCCACGACTGCGAAACCACCCCGGATCGTGGCGAGGTGGTTGGCCGCCAACGCCATGTCGGCATCATCGGCACCGACCACGCAGATGTTGTGGCTGTCGTGGCCGATCGATGATGCGATGGCACCTCGCCGCATGCCGAAGCCTTTCACGAAGCCCCGACCGATATTGCCGTTCCGTCCGTGCCGCTCCACGACGCAGACCTTGGCCACGTCCTGCGAGGCGTCCGTCCCCACGCTGCCGCCTCCATTCGGCAGCTCGAGTCTCAGGTGCTCGGTGATGATGCGCCCCGGTACGACCCCGATGACCGGCACCGCGGCTCCGCTTCCCGGCACGGCGAAATCCTCCGCCGTGACGTGCCGGGCCTTCATGCTGTCGAGGCCGATCGGCGGAATGGTGGCCCGCGCCGCGAACAGCGCTTCGTCGACGATGCGTCCGGCCGAGATTACCGTCGACACTCTGCAGCTCTCCAAGGCGTCGATCAGCACGATGTCGGCCCGGCAGCCAGGAGCGATCATGCCGCGGTCGTAGAGCCCGAAGGCGCGGGCCGCCGTCAAGGATGCGGATCGGTAGGCCGCGAGCGGCGGGACCCCGGCCGCGATCGCCATGCGGATGATCCCGTCGAGGTGGCCCTCTTCGGCGACGTCGAGGGGATTACGGTCATCGGTACAGAAGGCGAGGAACGGCGACGTCGCGAGTGTCAGCAGCGGCGCCAAGGCGTGAAGGTCCTTCGAGACCGATCCTTCGCGGATCAACACCGTTAACCCCTTGCGGATCTTCTCCAAGGCTTCCGTGGCCGTCGTGGCCTCGTGCTCCGTGCGGATCCCGGCCGCCGCGTAGCCATTGAGGTCGCGGCCGCCGAGAAGCGGCGCATGACCATCGATGTGACGGCCCGCGAAGCTTGCGAGCTTGTCGAGGCAGCCTGGATCTCCGCCCAGGACGCCGGGGAAGTTCATGAACTCCGCGAGCCCGAGCACCTTGGGATGCGCGGCATAGCGCAGAAGGTCATCGGCGCCGATGCTCGCTCCCGCGGTCTCGAGCGTGGTGGCAGGCACGCAGCTCGACAATTGTACCCGGAGATCCATGACGGTGCGCTCGGCGCAGGCCAGGACGTAATCGAAAGCCGCGGTGCCGAGCACATTCGCCATTTCGTGCGGGTCGCAGATCGCTGTCGTGACGCCGTGCGGCAGGACGCAGCGATCGAACTCGAAGGGAGTCACGAGGGAAGACTCGACGTGAAGATGGGTGTCGATGAAGCCCGGGACGGCGATGCGCCCCGCGCCGTCCACCACCGCTGTACCGTCGTAAGCCGCGTAGGTGCCGACGATCGTGTCGCCGCAGACCGCGATGTCGGTCGGCACGAGATCGCCGGTGACCAGATCCAGCAACCGCACGTTCTTGATCACGAGATCGGCCGGGGCGACCGCCCGGCCCTGCGCTATACGCCGCGCGAGTTCTGCCGCCGTTCCCGCCATGCCAGAGCCTCTCCGCAGCTTCATCGAAACATCGGCGATCCGGGCC
>CAXTME010000144.1:0-9091 GCA_964245215.1 uncultured Lichenihabitans sp.
TCGTCCTTCGGAGACTTTCGTACGCCAAGCGGCGTCCGAAACTCATCACGGAAGCAGCCTGTCCGCTTCGGAGGAGGCGGTAGCAAGAAGCGGACATTTGCCTGCATGCTGCGATAAAGGCATTGCCCGCGCGGCGGAGCGAGATGGCGGATCGACTACACGAGTTCACGCACGTGTCTGACCTACAAGCCACAACGTAAGCGGCAGCTTTGCTTAGTTTCCGCTTGCACAATTGGACGGTGAACCATGCGCTGGCATGACTGACTGGCTTGCCGACCTGCACGCCGCACTGGACGCGGCCGAGCTGGATGCGGCGCTCGCCCGCTTCGCCAGTAACCGGACGTGGCTGGGGCGCCTGCCGTCACCGCCGACGCCCCCGGCCTTTGTTGGCCTTGCTATGATCGCCGGCGGGCTGGTCCAGGTTGGGCGCGGGGCAACGGTCCGCCCGTTTTGGGCATGGCGCCGGACCCGTACTGGCCGGCCGCGCCTTTGCCGCCGTGCGCGCAAGCCTGGTGGGCATGCACCCGGTGCTCTGGGTCTCGGTGGTGCGGACCGCGATTGAGGCCGACGACTGGATGGACGCCGTAGACGCTGTGCTGGGGTTTGAAGAAGCGACCGGCACCGCGCCCGACTGCCTTGAGTCCACTGCCGCATTCGCCCCAGAGCGCTTGGCGGACGCCTGTCGCGCGTAAAGTGCGCCGTGAGGCCGCCATTTCGGAAACTGGTCGCGCGCTGCGTCCGGGACGGCTAGCCTCATCGCATGACGGTGTTCACCGAGAAACTCGACAAGCTCGAGGCCACGATCGGGCTCGCGTCGGACGGACCGCTCAGGTCGCTCGCAGCGGCGCTGGAAGCCGGAGGCGGCCGCGCGGTCGTCGCCGTGGGGTCGGGCGGATCAGCTGTCTCGGCGGAGTATCTCGCGCGATGTCGCGCGACGCTCGGCCTGGGTCCGACGTTCGTCAGGACGCCGATGGAGCTGGCTCTCGGCGACCCAGTCGCGGCTGACGAAACGTGGCTGCTCAGCGCCGGCGCAGACAACCCCGACATCGCCGCCGCCTTTCACATGGCGGCCCAGGCCGGCGACGGGCCGATCAGGATGCTGACGACGCGCGCCGGCGGCGCAGTTGCAACGGCGGTGCGGGATCATCCGCGCGGAAGCTTGTATGTGCTGCCCGTGGCCGACGCGAAGGACGGCTTCCTTGCCACCCACTCGCTCGTCGCCGGAGTGGCCGCAATGCTGGCGGCCTCGTCGTCGCTCACCGAGCGGCCCGACCCGAAGGCGGTGCTCGGCCGCTTTGCGCTGGATTGTCGGGCGGCAATGGAGACGGCGGGGCGCACGGTCGCGGGGTTTCGAAACGGCGACACGGTCGTGGTGCTGCACGACCCGCAGGCGCGGGCCGTTGCGACGCTGATCGAGACCTCGCTTTGGGAGACGGGGATAGCGCCCGTCCAAAGGGTCGATTTTCGCAACTTCGCCCATGGCCGGCATGTCTGGGCGGCAAGGCACCCAGACGCGGTGTTCGTGCTGGCGCTGACGGCGGCCGAGAGCAGGCGGGCGTGGGATTCGATCGACGCGGCCCTCCCGTCACGTGTTCGACGGGCCACGCACGACCTCGGAAATGCCGGGAGGGCCAGGATCGCCACCGGGATAGTGGAGGGGCTTGTTGCAATCCGGGCGCTCGGGGATGCGTCCGGGGTCGATCCGGGGCGGCCAGGCAGCGGCGAATTCGCCGCTGCGATCTATGAGGACCCGTCGCTGCTCAGGCTGGCGGAGGAGCTCACGGCGCCGGTCCGCCACAAGCGCCGCGCCGTCCTGGCCCATGATTTCGCCGCGGTCCTTCACCCGTCTATATGCGCGACCGGGCGCGAACGTTTGCGAGACCTCGGATCGGTTCGGTTCGTCGGACTCGTGGTGGATTACGACGGCACGCTGGTCGAAACCGCGCGGCGCTTCGATCCGCCCGAGCCTGAAATCGTCGCAGAGCTGACGCGTCTGGCCGACCAGGGGATACTTGTCGGCGTCGCCACCGGCCGGGGCGGCTCGGTCGGCGAGGCGCTGAGGTCGGCGCTCCCGAAGAGGATACATCCTCAAGTGGTCGTTGGCTATTACAACGGCGGGCATCTGCGCGCGCTCGCCGTCGACATCCGGGACGACCCGCCGGAGCCGGACGCCGCGGTCGCGGGCGTCGCCGACTGGCTGAAGGCTTCCGGGCTGCTGCTGCCCGACGCCCAATCGCGCCATGCGCCCATACAGCTCACGGTGGGGCACTCGCAGCTTCGCGTTTCCCACGGATTTGTCGAGGCCCTCGACGACTGCCCGGCCGTCGCCGCGGGCCTCGTGCGGGTGCTCAGCTCGCACCACAGCTTCGACGTCGTGCCGTCGGGCACCTCAAAGATGACCGTTGTCCGCGCGCTCCGTAGGACGACGGACGACCTCGTGCTATGTGTCGGAGATAGCGGATCGCCCGCAGGTAACGACCATGAAATCCTCTCGGAACCCTACGGCATGAGCGTGGATGCGGTGTGCGGTGACGCCGCCGGCTGCTGGTCGTTGTTCGGCGACAGGCCGAAGGGGCCCAAGGCGGCGCTGCGCCTTTTGCGGTCGCTTCAGTGCGCGGACGGCAAGGTCTTCGTCGATTTCGATCTCCTGGCGCTGGACCCTTGACCCCTCGACTGATACAAAACAGGAACATGCGTCGGTGTGGGCATCTGGATTGAGAGACATGGATGTCGCGGGCACGGGATTCGCCGTGCTGGATCGGATCTACAGCTCTGGCACCTCCGTCGTGTCGGAGTCGCTCGGCGGTTCCTGCGGCAACGTCCTGGTGTCGCTCGCGATGCTACGGCGTCGGGTAGCGCCGATCCTCACGTTCGGGCGCGACGAGACCGGACGCCGGCTGCTGGACGAGTTCTCGTGTGCGGGCGCCGTGACCACCTTCATCCGTTGCCGGCCCGGGAGGCGGTCTCCCGTACTAGCTCAGCTGGTCGATCTGTCGGTCGGCGCGCACTCGTTCGCTTGGACCTGCCCCGAGACGCAGGAGGACCTGCCCCGTTTCGAACCGGTGGACTGCGAGGATGTCGCCGAAGCCGGTCCGGTCCTTGACCGCTGTGCCGTCTTCTACGTCGACCGGCTGACAGGGGCGGTGGTTGACGCGATGGAGCGCGCGCGGTCCGCGGGCGGGATCGTGTTGTTCGAGCCCTCGAAGCGAGAGCCGGCGGGCCTGTTCGACCGAGCCGTCGCGGCGGCTTCGATCTTAAAATTCTCGGCCGACCGGCTCGACCTAGGGGCGGAGCCGGCGCACGGATGCGTGTCGATCGTGACACGCGGCGACGCCGGGCTGGAGGTCGCGGCGGGCGGCGAGCGCCGCTGGCTCCGGCCGTATCCCGCCCGCGACGTGCGGGACACCTGCGGCGCCGGCGACATGGTCAGCGTCGGCCTCATCCACTGGCTCCTGACGATCCGGCCAAGTGCCCGGGCCGGGCTGGACCTCGCCGCCGTGGTCCCGGGCTTGCGCGCCGGACAGCGGCTCGCGGCGGAGAACTGCGGCTACGTGGGGGCGAGGGGGCTGTTCCGGCAGAAGGGGGCTGAGTACGCCCGCGTGATCCTACAGGGCTGAGCCTCAGGCCACCGCCCGCACCAGACCGCCGTTCGCGTCAGCCGCAAGGCTGGCCCGTAGCTCCATGAGTAGCTCGCCGAGCATGTTCCGGCCCCGCCCGTTGACCTCTCCCCACAGCCGGTTAACGTCGTTGTCCACGTTCGCGCTCTCGACGAGGCGCGCCTGCCCGGTCGACAGGAGCAGAGAGCGGAGGTCGTCATGCTGGGTGAACTTCGCCCGCAGGACGCCGCGCATCCGATCGAATTTACTGCCTGACCAACCCGGCGCGACGTCCCAATGATACAGGCCGTGCGCCGCCATGGCGAGCAGCGCCGGAGTCGGCGCCGACATGAGCCAATCCCGCACCTCGGGCTTGCGAGCCTTGCCGGCCTGGTACGCGTGTTCGCTAGTGAGAAATGTCTCTCCCTCGAACTGGATCTCCCGTCGGAACAGGTTGCTCAAGACGCCCCAGGGCCGCTCGCTTGCCCGATAAAATCTGACTTCCGAGCCGGGCATGCCGTCCTCCTTGAAAATATTCATCGGTTAGTGTTGAAAATAAGCATGAAACCGACTCAGGGGGAAAGGGATGAGTTGCGCCGGCGCGTGCTCGAGGCGCGCGGCGCGTGCGGGCTCAGCAACGCCCAGATCGCTGCGGCGACCGGGGTTGATCCGGGCCAAGTCTCTAAGATATGCCGGGGGAGGTTCGAGACCGTGAACGACAGCCTCGTGAAAATCTGCAACGTGCTCGGCTTTAGCCTTGTGTCCGAACTGGCAGCCTCCGCCCCGGTCCGCGGGCCGGTCGCCGCGGAGAGCACCGACGACGCCGCGGCGTGGAGGCGGCTCGAGACCTCGGTCCGGCGCGCCTGGGACAACACGCCGGAAGGCGCCGCGCGGTTGGCGAGGGTGTTGGACGCGATCGCGGAGGCCATCCGCCGCTGACGGGTGGCATGGGGATCGCCGCTTGCCCGGGACAGCGCGCCGGTGGCATGTGTCAAGGCTTCGGGCAGTCGCTGGCCAGTCAGCGGCCCCATCGACAGGGGAGCCATCGGTGAGGAAGGATCTGGCGGAGACGCTGCTCGCCAGCATCATGGGATGGTCAGACGCCTCGAAGGCCACGGAACGCGCTCGTCTGGAAAGCTTCGCGAGCTATAAGTTCGACCAATACCAACAGTTCTCCCCGGGTCGGCGTTTCATCGAAAGCCTCGCGTTGTGGTTGGGCCAGTTCGACGCGGGCGACGAGCGGCAGGTCGCCTATGACTTCGTTCGCAACCGGCTCGTGTTCCTGTCGGCGAGCGAGATGAACCACCTTGTCGAGCTGACCTTCCCTACGGTGATCCGCCCGCACCTCGTGCGCGACGCGGCGGCCGACCTAGGCCTGCGCCCCGAGCGGGTGAAGGCGATCACCGCGAGCCGCGAATATAGGGCTCGGTTGCGTCGCACGCTGGTGCTCGGGATGAGCGACGGGGCACACACCGACTGGTTCCGCAGGGCGAATCCAATGGACATGTCGAATGAGCAGGTATTCCACGCCTATGACGTCTCGGACGCGAAGGGCGAGGACCTGATGGGCCACCTGCGCAAGGATCTGGCCCAGATACTAGAGCGGGAGCCGACAGACACGGAGGCGCGCTTCCAGTACGTCGTGCTGCTCGATGATTTCACCGGAAGCGGTACCAGCGCTCTACGCGAGGATAAGACGGGTGGCTGGACAGGCAAGATCGCGAAGGTAGTCGAGATGCTCGAACGTTGTGAAGGGCTCGGTGCAACAGTCGCTGCCGAAGGCGTCCGCCTCATGATCGTGCTCTACGTCGCCGCCGACCAAGCGGTGGCGCACATCCAGGCGCGGCTGCCAAAATTGGCTTTCGCGAAAGGCACGCTCCACTTCGAGGTGATCCACCGGCTGGGGCCCGACACGCCGCTCGACCCCTCGCGCGACGCACCCATCCTGGCGCTCGCCGGTCAGGACAGGTATTTCGACAGGGACGTGGACGACGAGCACGCGGCGGTGGGCGGCACGTCCAAGCGCCTCGGATACGCCAGCTGCAGGTTGCCGGTCGTCCTGTCGCACAACACGCCGAACAATTCGATTTTCCTGCTGTGGGCCGAAGACATGCAGGCGGTGCGCGGCCTGTTCCCGCGGGTTGACCGCCACCGCAAGCGGCACTGACGTGCGGAACCCCTTCCGGATACGCGCGTCGCAGCGGTCGGTCAGCGACGAGGAGTTCGTGAAGCTCTTTGGCGCGGGCGCGCTCGACCTCCTCTCCCAGGTGGAGGACCCGTGGGCCGGGCTCGTCTTCCTCCGCAGCGCGCCGGGAGGCGGCAAGACGACGTTCCTGCGGCTGCTCACGCCCCGTCCGCTGGAGCTGACCGACCAGCTTGCCGAGGCGAACCAGCAGGTGCGCGCGACGCGCGAGGCGCTGCGCGCGGCCGGCGCAATGGGAAGCTCCGGCCCCGAGTTGCTCGGCGTCATGGTGGTTTTCACCAACGAATACAGGGAGATGGCCGAGTTCGACCGCGCGAACTCGCTGTTCCGGGAGCTTGTGAATTCCAGGGTTGTGATCGCCACGTTGCGCGCCGTCCTGCAGCGGGCCGGCCGCGCCTTTCCGGACGACCTTCACAGGATCACCTTCGAGTGGCAGCCGGAGTCGGGCGCGACCATCCCCGCCAAGGCCGACGGCGTTAGGCTCTTCGACTGGGCCTCCGAGGTGGAGCATGGATTCTACGAGAGGATGGACGAGCTCGGCGACCCGGAACCATACAAGGGCGGCCACGCGCGGCTGGACGGCCTCAAGTGGTTTGCCCAGTCCCGCATCGTCGACCCGAGCGGTCCGGTGAACGCGAAGCGCGTGCTCCTGCTGGACGAACTACAAAACCTGTCCGCAGGCCAACGCAACGGCCTCATCGAATTCGTCACGGGCGCGCGCGAGCAATGCGGCATCTGGATCGCGGAGCGCCTCGAGGCTCTGACCCACCGCGACCTCCTGTCGGAGGGGGCGCTGGAGGAAAGGGACTATCAGGGCGTCATCCAGCTGGAGCGCCAGTGGAGCGGTTCGCGCACCCGCAACTTCGGCAAGTTCGTCGAGTCCATCGCCTATCTGCGCGCCGCGAAAGCCGAAGGCTTCAAAGACCGCGACCTTTTCTCTCTCATCGCCGAGAAGGACACGCTGCCTGAATGGACGCAGCGGTTTGACGATGCCGGCACGGCTATCGAAAGCCGCATCGTGCAGGCGAACAGCCATGGCAACCGCTATGACACTTGGCTCGCCGACGCTCGGGCGCACCCGGGCGATCCCGTCGACAGGGCGCTTAACTGGCGGACGACCGAGCTGCTGGTCGCGCGCGACCGGCAGCGCTCGCAGGGCTCGTTCGACTTTGAGGCCCTCTCGGCGGAGGAGTTCGGCAAGCGGGGCAAGGGTCTCGACCGGGCCGCCGAACACTTCCTACGGACTGACATGGGCGCGCCCGTTTATTTCGGCCGCGAGACGCTGGCGCAGGTGTCCTCATTCAACGTCGACCAGTATTTGGAGGTCACCGGCGAGCTGTTCGAGGAGATATCCGCCAAGGTGCGCTACAGGCGCGACAAGCCGATGCCGCTGTCCGCGGAACGGCAGGACGCCCTGATCCGGCAGGTCGCCGCAACGCGATGGGACGGTCTCGTCCGCAGGATACCGAGGGGATATGAGGCTCGGCGCCTGCTGGAGGGCATAGGCGCCTTCTGCCGCCGCGAGACCTTCCGGCCGACGGCGCCATACGCGCCCGGCGTGACCGGGATTGCGCTCACCATGGACGATCGTAGGCAGCTCATCGATAGTCCCGACGACGAAATTAGGCACCTCGTTGGCCTGCGGGGCGTCCTGACGTCGCTCGTCGCGCATAACCTCCTCATGCCGCGGCTCGACCACCAGAACAACGGCCGCAACTACGTGGTCTTCTACCTGAACCGACTTCTATGCGTGCAGTTCGAACTTCCGCTTGGATTCGGCGGCTGGCGCGCCAAGTCGCTGCGCGAGCTCGGGCAATGGCTCGAGACGGGCGCGCTGCCCGATGAGCCGACTCTTGTCTGAAACGGGCGCGCGCATGAGGTGGGACCCCTACGTGCTCGCGCGCGATGGCGAGTTTGAGGATTTCTGGCGTGGGCACCTCTCCGACCGCGCCCGCCGCACGCTCCTGGTCCTCGGGCGCGGGTTCGACGTCAGGACGATCGAGGCCGCCCGGCGGCTCAAGGCGGCGGGCGCCGACCTGCGCGCCTGGATGCTCGCTTTCGACACGGGCCTCGGCGAGAGCGCGGGACGCGCCGCGCTCACCGCGGCGAACCAAGCCTCGCTCGAGGCGCTGCTGGGAGCGGATCGCGTTGACGTGACGCGCATAGCCATCGGAGGCCAGACGGGGGCGCCCGTCACGTCGCTGAACACCCGACGGGTGATCGGCGCCCGCGAAGACATCTCCCGCTACGACGACGTGGTGGTGGACATTAGCGCAATGCCGAGGATGGTGGCTCTGACTACGATCGCGAAGCTGCTCAACGACCTCGACAGGATCGCCGCGCAGGGTGGCCCGAACGTCAACCTCCATGTGACGGTCGCCGAGAGCGTGTCTGCAGACCTGGGCGCCGCCCGCGGGACGTTGCGCGACAGCGTGTCTATGGTCCAGGGCTTCTCGGGGAAACTGAACGCGCAGGGGAGCGAGACCTTGCCGAGGGTTTGGCTGCCTGTGCTTGGGGAAGCGCAACGAGAAAGGCTAGAGCTGATCCACGGCTTGCTCGACCCGGACGAGATATGCCCGGTGGTGCCGTTCCCCTCGCGCGAGCCCCGCCGCGGCGACGAGATCATAGCGGAGCACAGGGGCACCCTGTTCGACGACTTCCAGGTGGAGCCGTCGAACATTCTGCTCGCGTCCGAGTACAACCCGTTCGAGGCCTACAAGCAGATTTTCCTGGCGATGGATCGTTACCGTCGCGCGCTGAACGTCCTCGGTGGCTGCAAGGCCTTCGTCTCGCCGCTCTCCTCGAAGCTCCTGTCCGTCGGCGTGCTCCTTGCGTGCTATGACCATCGCTCGGGTGACGTGGCGGGGCAGCGCCTGGACGTCGGCATCCCCTACGTCGAGACCGCCGACTACGGCGACCCGATCCAAAGCAGCTCCCAGCCGTTTGAGCTGTACTCGATGTGGATCCGCGGCGAGTGGGAGGCAATGGGGTAGAGATCTGCCATTCAGACCGGACGACACGCGGCTCACCGTCGGCTGGCATCGCTTGCTTTCGGCAAAGACACGTCTAAACGAGTTCATACTCAAACAATTCACCTGACGCAGTATTTGCCATCAACCCCGACGGGCTTCACGTCCGCTTTCGGGAAGCCGCCCCAGGCCCGTCAACGTCCGAGATGCGGCGCATAGCGGCCACTTACGGCCTGGCGTCCAACTCCATCCATAGGTTATCGGGCGTTTGTCGAGTTGCAAGACGGACGAAGCTTGGGTAAGAGGCTTTTGGGAACATAGAG
>CAXTME010000145.1:0-8993 GCA_964245215.1 uncultured Lichenihabitans sp.
TGACCTGATGCGCTTTCTGGTCGACGCACAGCTTCCACCTGCACTCCCCGATGGCTCACCGCCGAGGGGCATGAAGCGGAACATGTCGGTGATCTCGGGATGCAAGCGGCATCCGACGCCGTGATCTGGGACTATGCGCTGGCGTCGTCCTCGGCGATCATCACAAAGGATGAGGACTTTGCCCAACGCAAGGTCCTGGTCGATAACGGGCCGGTCGTAGTTTGGATCAGGCTGCCGAACACACGGCGACGAGACCTGCTCGCTTGGTTCGAGGCGGTGCTGCCGGACGTTTGGCGGCGTTGGCGCGCGGCGAAACACTGATCGAAGTCACCTGAATCAATGGCCTGCCGGTCGCCACGTTCGACCTCACCCGACGGCCTGACCAAGCAGATCGTCCACCTCGCCGTCCGCCCCGAGCCAGGCTCGAGCAATCCAAAATCGGCCTCCGGCGTTATTGCCTCTGCAATACACCGCGCGTCCGGCCGGCCCAGCAAGCACCCCGCCGAATCCAACTAGGCCCCGCAGCAAGGAACCACCCCCATGCCAGCACCCTCGGCCCAAGCTTCAGGCATCTTCAGCATCGGCGGCGACCTCGCGGTCCGCCGGCTCGGCTTCGGCGCGATGCGGATCACCGGCGCCGGCATCTGGGGCGAACCGGCCGATCGCGGCGCGGCGCTCGCCACGCTGCGCAAGGCGCTCGAGCTCGGCATCACCCTCATCGACACGGCCGACAGCTACGGCCCTTTCGTCAGCGAAGACCTGATCCGCGAGGCGCTCCACCCCTATGGCAGCCTCGTGGTCGCCACCAAGGGCGCCTTGACGCGCCACGGTCCCGGCATCTGGAAGGTGGTCGGCCGGCCCGAATACCTCCGGCAATGCGTGCTGATGAGCCTGCGTCGCCTCAAGGTCGAGCGCATCGATCTCTGGCAGCTCCACCGCATCGACCCCGCGGTGCCACGCGACGAACAGTTCGGCATCATGGCCGAGATGCAGAAGGAGGGGCTGATCCGCCATCTCGGCTTGAGCGAGGTCGGGGTCGAGGAGATCGAGGCCGCCGGGCGGCATTTCGCCGTCGCGACCGTGCAGAACGAGTACAACCTCGTCAACCGCAAGAGCGAAGCCGTGCTGGACCATTGCACGAAGGCCGGCATCGGCTTCATCCCGTGGTTCCCGCTCGCGGCCGGCGCGCTGGCGCAACCGGGCTCGGTGCTGTCGGAGATCGCAGGCAAGCTCGGCGCCACCCCGTCGCAGGTGGCGCTCGCCTGGGTGCTGAAGCGCTCGCCCGTCATGCTGCCGATCCCCGGGACATCGAAGCCCGATCACCTCATGGAGAATGTCGCGGCGGCGGCGCTGACGCTTTCGGACACGGACGCCGAGGCGCTCGACCGCCAGGGCCGCAACGCCGGCGGTCGCTGAAGCGAGCGCCAGGCCCTCAGCCCCCGACGCCAGGTGCGCCTCCGCGGCGGCCGACAAGCTCAGAACCTTACGGTTCCGGGGCGGCCAGCGCGATGTCGGCGAAGTCGGCCGATTGATCATGGGGCGTGGCCCAGCTCGCGTCGCTGCCGCCGAAAAAGGTCGCGAACAAGAGGCCGTCGACCGTCGCCGCAGGGCCGGTGGCGAGCGTGAGCCCCTTGGCGTCGACGACGAGATGGCCGTCGACCCACACCTCGATCGATCCGTCGGCCGAGCCCGGCGTGTTGACCGTGGCCCGCTCGACGATCGAGGTCCATGCGCCCGGCGTGAAGGTCCATGTGCCCCGGCCGATGCTCTGCCCGCAGGCGCTCTCCCGGCCCGGCGCGTAGAGGTAGAGTTCTCCGACGCCACCCGAGCGCCACATGAGACGGGACGAGAAGCCGCTGACCTTGTCGTCCGCGACGCACCCGCGCGGCGCATCGCCGCCGAACAATCCGGGTAGCTTGCCGCCCTTCACGAAGTCGAATCCCACCGGGAACCGCACCTTGTAGGCGAGGCACGCGGCTGGCGCGCCCTGGCGGGCGCGGCGCAGTTCGAAGCCCGCGCCTCCGCGGACCTCGGAACGACCCGGGCTGAAGGAGCCGGCGGGGTAGGAGACGCGGAGCACGCCGCCCTCGGTCCCGGCCTCCTTCGGCAAGACCGTCATGTTCTCCCTTCCCCAGACATGCGCCACAGATCCGGCTTTGTCGTGCAGCGCGCGCGGGAGATCGATCGGTGCCGCGCTCGCGCCACAAGGTCCGTCAGGGGCCGCCAAGGCCGGCGCCGCGGCCGCGAGAAACACCGTCGCGGCCAATCCGAGCCACAGCGTCGAGCGCATCCTGAACTCCTGAAGGTAATGTCATTGACCGGGGCCCCGCACGACATGCGCCGGGCGAAGCGGTGAGAACAACGCGGCCGTCAGCCCCGACGGGCGGACCATCCGCTGGCCGACGTCGAGCGTGCCGGCCAGGACGCCCGCGACGAGCACGAAGAGCCCGATCGTGGCCGCCATGAAGGGCGTCGACAGGGAGGCGCTGAACCCCTGGCGTGTCTTCCGCGTTGCCACGGTCTGCCGCGTCCATCGCTGACGGTCGGGGTGATAGAACGCGTAGATCTTGATCGCAGCGCCGACGACCTGGTTATAGTACAAGGTGACGATGAAGAGCGGGTGGAAGCGACCCGTCGCGCCCCAGTAGAGGACGCAGACCACGGCCCGGCTGACCAGCACCCAGATCAGATAGGCGATGAGGAACGACATGTTCCGCGTCATCGCGAGGATCAAGGCCGTGCTCGGCCCGATCAACGACGTCCACATGGAAAAACGCTGGTCGGCGAGGCACAGCCAGGGGAACCATCCGCAGCGTCCGGGCCCGAGGCCGAGCGCTCTGCCGTTGTTGCGGACCATGTTGCCGTACCAGCGGGCCATCAGCGCCGTCGACGCGGGGAAGAAGCCGCCCGCCGGCAGTTCCTCGACGGGATGGACCACCACGTCCGGCACGTAGAGCATGTCCCAGCCCTTGCGGAGCGTCTCGAACCACGTGCTCTTGTCGTCGCCCGTCACCATGCGGATCCGGCCGAGCCGGCCGTGGTCGACGAAGTCCGCCCGGACGGCGTTGATGAAACTGTTCGTCGCCGCGATGTCGGCCCTGAACACCGAGAACCGTCCGGTGAGCACGAGCAGTTTGCGCGACAGGGACATCGACGCCATCAGGCTGTCCCGATGCGCCATCCGGACCCGGTACCATTCCCGGGTGAACGCGCTGCCGCTCACCAGCGGCACGTTGTCGGTCGTGATGGCCCCGACGCGCGGCGCCGACGTGAGGATGGCGCAACTGCGGGCCAGCGAACCTTCCGACAGCAGCGTGTCGCCGTCCATCAGGACGACCTGCGAACCCGGGACAGGGTCGAGCGTCGCGATGAGGGACAAGGCTTCGGCCATCGCGTCGCGCTTGCCGCGGCCGCGCTGCGCGATGATCTCGAGGCGCGTGCCCCCGACGAAGGTCCGGCGCGCGAAGCGCCCTTCGATGATCGCGGCATCCGCTTGATCGGTGACACAGGCGACGATCACGGCCGGCACGGCGAAGCCCGCGAGTTCATCGAACAATCGGCCGTAGATGGCCGCATTGAGCGTCGGCGCCATGCGATAGCTCGTGACCAACACGTAGACGGCGGGAGGTTTCGCGGCGAGGTCGGCCCTTCGGCGGATCCTCGGGAACACGAGGCGCTTGTAGATCAGCGATCGGCAAAGGTGCAGCGCCCCCCAGGTCCAGCGCCACGTGCCGATCACGCCGAGCGTCAGGATCGTCGGCGAAGGCTTCGGTCTCGGGAGGCCGGGGGGCAGCAAGGCGAGAAGAACGCCGAGCATCGCCGCGCAGACGAGCCAGCCGACTACGGCGGCCGTCTTGCCGGATCGCTCGGTGTGGGCCGGGAGCAGGGGATGTTCCACGGGATGGCTCACGCCGGCAGGTGCAGGGAATCGACGAGGGATCTGAGGCTCCTGCGGACGTCGCTCAACGACGGGAGCGCCGACCACAAGGCCTGTGTCCTGCGTCCGAGCTCGGCCCCGAGGCCGTTGGTCCATCGCAGGGCCGGCAGGTTCGCCGAGAGGGCCGTCCATGTGATCGGCGCCGAGACCGTGGCGGGAAGCCCGGAAGGAAGCCGTCCCATCGGCGCGTCGATCTCCACCGTCATGACGCCGTAGTCGTCGAGCGTCTTCAGCGCGGTCGGCAGCCCGGTTCGGCCGGTGTTGGTTGGGTTGAAATTGACGCCCGTCACATGACCGGCGACCCCCTCCGGACGATCGGCGAGGTAGACCGTCACGTTCTGGTCCTGTCGGACGAGGTTCAGCCGGGGGTTCTGCACCAGCGCGTCGATGCTGACGTGCCCGCGACCGTCTTGGGCCAGGTCGGCGATCGCCGCACCCGACGCGACGAAGGAGCCCGGAGTCGCCGAAAGGGCCGAGACCGTGCAATCGCAGGGAGAGACAACCGGCAGTGGTTCGGCGAGCACCGACAGCATCGCCTTCAGGCGCAGGATGGTCGCCTCCGTGGTCCGCGCCTCCTGCTGGAGATCCGCGGGGGACTTCTGGGTCGACCGGCCATCGCTGCTGAAGCGGCCCGCTTCGGCATTGTCGAGCTTCTGACGCATGGCCACCTCGGCATCCCGCGCCGTGGCCAGCGATCGCTGCAGGGTCAGCAGCACCTGCTGTTCCTCGTCCGTCCGCTGCTCGGCCACGATGCCCTTCTGCTGAAGCGCCACGTAGCGCAGATAGACCTTGTTCTCCGCCGCGACCTGCGCTTCCAGCATTTTCCGGCCCGACACCGCCTCATCGAGATCGGTTCGCGCCGACTGACGGAAAGTCTCGAATCCCGCTTTCGACTGGTCCAGCGCTGCGTTCTGCTGGTCAAGGCTGGTCTGCAGGGCGGCGATCTGCGTCTCGGTCGACAACCGCTGTTGCGGCGTCGCGACGGGTTCGATCAAGCCGATCCGCTGACCCGCCCGAAGATGAGCTCCGACCGCGATCGAGCCGCTGCGGAGGTAACCGGTTTCCGGGGCATGCAACTGCTGCAGGTCGGCCGCGACCGCAGCGTAGTCCGTCGTGACGGTGAAGAGCCGCGCGACGACGAAGATGCCCCCGGCCAGGACCGCTCCCGTCAACAGAAGCAGCTTGAAGGCCTGCTTGGCGTTATGCGCGGCGCGGGACAGCACAGTGTTGGCGCGACCGTCCGCAAGGCTCGCGACACCCAGGTCAAGAGACAGGCCACCGACGACGACGGCATCGCCTTCGATCCCGCTTTCGATGAAATGATCGAGGATGCGAGCCTTGTCGGACGACATCCCGATGAACCGGAAGCCGCGGGCGGCGCCGCCCGACGTCCATGAGACCTTGGCGTCTGCCTCGACGACGAGGTTGCAGTCGGACAATCCAATAAACAACCACACGCGATGGACGGCCCCCTTTGCCGACGCGATTCCCCCATCCGACAGGCTGAATCCAGCGACGCTCCAGTCTCCCGCTTGAAATCGCTCGCCGGTATCGAACTCGACCGCCAGAGGCTGATCGACCCGCGGATACATGCGCTTGCCGCTCGAGCTCACGAGCGACAGGGATGGTCGGGTGAGGGCCTCGCCCTTGAAAGCGGTCTGGCTCATTGATCTCGCTCGTCGGTTCGAATGGGGGCTGTGGGAAGGTCGGACGACCTGAAAATACGGCAGAAGCGCTTGCTGGACCGCCAGGGAGAAAGGCAGGCGCCGCTCAAGAGCTCAACACGTGCCGTAACTGTCGAAACCGAACCGGTGCGTTTCTTTTGTCCGCGAGGTCTGTCTGAGTCGGTGAGTTACACATTCCCGTGCCTCCAGGTCATGCAGAGAAGCTTAGGGAGCATTGGCCTGCGGCGGAAACAATTATGTGCTCTGAACTATACTAACAATCAGAGTTTATTTCAATGCAAGACTTAAATCAGAGGTTTTTTGCGAGGCTTTTTCAATTTTTGGGGCCTGGCGAAAGTCGGTCCAGGCCTGATCACGGATGATCCAACGTATACCCGACGCGTTATGAGGCGGAGGGTCGGCGTGCGGGACCTGACCCCCGAGCCGGCGGGAGACGCTCATGGTGCGCGAGAACGAGATCAGGATGAACGAGCGGGCCGTGACGCCGCCCGCCGGGGTCGACGCTGGGCTGGAGTTCATCGGGCGTATCCACACGCCCTGGACGGCGCGGCGGCTCGCGCCCCGGCAGGGGCGGCCCGACGGCCCCGTCTGCCGCATCGAGGTGTTCGAGCCCTGGGTGCCGGCGCTCCTCGGCCTCGCGGCGTTCAGCCGGGTCGAGGTGATCTACTGGCTGCACCTGTCGCGACGCGATCTCGTGCTGCAGAGCCCCGCCGATGACGGCACGGTGCGCGGCACCTTCGCGCTGCGCTCGCCCGTGAGGCCCAACCCGCTCGGCACCTCGATGGCCGAGCTCGTGGGGATCGAGGGCGCGACCGTGCTGGTGCGGGGCCTCGATTGCCTCGACGGCACGCCCCTCCTCGACCTCAAGCCCGATCGCTGCCTCTTCACGCCCCTGGCCTGCCGGCAGCCCGGCGACGACGATGTCGGCGACGCGCCCATGGAACGCCCGGGGTCCGCCTGAGGGCGGCCGGCCCTCGATGCGGAGGTGGCCCGATGCCCCGATCGTTCTATCCTGAGGCCGCAAGAGATGCGCCCGATCGCGGCGCCGGCAGGGAGACGACCATGACGAAGCCAGTGATGAACCTCGACGAGGCCGAATTCGACGATGTCGAGGAGAATGGCGTCTTCACGTCGAGCCGCGCCGCCATCGGCCGGCGTATCGGGGCCAGGGACCTCGGCTACAACCTGACCGTCCTGCCCCCGGGCAAGGTCCAGTGCCCCTTCCACAGCCATCATGGCGAGGAGGAGATGTTCTTCATCCTGGAGGGCGAGGGCGAGCTGCGTTTCGGCGACAAGCGCTATCCCGTCCGCCGCAACGACGTGATCGCCTGTCCGACGGGCGGCGCCGAGGTGGCCCACCAGATCGTCAACACGGGCACGATACCGATGCGCTACCTGGCGATCTCGACGATCGTCGAACTCGACGCCTGCGAATACCCGGATTCCGGAAAGGTGTCGGTCGAGGCGGGTCGACGCGGCGAGCGCGGGCTCAGAAAGATGTTCCGCGCCGAGACCACGGTCGACTATTACGACCGGGAGAAGAGCTGAAGCAGGAGTAGCTCCCCCTCGCGCTCGGGGTGGCCCTTTGGACCTTTGCCCTTTATGGCGTGGGCCTCGTTCCTTCCGTCTCCGGAGCCGCCATGATCCCGCGTTATTCCCGCCCCGCCATGGTGGCCATCTGGGAACCCGAGACCCGGTTCCGCATCTGGTTCGAGATCGAGGCGCATGCCTGCGACGCGCTGGCGGAACTCGGCGTCATCCCGAAATCGGCGGCCGAGACCATCTGGGCCAAGGGTCGGGATGCTGCGTTCGACGTCGGGCGGATCGATGCCATCGAGCGGGAGACGAAGCACGACGTCATCGCGTTCCTGACGCATCTGGCCGAGATCGTGGGGCCGGAGGCGCGCTTCGTCCACCAGGGCATGACGAGCTCCGACGTGCTCGATACCTGCCTCGCGGTGCAACTCGCCCGCGCCTCCGACATCCTCATCGCCGACGTCGATGCGCTGCTGGCCGCCCTGAAGCACCGCGCCTTCGAACACAAGATGACGCCCACGATCGGCCGCTCGCACGGCATCCATGCCGAGCCCGTCACGTTCGGGCTGAAGCTCGCCCAGGCCTATGCCGAATTCGCCCGCGCCCGGGCGCGGCTCGTCGCGGCCCGGGCCGAGATCGCGACCTGCGCGCTGTCGGGGGCGGTCGGCACCTTCGCCAATATCGATCCGCGGGTCGAGGCGCATGTGGCGGACGCCCTGGGGCTCGCGGTCGAGCCGGTGTCGACCCAGGTGATCCCGCGCGACCGGCACGCCATGTTCTTCGCGACCCTCGGGGTCGTGGCGTCGTCGGTCGAGCGGCTCGCCACGGAGATCCGCCATCTGCAGCGGACCGAGGTGCTCGAAGTGGAGGAGTTCTTCTCCGAGGGGCAGAAGGGTTCGTCGGCCATGCCGCACAAGCGCAATCCCGTGCTGACCGAGAACCTCACGGGCCTGGCGCGGCTGGTGCGCGGCATGGCGCTGCCCGCCATGGAGAACGTGGCGCTCTGGCACGAACGTGATATTTCGCATTCCTCCGTCGAACGCATGATCGCGCCGGACGCCACGATCACGCTCGACTTCGCGCTGGCCCGGCTGACGGGCGTCGTCGACAAGCTCCTGGTCTACCCCGAGAACATGCGAAAGAATCTCGACCGTCTCGGCGGGCTCGTGCATTCACAGCGCGTGCTGCTGGCCTTGACACAGGGCGGCTCGTCGCGCGAGGACGCCTACCGGCTCGTGCAGCGCAGCGCCATGCGGGTGTGGCGTGGGGAGGGCGACTTCCTCGCGTTCCTGAAGGCCGACCCCGAGGTCACGGCCGTGCTGCCGCCGGCCCAGCTCGAACCCTTGTTCGATCTCGGCTACCATACGAAATATGTCGACACGATCTTCGCGCGGGTGTTCGGGTAGCTCCCACCCCCGGCCGACCCTCACAGCCGAACGGAACGCAGCGATGGGACCCGAGGTCGATATCGTGATCCCCGATCCCGACATGCCGGCGGAAGCCGACGTGGTCATCATCGGGGGCGGCATCATCGGCACCAGTGCGGCGCTGTTCCTCGCCCGGCGCGGCGTCAAGGTCGTGCTCTGCGAGAAGGGCCATATCGCGGGCGAACAATCGAGCCGCAACTGGGGATGGGTCCGCAAGGCGCGGCGCGATCCGCGCGAGATCCCGCTCATCGTGGAAAGCCTCCGCCAATGGGAGCGGATGAACGAGACGATCGGCGACGAGACCGGCTTCCGCACGACGGGAATCGCCTTCGCGGCCGAGAACGACGCCGACGTGGCCCGCTACGAGACCTGGCTCGACCACGCCCGCCCGTTCCAGATCGACGCCCG
>CAXTME010000146.1:0-8942 GCA_964245215.1 uncultured Lichenihabitans sp.
GCCCTCCGCAGGCTTCTCCAGGGTCACGATTTGCGAGCCTCGCCGGGAGCCAGGGGAGCTAGAGGCGATCCGGTGGCCACGGCTCGTTGATCGAGTTCGGCATCGATCTCCGCGCCGACCAGCAAAACCAACGCGCTCACCCACAACCAGAGCAGCAAGACGATGACGGCCCCGAGCGCCCCGTAGGTCGCGTCGTAGGACCCGAACTTGCTCACGTAGATCGAGAACGCGAGGGATCCGACGAGCCACAGGAGAGTGGCGATGCACGAACCCCAACTGATCCAGCGCCATTGCGCCCGCCGCCGCGACGGACCGTACCGGTAGAAGATCGCAAATCCGGCAGTGACCAGGACTGCCAGGACCGGCCAGCGCGCGAGGTTGATCAAGGTTGCGGCGAACGAGTCCAGGTACAGGAACTTGAGGACGATTGGAACGACGGCCACCGCCAGGACGATGAAGACCGCGAAGACCACGCCTCCGATCGTCAAACCTAAAGCAACGAGGGTCTGGACCACGAGGGATCGCTTCTCGGTCTCCTCGTAAGCAATGTTCAGCCCCGTCATGATGGAGGAAACTCCGGCCCGGGCGCTCCAGAGTGCCAGCAGGACACTGGTGGCGAGCGCGGTCGAGAGGGTCGAACCCGCGGTCTTGGCGAAATTATGCAGCCCATCCGTGATGAGCTTCAGGGCTTCGGGGGGCAGCAGATTGCCGTAATCGGCAATCCGGTTGGCAACATCGTCCGGGTTGCCCACGAGAGCGTAAAGCGACACCATGGCGGCGAGAGCCGGAAAGATCGACAGCATCACGTAGAAGGCCACGCCCGCCGCGACGAGGCTGATGTTGTCTCGGCCGAAGCGATCGAAGACGGCGCGCCCGATCCCCATGACCCCCGGCGGATGCTGCGTCGGCTCGTCCGATGCGCCGGGGCGGCCCGTCGAGGTGTCCTTCGCATCGCTTCCGGGCCGTTGAGCCGCGATCCCGAGCCCGCCCGTTGCCTGAAGCGACCCTGCGGGCCGTCTCAACACCCCGACCAGCGCGAACCCCAGGACCGCGACAGCGGTCCAGGCGGATCCCTTGACGGGCATGGGTGGCTGTTGGTTCATCTTTTGGCCTCAATGGTCGCACGTGCAATGCACAATCGACGAATTCGTTTCAGCGCATCCTTCCCGATGATCCGAATGCCGGACTGAGAGCCTTCCCGGTCGTCTCAGCCCTCCATCTCCTCGCGCATCATCTCGAGAGTGAGCCACTCCTCTTCGCTGACCGCGAGCTTCGACTCCGTGTCGCCGAGGGCCGCGGTAAGCTTGGCGAACTTCGCGGGATCGCGGGCGTAAAGGCCGGGATCCTCCAGGGCAGCCTGTAGCTTCCGACGGCTGGATCGCATTTCGTCCATGATGCGCGGCAGGGTGTCGAGGGCATGCTTCTCCTTGAAACTCATTTTTCGTCGGGAGGCGTTCGAAGACGGCACGGGGGCGCGCGGGAAGCCGAAGGCCGGCGCAGCGGTGGCCGGTGAACCGGTGCCCCCTGTGGATCCCGGCCCCATGTTCCGCGACGGCGCCGTCACGCCGATGCCCCGTTGCGCCACCATGTCCGAGTAGCCGCCCGCATATTCGGTCCAGCGCCCCTGCCCCTCGGCATTGACCACGGAGGTCGCAACCCGGTCGAGGAAGTCGCGGTCATGGCTCACGACGACGACCGTTCCGGGATAGTCGGCCAGCATGTCCTGCAGCAGGTCGAGCGTCTCGAGGTCGAGGTCGTTGGTGGGCTCGTCGAGCACCAGGAGGTTCGACGGCAGGGACAGCGCACGCGCCAGCATGAGCCGGCCGCGCTCGCCACCCGACAGGCGCGACAGCGGCGTACGGGCCTGTTCCGGGCCGAACAGGAAGTCCTTCATATAGCCTATGACGTGTTTGCTGGCGCCGTTGACGATCACCTGATCGGAGCCACCGCCCGTCAAAGCGTCGGCCAGCGTGGTATCCGGCTTGAGACTCGCACGGGCCTGGTCGAGCGTCGCCAGTTCGACGTTGCTGCCGACCTTCACGTCGCCGGAATCGGGGGCCCCCCGGGCGGTCAGGAGGTTGAGCAGCGTGGTCTTGCCGGCGCCGTTCGGGCCGATGATGCCGAGGCGGTCGCCCCGCAGCACGCGGGTCGAAAAGTCCTTCACGATCGGCCGCTCGCCGAAACTCTTCGACACCGCCTCGGCCTCGATCACGAGCTTTCCCGAGGTCTTGCTTTCCGAAACCGTCATCTTGGCATTGCCGACCGCGCGGGTGTCGTCCCGGCGGACCTGGCGCAGCTCCTGCAGGTTGGCCATGCGGCCGACGTTGCGCTTCCGCCGCCCGGTCACGCCGTAACGCACCCAATCCTCCTCGGCCGCGATTTTGCGGTCGAGCTTGTGGCGGTCGAGCTCTTCCTGCTCCAGCGTCTCGTCGCGCCACGCCTCGAACGCCCCGAAACCCTGTTCGATCCGCCGGGCCCGGCCGCGGTCGAGCCAGACGGTGGTGCGCGAGAGGTTGGTGAGAAAGCGCCGGTCGTGGCTGACCAGGACCAGGGCCGAGCGCAGGCCCTTGAGCTCGTTTTCCAGCCATTCGATGGCGGGCAGGTCGAGGTGGTTGGTGGGTTCGTCGAGCAGCAGGATGTCGGGCTCGGGCGCCAACACGCGGGCCAGGGCGGCACGACGAAGTTCGCCTCCCGAAAGATGCGCCGGCTTCTCCTCTCCGGTCAGGCCGAGATCGTCGAGCAGGCTGCGCGCACGGTAGGGATTATCGAGGGGTCCCAGGCCTGCCTCGACATAGGTCAGCACATCGGCGTAGCCCGTGAGATCAGGCTCCTGGGGGAGAACCCTCAGCGTCGCGTCGGGCTGCAGGAACCGCTTTCCGGCGTCGGCTTCGATCAAGCCTTCGGCGATCCGCATCAGGGTGGATTTGCCGGAACCGTTGCGGCCGACGAGGCAGATGCGGTCTCCTCGGCCGACCTGGAGGTCGACCCCTTCGAGCAGCGGTTTGCCGCCGAGGGTGAAGCGAATATCGGTCAATTGCAGAAGCGGCGGCGGCATGAAGATCCTGGTGGAATGATGCGGAAGATCCGACAGTCGCGCGGCAAGGCTTCTCGGACGAGCCGATCCGCTTCTGCCCGGTGCAGGACGACCCGCCCGTCAGCACAGAAGGTGAGCGCTTCCACGAGGAGCGGGCCTGCTCCGAACGCGACTTTTTCGGCCTGGCTTAGTTATGGTGTCACATAGCACCGTTTTACAAACCTTGATTGCTAGCGGTCCGACCCGAACAGATGATTCATCTGTTTGGATCAGTCGGCCCACCAGCTTAGGGTCGGTGCACTAGGAGCCGCTTCGGCGAGGATCACGATGGCGCAGAATCAGGACGAGACGAAGTTCGCGGGGCTCCGGGCCGCCAAGGACCGGATGGCAGGCACCACGGTCAAAAGCATGTTCGCCGCCGACCCGGGCCGTTTCGACCGCTACCATGTGGCGCTCGACGACCTCGTCTTCGACTATTCCAAGCACCGGGTCGACGACACGGTCCTGAAGGCCCTCTTCGACCTCGCACGCGTCCAAGGCGTTGAGGTCAAGCGCGATACGATGTTCAAGGGCGGCGTGGTCAACCCGACGGAAAAGCGGGCGGCGCTTCACACGGCCCTGCGCAACATGTCGGGCAGCCCGGTGATGGTCGACGGCGAGGACGTCATGCCGGAGGTCGCTTCCGTCCGGGCCAAGGTGGCAGAGTTCGCGCGGGGCATCCGCGACGGTAGCCTCCGCGGCGCCAAGGGCCAGGCCTTCACCGATGTCGTGAACATCGGGATCGGCGGCTCCGACCTCGGTCCCGCCATGGTGGCGAGAGCGCTGGCGCCGTTCGGTCACCCGAGGATCCGCACCCATTTCGTGTCGAACGTCGATGGCGCGGATCTCGGCGATACGCTGAAGGGGCTCGATCCGGCGACGACGCTGTTCATCGTGGCCTCCAAGACCTTCACCACCCAGGAGACGATGACGAATGCGCGCTCGGCCCGCGCCTGGCTCGCGGCCGCGCTCGGCGACCCGGCCGTGGAACATCACTTCGTAGCCGTGTCGACGAACCTCGAGCTCGTGGGCAAGTTCGGCATCAAGCCCGAGAGGATGTTCGGCTTCAAGGATTGGGTCGGCGGCCGCTACTCGGTGTGGTCGAGCATCGGCCTGTCGGTGGTGATCCAGATCGGTCCAGAGCAGTTCGATGCGTTCCTCGGCGGTGGCCACGAGGTCGACAGGCACTTCCGCGAAGCGCCGCTCGAGAAGAATATACCGGTCCTGATGGGCCTCATCGGCGTGCTCTACCGCAACGCCTGGGGCTTCGCGACCCAGGCCGTGATCCCCTACGATCAACGGCTCGGCCGTTTCCCGGCCTATCTCCAGCAGCTCGACATGGAGAGCAACGGCAAGCACGTCCATATCGACGGCTCGGTCTGCCACGAATCGACCGGGCCGGTCGTCTGGGGCGAGCCCGGCACCAACGGCCAGCACGCGTTCTTCCAGCTGCTGCACCAGGGCACCGAGGTGGTGCCGATCGACTTCCTGGTGGCGGCGGAGCCCACCGATGCCGACCTCGAACATCACCAGCTGCTGGTCGCCAACTGCCTCGCGCAATCGCAGGCCCTGATGGTGGGCCGCACGATCGACGAGGTGAAGGCGCAGCTCGAAAAGAGCGGCATGGCGCCGGAGGCCATCACGACGCTGGCGCCTCACAAGCAGTTCGACGGCAACCGGCCGACGTCGACCTTCATGTACCGCAAACTCGACCCGCGCATGCTGGGCCGCCTGATCGCGCTCTATGAGCACCGGGTCTTCACCATGGCGGCGATCTGGGACACCAACCCCTTCGACCAATGGGGCGTGGAACTCGGGAAGGAACTCGCCAACAAGCTGGCGCCGATCGTCTCGGACGCCAAGGCTTCGACCGCGGACCTCGACGGCTCCACGGCAGGCCTCGTGCAGCACCGTAGAGCGCTGATCGGCGGGTAGTAGTTCCGACGACGAGCCCGTGACGACAAGCCCGTGACGACGCTCGGGACGTTGCACCGAACCGTCGGCGCCTAGATGTATGTCGGCGAGCTTTGCAAGCAAAGAAGATCATCAGCCGCCATTGCGAGCGCAGCGAAGCAACCCGGCTCATCCTGGATCACACGCTGCGTTGCTTCGTCGTCACACTCCTCGCAAGCACAAATTGTAAAGCTCAAGCATCGATAGGTGCGGGAGACAGGTCCCCACTCGCCAACATGCTGAGTCGGCCCGAAGGGCCGTGTCGAAGTACGCACGGGCTCAAGGAGTTGCAGGTTGACCTGCGTCGGGTCCCGGCGGAGTCGGTGCAACGGTCCGAGGGGCGTTGGCGACATCGGATTCGATCTTGAGCTGCGCACGGAGATCCGCCAGGGCGCTCTGGGTCTGAGCCAGCGCGGACTTTGCTTCCGTCACTTCGGTCGCGATGCGGTCGCGCAGCGCCGAGCCGTCCCCAATGGCTTTTTCGATGGTATTTCGCTGCTGGGATGCGGCGTTCATCGCGTCGCGAGCAGCCGACAATTGGGCCTCGATCTCTGATTTCTGAGCTGTTTCCGCGCGAAGTTGCGTCGCGTCACGTTGCAGGCCGTTCAGCCGTGCCGTCTCGTCTACGATCAGCTGGTTCAAGGCGGTAGCGGTCTGCTTCCCCGCATCCTGCTCGGTCCGTGCCGCAATCTTCCGTTCCGCGATCTGCTGGTCGAGGGCCGCGAGCGTCTGCCGCGCCGCATCTGCCTCCTTCTGCGCAGCCGCAGACCGATCCGCGATCTGCTGGTTCAGAGCCGCATTCTGCTGGTTCAGGGCAGCGAGCTTCTGTTCGGACACGTCTGCGTCGGTCTGTGCCGCAGCCGTCCTCTCCGCGATCTGCTGGCTCAAGGCCGCGATATTTTGCTTCGCCGTGTCGGCCGCTTCCTGTGCCGCAACCGTTTTGGCCGCAATCTGCGCCTCGAGCGTCACGGCCGTCTGCTTCGCCTCGTCGATGTCTTTCTGCGCGGCGGTCGCCTCAACACTCTCGCGCTCGACGTTGGAGGTCACGTCAGCCAAGGCCTTGGCGGCGGCGTCCCGCTGCTCGGCAAGGCCGGCCAAGGCGTCGCGCAGATCCGACGTTTGCTTGTCGAGTGTCGCTTGCTCCGCTTTGCGCTTGCTGAGCTGGTCGTCGAACTCCGAGATCTGCTGATGCAGCGCATCGACGCCCTGGCGCGAGGCTCCGGTCTCGGCATCGACGCGGTCGCGTTCCGTGTTGGCCTCGGCGATCGCCTGCTCGGCCGCCGCGCGCTCCTTCAAGGCCTGCGCCAGAGCGAGGCGGGCAGCATCGCGCTGCGCCTCCATGGCTGCCCGCAACTTGTCGAGCTCCGCCGTCGACGTCTTGGCGGTCGCGAGCGAGGCCTCCACGTCGTGCTGGCGCTTGTCGAGATCCGCGACGGTTCCCGCCGTCGCCTGCTGCGCTTTCAGGGTCGTGTCGAGCGCCCGGTTCTGCTCGGTCAACGACGCAACGGTGCCCTGCAGGTCATCGCGTTCCGACCCGGCGGAGGCCCAGCTCCAGACGAACAGCGCCCATCCGATCACGGCGAAACCGATCAAGGCCAAAGTGACGGGCCGACGTAGGTCTTCGCTCATAGTCATGGCCATCGCGCTCCACCTCTCGCCGTGCAGGGAAGCACGACGGCAAGGCCATTGTCACGCCCCCGCTCTCCCTTGGGGTCGCTGAAACACATATGCGTTACCCCGGTAGCCAGCGCCGCTCTAAGCACCTGTTAAGGTCAACGAACCATGGTGCGACTGTCGCCTTTTGGGGCGGACAGTGTCCGAGTCGAGCAGCCACGGGTCCCATGACCTCCCATAAAGAACCGCATTTCAGCTACACCGAAGCGACACTCCAGCGCGAGGTCCACACCGATACATCCCACTGGGAGTTGATGTACAAGGCCATGCTGGCCCAGTTGATGACCTATGTCGACGCGTCGGTCGTCCGTGCACTGGCGGAGCGCGGCATCGATCACCTGCGCCCTTCCGGCGCCTCGACGGGACGCGGCGGAGCCCAGACCTACGAGACTGGCCGGACCGCCAGCGTACAGGCCGCGCAGGGCCATCGCTACGATCCTTCGATGAACGGCGCGTTCGGCGGTATCCCGATCCCGCCGTGGCTGCAGCCCTTCACCCTTCCAGAACAGGTCCGCTTCACCCGCACGCCCGATGCCTTGCTCCGCCACGCGCCGACCGACGATCCGGACCTGCCGGTCGATGAACTCGGGTTCCAGGGCGGCGACGCGGTGCCGATCTGGAAAAGGCCGGTCGTGCTCCCGGCCAACGTCAGGTTCAACCGCACGCCGGACGCCAAGCCCATGGGCCACGAGAGCGAGCCGGACGTCGTCGAGGCCCAGACGTTCACGGACGAGGCCGCCCTGCCCGCGCCGGAAGCGCTTCTGCAGGCTGCACCGTCCGCGGACGCTGGAGCATCTGATCCGGCCGATGTCGAACCGGGATTGCCGGCATGGTTCGGAATGGTGCAGGTCGAACCGGCGGCGATGCCCACCGCCGACGATGAGGCGCAAAACGCCTCCCCGATCCTCGTCGAGGAGCCGCGCGAGCTTCACGACGCTCAGGACCTCGCCTCGGCTTGGCTCCAGGCTCACGACAGGATCGTCGCCGGCAGGCCGTTGCGCCTGACGTCGGACCAGACCCTCGGTGAAGTCCTCACGGCCGTCGAAGCGGTGGCGCTCGACCCCGAAGCTTCGATGAACCCCTATGGCGACAGTCGGCTCTGGACCGTGTCGCCGAAGCCGATGGAATCTTCGGCCGAGCTTCATCCGTTCGGCGACCCCGCGTTTCGGATCGAAGGCTTGGCCGAGGCGGGTGTCGGCAAAACCGCGGTCTCCGGTTTCGACGTTGCCGCTGCCGTCGATGAGCCTTTCCAGCACCCGTTCGGCCTCGCCGGGCTGGAATCAGCCAAAACCGCAGCCGAAGACCCGGATCGTCTGGCTCTGCCGGCCCCTGAATGGCTACACGTTCCTGCACCTCAGCCCGACGCGGCCGACCTGTCCCGAGCCGAACCCGCGGCGACGCAGGGCTCGCCGAAGGTCTTGGATCCGGCTCAGGCCCCGATCGAGGCGAGCGCCGACGATGCGGCCGACAGCGGTCCTTACGGCGATTCCGCCCTGTGGCTCACGTTGATCGGCGTCGACGACACCGCGGCGGTGGTACCGGAGCGCAGGCCGGACGCCGTGAACACGGAGGCCGCGAGCCCGCCCGTGGCAGCGCCCGTCGGCATCGCATCGCCGGCCGACGCCCGCTCCTTCGTGGGTCCGGCTCGCACCGGCCGTCGCGGCGGCACGGGAAGGCCGCACGGGCTCGCGCCGTTCGAAGCGACGACCCGGGTCAGAACCGATCCGGCCCTCTACGAGGATCCGCCGCTCGACCTCCTCATGCCGCCGCCCGAATCCACGGGAGAAGTGCTTTCGAGCGGTGCACTCGAACAGAATGCCCGGCTGCTCGAAGGCGTGCTGGAAGAGTTCGGCATCCGGGGCGAGATCATCGACGTGCGGCCCGGCCCCGTCGTCACCCTTTACGAACTCGAACCCGCGCCCGGGACCAAATCGAGCCGCGTGATCGGCTTGGCGGACGATATCGCCCGCTCGATGTCGGCCGTCTCGGCCCGCGTCGCGGTGGTGCAGGGCCGCAACGTGATCGGGATCGAACTGCCGAACCAGCGGCGCGAGACCGTCTTCCTGCGCGAACTCGTGGCCTCGACGGACTTCACCGAGTCGAAGCACAAGCTCGCCATCGCGCTCGGCAAGACGATCGGCGGCGAGACGGTCATCGTGGACCTCGCCCGCATGCCGCATCTGCTCGTGGCCGGAACCACCGGCTCGGGCAAGTCGGTCGCCATCAACACCATGATCCTGTC
>CAXTME010000147.1:0-8916 GCA_964245215.1 uncultured Lichenihabitans sp.
GCGTAGAACACTTCGAGGCCGATTTCGAGGTTCTTCACGGGATCCCAGAGGAACTGGTTGCCGACACGATACTCGCTCATGTCACCAAGACCACCCAAGGTCCAGTCGATGTTCTTGGCGCGCCCGTAGTAGCTCTCTTCATAAGAGCCGAACAGAACGTCGTGGAAGTTCGGCGTGAAGTAATGGTTGATGGCGGCCATCACCGAGAAGCCCTTGCCCTTATCGAGCGTGAACTGGTTGGTGGTGCTGCCCGGAACGCCGATCGCGATGGCGTCGCGGTCGATGTGCTGGAAGCCGCCTACGAGGTTCGAGTCGAAGCCGGCGTTGGCGTAGCCTGCGGAGTCTTGGTAGAGGTAGGCACCTTCCTGGTAGGCACCCTGGATCCAGAGGTCATCGCCAGCCGCAAGCATCGGCAGCTTGAACTGCACGCCGCCCTGCACCGCGAAGCCATCCGTATCCTTCTCCGTCGAGAGAGCCGTAGCACCCGGAGAGATGGCATTGACCTGGTGATAGGCAGCAGACAGCTGCGCCTGACCCCAGGCCTGCGTCACGTTCAACTGACCCACGACGTCCGGGATGGTTTCGCCACCGTACTGGGTCGTCTGGTTGACAGCGAAATTGCCGCCCGTGATGTTTCCGATGCTGTCGTTGCGACCGTTGTGGTCTTCGATAGCGATCGTAGCCGAGAAGCCACCTGCCGCCGTGTAGGTGTAGGCAAGGACGTTGTTGCTCTCGTCCGAGTTGGCGATGCCTTCGTAGTTGTAGTTGTCAGCGTAGAAGTCGAAGAACGACTGAACGCGACCGGCCGTAAACCCAGCGAACTGGATGAAGCCCTTGTCGAGATAGGCGCTGTTTCCGCCGTTGTTAGCGAAGGTGTTTTGACCACCGGCGGAACCGCCGCCCGTATAAAGGCCCTGCAGACGGTCGATCTGGTAGCGAACATAAGCGCGCAGGGTGCCATAAGCAGTCTGCGTTCGTGTGTCGACCGCGATACGGCCCCGGATGAAGAAGCCGGTCTGGTCAGCAAAACGTCGGGGAATGATGCTGCCTGCGCCGACCGTCGGCGTTGCAGAGCCCGTCGTTGTCTGGGGGAAGAACGCCCGAGCCGTGTTGATGTAGGCGTATTCCGCACGGACCAACCCGCCGACGTTCATGCAGGTGTCGGAACCGGGGATGTAGAAGTAGCCTGCGCCAGTCCAGTCGCAAACCCGTACGTAATCAACAGGAGCCGACTTCCGCATGGGAAGATCGGCGGCCTGGGCACCAACGGTGGCAGCAAGTGCGGCCGCCGAACCGAGAAGAAGGCTCTTACCGAGCTTCATCGTCAAACCTCCAGTATGAATGACCCAACGGGATTGGTTTTGCTTGTGACCCGCAACACTCTTTGGAACTCACCGTTCCTGAAGCTGCGTCGAACCTTTAGCGCCCCGAGTTCCCAATGCGTAGTCCGTGATACTCGCCGTTTTTGCGTCGAAACGCTCGACAACCAGCGTAAACCCCGAACCATCGGATGCGTGGGGCGTTTCCCCTCCGCCAAAACAACATAACCGGAGCTTGAGATTCGACAAACTCAAGAATGCCCTGAATTCGCCTCACCTGGGCTTTGGCATCGCCATGTGACATTCGCGCAACGATCCCGGAAGTGGCTTGATGTTGATCACCACAGGAGGTCTCCCCGAAGAAGAAAAGCCCTGCAGAGCCGATCTTTTCTTCCCCTTCGCTGCATCGTCAAAAGCCGCGTTCGACCCGAGGGTCATCGTGAACGCGTCGGGATCGATGCCCCGGTCGGCAGCGCCGGAGTCTTAATAAGGAGATAGGCGCCTTGCCGTATGCGCCCTCGAGCCGGAGGTCGTCGCCCGCGACGATCATCGGATGTCCGATCGGAAGGCCGCCTGAACTGCAACATCGTTCTCTTCTCTGCGTGATTGCAAATCATAAGCGTCGCGACGGCGCCGCTGCCCGCGCTTGGAGCGGGCCCTAGCCGGACCGGACCGCGCCCCATCGAATCCACGCCATGTTCCTGCTTTTGCCCGATTTAGCAGCCATTCTTGCAATGTCGGCTGCGGTGGGGCATAGGTTGCCTCGCTCTAGCGGCGGACACAGATGTGTCTGTTTTGGGCACGACGGAGATGTGGCCGAGAGGCTGAAGGCGGCGGTTTGCTAAACCGTTATAGGGTTGTAAAGCCCTATCGAGGGTTCGAATCCCTCCGTCTCCGCCAGCCGCTACATCGCCAACGAGTGACAGGCTGACGATGGTTAGAGTGCCGTTTCTTGTTCTTTGTGGGTCTCTGGGTCTCGCGACCCTGGGGGCCGGCCAGGCTAGAGCCGCCGACGATCCAACAGGATTCTGGGCCACCGAGAAGAACGAATCACAAATCCACATTACGCATTGTGGTGAAGACAAAATCTGCGGTTCGATCTTTTGGATGAAGGATCCCGTCGACGCGAAAGGTCAGCCGAAGGTCGACAAGGAAAACGAGGACGAGGCCAAGCGCAAGCGGCCGATTCTCGGTCTTCAGTTGATCAGCATGACGGCGGACGACGAGGTCTGGAAGGGTACCGTCTACAATCCGACCAATGGCAAAACCTACGATGCGACGCTGAAAAGCCTTAGCAAGACGCAGGTCGAGTTGAAGGGTTGCGTCGCCTACATTCTCTGCGGCGGCCAGAAGTGGACCCGCGAGGAGCCGAAGACCGTCGGAACCGCCGATATGGCGAAAGGTGTGGTACATGTGGACGCCACGCATGCAGCGGCTTCGACCCACAAGGCTGCCTTACCCGCGGCCGGAGCCCCGACATCAAACGAGTGACGTCGTCTGAGCGCGTCCAAATCCGCGATAAGTTGCTGGCTCGGTCGCTTGGCGCGATCGTTGTCGGTCCTTTGCGTTTCGCCCATGGACCGGGCACCCGACGACTGTCGTTCACGCGGATCCTTTCAGCTAGCGCTTTCTGGCTGACAGCTGGTTCGTGTTGGGCCGCGCCGCCACAACACCTTCTCGCGCCGAACCAACCCGTGTCGATGATGCCTGCCGCTTCAGTGCGCAATCAGGATGCCACGGCCTCGACGAAAGCCTCGGGTCCGGCGGATGCGGATCCTCTGTCGCGAAACGTTGCCGCCCGCGCCCGTATGCTGGAATGCGGGCATCAGTGGTCGACGATGAAGCGAGCCGGTACGGCATCGGGCACCTGGAAAGAGTTTTCCAGGACCTGCCTGACGCAGAAGTAAAAAGGCCGGTTCGCTAGAACCAGCTACCGGCGCGAGCCGCCTTCTGAAGCGAATCAGCTGTCAGCCCGCCACGCCCCCAAGAGGAAGAGCAGGATACAGGCCTGATCCAGCGAGCTTCTCCAAGCCGGCCTTCGGCTCCCCGCTCTTTCGCCTTCAAAGTCCGAGCCTGGCCTTCAAGACGCCATTGACGAGTTGAGGGTTCGCCTTTCCGCCGGTCGCCTTCATGGCCTGGCCCACGAACCAGCCCAACATCGTGGGCTTGGCCAGCACCTGCGCGACCTTGTCCGGGTTCGCCGCGATGATCCGGTCGACGGCATCTTCGATTTCTTTCGTGTCGGTCACCTGCCTCAGCCCATGCCGTTCGACGACGTCCCGCGGCATGGCGGTCCGTTCTGCGCCGACCAGCAAGGCCAAGACATCCTTGGCGATCTTCCCCGAGATCGTGCCATCGGCGATCAGATCGACGAGTTCCGCCACCTGCTCGGGCGTGAGATGCGTCGCTTGCAGCGAAAGTCCGACCGAATTGGCATAGGCCGCGAGGTCGCCGGTAATCCAATTGGCCACGAGCTTCGGGTCGCGCCCCGTCGGTTCGACGCTCACGGCGCGTTCGTAGTAGTTCGCGAGCTCGCGCTCGGCCACCAACACCGACGCGTCGTAGGCGGAAAGCCCGTAATCCGCCATGAAGCGGGCCTTCTTGGCGTCCGGCAGTTCGGGCAGATCCGCCGCCAGAGCATCGATCATGCTCTGCGCGATCTCAAGCGGCAGGAGATCGGGATCGGGGAAGTAGCGGTAATCATGCGCCTCCTCCTTGGATCGCATGGACCGTGTTTCTCCCCTTCCGGGGTCGAACAGCCGGGTCTCCTGGTCGATCGTTCCCCCGTCTTCGAGGATGCCGATCTGCCGACGGGCCTCGGTGTCGACCGCCTGCCCGATGAAACGGATGGAATTGACGTTCTTGATCTCGCACCGGGTCCCTAGGCCCTCTCCCGGGCGGCGCACCGACACGTTGACGTCAGCGCGCAGATTGCCCTTCTCCATGTCGCCGTCGCAGGTGCCGAGGTAGCGCAGGATGGTGCGCAGCTTCGAAACATAGGCCTTCGCCTCGTCGGCCGAGCGCATGTCGGGACGGGACACGATTTCCATCAGGGCCACGCCCGACCGGTTCAGGTCGACGAAGCTCTCGTTGGGCGACTGGTCATGGACCGATTTGCCCGCATCCTGTTCGAGATGCAGGCGTTCGATGCCGACTTTGATCTGCTGCTCGGGCGTGACGTCGACCAGCACCTCACCCTCGCCGACGATCGGAAACTTGAACTGTGAGATCTGGTAGCCCTGCGGCAGGTCCGGATAGAAGTAGTTCTTGCGGTCGAAAACCGAACGCCGGTTGATCTGGGCCTTGAGGCCGAGCCCCGTTCTGACCGCCTGGGCCACGCAGACGTCGTTGATGACCGGAAGCATGCCCGGCATCGCGGCATCGACGAAGGACACTTGGCTGTTCGGCTCGGCGCCGAATGCCGTCGCGGCCCCGGAGAACAGCTTCGAACGAGACGTCACCTGGGCGTGGATCTCCATGCCGACGACGATCTCCCAATCGCCGGTCGCGCCTTTGAGGAGCTTGGATGCGGATGTGCTGGCCATGGCCAATGGTCCTATCGGAAATGGGCGTCGGTCGGATCGGCCGTCACACCGACCACCAGTCGGGCGGCCGCGGCGCCGGAGGAGCGGAGCGTTCGATCACTTCGGCAAGCGAGAACAGCGTATCTTCTTCGAACGGCCGACCGATGAGTTGCAGCCCCAAGGGCAGCCCTTCGACGGACGATCCGGACGGCACTGCGATACCGGGCAAGCCCGCCATGTTGACCGTCACCGTGAAGGCGTCGTTCAGGTACATGTCGATGGGATTGCCCGATCCCTTCTCGCCGACCGCGAAGGCCGCAGAGGGTGTGGCGGGCGTCAGGATGGCGTCGACGCCCGTGGCGAACACCGCCTCGAAATCCTGTCGCACGAGCGTCCGGACCTTTTGGGCGCGAAGGTAATAGGCATCGTAGTAACCGGCCGAGAGCACGTAGGTGCCGATCATGATGCGCCGGCGCACTTCGGGGCCGAATCCTGCGGCCCGTGTATTGCCGTACATGTCGGCGATGTCGCGGCCCGGGACCCGCAGCCCGTAGCGGACGCCGTCGTACCGGGCGAGGTTCGACGACGCCTCGGCCGGTGCCACGATGTAATAGGCCGGCAGCGCATATTTCGTGTGCGGCAGGGTGATATCGACCACCTTGGCGCCGGCCGCCTTCATCCATTCGATGCCCTGCCCCCAAAGGGCGTCGATCTCGGCCGGCATGCCGTCGATGCGGTACTCCTTGGGAATCCCGATGACCTTGCCGGCGACGGACCGGCCGATCGCGGCCTCGTAGTCGGGAACCGCGAGGTCGACCGAGGTCGAGTCCTTCGGGTCGTGACCCGCCATGGAACGCAACATGACGGCAGCATCGCGGACCGTACGGGTCAGAGGCCCTGCCTGGTCGAGCGATGACGCGAAGGCCACGATGCCCCACCGGGAACAGCGGCCATAGGTCGGCTTGATCCCAACCGTGCCGGTGAAGCCCGCGGGCTGGCGGATGGAGCCGCCCGTATCGGTCGCGGTCGCGGCGAGACAGACCCGCGCCGCCACGGCCGCTGCCGAACCACCCGAAGACCCTCCCGGCACCAGGGCCGCATTGGAGCCAGGACGGCGCCACGGCGAAATCGCCGGCCCGAAATACGATGTTTCGTTCGAGGAGCCCATGGCGAACTCGTCGAGGTTGAGCTTGCCCAGCATGACGGCGCCGTCGCGCCAAAGCTGCGCCGAGACGGTCGACTCGTAACCGGGGACGAAACCTTCGAGGATGTGGCTTCCGGCCGTGGTCTGCACACCATCGGTGCAGTAGAGGTCCTTGATGCCGAGAGGCAACCCTTCGAGCGGCCCCGCTTCGCCTCTCGCCACGCGAGCGTCACTCGCCTCCGCCATGGCACGGGCGCGATCCGCCGTCTCTGTGATGAAGAGGTTGAGAGGACGCGCGGCCTCCATGGCGCCGATATGAGCTTCGGTCAACTCGCGCGCCGAGAGGGTCTTGCGCCTGATGGCATCGCGCGCTTCTGTAAGCGTAAGGCTGGTGGGATCGGACATGAAGTCTCTTCGAGGCTCGACGACGATCCGTCGGCCGTTTCGTTTGAGGGCTGGACGGCGGTGGCGGACTTTCGCCGATCGAACCCGTCCTTGGTTCTTGTCGATCCGTTCAGCTCTGCCGTCGAAACCGATCGGCGGCGCGATCGCGACCGTAAACGATCACTCGATCACTTTGGGAACCGCGAACAAGCGATCCTCGCTGGCCGGTGCATTGGCGACGATGCGATCCGCGATGCCTCCCTCGGTGATGTCGTCGGTTCGCCTCTTCAGGCTCATCGGCAAAACGGAGGTCATCGGTTCCACGCCCGTCACGTCCAATCCGTCGAGTTCGGCCACGAAGGCCAGTATGGCGTTGATCTCACCTTGAAGATGCGGGACCTCGTCGTCCCGCAGCGTGATTCTGGCAAGTTGGGCGACGCGCCGGACAGTCGCCTGATCGATGGACATGCTGGTTCCGCGGTGAAGAACGACCTCTTGAGGCCTATATCACTGCAGGATCGATCGAATCAACGCGGGGCGAAGGCTCGATCGCGCTGCCTGGGGCGCAGCCGCGCGGCCGAAGGGAATTTGGTTCATGGATGCCGTAATCGAAGTGGCGGTTCTGCCCGACCTGCTGCAGCGCAATCAGCGCCTCATCGGTCTCGACCTCGGCACCAAGACGATCGGGCTCGCTTTGTCGGACGTCGAGCGCCGTATCGCCACGCCCTTTGATACGATCCGCCGGACGAAGTTCACCCATGACGTGGCATCCCTGCGCGAAATGCTCGATCGGCACGCGGTCGGCGCATTGATCATCGGGCTTCCGCTCAACATGAACGGATCGGAAGGGCCGAGGGCGCAGTCGACGCGCGCCTTCGTCCGGCAGGCCTTCCCAATGCTCGAACGACCTTTCGTTTTCTGGGACGAAAGGTTGTCGACCGCCGCCGTGACCCGCAGTCTGATCGAGCAGGACGCCTCCCGTGCCAAACGCGCCGCCGTCGTGGATCGCATGGCGGCAGCCTATATTCTGCAGGGCGTACTCGACCGCATGGCGGTCTTGAGCCGTCGCGTTCAAGGCTGACCCCTGGGCGCCCGGGGCACCGGCGAGGCGAAGATAAACGTTGCAGACACAAAATACTGCACTTAAAAGTTGCGTGTCTCCGCGGATGATCGTGTGCGGAAACGACCACTTCAAATTGCAAATGGAAGAGCTTTCGTGAGCAACGCTTCGGAGCACCCAGAGCCGCCCACAGGTCAGGCTCTGACCCCCAGCAACGAGGACCTCTGCGCCTACATTGCGGAGATCTGCGCAGAACTCCGCGACCTCGCCCAGCGACCGCCGTTCCGCACCATCAACTATTTGCTCGACATGGCCCGCCTCGAAGCGGAGCGCATGGGCAAGGAGATCCGCACCAGCAACAATGAGGCAAGGCAATCCGGCGAGCGGCATTGAACCGGACCGGGGACCGGGAGCGTCATACGACCGTGAGGGCCACCCGGTTCCCGTCGTGCCGTATGATCTCGCCGCCGAGTTCCAGTTCCATCAGGGCAGCCTGCACCACCCGAGGTTCCAGTCCCGACGCGCGGATCAGATCGTCGACCTGAACCGGTGTCGGGCCGAGAAACGAGGCGAGGTGCCGGGCGGTACTCCCGTCCTCGACGGACGCTGACGCCGGAGGAGTGGCTGTCTCTTCGAACGAGCGCCAGGCCCGCCGCTCGATCGCAGGTCCTTCCGGCTCGCCGAAATCCGCCGAGAGGTCGAGTTCCTCCCAGAGCGGCTCCGCATCGGGGACCGGCCGCAAGGGCTCTCGCAAGGCTTCGGGGGTTCTATCGCCGTCTCGCAGCGGAGCCAATGCCGAGATCACGTCGTCGGCCGACGTGCACAGCGTAGCACCCTGCCGGATCAGGTCATTGGTGCCTTCTGCCCTGGCATCGAGCGGCGATCCGGGCACCGCGAAGACCTCCCTGCCCTGTTCATTGGCGAACCGCGCCGTGATCAGAGATCCCGAGCGGCGACTGGCCTCGACCACGACGACCCCGAGGCTCAGGCCCGCCACGATACGGTTGCGGCGCGGAAAGTCGCGGGCTCGCGGCTCCCATCCGAGCGGCATCTCGGAGATCAGCGCTCCGGCTTCGCAGATCCGACGCGCCAGCCCTTCGTGCTCGCTCGGGTAGATGTGGTCGTGGCCGCCCGCCAGGACCGCGACGGTCCCGGTCTGCAGGCTCGCCATGTGGGCTTTGACGTCGATACCTCGCGCGAGACCCGACGCGACCACGAAGCCGGCGGACGCGAGACCCTGTGCCAGCCTTTCGGTGAACACGAGGCCGGACGCGGATGCATTGCGCGACCCGACGATACTGACGATCGGACGCGCCAGAACTTCAGCCTTGCCCGCGACCAAGATCAGCGGCGGTGGCGAATCGATGTTGCGCAGCGCTTCCGGATAGGCCGGCTCGCAAACGGCGACGAACCGGATGTTGAGCTTTTGAGCACGGGCCCATTCGGCTTCCGCATCCGCCTTGGAGCAGATCTTGATGTCGCGAG
>CAXTME010000148.1:0-8774 GCA_964245215.1 uncultured Lichenihabitans sp.
GCGCCGCCGTCGATGACGCTGATGTAATCCCACACCCGGGAACCGTCAACCCCAATTATTCCTACGATGTGAAGCGACAGGGTCCAGCGGTGGTGGCCCGCTATCCGGGCCGATGATGTGTCAGCTCGCTCGGACAGCATCGCGTGTTGGGCCGGCGTGGACGGCCGGGACAAGCCCGGCCATGACGACTTCGGGTCGCCTTGGGACGACCGACGTGGGCCGGCAGGTCCTCTCCTCAACCCTTTTCGACGATCCTGGAGAAGTCGGCGACGGAGAGCATCGCGTGCCGCAGGGCGGAGAGGAGCCGCAACCGGTTCATCCGCAACGCCGGCTCGTCGGCGTTGACGGTGACGCGCTCGAAAAAGGCGTCCACCGGAGCCCGGAGCCCAGCGAGCGCCAGCATGGCGGCTTCGAAATCCTCTCGCCCCACGCTCTCGGCGACATCCTCCGCGATGCGAGATAGGGCCGCTGCGAGGTGCCGCTCCTCCCCGACCACGAACTCCGCCGGATCGGAAAGACCATCGAAGGCCCCTGCCCCGTCGCGCTTCTCCTCGGCTTTGAGGATGTTGGCGGCGCGGCGATAGCCGGCCAGCAGGTTGCGGCCGTCCTCCGTGTCGAGAAAGCGCCCTAGCGCCTCGACACGCCGAACGACGGGCACGAGGTCGTCCTGGCCCGGAAGCGCGAAGACGGCATCGATCAGGTCGTGCCGCGCTCCCTTGTCGCGCAGATAGACTTTCAGTCGGTCGGCGAAGAAGCCCATGAGGTCCAAGCCTTGCCGCTCGCGTGCTTCGACCACCGTCCGATCTTCGTCGGCGGAGGAACGCGTCACGAACTTGGGGCCGTGGATCGCCAACTCGTGGCGCAGGCTGACGCGCAGCCCGTTCTCGATCACGATACGGATCACGCCCAGCGCAGCGCGGCGAAGCGCGAACGGGTCCTTCGAGCCTGTCGGCTTCTCGTCGATGGCCCAGAAGCCGATCAGCATGTCGAGCTTGTCGGCGAGCGCCACCGCGATCGATACCGGCCCGGTCGGCACGCGGTCGGACGGCCCCTGCGGCCGGTAATGGTCCTCGATCGCGGCCGCGACGGCCGGCGTCTCACCCTGGGCGGCCGCATAGTAGCGGCCCATCAGTCCCTGGAGCTCGGGGAACTCGCCCACCATCTCGGAGACGAGGTCGGCCTTGGCCAAGAGTGCGGCCCGCTCGGCCCCGGCGACATCGGCCCCGACCTGCGGGGCGAGATCCCGCGCCAGCGCCACGATGCGACGGACCCGCTCGCCTTGCGTGCCGAGCTTCTCGTGGAACACGATCGTGTCGAGTTTCGGCACGCGATCGACGAGCCTCACGCCGCGATCGGTGTCCCAGAAGAAGCGCGCGTCCGACAGCCGCGCCCGCACGACGCGCTCGTTGCCGGCCACGATGGCCGACCCCCCGTCGGGCGCCACGATGTTCGACACGAGGATGAAGCTCTCGGCCAGCGTGCCGTCGGGCTTTCGCGTCACGAAGCATTTCTGGTTGGCCCGGATCGTGGCCCGGATCACCTCGGCGGGGATCGCTAGGAAGGCGGGGTCGAACCGTCCCATCAGCACGACCGGCCACTCGACGAGCCCCGCCACTTCGGCGAGGAGCGCCTCGTCCTCGACCACCTCGAGCCCTTGCGCGAAGGCGAGGTCGCGGGCGTCGTGCCGGATGATGTCGGCCCGCCGCCCGGCATCGAGCACGACGCGCGCTCGCGCCAGGGATGGCACGTAATCGTCGAACCGCTTCACCCGGAACGATCCCGGCGCCATGAAGCGATGCCCCTTCGTCGTGTCGCTCGACGCGATCCCCGCGACCTCGAACGCCACGATCTCGGGCTCCTCGGTTTCGGCCCCGAAGGTGCACAGGATGGACTGCAAGGGGCGCACCCAGCGCAGGGCGTCGGGCGCGTCCGATCCCCTCCCCCAGCGCATGCTCCTCGGCCAGGGAAAGCCGCGGATCAGCCCCGGCAACAGGGCCGCCACGACGTCCTGCGTCGCCTGCCCCGGCTTCTCGATCACGGCCGCGTAGAAGCTGCCCTTCTTCGGATCCTCCACGACTTTGGCCTGATCGATCGAGGCGAGGCCGGCGCTCTTCAAGAAACCCTGGATGGCGCCCTCGGGGGCACCGACGCGCGGACCCTTGCGCTCCTCCCGCAGATCGGGCTGCCGGGCCGGCAGGCCCGCGATGTGCAGCGACAGCCGGCGCGGCGTCGCGAAGCCCTGCGCGCCCTCGTAGACGAGCCCGCCCGCCACCAGCGCATCGGTGACGAGCCGCTTCAGATCGACCGCGGCCTGGGCCTGCATGCGGGCCGGAATTTCTTCGGAGAACAGTTCGAGCAGAAGGTCGGGCATGTGGGTCTTCGTGTAAGCGGATCCGGTTCAGATGCGCCGGATGGGACCGGGGTAGCGCAGGATCGTGGCGTCAGCGGTGAGAAGGGTGATGCCTTCGACGGTAGCCTGCGCGATCAGCAGGCGATCGAAGGGATCTTTATGAATCAAGGGCAGCGACACGGTGGCCAACGCATGCTGCGCCGTAATGGTCATTTCGGTATAGCCGTTATCGAGCAACCCACGTCGAAGGATACGCGGGTCGACCTGAAACTCGGGTCGGCCCAGAGCGAACTTGATCGCAACCTCCCATAAAGACGCAACGCTAAAGACCACGTCATTGTCGATGTCGCCCACAAGGGCCTGGGCTCCAGCGGGCAGTTCGGGGGAGTCGTTGGCGAGCCACAGCAGCAGGTGAGTGTCGGGAAGCAGCCTCACTCGCGTGCGCCGTAAAACATCTCCTCGATCTCCTCTCGGCCGAACGCCTTGAAATCGTCGGGGACGCTGATCTGACCCTTTAGAAAACCGATCCGCTGAACAACCCTCGCCGGCGGCTCTTCGAAGGCCACCACCCGGACGAGAGGTTTGCCTGCCTTGGCGATGATGAAACTTTCGCCTTTGGCGGCCTTCTCGATAAGCCGAGACAAGTGGGTCTTCGCTTCGTGAATGTTGTAGGTGTCCATGATCGACTCCGCGAACTTAGTTCACTGAACTTAGTCCGGTCGGAGTTGCTGGGCAATAAGGTTTCGATCAAGGCCACCGCCTTCCGTTTGCAACCATGCCGCGCCGCAGGCCTTAGCGAGCTCGCGCACCCTCAGGATGTAACTCTGCCGCTCCGTCACCGAGATCACGCCGCGCGCGTCGAGCAGGTTGAAGAGATGCGACGCCTTGATGGTCTGGTCATAGGCCGGCAACGCAAGCTTGTGACGCTGGTCGTTCGCGGCCGGATCCGGCGCGCCCTTGTCGAGGAGGGACCGCGCCTCGCCTTCGGCATCCTTGAAGTGCTGGAACAGCAGCGCCGTATCGGCGAACTCGAAGTTGAACCGCGAATATTCCTCTTCGGCCTGGTGGAAGACGTCGCCGTAGGAGATGCGGGCCTCTCCGTCGAGGCCGTTGAAATTGAGGTCGTAGACGTTCTCGACCCCCTGCACATACATGGCGAGCCGTTCGAGCCCGTAGGTCAGCTCGCCCGAGACGGGCGAGCATTCGACCCCGGCCACCTGCTGGAAATAGGTGAACTGCGACACCTCCATGCCGTCGCACCAGCATTCCCAGCCGAGCCCCCAGGCGCCGAGCGTCGGGCTTTCCCAATCGTCCTCGACGAAGCGGATGTCGTGCAGCGCCATGTCGATGCCAATGGCCGCGAGCGAGCGCAGGTAGAGGTCCTGGAGGTCGGGCGGCGAAGGTTTCAAGATGGCCTGGAACTGGTAGTAGTGCTGGAGGCGGTTCGGGTTCTCGCCGTAGCGCCCGTCCTTCGGCCGGCGCGACGGCTGCACATAGGCGGCGCGCCACGGTTTCGGCCCGAGCGAGCGCAGAGTCGTCGCGGGATGGAAGGTCCCGGCCCCCACCTCCATGTCGTAGGGCTGCAGGATCACGCAGCCCTGGGCCGCCCAGAAGCGCTGCAGGCGCAGGATCAGGCCCTGGAAGCTGCGACGCGGATCGAGCGAGGGTTCGGAGATCGCGGTCTCGGAGGGGGCGGCGTCTTGGGTCAGGAGCGTGGCATCCCGGTCGGTGGACATGGCGGGGCTCTACCACGGGCCTCGGCCAGAGGGCCAGCCGGGCGAACCGCCGGGCCTCAAGACACGTGCGAGGCGCCCCTTTGACGTGTAGGTTGCGCGAGAGTCCTCGGGAACCCCCATGCGCCGCGCATTTACCGGTCTGATCGGCCTCATGCTCCTGTTCGGCGTCGGCCTCGCGGACCGTCAGGCTGCGGCCGCGTCGTCGCCCAAAGGCGGGGAGGCCGCGGCGTCCGCCACGACGCCTTCCGACAAGCTGCGCCTCCTGCTCGATCTCGTCGAGGACCCCGACGTACGCACCTATCTGGAGCAGCGTCGCCCCGGTGCGCCCGCCCAGATCGCTCCCGACCCGTCCAACACCATGGCGGGCGGACTCGGCGACGGCCTGCAACATCTGAGAAACCGCATCCGCGCCCTGGCCGAGGCGGTACCCCGTCTGCCGGGGCAGGTCGCCAATGCCGGCGGCATGCTATCCGATATGCTGGGGCGCGGCGATGCCATCAGCCTCGTCCTGTTTCTGCCGGCCTTCGTGGCATTGGGCCTCGGCGGGGAATGGTTGTTCCGGATAAGCATGCGCGGCGTCCAGCACTGGCTGATCGCCCTGCAGCTCCAGACGGCCCGCGAACGCGTCTTGGCGGTCTTCACGCGGCTGGCCTACAGCCTCGGCATGATCACCTCCTATGCGGTCGGCAGCATCGGAGCCTTCCTGCCCTTCGATTGGTCGCGCGGCTTCAAAGCGGTGCTGCTGGCGCTCCTCCTGGCGTCGCTCGTCGGTCGCCTCGCCTATGTCGCGGGCCGGTTCCTGCTGGCGCCCGGAGCGGCGCGCTTCCGGGTCGTGCCGATGGGCACGGAACAAGCCCGCTTCCTGTTCACCCGCCTCGTGCTCCTCGGGCTTTTGCTGGGCATCGGGTCGCAACTCATCGCGCTGCTGGCCGCCTTCGGGTTCGACCTGATCTCGCAGGACCTTTGCGCCGATGCACTCGGCGTGGTCATCCTGGGCATGACGCTTGAGGCTGTCTGGCGCTATCCGCACGAGGCTGCGAATTCGGCCGACGAGGGAGCAGAACCCGCAAGTCCGCTGCTGGACCAGGAAGCCGCAGGCGACGCGCCAACGATCGTCATGGCGGATGCTCCGGCAGACATCACGGTCGTGCGATCCGAGCCGACGGCCTGGACCCCCGAATGGCATCATCTTCGCCGTCGCGGCGTGAAGATCGCCCTGTCGACCGTCTTCGTGCTCTTGTGGTGCTTCTGGGTGACGGACTGGGCAACGCCCTTCTGGGTGCTCAGTTTCGCGACCGGCTTGCCGGCCGCCGTCGTGCTGACTCAAAGATCGATCCGGCACGTGCTGCGGCCCGGCGGACGCGACACCGCGTTCAAGGCGAGCAGGCTCGATGTCGTCTTCCTCGAACGCGGCATCCGCACCCTGCTGATCGCCGGCGGAGCCGTCCTGTTGGCGCATCTCATCGGCCTCGACGTTGCGTCGCTTACCATGCAGGACACGGTCGGCACGCGGATCTCCCGCGCCGTGCTCGGCGTGGTGGTGGTGGTGCTGGTCGCCGATTTCCTGTGGCACGTCATCGCGGCCCTGATCGACCGGAAGCTCGCCAAGACCCTGGGAGGTGGCGACGCGACCGACGGCACCGGTCATTCGGCCCGCCTACAAACGCTGCTGCCGATTCTCAAGAACCTGTCGCTGGCAGTCCTGGCGGTCGTCACCGCCATGATGCTCCTGGCCGCGATCGGGGTCGAGATCGGGCCGCTGATCGCGAGCGCCGGCGTGGTCGGGGTGGCGATCGGCTTCGGCGCTCAAACGCTCGTGAAGGACATCATCTCGGGCATCTTCTACCTCATCGACGATGCCTTCCGGATCGGCGAGTATATCCAGAGCGGCACCTACAAGGGAACGGTCGAGTCCTTCAGTCTGAGGTCGGTCAAGTTACGGCATCAGCGCGGAGCGCTCTATACCGTGCCGTTCGGGATCCTCGGTGCCGTCCAGAACCAGAGCCGGGACTGGGTGGTGGACAAGATCAGCATCAACGTCCCCTATGAGACCGACCTCGACCGCGTTCGCAAGATCGTCAAGCGCATCGGCGAGACCTTGGCGGACGACCCGGAGTTGGGGCCGGAGATCCTGAAACCGCTGAAGCTGCAGGGCGTGGCCCAATTCGGTGACTATGCGGTGCAGCTGCAGACCAAGATGATGACCAAGCCCGGCGACGTGCAATTCGCGGCGAGACGTCGCGCCCTGATGATGATCAAGAGCGAGTTCCAGGCCAATGGCATCGGTTTTGCCTTGCCGATGGTCCATGTTTCAGGCGAAGGCTCGGAGGCGGCTGCCGCCCAGCGGGCCTTGTCGATCGTCAAAGGCAACCAGGCCAACGCCGCGGAATGAGCTGTAAAACGATGAGCCCGCTGCTGGAAGACGGGTCGGCGGCCCTCGGGGCGGGGTCGACCACGACCCCTTCACGTCTAAGACGGTGCGCATGATCCTATCGCTGATGCTGGCCCGGCGCTTCGCACCCCTGTTCTGGAGCCAGTTCTTCTCGGCCTTCAACGATAATCTGGTCCGCAACATGCTGGCCATGATGATCCTGTTCAAGGTGGGGCAGGACAATGCCGGGCCTCTGGTTACGCTCGCCCTGGGGATCTTCATCCTGCCGTCGATCATCCTGTCCGGCCTCGGCGGCGAACTCGCCGACAGCCACGACAAGGCCCGGGTCGCGTGGTGGCTGAAGGTTGCTGAACTCGGCGTCCAGGCGATCGCTGCGGCGGGGTTCTGGTTCACCTCCATCGTGATGCTCTACGTCGCGCTGTTTCTCCTCGGCGTGATCGCAACGCTCTATACTCCGGTGAAGTACGGCATCCTGCCCGACCACCTGCGGCGCAGCGAACTCACGGTCGGGAATGCGTTCGTCGAAGGCGCCTCCTTCGTCGCGATCCTGCTCGGTCTCGCGGCCGGCGGCATGACGGGGTTGCAGAGCACCTCGAAGGAGAGTGTCGTTCTGCAGCTCATCGGGGTCGCTTTGGCGTGCCTCGCCTGCACCTGGTTCATTCCGCCGACCGCAGCCGCCGCGCCGGACCTCAGGATCAGCCGCAATCTTCTCAGATCGACGTTCTCGCTGATCAGGGACATCCGACGCGACGCACGGCTCTGGGTCGGCAGCGTGGGCAGCAGCTGGTTTTGGCTCAGTGGCTCCGTCACGCTGGTCCTGGTTCCGGTCGTCGTGAAGCAGCGGATCGGTGGCGGCGTCGAAGTCGAGACCGCGATCAGCGTCTTCTTCGCCATCGGGGTGGGGATCGGGGCCCTGCTGGCCGGCTGGTTGTCGCAAGGTCGCATCATCATCCGGCACGTCCCCTGGGCGGTCGCCTTCATGGGAATCTTCCTGATCGACACGGGGATCGCGACCGTCTCGCTCGGAACATCGCACGACGCCTTGTCGCTGGGCGACTTCCTGCGCAGCGCGACCGGATTGCGCCTCTCGTTCGACCTCACCGGCCTCGCTTGCGCGGGCGGCCTGTTTTCGGTTCCGCTTTTCGCCGCGGTCCAGTCCTGGGCACCGGCCGATCGCCGCGCCCGCGTCGTTGCCGGCGTCGGCGTGCTGAATGCCCTCTATATGGTTCTGGGCTCGGCCGTGACGGCCCTGCTCCAATCGCCCTGGATCGGTGTTTCGAACCCGGCTCTTCTGCTCGGGCTCGGGATCGCCAATCTCGGGGCCGCGGTCTATTTTCACCGCCAACTGCCGAACTCCGAAGCCGCCGCCGCGACCTTGGACACGCCCGAGACCGCGATGCGCCCGGGCGAGTGAGGCGCGCGAACGCGTGCGTCAGAAATTTCGAGAAAGAGTGCCGTCGATGCGTAGCGACCAAGCCCAACCGATCCGCCTCTCCGATTACCGCCCGCCCGATTACCTGATCGAGACGGTCGAGCTCGACATCCTGCTCCACCCGACGGCGACGCGCGTCCGCGCGACGCTTAAACTGCGTCCGAACCCGCTAGGCCAGCCCGGCGCACCGTTGCATCTCGACGGCGACGAGCTCGTGGCCATGGCGGTTCAGCTCGACGGGGTCGACCTCGACCTGACGGCCGGCCTTGCCACGACCGAGCGCCTGACGATCGAGACCCCGCCGCAGCGCCCCTTCACGCTCACGACCGAAACCATGCTCGATCCCTCGGCCAACACGAAGCTGATGGGGCTCTACCGATCGGGCTCGGCCTATTGCACGCAATGCGAGGCGGAAGGCTTCCGCCGGATCACCTATTACCTCGACCGGCCGGATGTGCTGGCCGTCTTCACCACGCGGATCGAAGCGTCGCGCGAGGAGGCACCCATCCTCCTCGGCAACGGCAATCCGGTCGCGGCCGGTGAGGTGGAGGGGACGGACCGGCATTACGCGGTCTGGCACGATCCGCATCCCAAGCCCGCCTATCTCTTCGCCGTGGTCGGCGGCGCCCTCGACGTGATCAAGGACCGGATCACGACCAGCGAGGGCCGCGATGTCGATCTCGCGATCTATGTCGAGCCGGGGAAAACAGATTTCGCGGCCTATGCCATGGACGCCTTGAAGCGGTCGATGCGCTGGGACGAAGAGGTCTTCGGCCGCGCCTACGACCTCGATGTGTTCAACATCGTCGCCGTGTCGGACTTCAACATGGGCGCCATGGAGAACAAGGGCCTCAACGTCTTCAA
>CAXTME010000149.1:0-8710 GCA_964245215.1 uncultured Lichenihabitans sp.
ACGCGTGCCGCCGACGGCCTTGCGGCCGCTCCCGCCTCGGCGACAGGAGCCGCCCCGGTGACCGGGGACGGCACTGCGGCCGGCGGCGTCGCTGCCGGAGGCTCTGGACCGGCTTCCACCGATGTCGCGCTGCTGAGCAAGGCGGTCGAAGGTTTCGCGCTGACGCTGCGGGCCCTCGGACGCGACGCCGATGCCGTGACGTTCGTCTCGGCCTGGGGCGATCGGCTGCCGGGGATCGGCGACATGCTGGGCGATGTCGTGGCGGATCTGCTCGGCCACGCCGATACGAAAGCGCCTTTGACTCCCGATCTCCTGGCCCGTCTTTCGGCAGCCACTCAAAAGGTCCGCTCGGTGTCCGCCGCATCGGCCTTTGGCTGGTACGACTACGCGCATCGGGATTGGGCCGGAGCCGCGGCTTGGTTCGGCAACGGCCTCGCCTGGTCGCCCGACCAGAAGGCCTCCGTCAAGATCGTCGAGGGCTATGCGGCGAGCCTGCACAACCAGTGCCGCTTCGGAGAGGCCGAGGCCGCCGCCGCATCCCGCATGGATGACGACGGCTCGGGGGCTTTGCGTCGGATCTACGTCGACAGCGTCAGCGACAGGCTGGCACGTCAGAAGGCTGGCGTGGCGCTGGCGTCCGACGAAGCCGAGCGCTTGGCGTCTTCCACGACTGCCAGTCAATCGGCCAATGGCGCGCAGGCACTCGGCTGGTACGCCTATCGGTCTCGCCAGTACCCCGCAGCGGTCGCCTGGTTCGGCAAATCGGTCGGTTGGGGAGCGACCGAGGGCAATGTCTTCGGTCTCGCCTTGGCTTACCGCCGCAACCGCGACACCGGAGGTCTCGCTCAGCTGATGTCGGTCTACGGCAGCCGCTTCCGGTCGCTCGAAGCCTTCCAGCGTGTTGGCCTGAATGGTCCGGACCCGGCGGTCCCGGACTTTGGCAATCTGAACCGCGGCGGATGCGCACCCACGGGGCAGCCCGGACAACCTCGCCCCGGGGTCGCCTCCAACGTCGATTCGACCGACGCTTCGGCGCTCCTGGCCGCCTCATCGGGCTCCGGTCCGGGACGGTCGTCCCAGACCGCAACCGCGACCCCTTCCGTGGTATTGCCCGTACCGATCGCGCCTCAGGCCGTGGCTTCCGTGGACCCTCCGCCGGTCGGACCCGCCGTCGGAGACCAGCCCGCGCAAGACGATCAGGCCGCCCCGCCCCGCTCGGAAGCGCGTCCTTTGACGGTGCGTCCCCGTAACGAAGACCGACGCGGGGCTTCCGATCAACCGCGCGAGAGGCCTGAAGAGCGCCGGCGAGTATCGGACGAGTCCGAAAGCTCCGAGCCGCGTGCGGCAACGGGCGCGTCAGGGCATAGCCGTTCGGGCAGCGCCGCTGCCGCCCTCGCGGCCAAGGATTACACGGGTTGCCTCGCCATCCTCAGCAGAAGGGGACGAGCGATGACGAGCGATGATCGGGGGACCGAGGGCTGGTGCCTGCTGGGACTGCAACGTCCGGCCGAGGCCGCGGCGGCCTTCAAGGAGGCGCAGGCCGGCGGAAGCAGCCGAAGCGCGAGCGACAGTGCGCTCGGCGAAACGCTGTCGCACCTGCGCGACGGTGATACGGACGCCGCGGTCGACTCCGCGGGTCGCACCAGTCTCAACGCCGAGAAGCGCAGGACGCTCGGCGTCCAGATCATCAGCCAGAAGGCCTATGACGCCTATAGGGACGGCCGATGGCAGGAGACGATCGATTTCCTGCGCCAGCGGGCCGCCTACGCGTCAGAAACGCGCGATCTCCTGATGCTGCGCGGCTGGGCGTTGTATCACCTGGGCGATTTCGACGGCGCGCGTCGCGTTTTTACAACGGCCGACCAGCAGATCTCCGATGCCGCGAGCCGGCAGGCCCTCGCGACCGTGACCACAGCCGCCGATCCGAGGGCCTACCGATGATCCTGGACAGACTGTCGCTCATCCTGATCTCCTCGCTGTGCCTCGCCGGCTGCGCGGCCTCGCCGTTCGTCGCGCCGGACTACATCGGCCGCTATCCGGGGTACGAACCGTCGGATTCGACGAATCCGGCAGACGCTCCCCTGGCGTCCCTACCGGCCAGCGCCGGTAGCGTGCTGTCGGTGCGGGACACGACGTTTTCGAACGGCTTGCGCCAGGTGATCGTCCTCGAGGGGCCGGCCGCCATGACGGGGGAGAACACGATCGTCGTAAGCGCTTTGACGCCGCCCAGGGTGGGTGTGCCCTCGGGCAACGATCTTCGGCTTGCGCCACCCACGGATACCGAGATCCAGTCCGAACTCGCGACGCTTTTTCCGAGCGTAGCGATGCAGATCTCAAGCGATGTCGAGCATGGTCCTCAGGGCACCTTCGGCTATGCGTCGGGCAAGAGCGGTGGGCTGAATTGCCTCTATGCTTGGGAGTACCTGTCGCCGCGGCGTCCCATCACCCTCCTCGAGGGTGCGTCGGGCACAGGTGCCTACCCGGCTTCGGTCAGGGTGAGGCTGTGCCGGGCGGAGCCCCTGGCCAACCTGCTGGCCGACATGCATCGCTTCACCGTGACGCCGCCGGGAGGTATCCGGGGTACCACGAGAGTGGCGCAGGCGCCGGATCCGAGCCGGGAAGATGCGCTCGATGCCGCTGTCGGCCCGCTGGAACGGCTCCCGGTTGCCGAGTCTCCGACTGCGGAGCGACGGACCGGCCGTCATGCTCGCTCGGCCCGGACCAGCTCGCGGCAACATCGGATCGCGCGACCGAGGCGCGACCGCGGGCTCGATGCCCCGGCGGTCGGCCAATCGTCGGTGCCGCCCGTGCCGTTGCCCGGCGACCTCACGACAGGCGCCGCGGCACCCGCCGCCACGGCTCCCGTCGCACGATCGGCCGCCACAACGCCGAGAATCGACCAGGACTCGATGCCTTTGCCGAAGTAATTCCAAAGAAGTCGCAGAGATTCTAGAAAATTTAAGGCCTGGACTGTCAGTTTCCAGACTCCTCTACGGGATGAGAGATCATGAGCTCAGCAGGAGTGGAAAGACGGATCGCGCCACGCTTCGCGGTCAGCTGCCTCGGCGAGTTAGCCTCGGGCAACGCCGTGCTCGACGTGCAGGTCAGCAACATGTCGGTCACCGGCTGCGGCATCGAGATGACCGGCGTCCCCGACCCCGTGTCGGGCAGCTTGGGGCGAACGGGCGTGCTCAACGTGCGGGCCGAGGCCGCGACCGTGATGCTCCCCGTGGCGATCAGCAACCAGCGCAGTGTCGAGGGTCGGACGCTGATCGGTCTGCAGTTCCGGCAGTTGTCGATGCAGCAGATGCGCTCCCTGATCAAGGTCCTCGACAGCGTCATCGAGAAGTAGCATCCCCGACACGGACGCAGGCCCGCCCTTCAGCAACGACGTCCTCGGGTCGCGGCTGCGGGAAGCGGGGGCGGCCTTCGCGCCGGCCAAAATGCCGCCAGTGGGTCAATGCGTCGAATCCGGCTGCAACCACATCGGGGTTGGCGGCCCGATAGGCCTGCGCATCGAAGCCGATCTCATCGATCGAAAGGGGACGCCCCTCAAGCCACCCCCAGCGACTCCAGTGCGTCCAAGGATCGTGTCCCGCATCAACGATGTCCGGGTTGGCCTCGGTGTAGCGGGCGGCATCGAACCCGATCACGGCTTGCGTCCTCTGGGCTCGCGCCTTCAGGGTGTCGATGTCGAGGCCGGTGGTCTTGTCGAAATGGAAGTCGCCTAGGTAATAGTCGGGGATCCGGGGATCGTTCGGGCAGTCCAGTTCGGTCGGAAACGTCTCCGGAGCGTCGGTGAAGGCATAGACTTCGCGATTGGCCAAAGTCAGTTCCAGGACGTTGGGCATCGCCTGGTCTGCCACGAAGAGTCGTCCGCCGCAGTTGTTGCCGTGCACATGGACGACCTCGAAGCCTTCGCGAAGCCGGCTTAGCGCCCTCATCATGCGATCGAAATGCTGGTCGTCGTGGACGAGGGCGAGATCATGAAATTCACACAGGATCTGAGGGAAGCGTGACAACGTTCCCGCGTCGGCCTCGGCCAGCAACGCCCATTCCGATCCTTCGATGTCCAGCTTGAGAAGATTGGAGAAGCGCGCCGCCGAGCCGTTCTTCTCGAGGAGAGTTTCGAGATTGTCGGTGTCGCCCGACGCCTGCGCGTCGATCCTGCGCTTGTTGAAGTGGAACCCGGCGTGGAGCCTCGGAGGGCCCACGACCGTATGATCGAACTGATGAACCGCGATCCCACGCTCCGCGATCGCGTAATCCCAGTCCACGTTGGGACCGATGCCGAGCGAGAAGGCGGTTTGCAGCTTGGCGAAATCGTCGAGCATCACATAGCCGCCGTCCGTGCGTCCGCCGACCCGGATCTTGCGGTGGCTCGTGACGCGGCGTGGCGCCATGAGCACACCCAGCATGACGACTCGTGCCTGCAGATCGGCCGATAGGGGGCGCCGGCAAGCCTCGCCGACGGCAGCGTGATGCGCCAGCATCATGCCGTCGTACGCCGAGGCGCGCGACGGCACGACCTCATACCCGAACACGCGCGAAAAACCGCGATTGAGCCTGGTTGCCAGCCGTCCCACTTCCACTCTCTTCTTTCCTTCTCCGTAGCGATGTCGCTTGGATCGCGATGCCCTTTGGCTCGTGTCGAGTTCTAGCCGCCCGTCATCGCTATCGCTTGCCGGAGCGCGGTTCTGAGGCTCGCGTGGTTCGCCACACCGCGTCCAGCGATGTCGAAAGCCGTGCCGTGGTCGACGCTGGTGCGGCAGAACGGCAGTCCGACCGTGATGTTCACGCCGTGGTCGATGCCGAGATATTTCACCGGAATGAGGCCCTGGTCGTGATACTGCGCCACCACCACATCGAACTCGCCGCGGCGTGCCCGCATGAAGATGGTGTCGCCCGGCCAGGGTCCCGAGGCGTCGATGCCTTCGGCGCGCGCCGCCGCGATCGCGGGTGCGATGATGTCGAGGTCCTCCCGTCCGAAGAGGCCATTTTCGCCGGCATGGGGATTGAGCCCCGCGACCGCGATGCGCGGCGCTTCGAGCCCAAGTCCGAGCATCGCCCCGTGGGCGAGCCGGATGGCCCGCAACTCGCTGACCGGGGTCACGGCCCTGATGGCCTCCATGAGCGACAGGTGGATCGTGACCAGCAAGACGCGGAGCTCGTCGTTGGCCAGCATCATGGCGAAGTCCGCCGTGCCGCTTCGGTCCGCGAGGATCTCCGTATGGCCGGGGAAATGGACGCCTGCGGCCCGCAAGGCATCCTTGTTGATCGGCGCCGTCACGAGGGCTGATAATCGGCCCGCGAGGGCGTCGTCGATGGCGCGCGTGATGAACCCATAGGCCGCGGCCCCGGCCTCTGCAGAAACGCGACCCATGACGAGATCCTCCGGGACGCTGCCGGCCTGCACGACATGCGCCACATCGGACCGCGACGACCCGACCCCAGGAGTGTCGACGATCGCGACATCGAACGAAGCACCGACCAGTCGCGCGGCCCGGCCGAGGACCGCGGCGTCGCCATAGATCACGCAAGGACAGGGAGGGCCTTCGCCGAGCACGCGGGCCACGATTTCCGGGCCGATCCCGGCCGGATCGCCGAGAGTGATGCCGACCGGCAGGTTTCTCATACGCCGTGCCCCTCCGAGGACCGGCACATTGCGCGGACGCTCCCGCCGGGCCAGCCGACTTCTCTGCGGACCGACTTATACCAAAGCGGGGAACCCTATGCCATATCGGGTGCAGGGCAACGGAACAGGCGTCGAGCCTTGGACGGCGAACCATGGTGGACCAGAGCATCTCAGAGCCGGCGCATCCAAGACAAGGCCAGAGCGGCCCGGCCACGGCGGCGGCCCACCTCGGGCAACAGGGTTTCGCCTTCGTCGACGGCACCGCCATTCGGGCCATGCTGGGCGAGGCGGGTCTCGCGGATTGGGACGGCTTCGCGCGGAGTTGGGAGGATCTCGGCCCCGACCGGTTCATGGCCGACGGTGGAACCTACCGGAAGCGCCGTTACGCCTGCTTGAAGGCCACGACGAACGAGCTGAGCGTGAAGCCGGCGCAGCCCCACTATCAGACGCTCGCCAACAATCCGTTGAATGGCGGGGTCGAGCGCGTCTTCGCCCCTGTGGAAGCGAACATCGCCCTGCATCCTGCGAACCGGGCCGCCATCGAGACATGCAGGCGGATGTTCGAGGAGGCGCATCCGGCGACCGTTCAGCCGCGGTCCTGGCATGTCGAGATGCACCAGTTCAGGATCGAGGCACGTCCCGATGTCACCGGGCAGCCGACCCCCGAGGGTCTTCACCGCGACGGGGTCGACTGGGTTCTGGTGCTGCTGATCCGGCGCACGAACGTCGAAGGCGGCGTCACAACGATCACGGATGCGGCGCGGCGACCCCTTGCGGAAGTGACGTTGTCGGAACCGCTCGATGCCTCGCTGGTCGACGACCACCGCGTCTTCCACGGCGTGAGCAGCGTGACGCCCCTCGATCCGTCATGTCCTGCCTGGCGCGACGTGCTGGTGCTGACGTTCCGCGCCGAACCGGACGAAGGGAGGGCATGAAATGGCTCGGCTGAGCGTCAACCTCAACAAGATCGCGCTGCTGCGCAACTCGCGCCGGACGGGTGTCCCCGACGTGCTGCATTTCGGCCGGCTGGCCCATGAAGCCGGAGCCCACGGACTGACGGTTCACCCGAGACCCGATCAGCGCCACATCCGCCGCGATGACGTCCCGGCCCTGGCGGCCTTGATGGAGCCCTGGCGGCCGTCCTTCGAGTTCAACATCGAAGGCTATCCGGACGATGATTTCATGGCGCTCGTGACGGCCGTAAGACCCGAGCAATGTACGCTCGTGCCAGACAGCCCGGGGGTTTTCACGTCCGAGGAGGGGTGGCGGCTCGATGACGCGCAGGACGCCGTGGTGCGCGATGCCGTCACCCGGCTGAAGGCGATCGGGTGCCGCCCGGTGGTGTTCGTCGACCCCGACCCCAATATCGTGAAGCGCGTTGCCGCGACCGGGGCGCAGGGCATCGAGATCTATACGGGGTCCTATGGCGCCGACTTCGCCAAAGGCGTCGCGGCGCGGCTTCTCGACCTCTGTGCCGAAACCGCACAATGGGCGGCGGCCTACGGTCTCGTGGTCAATGTCGGCCACGATCTCAACCTCGCCAACCTGCCGTCGCTGGTAGCCGCCATTCCCCATCTGGCCGAAGCTTCGATCGGCCACGAACTCACGGCCGATGCCTTGGAGATGGGCTGGGCGAACGCCATCGAGGCCTACCGAATCGCGCTCGAGGGAAACCCGGGGTGACCGACGAGCTTTACCGGCCGAGCGGCTTCAGCCCGGCCTCGATGGCGGCACGGCGCTGTTCCAGAAACGGCGGGAGCGCGAGGGTCTCGCCCAAGGTCTCGAGAGGCTCATCCGTGGCGAAGCCGGGTCCGTCGGTCGCGATCTCGAACAGAACCCCGCCGGGATCGCGAAAGTACAGGCTGCGGAAATAGTAGCGGTCGACGGGGCCGCTCGACGGCATCCGCATGGTCTCGAGGCGCTCGACCCAGCCCCGGTAGGTTTCCTCGTCGGGCGTGCGCAGGGCGAGGTGGTGGACACCGCCCGCGCCCTGCCGCGCGGCGGGGCGCGCCGGCTCCACCGCCACGTGAAGCTCCTTCGCGGTCTCACCCCCACCCGCCATGGCGTAGACGTGAACCGCGACACCATCGGCCGTATAACGACGGAGCGCCGTCATGCCGAGCACCTCCCGCAACACATGGTCGGTGGGTTCGAGCTGCCGCACGCTCATCGTGATGCCGCCGAGGCCGAGGATCTGGTAATCGCGCGGCACGGGTCCCTGAAGCCAGGGGTGATGCGGCTCGCTGCCGGGGTCGGCGATCAGCGCGAGCCGCTGACCCTCGGGATCCTCGAAATCGACCAGGAGCCGCTCGTCGCGTTCGACGATGCCCGATTGCGCGATGCCGGCCGCGGAGAGGCGATCGACCCACCAAGCCAGCGCGTCCCGTCCCGGCACGCGCAGTCCCGTCCGCGCCACCGCCCCCGAGCCGCGCTGTTCGCGTCCGACCGGCCAATCGAAGAAGGTGACGTCGCTGCCCGGCGACGCGAGCCCATCGGCGTAGAACAGATGATAGGCCGATACATCGTCCTGGTTGACGGTCTTCTTGACGAGCCGCATGCCCAGCACTTGGGTATAGAAGCGATGATTGCCCGAGGCGTCGGCCGTGATCGCGGTCAGGTGATGGAAGCCGGTCAGGTCCATGGTGGGCCTCGGGTGTTCGAAACAAGACGGCCGGGTTCCCCTTCGGAAACCCGGCCGTCTTCAGATTGGCAGCGAGAACCGGGGCGTCAAGCCGCTCGTCGGACCAGTCGGATGATGAGCAACAGGATGACGGCGCCGATCAGCGCGTCGATGATCGCCGCGATGATGCCGGCACCGAGGCTGATGCCGATCGCCGGCAGGAGGTACCCGGCGATGATGGCACCCACGATGCCGATCACGATGTCGCCGATGATGCCGAAGCCGCCACCCTGGATCAGCAAACCGGCCAGCCAGCCGGCGACACCGCCCACGATGATCCACGTAATAATTGATGCGCCGTCGATCGGCATGGTCCACTCCTCGTCAAAAACTCGAGCCGATGCGGCTGCCGGAGAAATGGCTGGGCTTCCCAAAGGTTCCGCTCAAGCCAGAGC
>CAXTME010000150.1:0-3983 GCA_964245215.1 uncultured Lichenihabitans sp.
GGCAGCAACTCGCGCACACGGGGGATCACCTCCCGGCCGTAGAGCGCGATGCTGCGCATCAGCCGCTCGTGCGACAGATGTCCGGCGCTGTATTTGAGGTCGAACCGCGACAGGCCCAGCGCCGTGATGGTCGCGACCATGCGGCGGGCCACCGTGTCGGGGGACCCGACATAAAGCGAACCGTGGTCGGCCTCGCGGTCGAACTCCGCCCGCTCCATCGGCGGCCAGCCACGCTCGCCGCCGATGCGGTCACGCATTCGCTTGTAATCCGGCCAGAGCTCGTCGCGCGCTTGCGCGTCGGTCTCGGCCACGTAGCCGTGCGAGTGGACGCCGATCGGTCGAACCGGCCGCTCGAGCTGACGGAAGGCGCGATGGTAGAGGTCGACGTAAGGCTTGAACCTCGTCGGATCGCCCCCGATGATCGCCAGCATCAGGGGCAGGTCGTAATGGGCGGCCCGGACCACGGAGGTCGAGCTCCCGCCGACGCCGATCCAGGTCTTCAGGGTTCCGCGCTCGATCGGCGGGAACACCCGCTGGTTCGTCAAGGGCGGTCGGATCGTCCCTTGCCAGGTGACGGCCTCGTCCCGGAGCAGGGCCACGAAGAGGTCGAGCTTTTCCTCGAACAGCGTTTCGTACTGGCCGAGGTCGTAGCCGAACAGCGGGAAGGATTCGGTGAAGGACCCCCGCCCGAGGACGACTTCGGCCCGCCCGTTCGAGGCGGCGTCGAGGGTCGAGAACCTCTGGAACACCCGGATCGGGTCGTCGGAACTCAGCACCGTCACGGCCGAGCCGAGGCGGATCCGGCTCGTCTGTCCGGCGATCGCGGCGAGAATCGTCTCCGGCGACGAGACCGCGAAATCGGCGCGGTGATGCTCTCCGATCCCGAAGAAGTCGACGCCCGACGCCTCGGCCATCACGGCCTCGGCGATGACATTGCGGATCACCTGCGCATGCGACAGCAAACGACCGTCGGAGCCCGCCGTGACGTCGCCGAATGTATCGAGACCGAGTTCGATGTCCTGTGCCATGCTGCGTTCGCCTGATCGCCCGGCAAGTGACGCCTGCCCGGCCCGTAAGATATCGCGGTCCGAGGTGGCACGCGAGCCGTCGTGCCGGGTCTACTGTTCCCCTTCACGACGGCTTGATGACCGGCAAAACCGCGTCGCGCATCTCCGACACGGCGTTCTCGTGCGAGCTGAAGCCTTCGTAACGCGCCAGGGTCCGGGCGTGACGCGCGAGCTCCGGATAGGCGGACGACGTGACGTAGCCGATCGACGATCGTTTCAGGAAATCCGTCACCGACAAGGGGCCAAAGGTCCGCGCCCAACGGCTGGTGGGCAGCACCGCATTCGGTCCCAGCACGAAATTGGCGATGGTCACCGGCGTGTGGGGTCCCAGGAGGATCTCGGCCGCCTCGGTGATCCGGCCGAGGTGGCCGAACGGCTCGGCCGACAGGATCTCGAGATGCTCGGGCGCGTAGTCGTTGATGAACCTGTAGCTCTCCTCGAGCGAGGCCGTGAGCACGATGCCGCCGCGCGGGCCCGTCAACACGGCGCGCGAGAACGCCACGCGTTGCGGCGTCATCTCGGCCCAGTAGCCCGGCAGCGCCGCCATCGCGGCGTCGGCGACCGCGCGGCTGTGCGTCACGACATAGGCTGAGGAATCGGGGCCATGCTCGGCTTCGACCAGAACGTCGAGAGCTGCGAGCCGACCATCGACCGTACCGTCGGCGAAGACGATGGCTTCGGAAGGCCCGGCCGGCAGGCCGGTGTCGATCACATCGGCGAGGAGGCGCTTGGCCGCTACCACCCACGGGCTACCCGGACCGACGATCTTCAGGGTCGGGGCGATGGTCTCCGTCCCGTAGGCCACGGCCGCCACCGCCTGGGCGCCTCCGCATTTGTAGACGGTCGAGACACCGGCCAGGCGGGCCGCCACCAGCGTGGCGGCATCGATCGTGCCATCGGCGGTCGGCGGCGTGCAGATCGAGATTTGTGGAACGCCGGCCACGACCGCCGGAACGGAGGTCATCATGGTGACGGATGGGAACGCGCCCTTGCCACGTGGAACATAGAGCGCCACGGAGGCGATCGGCGTCCAGCGGTCGCCCGCAAAGGCGCCCGGCCGGATCTCCTTCATCCACATCGGCTCCGGCCGCTGTTCCTCGTGGAAGGCGCGGATGTTGCCGATAGCGAAGCGGATGGCGTCGACGACCTCCGGAGCCACCTTGTCGAAGGCCTCGTCGAACTCGCGTTCGGTGGCCTTCAGCGTGTCCGCCGTGACGGCCGCGCCGTCGAGGTCTCGGGCCAGGCGCACGAGCGCCGCGTCACCCCCGTTCCTCACGGCCTCGATGATGGGCCGGGCCTTCTCCATGAACGAGGCGATGTCGGTTTCCGAGCGCCTCATCAGGGCGGATCGCGCCTCCTCGCCGAGGATGGACAGGTCGTGAAAACTGCAAGGCTCGGCCATGGAACATCCTCGGGCGGTCGGGGAACGAAGGAGCGGATAGGGCGAAGCGGCAGCCGGATGCTCAGGCCGCATCGTCCTCCCGGAACGACCCTTCCCGGATCGATGTGATCACCTGGCGCTGAAGGTCGATGAAGGCCGCGGAGGCGATCATGTCCTGGTGGCGCGGGCGCGCCAACCCGACATGGAAGCTCTTGCGGATCTGTCCCGGTCCGATGCTCATCACCACGATGCGGTCCGAGAGATAGACGGCCTCCTCGACGTCGTGGGTCACGAACAGGACCGTCAGGCGGTGCTCGTCCCAGATCCGGGTCAAAAGGTCCTGCATGGTGTGCCGGGTCAGGGCATCGAGGGCGCCGAAGGGCTCGTCCATCAACAGCATCTTCGGGCGGTAGGACAGGGCGCGGGCGATGGCGACGCGCTGCTTCATGCCGCCCGACAGTTCCGACGGATAGGCGTTCGCGAAGCGCGTCAGCCTGACGAGTTCGAGGTGCTCGTCCGCGATGGACCGGCACTCGGCCTTCGACTTGCCGGCGGCCTCGAGGGCGAATTCCACATTGCCGCGCGCCGTGAGCCAGGGCAGCAGCGTATAAGATTGGAACACCACGCCCCGATCGAGCCCCGGGCCGATGATCGGCACGCCGTCGGTCAGCAGCACGCCCTCGTCGAAGTCCTGAAGGCCGGCGACGATCGAGAGCAACGTGCTCTTGCCACAGCCCGAGGTGCCGACCAGCGAGACGAACTCGTTGTCGGCGAGGTCGAGGCTGATGTCGCGCAGCACCTCGACGGAGCCTTCGGGCGTCCTGAAGCGCTTGTTGAGGGCGGCGATGCGCAGCTTCGGGACGCTCACCTCATGACCTCGCGGCATAGCGGAAGAGCACCCGTTCGAGGGCCTTCATGCCTTGATCGGTGATGAGCCCGAGGAGGCCGAGGAACAGGATGTAGCCGATGATCGTCTGGGTCTGGAAGAACCGTTGCGAGACCGTGATCCGATAGCCGAGCCCGGAGGTCGCGGCCACGAGCTCGGCCAGCACGAGCCAGGTCCAGGCCCAACCGATGCTGATCCGCAGCGTGTCCCAGATGCCCGGCAGCGAGGACGGCAGCACGATGCGCAAAAGGATCCGGCTCTCGGACAGGCCTAACGTCCGGCCCAGGCCGACGAAATCGGGCGAGACACGCTTCACATTGTCCATCACCATCAGGACCTGCTGAAAGAAGGTGCCGATCCAGATGATCAGGAACTTCTGTCCGTCGCCCGTCCCGGCCCACAGGATGGTGAGCGGCACGAAGGCCACCACCGGCATGTAACGGACGAAATCGACGAGCGGCTCGACCGCGGCTTCCCAAGGCTTGAAACAACCGATCAGGACGCCGATCGGGATCGCCATTGCGGATGCGATCGCGAAGCCGGCCAGCATCCGGTAGATGCTGATGCCGGCATCGGTCCACAGCGTGCCGTTGCCCGCGAGTTCCACCATCTTCGACCAGACCGCCTCCGGGCCCGGGAGGAAGATCGG
>CAXTME010000150.1:4083-8283 GCA_964245215.1 uncultured Lichenihabitans sp.
TAGGGCTCGTAGGTGACCGCGACCGGAACGCGGCCGGCCAGCAGGGCGCCGCCGGCATCGGCGGCCGGCATGGGGACGGGCTTCACGTCGGCGAGCGTCATGCCGTTCTGAGCGAGCGCGTAATTGAGCAGGATGTCGCTGGTCGTTCCCTGCTCGAAGGCGACGCTCTTGCCCTTGAGGTCGGCCATCGTCTTGATGTCCTTGCCCGCGATGATGGCGTCGGCGCTCAGGCTGAAGTCCAACAGCATCACGGCCTTGACGGGAAGCCCTGCCGCGATCATGCCCATGGCGGTGTGGGTCGCGATATTGGCGGCATCGAGCTGCCCGCTGGCCAGAGCCGCATTGATGTCCTTGTCTTCCGTGAAATTGACGATCTCGACCTTCGAGAGACCGTTTTGTTCGAAGATCCCGTTCTTCGCCGCCACGTACCATTGGCCGTAGCCGAGCCAGGGCTCGATCCCCATCTTCAGCGGTCCCGGCTCCGGCTTCGACGGGATCGCGTCGGCGGCCCCGGCAGGTCCAGGAAGGCTGGCCAGACCCACGAGGGTCGCGAGCGTTGCACAAAGCATCGCCGTGGAAGATCGAAGCGTCATGATCCTGTCCTGTCTGGCTGTCGGCCTGCTGCGGGCATGGACGCTCGGCGATGCCTCGCGTTCCGGGTCTATCGAAGAGCCCACCCTTTTGATGTCCTTTATGTCTATACAAGTCCTATGCCGTGCTGAAATGCTCTGCCCTCCGGGCGTCCTGCGCCGATCGTGAACGCAGTCGGTGCCGACGGATTGTGCTCGCGATCACCGGACGCGCAGGACGGTGCGGCCCACTGGAGACGGCGGTCAGATCGAGGCCAGGAAGCCACCGTCCACCGGGATACACTGGCCCGTGATATAGGCCGATGCCTCCGAGGCCAGGAAGACGGCCGTCCCCTGCAGGTCCGCCATGGCGCCGAACCGCGCCTGGGGGATCTTCGACAGCATGGCCCTTTGCCAGGCTTCGTCCTCGTAGAAGACGTCCGTCATCGCGGTCCGGAAATAGCCGGGGGCGATGGCGTTGACGCGGATCCCCAAGGGGGCCCATTCGACCGCGAGGGCGCGGGTCATGCCGAGAAGGCCGGACTTGGAAGAGCCGTACGGAACCGCTCCCGGCACCCCCACCGCGGAGGTCAGCGAGCAGAGATTGATGATGGCACCGGGTCGACCTGCGGCTTTCATGTGGGCCGCGGCCGCCTGCGCACAGAAGAAGGCTCCCTTGAGGTTGGTCCCGACGATACGGTCCCATAGGGCTTCGTCGACCTCCAGGGCGGGGCGGACATCCTCGACGCCCGCATTGTTGACCAGGATGTCCACCCGGCCCAACCGGGCGAGCGTGTCTTCCACCGCGCTGCGGCAGCCCGCGACCGTGGCCACGTCGTGAACGATCGCCTCCACACGACGTCCGGTGCGGGAGAGGCGTTCCTGGGTTTCGGACAGGGCCCCCAGGCTGCGCGCCGTCACGGCGACATCGGCCCCCGCTCGGGCCAGAGCCTCGGCGATCGACTGCCCGATGCCGCGGCTGGCGCCGGTGACGAGTGCGACGCGCCCGCCGAGGTCGAAGGGAGACGCGTCAGGCATCGTTTCTCCACGTCAGGACCGGGCGCCCAGGTTCAGGTGCCGTTCGAGCACGCGACGCCTCGGCCGATCTCCAATGGCGCCGGCCGGTCGTCAAGCCCGGCGTGAGCCGGAAGCGTGAGAGAGCCTCACACCTTCTTGCGGCGGCGCTGGCGATACTGGTCGACGACGACGGCCGCAACGATGATGATGCCTTTCACGATGCCTTGCACGTAGGCATCGATGCCGATGAAGGTGAAGCCCGACGTCATGACGCCCAGGATCACGGTGCCGATCACGGTTCCCGAGATGCGCCCTGCCCCGCCAGCGAGGCTGACGCCGCCGATCACCGTCGCTGCGATCGCGTCGAGTTCATAGCCGAGGCCCATGCTGGACTGGCCGCTCTGGGCCCGGGCCGAGGTGACGAGCCCGGCGAGGCCGGCCAGCAGCCCCGCCAGCATATAGACCAGCATCAAATGCCGGCGAACGTTGATGCCGCTGACCCGGGCGGCCTGCGGATTGGCACCGATCGCGTAGGTGAACTTGCCGTAGCGCGTGTAACGCAGCGCGATGTGGAAGATGACGGCCGTGACGAGGAAAATGATCACCGGGACGGCCCCCGAGCCGATCCAGGTGTAGTTCTCGGCCAGCATGCTGATCGGCTGGCCTCTCGTATAAAGCTGGGCCACGCTGCGGGCCGTCACCATCATGCCGAGCGTCGCGATGAAGGGCGGGATGGCCGTGATGGCGATCAGCGCGCCGTTGATCCACCCCGCGAGCGCCCCGACCGCGAGCCCGCAGACCACCGGCACGACGAAGGGGAGGCCCGACAGCGACGGGTAGATGGCACGGGCATAGCCCGGCTCCTGCGCGAGGCTCGCCGCCACCATGGCCGAGACGGCCAGCACCGAGCCAGACGACAGGTCGATGCCGCCCGTGATGATCACCTGGGTCACGCCGATCGCGATCACGCCGACGGTCGAAACCTGCAGCACCATCACGAGCAGGCGTTCGGGGTTGAACAGGAAGGTCTGGCCCCGGATCGTCCAGCCGAGCGCCTCGAACAGCAGTGCGATGCCGATCAGCACTATGAGGATGCCGAGTTCGTTCGGCAGCCGACGCCGCCCGGCCTTGCGTTCGGCCACGGCGATCGAATTGGTCAATGGTTCCGTCATGGTGCTGTCTCCCGCCCCGTGGCCGGGGCTCTTGTCCGCCCCTTCGTCGATCTCGCCCGCCTTGAGCCGAACCCGCGTCCGCCTCGTCTCGGGTCTAAACCCTCCGGTCGGCAGCTACAACCATAGCGCTCGGCTGCCTCAAATTTACGCGGCCGCCAACTGCATGATGGAGACCTGATCGGCCTCCGAACGGTCGAGGATCCCGGTCATCCGGCCCTCGTGCATGACGAGGATCCGGTCGCTCATGCCCAACACCTCGGGCATTTCGGACGAGATCATGATGACGGCTACGCCCTGCCCGGCGAGGCGCGAGATCAGCCGGTGGATTTCGGCCTTCGCCCCGACGTCGATGCCGCGCGTCGGTTCGTCGAGGATCAGGATCTTCGGTCCCGTCATCAGCCAGCGACCGATCAGCACCTTCTGCTGGTTGCCGCCCGACAGGTTCTCGATGCGCTCGTCGAGATTCGGGGTCTTGACCCGCATCGCATCCTTCATCTTCGTGCATTCGGCGTCCACCGCGCCCTGGTCGACGAAGCCGGCCCGCACGTAGCGGTCGGTCAACACCGCCATCTGCATGTTTTCGAGTACGCTGAGCATCAGGAAGCAACCGGTGTCCTTGCGGTCCTCCGTCAGGAGCGCCATGCCGGCCTTCATGCCTTCGCGCGGCGATCCGATCTTGATGGGCTGGCCGTTCAGCCGGATCTCGCCCGCCGTCGCGGGCGTCACGCCGAAGATCGTCTCAGCGACATTGGTGCGGCCCGACCCGACGAGGCCCGCGATCCCGAGGATCTCGCCCTTGCGCAGGTCGAACGACACGTCGTGGAACACACCCTCGAGCCCGAGGTCCTTGACCGAGAGGACGACCTCGCCGATCGGGACCTCCTCCTTCGGGAACATCTGCGTGATCTCACGGCCGACCATCATCTGGATGACCTGGTCGCGGGTAAGCTCCTTCGCCGGGTGGGTCGCGATGTAGCGGCCGTCACGGAAGATCGAGACGTCATCCGCGATGGTGAAGAGCTCGTCCATCTTGTGCGTGATGTAGATGATGCCTTTGCCCTGCGCCTTGAGGTCCGCGATGATCCGGAACAGGTGGGTCACTTCGCGATCGGTGAGCGCCGAGGTCGGCTCATCCATGATCAGGATGTCGGATTCGTAGGAAACCGCCTTCGCGATCTCGATCATCTGGCGCGTCGCGACCGAATGGTCGCGCACCTCCGATTGCGGGTCGATGTCGATCGAGAGCCGCTTGAACAGCTCCGCCGTGCGGCGGTTGAGTTCGCGGTGATTGATCAGGCCGAAGGCGTTCACCGGCTCGCGCCGGATCCAGATGTTCTCGGCGACCGTCATGAACGGCATCAGGTTGAGCTCCTGATGGATCATGGCGATGCCGGCCTCGAGCGCGTGCAGCGGCGACTCGATCTTGATCTGGTTGCCCTTGA
>CAXTME010000151.1:0-4961 GCA_964245215.1 uncultured Lichenihabitans sp.
AAGAGCCCGCTTGCGGCGCTCCCGATCCGGGATCATGCTCGACCCCATAAGCCGACCTGCCCGTTTCGGGAAAGAGGCGGCGGATGGGAGGCGATCATGAGCTTATCGTTGATTCTGTCGCAAAAAGGCCGTGACGTGGTGACGAGTGCCCCACACCGAACGGTGCGGGAAGTCGCCCAGACCCTGCACGAAAAGTCGATCGGCGCCGTCGTGGTGACGGGGGCCGACGGCATCGTGCTCGGGATCTTTTCCGAACGGGACGTCGTGCGGGCCCTGGGACGCGCAGGTGTCGCATCGCTCGATGAATCAGTCTCGAAGCACATGACCTCCCGCGTCGTCACGGCGAGCGAGGACATGAGCGTCCACGAGTTGATGGAGCGCATGACGGAGGGGCGCTTCCGCCACATCCCGGTCGTGCGGCATGGTCGACTGACCGGCCTCGTCTCCATCGGCGATCTCGTGAAGCATCGGATCGAAGAGATCGAAACCGAGCGGCAGGCCATGCTCGACTACATCGGCACGGCCTGACACGGCCTGACACGGAGCGACCGTCACGCCGCTTTCTCGACCGCTTCGACCAGGATGCGCGTGGGTTGGCCGCCGGCATCCGAAATCTCGATCTCGTCGCCCTCCTCCGACCGGGCGACGGCTTCTCCCAGCGGTGTCGCGACCGAGAGCAGCCCGGCTGCCGGGTCGTCGGCGCCATCGGTCAGCCGCAGGGTCAGACGCCGACGGTCGGGGTAAAGCAGCGCCACGCGGTCGCCGATGCCGATGCGACCGGCCGCCTCGGCGACCGGCAGGACATCGAACAGAACCGCAGGCGCCTCGGCGACGCGGTGCTCGACGAGCCGCGCGGCCGCGGCAGAGCTCGACGAGCCGAGAACGGTGGCGATCCCCTCGCGGTCGAGCGCCGCCACGAGATCGGCCATGACGGCATCGGGATCGCGATAAAAGCTCGACGCGAAGCACCGCCAGAAGCGCCAGCCGACGCGTTCCAGGATACGCTGCCGCCGCATGTCGTCGCGCCACCGCTCCGGACCGTGGAACCCATCCCCGTCGCATTCGACCGCGAGGCGGCGCCCCTCGAAATCCTCGACCACGAGGTCGATGCGAAAGCCTTCCGACCCGACCTGCGGCACCACCCGGTAACCGAGTGCCACGAGGCGGCCCAGAATGTCGCGCTCGAAGTCCGAATCGCACAGTTCAGCCAGATCCTCGACCGGATCAGCACGCGCCGGCATCGGGTTTTCGAAATGGGCGATCAGCCGTGCCTTCAGGTCCGCCGACGCGAGGTCCTTTCGTTCGACCGAGCGCACCAGCACGAGCCGGTCCCGCGCGCGAGACGCCGCCACGTTGAAGCGCTGCTCGTAGCGCAGCATCGTGAGCGTGTTCCGCCGGGAGCGGTCCGCCACCATGGAGAGGAACACGACATCGCGCTCGTTGCCCTGGAAACCGGCGCTGTTCGAGCAGAGAACGGCGTGCCGCTGCATCGCCTCCTCGCCGATGCGCTCCGTCAGCATCACGCGAACGAGCTCGGCCTGTTCGGCCCCGATGAGCGAAATGACGCCGACGCTGCGATCCCGGTTCTTGGGCTCGGCCACGAGGCGGGCGATCTCGTCGACGATGACGTGGGCTTCGGCTGGATTGATCTTGCGGGCGCCGTCTCGGGTGCCATGCGGCACGAAGATGTCGACGAGCGGCGGATCGATCCGCTCCGCCGCGGTCGGGATGCGCAGCGGGACGAGCTTCTCGGGATAGAACTGCATCGAAAAGCGGATGATCGGCTCGACGCACCGGAAATGCTCCTTCAGCATCAGGCGGCTTTCGGGAAACACGGCCCGCATCAGGTCGTAGAGGCTCTCGCCCGGCTCGAGCAGGCTGCGATAGGGCTGGTCGCGCAAGTAATGCTGGCGGAGCTGGTCGATCTTGCCCTGGCTCACGAAGGGCGGAGTCGGGCTCACCTGCCGGTCATCACCGACCGCCAGGATCTTGCGGCCGCGCAGCAGGGCCGGCAGTTCGGTGACGTCGGATTGTGAGGCCTCGTCGAGGATCACGAGGTCGAACGCCGCGAGATCGGCGGGCAGCTGTTCGGCGACGCGCCACGTCGGCATGATCCAGCACGGCACGGCATCGTAACACCGCGCCATGGCGTCGCGGGCTGCGCGACGGTGGCGCCCTGCCCCCTTGCCTGTGCCTTTGCCGAGCCGGCCCAGCGCCCGGACATACTCGACCAGCGCCGACTTGACCCGCGGCGACAATCGACGTTCGAGGGCCAGAAAGGCGCGCTCGCGCACGAGTTCCACGAAGAGTTTGCGGCCGCGGCGATCGGTGGCGTCCCGCTCGCGCGACAAGGCCCGCAGAGCCTCGCGCCCGTCGATGGCGGCGAGCCGGCGCTCCGCGACGGCGAGGTCCCAGGCGTCGCGCCAGTCCCGCGGAACGAGCGTCGCGCCATCGTTCTCCGGTTCCGACAGGAGTTTCGCGGCCCATAGCGGCGCCCCGGCCGCGGCGATCGCAGCGGTGCCACGGCGCAGCTCGGCGAAGCTCCCCGCCAGAGCTTCCACGGCGAGAATGCGGTCGAGCAGGCCACCCCAGATCGCTTCGACCTTCCCGGCCGGGATATCGTCCCGCCCCACGAGATCGCGCAGGAACTGCCGCGCCATGGACGAAGTCCGGTCCCGGCCTTCGAACCGGATGGCCGTGGCCGCGAGGTCGCCCTTGACCGAAGCGGCCCGGGCCGAGGCCGCGGCGGCGTCGATCTGGTCGGACAAGGCGCGTGCGAGTTCGCCGTCGACCGCCAGGGCTTCCAGAGCCGGTACGCCGCGGCTCCGGCTTGAGAGCTCGGCAAGGCCGTCGCGAACGAAATCCAATTGAGCGAGGAGGCGCGACAGGGGCGCGGGAGTCCCCGCGTCGGCGGCGGCCGCAACTCCGGCAGCCTGGATGTAGTCGCGCCACGTCGCCGTCGAGACCTGCTTGCGACGATCGAGAGCCAGCTGCGCCTCGACGGCGCGCCAGCCTTCGCGGTCGGGCACGAGGCCCCCGACGCGGACCGCCCCGACAATCTCCTTGGCGATACTGTGGCCGAGCGACAGGCGCGGCCATGGCCGTTCGCCGCGGGCCGCACGCGCGACCGCGGCCATTGCCTCGTCGTCGCCCTCGAGCTCCGACGGCACGTCGATACCGAGAGGAAAGAGGCGCACCCGCTCGGCCTCCTCGGCACGCTGAACGTCGCAGATGTGTTGGAGCCGCACGGCCGACGGCGAGGGGTCGCGGTTGAGCAGCGCCGCCACATGGGGCAACAGCCAGGCCTGCCGGGTCAGGGCCCCGGTCGCCGCCGCAAGGTCGCGTAGGCTCCGCGCCAGACGGGATGCCGCGTCCACCTGTGCGAGAGCAACGCGCAATGCCGATGCCGGCCCGCGCTCTGCTTCCAGGGCTGAGCGGCGGGCGTCCAAAAGGTCATCATGCCACCGGGCGACATCCTGGACCGAGGGGAGGCTGCGACGCTCCGGGAGGGCAGCGTCGATGTGATCGAGGAGGGAGCCGACCGTCCCCCGTGCCGTTCGCACGGCCTCGAAATCCTGGTCGGCGAGCCCGCAATCGGCCGAGAAGAGCTCCGGCGCATCCTGGAACCAGGCCTGTGCGGCGCGTTGACTGCCTACGCGTCGCGCGAGGTCGGCCGGCCATTCGCCGCCGGGCCCGAGCGGCATGGATTGCGGCGCCGCGATCGCGTCGATCTCGCGATCGATGGCGGTCAGCCTCTGGCGGATCTTCAGGATCTCCGCCTCGCAGCGACGAACCGCGGAGAGGCGAATCTCGGGACGACTCTCCTCGACCACCGACTGGATCTCGCGGATCGCCGCCTCGATCTGCCGCATGCCGGCGCGCTCGCTCGACAGGATCGCGATCGTGAGCGGCCTCACTTTCTCCGGGAGCTGATCGCGAAGTACGCTCAGGGCCGCTTCGCCGCGCGAGACGACCAGCACGCGCTGCCCGAGCGCGAGGGCGTGGCAGATGAGGTTCGCGATCGTGTGGGTCTTGCCCGTGCCGGGCGGTCCCTGGACCACGAGACCGTCGCTTCTCGCCAGGCGGGCCACGATGGCGACCTGGTCATCGTTGAAGGGTTTCGGAAAAAAAACGTCGCCGAAGGCGGGGTCGCCCTCCGGCACGACCTCACCCTCGCCGAGTACGCCAAGGCGATCCGCGAGCGGTTCCCAGGCTGTCGAGACCGCCTCCGCAGGCGGCGTGACGAGCCGCTCCGCCAACCCCGCGATGGCTACGCCGCCGCGGGCCGCGCCCCGGAAGCGGGCGATGTCGTCGAGGACCACGTGTTGCGAGCGCGGCCGGGCAAAGAACACCCAATCACCCGTGATCACGGGTCCGCTTGCGTCCGACGCAGGATCTTCTTCGCGCCGGTACAGACCCTCGGCGGCGAGCCGCGTCGCCGCGGCCGCCAGCAGCGGCTCGAAGCTCTCGGGCCGAAACGGCGAGATGCCGTCCTCGCCCTCCGCACGAAGGATCTCGCGACGCGCAAGCTCCTCGAGCGCCGCGAGGTTGCTGCAGCCCATCGACTCGTAGGGGGAGAGGTCGACGCGCGGCTCGGCTCCCGTTGCGCGAACCATGAGGCGGCCGTCGGTCCCGAGCTCGATCTCGACCCCGCACTCGATCAGCGGCCGTTCGATCCTGCGGCCGTCGCGCTCCCACCGCACCGTGCCGATGCCCCACACGGCCTCGACGGCGCTCTCCTGCCCGCCGCGTTCGAGTTGCTGGTGCAGATGGTAGACCTGGCCATAGATCGCGATCGTCTTGCGCTTGATCGATTCCGCTTTCGCCCAATCGTTCCAGGTCGTTGCGAGCCAATTCTGAAGCTTCGCTTCGAGCCCGGCTTGATCGTCGAGACGAAGCCTCAGGTCGAAGCGGTCCTGGCTTTCGTGCTCGCGTGACGCGGCATCGCGTGACGCGGCATC
>CAXTME010000151.1:5061-8261 GCA_964245215.1 uncultured Lichenihabitans sp.
TCGCGTGACGCGGCATCGCGTGACGCGGCATCAAGAAAACTGGGGGAGAAGTCTTCCTCTGCGGCTTGGTCGGCCGCAATGAGCGCGCCACGTTCGACCGCCGTCACGCCCTGCAGCCGCTCCCGCAGCACGACGGGAGGCGCCACCGCGTCGACCGGCGCCAGAAGCCATGGCGCGAGGTCCGGCGGGGGATCCGGAGGAGCCATCCGCACCAGACGATCGACTGCGAGCCAGATCGGCGCCTCGGCATCGGGGAGATCCGTCGCGACGCCGGGCAGTCCCGAGAGTGCAGCGGCGCGGATCGCCACCGTCGATCCGTCCTGAAGGCGGTAATCCGCCAATCGGTAAGCAATCTTCTCGTCGAGCCGGACGACCTGCTCGATATAGTCGAGCAGGTCGACGAGGGTCTCGACCGCAGTTTTGCTCTCGCTCAGATCCCGATCCTCTCGCGCATCCGCTCCAGAAAGCGCGGATGCGAGCGCGAGGCAAGCCCCCGCCCGCTTTCAAGGACCCTTTGCCGGTCGTTCACCCTCAAGCGCGATAGGGGTCGCGTCGGCTTCGCGGCATTGCTACAAGTGGGACGCATGCCCCGCAGCCTTCGATCGATCAGCCCCCGGACGTCCTCGTGAACAAAGCCGTGTCGAGCGCCATGCCCGGAGAGCCGGGCTTCGCCCCTGGCGCCCTGCGGGCGGCCCTCCTGCAGCATCTGGGCGAGGCAGGTTACGAAAGGGTCGAGCCACCGCTGCTGCAGGAGGCGGCGACCTTCCTCGATCTCGGCGGCGAGGACATCCGGGCGCGGCTCTATCTCACGACGGACGCTTCCGGAGCCGAGCTCTGCCTCAGGCCGGAGTATACGATTCCCGCGGCGCGCGCCTACCTGGCCTCGGCGGAGGCCGGCGCTCCGGCGTCCTACAGCTATTGCGGGCCGGTGTTCCGCATGCGGTCGAAGGGCTCCGGCGAGTTCATCCAGGCGGGCCTCGAAAGCTTCGGCCGAACCGACACCGCGGCCGCGGATGCGGAGATCCTGGCGCTTTCCATCGAGGCCGTGGAACGGGTCGGCACCAGGATCGAGCGGGTCGCCACGGGCGATACGGGTCTCGTCGCGACCCTCCTCGATGCGATCGACCTCCCGCCGGTCTGGCGCCGCCGGTTGAAGCGCGGCCTGGAGAAGGGAACGGGACTCGATGCCGTGCTGCAGGGAGCGCCGGCACGTCCGTCGGCGCATTCCGGGCTTCTGGCCGCGCTTTCCGGTGCCGACGGCAAGGATGCGCACGCTTTCGTCGAGGACCTGCTTTCGATCGCCGGCATTTCGACGGTCGGTGGCCGCTCCATCGGCGAGATCGCCGACCGGTTCCTCTCCCAGGTCGCGCAAGGTGCGGCCCCAGGCTTCAGCGATGAACTGCGGTCCGTTCTTCGTCAGTTCTTTGCGGTCTCCGGCGACCCGGACCGAGCCTCGGGTGCCCTGCGGGCCCTGGCGCGCGACGCCGGCCTCGACCTCGACCGGGCGCTCGACCTCTTCGACGAACGCAGCGGCTTCATGGCGGCGCAGGGCATCGATCTCGGCCGTCTCGCGTTCCGCACCGCCTTTGCGAGAAATCTCGATTACTACACCGGCTTCGTCTTCGAGGCCTATGGGGCGAGCCTGGACGGCCCCGTGATCGGCGGGGGCCGCTACGACCGGCTGGCGCAGGCGCTCGGGAGCGAAGGCCCGGTGCCGGCTGTCGGCGCCGCGATCTGGATCGATCGCCTCGATGCGGCGGAGGCCCGGACATGAGCAGCGCCGAGACGCCGTTCGTCCTGGCCGTGCCCTCCAAGGGCCGGCTCCAGGAAAATGCCTTCGCGTTTTTCGCCCGCGCCGGACTGAAGCTCGTGCAGAACGGCGGCAACCGGGACTATCGCGGTCGGCTCAGTGGTTTCGACGGGCTCGAGATCGCGTTCCTGCCCGTGTCCGAGATCGTCGGGCAGATCGCCGACGGACAGGCGCATTTCGGTGTGGCGGGCGAGGACCTCCTGCGCGAATCGGTTCCTGACACGGACGAGCGCGTGGCTTTCCTGGCGCCGCTCGGTTTCGGCAATGCCGATGTCGTGGTCGCGGTGCCCCGCGGCTGGATCGACGTTCGCGGCATGGCGGATCTCGAGGACGTGGCGGCGACGTTCCACGCGCGTCGGGGCCGGCGCATGCGGGTCGCCACCAAATACGTGAACCTGACCCGCCGCTTCTTCGCCGAACGCGGCGTGACCGATTATCGGATCGTGGAAAGTCTCGGCGCCACCGAGGGCGCACCCGCGGCCGGCGGCGCCGAGCTGATCGTCGACATCACGACGACCGGCGCCACCCTCGAGGCCAATGCGCTGAAGGTGCTCGACGACGGGGTCATCCTGCGGTCGGAGGCCAATCTCGTCGCGTCCTTGAAGGCGAGCTGGAGCGAGCGGCAGCGCGCGACGGCACGCGCCATCCTGGCCCGGATCGCGGCCGAAGAACAGGCGCGCACCTCACGCGAGCTGCGGGCGCTTTTTGCCGACGGCGTGCCCCATTTCGAACCGGGCGCGCTCGATGCATTCGGCGCCCAGCTGTTCGGCCGCGACGCGGGCCGTCTCGTGCTCCACTGCGCCAAGTCCCGCGTGCCGGATCTCGCGGACTGGCTGATCGGCGAAGGGGCGAGCCACGTGGCCGTAGCCCCCCTCGACTACGTCTTCGCGGCCCGCAACCCTCTCTACGAAAAGCTCGTGGACCGGATCGGATGAGGCACGGGCTTCGAGGAGCAACCGTCACGGGGGTCTGCATCGCGCTGTCTGCCGCCTCCGCCGAAGCGTCGTTGCTGCATCGCGGGCCACCGCGCGACGTCGCTCCGCCATCGCTGGCGAGGCCCGAGCAGAGCTTTCCGGTCAACGTCACCTGGACGCTCTCGCGCTTCGACGACAAGCCGGTCGCCGGCGATCCGCCGAGTTTCTCGCTCGACGACAAGTGGCACGCCACGGGTTTTGCCGGCTGCAACACCTTCGCGATGGAACTCTACCCCGTGCGAGGGCAAAAGCTCATGGGGTCCGCTATCGCGGTCACTCGCAAGGCGTGCGATGCCGCGATAGCGATGCGGGAGCGGAATTTCCTCATCGGCCTGCACTCTCAGCCTCGCTGGAGCCTCGATGGCCCGGACCTGGTGATCACCGGCTACACCGGCCCGATGCGGTTCCGACGCGGG
>CAXTME010000152.1:0-8177 GCA_964245215.1 uncultured Lichenihabitans sp.
GTCCCATGCCGCCCGGGAGCAGGCAGAGTTCCGTGCCGGAGCTGGGCTGCGCGAGGGCGCCTTCCTCGAAGCTGCTGAGAAGCCAGCGTCCGTCCCGCGTGACGAAGATGGGAACGGCCTCGTAGCGCATCGGGTCCAGCGCACGCATGACGTTGGTCGCCGACAGCACCGACACGTCATGTTCGGCCGATCGGCCGCCGAACACTATGGCAATTCGGAGCCGGAGGGGGGAGGTCGTCATGAGCTTTCCGTTACGGATTGGTTGGTTGGCCCGAGTTTGATGCATTCCGGGTAGAACGTCAGGGGCGTCTTAGAATGAAATGAAGCGGCTTGCCTCCCGGATCAAAATCCCCAGCTCCCGGCTTCCGCGGCCGCGATGGCGGCGTCCTGGTGCGGCATGAGCTCCTGGCCCGGGTAGCGGGAGAAGTTGGCGATGAACGGGTCGTCGATCGCGGTGCGGCTGCCGCTCAGCTCCTCCATCACGGCGAGGCCGCAATAGGGCACGTAGCTCGCCGAATAGCCGCCCTCGTGCGACAGCGCCAAACGCCCGCCGCAGAGGTCGTCGGCCGCCGCCATGAGCCGCTGGGTCAAGGCCCGGTAGGCCTCGCTGTGGAGCATCATGCGCCCGAGCGGGTCGAGCGCCGAGGCATCGAAGCCCGAGCAGACGACGATCATCTCGGGCTTGAAGCGGCGTAGCGCCGGCAGCACGATCCGGTCGAAGGCCGCGAGATAGCCGCCGGTGCCGGTGCCCGGCGGCAGCGGGATGTTGATGTTGAAGCCGAGGCCGGCACCCTCGCCGCGCTCGCCGAGCGTCCCCGATCCGAGCGGAAACAGTCCGTCCTGGTGGAGCGAGATCGTCAGCGTTTCGGGGTCGTCGTAGAAGGCCTGCTGGGTGCCGTTGCCGTGGTGCACGTCCCAATCCACCACGGCAACCTTACCGATCCCACGGGCGGCGCGCGTCTTCAGGATCGCGATCGGCACGTTGCCGAAGAGGCAAAAACCGAGGCCGCGGTCGCGTTCCGCGTGGTGGCCCGGCGGGCGCACCAGCGCGTAGCCGTTCTTGACCCGGCCCGATGCCACCGCATCGAGCAGTGCCGTCGTGCCGCCGACCGCGAGGCAGGCGATCTCGTAGCTGCCCGGCCCGAAGGGCGTGAGATGGCTGGCGTCGCCGCCGCGATCGGCGCTCAGCGCCTTGATGCGCGCGATGTAGTCCCGGTGATGGAACAGAGCGAGGTCGTCCTCGACGATCGGCATGGAGGGCAGGGGCGTCAAGCGGTCGAGCAGGCCCGACACGTCGAGCAGGTTGCGCAAGCGACGCTTGGTCGAGGCATTCTCGGCATGCTCCCCGGGCTCGATCGTGAGCCCGGCCGGGAAGATCGAGGCCGCGTGGCCGGTGTCGTGCCACAGATAGAGTTCGTGGAAATTCCAACCCGTCGCCATCGTGCCGTCTCCGGTGGTTCAGTCTCAGCCGATGATCATCTGGGCCGCCCGCTCGGCGATCATGATGGTGGGCGCGTTGATGTTGCTCGAGACCATCCTCGGGATCACCGAAGCGTCCGCAATGCGCAGACCTTCGAGCCCATGCACCTTCATGCTCGACGGGTCCACCACCGCCATGGCGTCGGTGCCCATGCGGCAGGTGCTCGAGGGGTGGTAGAGCGTCGTGCAATGGCCGCGGATGTAATGCACGATGGCCTCGTCGCTCTCGGCCTCGCCACTCGGGGGCAATTCGCCGGTCAGGATATCGGCCAGGGGAGATTGCGCCGCGATCCGCCGGTTGATCCGCACGCCCGCGACCAGGGTCGCGAGATCCTGGCCCGAGGGGTCGCTCACGAAGTAGCGCGGGTCGATCACGGGGGCCTCGACCGGGTCGGCCGAGCGTAGCCGGATCTCGCCGCGGCTCAGCGGGCGCTGCAGGGTGGAGTGCAGCGTCACCCCGGATCCCGAATGCAGGAACCGGGCGTAGTCGCGGTGGGGGCTCAGGGCGCCGTAGAGCTGGAGGTCCGGTTCGACGTCGGGCCGGCTCTTCACATGGGCGCCCGCCGCCACCCAGGCCGAGGTGCGCAGCCCCGTTCGCGAATCCTGCCAGGCCGCGAAGGACGTGCTCCAATCCTCGTCGGTCAACGCCCCGATACCGATCGGCTCGTTGGCCCCGAAGGAGATCGGAATGTTGATGTGGTCCTGCAGGTCCTTGCCGACGCCGGGCAGGTCGTGGACGGGCTCGATCTCGACGGCTTTCAGCTCGTCGGCCGGCCCGATGCCCGAGAGCAGCATGAGGTGGCACGACCCGATGGCGCCCGAGGTCAGCACCACTTCGGACCCCGCATGCGCGGTCTGGAGCCGGGCCTTGTCGAGATATTCCACCCCGACGGCGCGGCCCTTCTCGATGAGGATCCGGGTGATCCGCACCCCGGTCTTGACCGTGAGATTGGGTCGGTCGAGGGCCGGCCGGAGATAGGCCTTGCCGGTCCCCCAGCGTTCGCCGTTGCGGATCGTGAACTGGAAGAAGCCTGCGCCTTCCTGCTCGGCGCCGTTGAAATCGGTGTTGAGACGATGGCCCGCGGCCTGCGCGGCTTCGAGCCACAGATGTTCGCCGCGATCGATGTAAGCGGCATCGCTGACGTGCAGCGGGCCACCGGCGCCGTGCAGCGCATCGTTGCCGAGGCGCTGGTTGTCCTCCGACATCTTGAAGACCGGCAGGACGTCGGCCCAGGCCCAGTTCGGGCAACCGAGTGCGGCCCATCCGTCGTAGTCGGACGGTAGCCCGCGCATGTAGATCATGGCGTTCAACGCGCCCGATCCGCCCACCATCCTGCCCCGGGGCCAGAAGATGCGGCGGCCGCGGCAGCCCGCCTGCGGCTCCGTGTGGAAGCCCCAATCGGCCGAAGTATTGAACATCGTGACCCAATCCGACGGCACGTCGGACGCCACGGGAGCGGCGCCTCCCGCTTCCAGCACCAGGACGTTGCGGGCGGGATCGGCGCTGAGCCGGTTGGCCATCACGCAGCCCGAGGAGCCTGCGCCGAGGATGATCGTGTCGTACATGGGACGGTGTCCTCTCGTCTCGAGTTCAGGTCCGGGCCGTGGCGGTGGGCGCCATGGCGCGCCGCCGTCCGCTCGCCCAGCCGCGGAGGTCCTTGAAACGGCCGAGCAGGCCTTGCGGCATCAGGACGATCGATACCGCGATGATCAAGCCGAGCCCGAGCGTCCGGAACTCGCCGGCCTCGCGCATCGCCTCGTCTGCGAGCATCAGCACGACCGTTCCGAGGAAAGGCCCCCAGAAGCTGCCGACCCCGCCCACCACCGTGGCCGCGATGATGAAGAGCAGCTGCGACAGCGACAGGATGCCGGGGCTGATGGCCTGGAAATGCGCCGCATAGAGTCCGCCCGCGAGACCGGTGAAGAAGGCCGAGAGGCCGAAGACCAGCAGTTGCGCCCCGAAGCGGTTGACGCCGCGCGCCACCGCATAGCCCGGATTGTCCTTGATGGCGCGGAACGCGAGGCCGATCGGGCTGTTGATGATCGCGTAGGTGCACAGCATCGTGAAGCCGAACAGGGCCGCCACGACCGCGTAGTCGCCGACGAGCCACTTGGCCCGCAGCCACGCCCGCATCCCGAGGTCGCCGAACCGGGCGAAGCCGACCGCGCCACCGCTGAACTGCCGGCAGGCCGACCCGACCATGCGGAAACATTCCGTATCGGTGACGATCAACACGTAGAGCGCCTGGGCGATGGCCAGGGTCAGCAGTGCCACGTAGACGCCCGACAGCCGCAGGCAGGCCGCCCCGATCACCAGGCTGAACAGAACCGCCACCACGGCCCCGAGCGGCATGGCGGCCCAGACGCCGAGGCCGAAATAGACGCAGAGCATCGCGGTCGCGTAACCACCGACGCCGAAGATCGCCATCTGGCCCAGCGAGAAGACGCCCGAATAGCCGAACAGCAGGTTCCATTGCGACGCGATGGTGGACAGGAAAAGTGCCAGGATGATCTGGCCCAGCACGTAACGGCTCTCGACGAAGAACGGGATCGCCACGATGGCGGCCAGCACGACGACGGCCGTGACGAGGTCTCCGACCGGCCATCGTGCCGAAGCGCCTCTGATGCGTGTGGGAGATGCCATGCGGAAACGACCCTAGAGACGACGGACCTGGGCGCGGCCGAAGAGGCCGGCGGGACGCCAGATCAGCACCACGATGACGATCAGCAGCAGGGCCGGGAACCCCCAGCGGGCGCCGGCGCCGAACTGGACGAAGGCCTCGACGAGGGACAGGACGAAGGCCGAGGCGACGGCACCCGGAAGGTTGCCGAGCCCCGCCACGACACACATGACGAAGGCTTTGAGCATCGGGTCGCCGCCGAGTGGCGGACTCAGTTCGGTGATGGAACTGACGAGCACGCCGCAGAGGCCGGCGAGGATCCCCGACAGGGTCAGGACCTGGAAATAGACGCGGCTGACCGGCACGCCCATGAGCTGGGCGGCTTCCCGGTTCTGCGCCGTGGCCCGGATCGCCCGGCCCATGCGGGTGCGGCCCAGCAGCCACGCCACGGCTCCCATGATGGCGAGCGCCATGAGCACGATGGCGATGTTCTGGACCGGCACTTGCGACACGCCGAGACGAAGGAGGCCCGGCACCGCAACGGGCTGCCGCAGGGGCTGCCCACCATAGACCTTCAGGATGGTGTTCTCGAGCGCGATGCCGACCCCGACGGTGGCGATCAGGACGTTGGTCTCGAAGACCTGGAGCGGGTGGCGTAGCAGCTGGCGCACGACCGTGGCATAGAGCAAGGCACCCGCGGCGGCACCCGCCAGCATGGCGCCGATCAGGCCGAGCGGGGCCGGCAGGCCCAGCGTCGTCACGGTCGTGTAGGCGGCGTAGCCCCCGAGCGCCAGCAACGCGCCGTGGGCCATGTTAAGCATCCCCATCGAGCCCCAGACGAGCGCGAGCCCGACGGTGGCGAGCGCCGTGATGGCGCCATTGGTAAGGCCGGCCGTGAGGATCGCGACGAGCGTACTGGCGCTCATGCGGTCACCTCACCCGCGTCGGGGCGCCCTCGTGCTTCGACACGGGCGCTCTGCGCCCGGCTCAGCACGAGGACTAAAAGAAGGGCCGGAGATGGGGATGCTCGCCCGTATCGGGCGCCTCTGGTTGCAGAACAGGCCTCCTCGTCCTGAGCCGGGCCTGCAAGGCCCGTGTCGAAGGGCGAGACCGTCCTCGCCCGTCCGGGGCGACCTCGTGCTTCGACACGTACGCTCCACGCCCGCGCTGCGCCGGCTTCTCCAACGGGCTTCGCTCGTCGGAGCCGCAATCCGGCTCCGCTCAGCAAGAGGGCCGACGGAAGAGTCGTGTCGAATGGCGCGACGCTCATGGTCACCCTCCGAGATAGGTGGCGAGAAGCTCGTCGCGCGCCATGAGCTCCTCCGGAAGGCCGGACCAGACAATCTCGCCATCGTCGAGCAGATGGATGACGTCGGCGAGCCCCGTCACACGCGCCGGGTTCTCTTCGACGAGCAGGATCGATCGGCCGGAGGCCTTGAGGTCCGCGATGACGCCGTAGATCTGCTCGATGATCAGCGGCGCGAGGCCGAGCGAGGGCTCGTCGATCAGCAGGACGCTGGCCGCCATCATGAGGCCGCGGCCGATCCCGACCATGCGCCGCTCCCCGCCCGACAGGGTCGAGGCCAACTGGCGTCGGCGCTCGGCGAGCCGCGGCAGCAGCGCGAAGACGTCGTCGAGCCGCCGCGTCACGATCTGCGGGCGCGGCTCGACATAGGCGCCCATGCGCAGGTTCTCCTCCACGGTCATCTGCGGGAACAGCATGTCGCCCTGTGGCACGTGGGCGACGCCGCGGGCCGCGACGACATCGGGCGGCAGGCCGCCGATCGGGGCGCCGTCGAGCGCGATCGTGCCGCGCTGCAGCTTCACGAGGCCCGAAATGGTCTTGAGCAGGGTGGTCTTGCCGTGGCCGTTCGGACCCACCACGGTCACGAGGCGCCCCCGGCCGACCTCGATCGATATGCCCTTGAGGACCGGCAGGGCCTGGTACCCGGCCCAGACACCCGCGAGGGTCAGCGCCGCTGCGTCAGCCATCGACGCGACGCTCTCCGAAGAAGCGCTTCAGACGGCCGGTCGCCCCCGCCCCGAGGTAGGTGTCGACCACCACGGGATCGTCGGCCACCTGTTCGGGCCGCCCCTGAAAGATCAACTGGCCGTGATGCATGATCAGGACGCGGTCCGAGAGCTGCAGCAGAAAGCGCATCACGTGCTCGATCAGCACGATGGTGGTCCCGGCCGCACTGAGCTTGCGCACCAGTGCCATGACGACGTCGATCTCGTCGGCCGTGAGGCCGCCGACGGGTTCGTCGAGGAAGACGATGCGCGGCGCGGTCGCGACCGCACCGGCGATCATCAGGAGCTTGCGGTCGAGGACGGGCAACTGGCCGACCGTCGCACCGGCCTTGTCGCCCATGCCGACGAAGTCGAGCGCCGCCCAGGCGGCGTCCCGGCTCGCCCGGCCCAGACGAAACCCGGGAAGCCGGCGCGGCTTGCGGCCGAAATAGGCCGCGATCTCGGCGTTCTCGAGTACCGTCATGCTGTCGAAGGCGGCGTTGAGCTGAAACGTGCGGGCCATGCCGGCCTGGCAGATACTGTCGGCGCCGAGCTCCGTGATGTCGCGGTCGCCGAAGAAGACCCGACCGGACGTGGCGGGGGTGAGGCCCGTCACCACGTCGAACAGCGTCGTCTTGCCGGCGCCGTTCGGGCCGCCGATGCCCAGCACTTCACCCTCGCCCACGAAGAACGACACGCCGTCGACGGCTTTCAGCGAACCGAAATGCCGGCTGATGCCGTCGCAGGTGAAGAGCGAAGAACCGGGCGTCATCGCGGTCGCGCCGCCTCAGCTCATCCAGGGCGGCATGACGAAACTGTCCGTCGCGTAGAGCGCGGGCGCGATCAGTTTCGGATCCGTCTTGTAGTCCTGGTGCTGCAGGAACTGGTGCGGCATGCCGAGCGAGGGGTCGGAGACCTGGGTCGGGTAGCAATAGGACGACTGGCCGGCCGGATCGGTGCGCTGCACGCCGTTGACCCCGCGATAGACGAGATCCTTGATGGCGGTCGAGACCTTGTGGACCTGGTCCTTGTCGAAGGGCTTGCCGGGGCCACCCGCGACGGCTGCCGCGAGGGCCCACTTCCACAAGGCGTCATAGGTCTGCGAGCCCGTGATGAAGGCCGCGGTGGGGCCGAACTTCTCGCGATAGCTCTTGCGGAACGGAGCCGAAAAATCGTCCGGCAGGCAGCCGATGACGGTGGAATAGATCACGCCGTTGACGGCCTGGCCGCCGATCTCGCGGAAGGCCGGCAGCGACGGCCCGTATTGCATGTAGATGAGGCTCTGCGTCGGCTGCGGGGTGAACTGCAGCATGAACTGCGCGAGGTCCTGGGGGAGAAAATGCGTGACGAGGATCGCGGCCGGCGGGTCCTGCCGCAGCTTCGCCAGCGTCGGGCCCCATTGCGTGGTGGGAAACGCCACGGTCTCGAAGAGGCCGATCTCGAAACCGTAGTCAGCCGCCTTGGTCTTGATCGCATTGGCGATCACGACCGCATATTCGACCGCCGACGGGATAATGGCGATCTTCTTGTTGGCCGGCTTCCACTTGCCGGCCTTGATGAGGTCGTTCAGAAAATTGAGGCAGCCGGGTCCGTAGTAATACTCGGGCGGATCGATCTGGAAGCTGCTGTAGAAACGGGCAGGGTCGGTCTTGAACTTCTCGTTATGGGAGATCAGCGTGTTGGCGTGCATCATGACGATGTCGTTGTCGGCCGCGACGTCCATCTCGACCATGTTGGTGCCGACGTTGTAGCCGTTGATGATGGCCGGGACCGAGAACCGGTCGACCAGGCGCTGCATCGCCTGGCTGACGATGTCGGCCCCCATGTCCTTGGTATCCTCGACGTGGATCTCGACCTTGCGGCCCAGGACGCCGCCGGCCGCATTGATCTCGGCCGCCGCGAGGTCGAGGCCGTTCTTGAACTCGATGCCATCGGCGGCCGCGAGGCCCGACATGGGCAGGGCGGCGCCGATGGGGATGACGGTGCTGTCCTGGGCCGAGGCCGGCCCGGTCCCGAAGCTCGCGAGAGCCGCCATGCCGGCGGCGCCAGCCCCGGCCGAGCCGCGCA
>CAXTME010000153.1:0-4146 GCA_964245215.1 uncultured Lichenihabitans sp.
AAGGAGGAGGTCAATGCCACGCTGCCGGTCAGCCTCGTCATGGTGCGGGCGCTTCGCGACTTCGGCGACCTCACGGGCGAACGGGTGGGCTTCAAGCCGGCGGGCGGCCTCCGCACCGCAGCGGATGCGCTGCGCTGGCTCGTTCTGATGAAGGAGGAACTCGGCCGCGCCTGGCTCGAACCCGACCTCTTCCGCGTCGGAGCGAGTTCGCTGCTCGGCGACATCGAACGCCGGCTGGCCGATCTCGCGTTCCAACGCCCGAGCTCCGCCTCGCATTTCGCCATGGCTTGAGCACGAAGGACGTCATGCCCGCGATCGAAGAGGTCCTCCGCAGCATGGACGATGGCGCCAGCCCCGAGGCCACCGCCGCGGCCGAGGCCTGGTTGGCGGCCCGCACGGTCCCCGACGCGGCTCACGCCGTCGTGGTGCGGAACCCGGCCCGCGACGCGCCGCTCGCCACGGTGGTCCTGGCCGGTTCCGCCGACGTCGAGGCCGCGGTCGAGGCCGCCCGCGATGCGTCCCCGGCATGGGCGGCCCTGCCGGGCTCCGCGCGGGCGCGCCACCTCCGGGCCTTGGCGGCGCTCCTCCAAACCCGCGGGACATTGCTGGCCGAACTGCAGACGCTGGAAACCGGCCGGCCGATCCGCGCCTCAAGGACCTTCGACCTGCCGCTCGCGATCCGCACCTTCGAGCACCACGCGGGCGCGGCCCGCTTGGCGGAGGCTCCGGCTCGGAGCTCCGAACCCTGCCGATGGGTCCTGCCGGACACGAAGCCGCTGGCAGATTTGGCCGAACGCGTCGCGCCGGCGCTCGCGGCCGGGCGAACCGCGCTGCTCATGGCACCCGCGAAGGCGCCTCTCACGGCGCTGGCCTTCGCCGAAGTCTGCCGCGACGCCGGTCTGCCGCCTGGCGTCGTCACCGTGGTCTGCGTCACACTCGAGGAGAGGCCCACCGAGCCGGGCACGCTGTTCATCGTGCTGGCGGATGCCGACCTCGACGCCGTGGTGGACGGTGTGGCCGAGGCCGTCTGGTCGGGCGGGACCTCGGGGTGCTGCCTGCTCGTGCAGGAAGGCGTGGCAGAACGTCTGGGCCAGAAACTCAGGCGCCGCCTCGACACGATCAGGACCGGCGATCCGCTCGACCCCTCGACGGATCTCGGGGCGGTGTCGACACCGGAGCGGCGCGCCGGCCTGCGTCAGCTCCTCGACCGGGCGGAGCGCGAGGGCACGATCCTGGTCCGGGCCCCGGCACCCATGCCGCTCGCGGGCTGCTTCGTGGCGCCGGTGCTGGCCCTGGGCGTCGAGGCCGCTTCGGCGCTGTTCGGCAGCCCCATCCCGGGTCCGGTGGCTGCCGTCAGCACGTTTCGCACCGCGGGCGAAGCCCTGGCGCTGGCCGAGAACAGCGGCCTGACCCGCGCCGCCGCGGTCTGGTCCAGCAGCATCGACGCCGCGCTCGATCTCTCGACCGCGGTGCGCGCCGATACGGTTTGGATCAATGCCGTCGCGCTCGCCGATCCCGCGGCCTCGCCGCCGATCGTGGAGACTACGCATCCGGCTTCGGCCGAATCTTCGACCAAGGCGCGCGACGCGGTGGCGCGAGGCGTGGCGGCCGCCGGCAAGGCGGGATCCTGGGGCAGGATGGCGGCGGGGGAACGGGCCGCGGCCCTGCAGGGGATGGCCGACGCGCTGCTGGCCCGGACCGCGGAAGCGGCTGCGCGGCTCACCGCGGCGACCGGCGTCTCGCCGGCGGATGCCACCCGCGAGGTCGAGGCCGTGTCCGAACGTATCGCGGTCGCGGCGGCCCGGGCCGACCGGGACGGTGGTCGCGTGGCCGCAAGCAGGCCGCGCAACCTCGTGCTGCTGCTCGACGAACCCTACGGCATCGTGGGCCTCACCTGCCGGCCGGACCTGCCGCTGCTCGGCCTCGCGGCCCTGCTGATGCCGGCACTGGCGGCCGGCAATCGCGTCCTGCTGGTGCCGCCCAGAATAGGCGGACTCGCGCCTGCGGAGCTTGCGGCGCTGCTCGGGCTCGGCGCACTTCCGGCCGGCACGGTCACGCTGCTCGACAGGGAGCCCGACGCCCTGGCGGCCCTCGCCCACCACCCCGAGGTCGCGGCCGTCTGGTCCTCGGACGACATTCGACAGGACGCCGACGATCTCAGCCGCGCCTGCCGGGTCAAGGTGCTGTGGGTGCCTTACGGGGTCTGAGGCGTGTGCCGACACCTTCGCCCGCGGGGGAGACGGTGTCCCGACGCAGTCGGGTCGGATGAGGGGAACCTGGGCGGGATCGAGGTGACCCTCATCCGTCGTCACGTCGTGCCGACACCTTCTCCCGCGGGCGGAAGAAGGGAGGCGGCGGCGTTGCGCGCAATCTCCTCCGGCAGCACCGTCGCGGCGTCCTGCCGCGCGATGATCGGGCCGATCCCGACCGGCCGGTAATCCCAGGCATCGACCCCGGCGTCGCAGGAACGAGAGGTGTCGGCCAATGTTCCGTGGGTGTGTCCGTAGAGGTGCCGCGTTCCACGCCAGAGGCCCGGCCAGGCCCGATGCGCGTAATGCGCGAGGAACAGCCGCCACTCCACCCCGAGATCGTCCCGCACAATGATACGGACACTCTCGACGGGGGCATCGGCCCAGGGCAGGGCGAGCACGCGATTGGTGTCGTGATTGCCGCGAACCAGGCGCTTGCGTCCGGCGAGCCGGGCGAAGATCTCGGCGCAGCGCTCCCGGCTTGCACCGGCGGCGAAATCGCCGATATGCCATACCTCGTCGGCGGGCTTCACGACGGCGTTCCAGCGCGCGATGAGGTCTTCGTCGTGTTCGGCAAGCGAGCCAAACGCACCGCCGCGTTGCCGCAGGATATGGGGATCGCCGAAATGCGTGTCGGCCGTGAAGAAAACCGACATGATGCGCGTGCGTCTCTCCTCGCCGGCGACAGAAGCGAACGCGCAGGACTGGCGATCACCGTCGCCCGAGGAACCTGCCACGCAAAGCCTGGAAGACGTGGTGGTCCCGACGTGATTCGAACACGTGACCTTCGGTTTAGGAAACCGCTGCTCTATCCTGCTGAGCTACGGAACCCCACCGGGGCCTTGTAGCGAAAAGCCACTCCGATGAAAAGACGCATCGCGCGCGTCGTGCTCGCGGCCATCCTCGCCCTTCCGACCATGGTCCTCTTCGGTGTCCCTGCCCTGCCGGCCGACGCCTGCGGCCCGCAGCCCAGCGACACCCCGGCCACCGTGGAGTCCGTCTCGGACACGCTCGAATTGCGCGTCGCCGATGGGAGACTGCTGCGGCTCGCGGGGGTCGACCCGCCGCGCGCGACGCAGGCCGATCCCGCCCTCCCGGCCAAGGCCAGAGCGGCGCTGGAAGCCTGGGTGGCGGGCGGGGCCGTCACGATGCGCAGCCTCGCGGCCGAACCCGACCGCTGGGATCGCACCCCCGTGCTGCTGTTCCACCCTGCCCCGACGACCGCCTCGTCACCGAGCGCCTCGAACGCGTCGGCCGCGACTTCGGCCGCAGCGGCCCTGCTGCAGGGCGGCTGGGCGCGGGCCAGGCCGGAGCGGGCCGTCCACGACTGTTTCGCGGATTTCCTCGAGCAGGAAGAGGCGGCCCGCTCGGCGCACCGCGGCCTCTGGGGCGACCCGCACTATGCCGTCCTCGACCCAGACGATGATGCGGCCGTCGCCCGACAGACCGGCGGCATGGCGATCGTGGAAGGGCAGCTGCGGGTCCACGACAGCCACGGCACGCTCTACCTGACGCTAGGGCGCGATCCCTGGGGGCTCACGGCCGTGCTGTCGCGCCGCACGGCCGCGCGTTTCGCCAAAGCCGGCCTCGACGTCGCGGACTATGCCGGCACTGCGGTGCGCCTGCGCGGCGATCTCGACGACCGCTTCGGCCCCCGCCTCACGCTCGACGACCCCGACGGGTTCGAGAGCGTCGAACCCGGCAGCGAGCGCGACGCGCAGGCCCGCCCTGCGACAACCGTGTCCGTGAAGCACTGGACGAGCCGCGCGCCGGGCCGCTAGAGATGATGATGCGGTGCAGTGGCGAACGAGGCGGCCGGTCCGGATGGTGCAGGCGGGGAATTCGAGCCGGAACGGCCTGAAGCACGGCCTGGCGGCCACCCCCGTGGCGCTCGGCC
>CAXTME010000153.1:4246-8127 GCA_964245215.1 uncultured Lichenihabitans sp.
CCCCGTGGCGCTCGGCCGCGTGGCGCTCGGCCGCGTGGCGACGGTGGCGCTGGTGGCCGTGTCGCTCGGCCTCGCGGGCTGCGGTTCCGGCGTCGACGAGGCCAAGGTCGTCGAGGTCACGGTCCCGCTGCCGCCCTCGGCGCCCCGCACCACGGGCGTCGACAGCCCCGCGACGCGCGAGCACAAGCAGCTCGTCGCCTATTTCGGTGGGGAGTATCGGGCCGCCGCCACCGAGCGCTACCTCGACGAGGTCCTGGCGAAACTCGCGGCCGCGAGCGATACTCCGGCCCAGGTCTATCGCGTTACGATCCTCAACTCGCCGATCGTCAATGCCTTCGCGTTGCCCTCCGGCAACATCTACGTGACGCGCGGCCTCCTGGCGCTCGCCAACGACACCTCCGAAGTCGCGGCCGTGATGGCGCACGAAATCGCCCATGTGACGGAGCGCCATGCGGCGCGGCGGGCCGAGCTCGAGAAGCGCTCCGCCGTGATCAGCCAGGCGGCCGACGTCATCGACAACCGCGACCAGAGCCGCACCTTCAAGAGCTACGCGCAGCTGACGCTCGCGAGCTTCTCGCGCCAGCAGGAGATCGATGCCGACGAGATCGGTGTCCACGTCATCGCACGGGCCGGCTACGACCCCTTCGCGGCCTCGCGGTTTCTCGTCTCGCTCGGCCGCGCCACGGACCTGCGCCAGTCGCTGCACCCGGGCGAGACCGCGAAACCCGACATGATGGCGACCCATCCCTCGACGCCCGAACGCGTGGCCCATGCGGTGGCGGTGGCACGGGGTTTCGGCGCCCCGGGTATCGGCGAGACAGGCCACGACCGCTACCTCGCGGCGATCGACGGCATCCTCTACGGCGACGACCCGGCCGAGGGCTTCGTGCGCGGCCGGCGCTTTATTCACCCGAAACTCGGATTCGCATTCACGGCACCCGACAACTTTGTGCTCGAAAACTCCGCCCAGGCGGTGCTGGGCGTGACGCAGGATGGCGCGCAGGCGCTGCGGCTCGACCGCGTGAAGGTGCCGGTCGAAACGAGCCTCGCGAGCTACCTCGCCTCGGGCTGGATCGACGGGCTGCAATCGGGCACGGCCGAGCCCATCACGGTGAACGGCCTGCAGGGCGTGACCGCGACCGCCAAGGCGGAATCCTGGTCGTTCCGCCTCGCCGCGATCCGGGTCGGGCCGGAAGTCTACCGGCTCACCTTCGCGGCCAAGGACCTGACGCCCGACGCCGACCGGCACTTCCGCGACGCCATCGACACGTTCCGTCGCATCACGCCCGAAGATGCGCGCGACGTGAAACCGCTGCGCATCGCCATCACGACGGCCGGTTCCGGCGAGACGGCTGAAGCCTTCGCGCCCCGCATGGCGGTACCCGACCACCCGCTCGAAAACTTCGAAGTGCTGAACGGCCTCGAGAACGCCACGCTTGAAGCGGGTCGACGTTACAAACTGGTCGAAGAATAGGCGGCAGGTCACCGAAAGACCTGTCGCGTCGGGCAGAATAGGCGCGAGCCTCGATCTGCGTCATCGTTACCGCTCCGCACAATGACCATTCGAAAGGAATTCTGAAACCTTCGGCTCTGACGACGCGTATCTCCGGGTATCCAGACTGGAGTCGACCATGTTGCAGATGGCAGGCGTGAGGCGTCAGTTCGTCAAGGCCGCGATGGCGGCTCGGTTTCTCGAACGCGATGAAGAGCGGGCCCTTGCGGTCAGCTGGCGCGATCGTGGCGACGAGGCAGCGCTCCACGAACTCGCTTCCGCCCACATGCGGCTCGTCATTTCGCTTGCGGCTCGCTTCCGCCACTATGGGCTGCCGATCGCCGACCTCATCCAGGAAGGCCACGTCGGGCTTCTCGAAGCCGCGGCGCGGTTCGAGCCCGAGCGTGAAGTGCGCTTCTCCACTTACGCCACCTGGTGGATCAGGGCTTCGATCCAGGATTACATTCTTCGAAACTGGTCGATCGTCCGCGGCGGGACGAGCTCGGCTCAGAAGGCTCTATTCTTCAACCTGCGCCGGCTACGGGCCAAGCTGTCGCAAGAGGGTGGTGCAGCAGCGCGTGCCAATATGTTCGCCACGATTGCGCTCGCGATCGGAGTCTCGCCGGCAGACGTCGAGCTGATGGATACGCGGCTTTCAGGCTCGGACATATCCTTGAATGCACCCGTGACCGATACCGACAGTTCGGGCCAGACGGAGCGGGTCGAATTTCTGGTCGACGACAAACCGTTACCGGATGAAACGGTCGGCGAGCAGATCGATGGCGATCGTCGCATCGGCTGGCTGCGCGAGGCCCTCAAGGTGCTGTCGGAACGTGAGTTGCGTATCGTCCGGGAACGTCGCCTGGTCGAGGATGCCGCAACACTCGAGGCTCTAGGCGGCCGGCTTGGCATCTCGAAGGAACGCGTCCGCCAGATCGAGAGCCGGGCCATGGAAAAGCTGAAACGCGCTCTCTCGGACCGCTACGACGCGCCGGCCGCCGTCATCCCCGCCGTCCTGTAATCTGGGCCGGCTTCGGCTTCGCGTTTCCGTCATGTCCCTTGGTGACAAGCCTCCGGTCCCGGTGTATAGGCCGCGCTCAACTTAAAACAGCGTGCCGAAACGCTGCAGCGAAAACGCTGCGACGGCCAAGGACTTGACCATGAACATCATTGAAATGCTGAACGCGGAAGAAGTTCAGCGCCTCACCGCCAACAAGACCATTCCCGAGTTCCAGCCCGGCGACACCGTGGTGGTCAACGTGAAGGTCAAGGAAGGCGAGCGCAGCCGTGTCCAGGCCTACGAGGGCGTGTGCATCGCCCGGACCGGGGGCGGCCTGCAGGAGAGTTTCACGGTCCGCAAGATCTCCTACGGCGAGGGCGTCGAACGGGTGTTCCCCGTGTTCTCGCCCAATATCGACTCCATAAAGGTGATCCGCCGCGGCGCGGTCCGACGCGCCAAGCTCTATTATCTTCGCGACCGTCGCGGCAAGTCGGCCCGTATCACGGAGCGCGTCGACAACAAGGCCAAGATCAAATCCAAGGCCAAGCCCGGCAAAGCGACGGCGGCCGAATAACTCTACCGTTTCATTCAATCGGCGACCGGCCGGGCAGATCCAGGCTGGTCTGCCCGGCCGTTTGCCCTTGCGGCACGGTCATGGGGACGTACCATGGTTGAGACTGCTTCGCCTGTGCCGAGCACCCTCTACGACAAGATCTGGGACGATCATATCGTCGACCGCCAGCCGGACGGCACCTGCCTGCTCTACATCGATCGCCATCTCGTTCACGAAGTGACGAGCCCGCAGGCGTTCGAGGGCCTGCGGATCACGGGGCGCGGCGTCCGAGCGCCCGGCAAGACCCTGGCGGTCGTCGACCACAACGTGCAGACCACGGACCGGCGCGGCGGCATCCAGGAACCCGAAAGCCGCATGCAGGTCGAGACGCTGGCCGAGAACGCCCGCATGTTCGGCATCGAGTATTTCGACGAGCTCGACCCCCGGCAAGGCATCGTCCACATCATCGGACCGGAACAGGGCTTTACGCTTCCCGGGACGACGATCGTGTGCGGCGATAGCCACACCTCCACGCACGGCGCTTTCGGAGCCCTGGCGCATGGCATCGGCACCAGCGAAGTCGAGCACGTGCTGGCCACGCAAACGCTGATCCAGGCCAAGGCCAAGAACATGCTGGTCCAGGTCGACGGCCAGCTGCCGCCGGGCGTGACGGCCAAGGACATCATCCTGGCCATCATCGGCGAGATCGGCACGGCGGGAGGCACCGGCCACGTCATCGAATATGCGGGCGAGGCCATCCGGGCGCTGTCGATGGAAGGCCGCATGACGATCTGCAACATGTCGATCGAGGGCGGAGCGCGGGCCGGCCTCGTGGC
>CAXTME010000154.1:0-8071 GCA_964245215.1 uncultured Lichenihabitans sp.
CATGGCGCGGCGGATGATGTCGGCGGCCGAGCCCTGGATCGGCATGTTGATGGCGGCCCGCTCGTTGAAGGCCCGCTCGGACGGGTTCGAGGCGGTGATCCGGGGGTAGTGACACTTGCGGCCGAAGAGCGTCGTGACGTAGCCCTGCTGCTTGGCGAGCTTCTTCGTCGCGTCCATGTAGTCGCGGATGCCGGGGAAGCGCTCGAAATAGGTCTTGATGTAATCGCCGGCCTCGCTGCGCGGGATGCCGAGCTGGTTCGCCAGCCCGAAGGCCGAGATGCCGTAGATGATGCCGAAATTGATCGCCTTGGCGCGCCGCCGCACCTCGCCCGTCATGTCTTCGAGGCGCACCCCGAACATCTCCGAGGCCGTGATGGCGTGGATGTCCCGGCCTTCGGCAAACGCCTGCTTCAGCTGCGGGATGTCGGCGATATGGGCCAGGAGCCGCAGCTCGATCTGCGAGTAGTCGGCCGACACGAGCTTGTGGCCCGGCGTCGCCACGAAAGCCGTACGGATCTTGCGCCCGGCCTCGGTGCGGATCGGGATGTTCTGGACGTTGGGATCGGAGGACGAGAGCCGGCCCGTCGTCGTCGCCGCCAGGGCGAACGACGTATGGACGCGATCCGTGCCGGGGTCCGCGAAGGTCGGCAAGGCGTCCGTATAGGTCGACTTCAACTTCGAGACCTGGCGCCACTCGAGCATCGAACGCGCAAAACCGTTGCCGGCCTCGGCGAGATCGTCGAGCACCTGCGCCGACGTCGACCAGGCGCCGGTCGCGGTCTTCTGGGCGCCCGGCAGGCCCATGCGGCCGAACAGGATGTCGCCGAGCTGCTTCGGCGAACCGAGGTTGAAGGGTCCCCCGGCCTGCTCGTGGAGCTCGGCTTCGAGCCGCGCCATGGTCTGGGCAAAATCTCCCGACAGACGCGACAGGATAGACTTGTCGATGCGGATGCCGCGCCGCTCCATTCTGGCCAGGACTTCGACCAACGGCCGCTCCAGGGTCTCGTAGACGACCGTAACGCGCTCGGCCGGAAGCCGCGCCTTCAGGACGCGCCAGAGCCGCAACGTGGCGTCGGCGTTCTCGGCCGCGTATTCGGTCGCCTTGTCGAGCGCCACGCGGGCGAAGCCGATGAAGGCCTTGCCAGAGCCCGCCAAGTCCTTGAACGCGATCGGCTGATGACCGAGGTGGCGTTTGGCCAGCTGATCCATGCCGTGCGTGTCGGTCGTGGCGGCGGCATCGAGCACGTAGGACATCAGCATCGTGTCGTCGAAAGGCGCAACATCGATGCCGTGAGCCGCATACAACAGCCAATCCGGTTTCGCGTTCTGGACGACCTTCAGGATGTCGCGCGCCTCGAGTAGCAGCTTCAACCGATCGAGCACGTCGCGCAGTGGCAACTGGCCTTCCACCAGCACGCCGTCCCCGAAGAGCCCGCCGTCGCTCGACGCGCGGTGGCCCACCGGCACGTAGGAGGCTTGGCCGGGCGCGGTCGCAAGCGCCACGCCCACGAGTTCGGCCCGGCGTGCATCGAGAGACGTCGTCTCGGTGTCGATGGCGACCACTCCCGCCTCGTGCGCTGCCGCGATCACGGCATCGAGTGCTTCGAGCGTCGTTACGGTGCGGTAGCCCGTGTGATCGAAACGGCTTGCACGCCCTTCCGCAGCACGGGCGATGGCGAGCCGAGCCGGGCCGTTCACCACCGGCAGGGCGGCCGCCACAGCGGCGGCGTCGCGGACGTCGCCCACCGAGACGGGCTCCGTCGGGTCGAGCGCGAGCGCCACGATGCCACCCGTCTCCTCGACGGGCGCGGCCGGAGCGCCGTGCCGGGTTCGCCAACCGCCGGGCCCGACCAGCGCCGCATCCGCGTCGATCTTGTCGAACGACACGCCGTAAAGTTCGGCCACGCGCCGCGTCAGCGTGGTGAATTCGAGAGCCTTGCAGAAGCCGACGAGCTTTTCGCCGTCCATGCGGGGAAGCCGCAGGGCGTCGAGCGGGACCGCGACGTCGACGTCGTCGATCAGTTTCACGAGCTGCCGCGATACCCGGATCCGTTCCACGTTCTCGGGCAGGCTCAGGGCTTCGCGGCGCTTCGGCTGCTTGATCTCGTGGGCCCGGGCCAGCAGCGTATCGAGATCGCCGTAGGTGGCGAGCAACTGAGCCGCCGTCTTGACCCCGATGCCGGGAGCGCCCGGCACGTTGTCGGTACTGTCGCCGGCGAGCGCCTGAACATCGACGACGCGGTCCGGCGTCACGCCGAAATAGGCCATGACCTCTTCCGGGCCGATGCGACGTTCGTCGCGCGATCCCATGGCGCCCGGCACGCCCGAGGCGGGATCGTACATCCACACCTTCTCGCCGACGATCTGCATCAGATCCTTGTCGGCCGACACGACCAGGACGTCGGCACCCGCTTCCCTGGCGTGCCGGGCGTAGGTGGCGATCAGGTCGTCGGCCTCGTAGGAGTCCTGCTCGATCGGCACCATGCCGAAGGCCCGCACGGCTTCGCGCATCAGCGGGAACTGCGGCACGAGGTCTTCGGGCGGCTCGTTCCGATGCGCCTTATAATCGGCGTAGAGCTCCTTGCGAAAGGAGTTCTCGCTCTTGTCGAAGATGATGGCGAGATGGGTCGGGATGGCTCCCATGGCGCCTTCGCGCACGAACTGCAAGAGCTTGGTCGCGAAGAGCCGCACCGCCCCGGTGGGCAGCTTGTCGGCACGATAATTGTACCTCTGGTCCTGCCGAATCGATTGAAAATAGGCACGGAACACGAAGGACGAGCCGTCGACCAGGAACACGTGGTCGCCAGCGGTAACGGGTCGGTTCTGGTTCATGTCGTCGGGAGCTGAGGATGCATGCGGATCAGTCTAGCCCGGTCGCCCGAAACGCGCCATGGCGGCCGGGCCGCTCTGCCGGTTCAGGGGGCGAGCGCGCCGCAGGCGTCGCTGGCGCGATCGCCCGGTCGGCCTGCAAAGCAAAGGCCCTGGCCGCCTTCGGGTCGAGGGCGTGGCTTTTGCGGCGCTGCATCAGCGTCGATAAACATTGAAAAGATATTGGACAATCTGCCACAAAGTGCACTTATGACGCTGTTTAGCCGCCTGATCACGGCGGAACCATAGGTTCGCCTGGTCTTTTCGGCCCCGCTAACGTGTTTGCTTCTTGAGGTCGAGCGTGTCGCGCGACAACCGACACTCGCTCGTGGATTACGCCGACGACAGCCCAGCTTTTCGGAGGCTAAAGCTTTCTTGTCCGGAACGCCGGCTCCAGCAGGGGTCATTGCCATGCCGCGCTTTTTTTTCGACGTCGATGACGGCGAGCACCGGTTCGAGGATGACGAAGGGGTGGAGTTGACGGACGACCAGGAGGCGCGGACCAAGGCCATATCGGTCCTGCCCGACATCGCCCGCGAGATCCTCCCCGACGGCGATCGTCGAGCTTTCGTTTCGAAGGTGAGGGATGCGACCGGGCGGACCATCTTCATGGCAACGCTGTCGTTCGTCGCGAAGTGGCTTTGACATCGCTCGTCGTTGTTGGGTCAAGACCAACGCTCGGGACCCCGTATCGGGTCTTCAGGCCAGAACGCCGAGCAGCATGGGAACCATGTCGGCGTCCCGCATCACCGGTCCCATGACCGCGACCCCGCAGGCACCGGCTTCCAGACAGGGTCGGGCGGTCGTGGCCGAAATCCCGCCAAGCGCCAGGATCGGCAGTCCGAGCCTCGACGCTTGGCGCAAGACCCCGAGGCCCAGCGCCGGCCCGTAGCCCGGCTTGCTCGGCGTTGGATATATCGGACTGAGCGTCGCGTAGTCGGCATCGGCATCGTCGGCTCGGCGAAGCTCGTCGAGACTATGGGCCGAGACGCCGATCCAGGCCTTCGGCCCCAGCCTTCGACGCACGGCCGCGACATCCTCCCCGGCCGCGATCTGCACTCCGGCACCCACGTTGGCCGCCAGCGCGACATCGGCGCCGACCGTCAAGGCCCCACCGTACCGTGCCGCACAGGCGGCCAGATCCTGCGCCAGCAGGCGACGTTCCCGAACCGGCAGGTCGCGGTCGCGCAGCCAGAGCCAGCGCGCCCCCGAGGCGAAGGCCGCTTCGGCCACCGCCGCCAGGGGACGCATGGCCTGATGGCGGTCGGTGACGATCAGCAGCCGGTCGGGTAGCGGCCGGCGCGACCTCAAGACCCGACGAGGCCCAGTTGCGGGCTCGACGGCTCGGCGCGTTTGCGGGCCGGGATCCGGCCGGCGCGATAGGCGAATCGCCCGGCCTCGACGGCATGCCGCATCGCGCGGGCCATGAGGACGGGATCGTCGGCTTTGGAGACGGCCGTATTCAGCAGTACGGCCGCTGCACCATGTTCCATGGCGATCGCCGCGTCGGAGGCCGTGCCGAGTCCGGCGTCGACCACCACCGGGACGGGCGAGCGTCGGCAGATCAGTTCCAGGAGGGCCGGATCGGCCACGCCCATGCCCGAACCGATCAACGACCCGAGCGGCATCACGGCCGCGGCCCCGCGGTCGGCGAGACGCTGACAGAGCACGGGATCGCTGAAGCAATAAGGCAGCACCACGAAGCCACGGTCGGTGAGCTCTTCGGTCGCCTTCAGGAGCTCGGAGGCGTCGGGGTAGAGGGTCTCACGATCGCCGATCACCTCGAGCTTCACCCAATGCGTCCCGAGCGCCTCGCGGCCGAGTTCCGCCGTCAGTATGGCATCCCGGGCCGTTTCGCAGCCCGCCGTATTGGGCAGGAAGCGAAGGCCTCCGAGCAGGTTCACGGTGTCGGAGCCGTGGCCAGCCAGCGAGATCCGGCGCATCGACACCGTCACCATCTCGCAGCCGCTGGCCTTGACGGCCTCCGCCATGATGCGCTGAGTCGGGTAGCCGGCCGTGCCGAGGATCAGCCGCGAGCGCAACGTCTCCCCCGCGATCACGAGCGGGTCTTCACCTTGAGAGTGCTCCATTTCAACCTCCTGCCAGGGCTCGGATGATCTCCACGCGGTCGCCGTCTTCGAGCACCGTGTGATCCCAATTCGTCGCCCGCACGACCTCGCCGTTGCGCGCCATGGCGAAACCCCGGCGCGACGTCAGATCGAGATGCTCGGTTTCGACGATCCACAGTGCCGCGAGCGTATCGGCTTCCGTCACGCGATCTTCGCCGTTGACCGTGATCTTCATGGTCCATTCCCCATGGCGGACTCGAAGCGGTCGAGGGCGAAGCCCGCCGCTGCGCCGCGGATCGTCCCGTCGAGGACGAGATCCTCGATGGCTCGCGCCGTGACGGGAGCCAGGAGGTAGCCGTTGCGATGATGTCCCGCCGCCAGGACAAGGCCTCGGACGACGGTTTGGCCCAGGATCGGTGCATCGTCTTCCGACGTCGGGCGGAACCCGGCCCAGACCGCCTCGACCACCATCTCCTCGGCACCCGGCAGGACACGCCGAACCCCGTCGAGCAGCGCGTAGAGGCCGCCCGCCGTCACACTGGCGTCGAATCCGGTCTCTTCGATGGTGGCACCGACGATCATTCGGCCGTCCGCCTTGGGCGCGATATGAATTTCCGAGGTCCAGATCACATGATCGACAGGCAGCGCAGCGATGCGGCCGAAGGCTGGCCGGCTGCGCAACGCCATCGACTGGCCCTTCAAGGGTCGGACCGGTACACGGACTGCCGTCGGCAATAGGCCGCCCGTGGCGATGGCGGCGCCGCTCGCCACCACCACCGTGCCGGCGCGGCAGAGGCCAGCCGACGTCCCGATGCCCGTGACACGGCCCCCCTCCATCTCGAGCCGCTCGACCGGAGTCGCCTCGGCAAGATGACCCCCCTGGCCGAGAAAGGCCGCCTTCAGGGCCTGCAGGGTCGAGCGCGGATCGACCTGATGGTCGCCGGGGCACAGGATGCCGCCGGCGATGTTCGGCCGGAGGCCGGGTTCGAGAGCGAGCACGGCGGAGCCGGACAGCCAACATGCATCGAGGCCGGCATCGCGCTGCATCTTGTGGCGGAACCGCAGGCGTTCCACCTCGTCGCGGCCGACCGCTACGATCAGCGTCCCCTCGTCCCTGTAATCGATCGAGAGACCCGACTCCGCTTCGACGTCCCGCCGCATCGCGGGCCAGAGGGCCAAGCTTTCCCGCGCCAGCTCCAGCAACGGGCCGCCGCCTGGCTCGTGTTCGGCCGAGGCGGCCAGCATGCCGGTGGCGGCCGCGCTCGTTCCGCCGCCTGCGGGCCCGGCATCGACGACCGCCACCGAAAGACCGCGTCGCGCGAGGCGCCACCCGATCGACAGCCCGATCACGCCGGCTCCCACCACGGCGACATCGACGCGGGACGGCAGGGGCTCCGCGCGACTTTCCCGGCCCGTGGCCGCGAACGTCAAGGTGTTAAACAGGACGGGCAGGCCCGTCATCGCATCTCTCCTTCATCGGCACAGGATGAAGAAGATCCGGCATCGCAATCGCGGCCGGTGTCCATCCCTACGCCGGTGCAAACCGGATCAGGTTCTATGGATACCCGCGCCGCCTGCGGAGCAGGCCCAGCGGTGTCTCAGCCCCTTGCCGGGGATCTCCGTGGAACAAGAGGGAGATGGGGTCTCGCGACGCGACGGTCAAGCCGGACGCGCCTGGCCTCCAGGGCCATCGCATTCGCACGAAGAGGCGGAGAGTGGCGCTGTCGTCCTTCCCGGTTCCGGGAAATTGGGCCCGGCTCGCCGGGATGGGACTCGGGTGGCGTCGCGAAGCGGCGACGGGTGGGGAATTGCCTGCCGCACCCCACGCGTCACCCTGACGGGTGACACCCTCCCCCGTTCCGGGGAGCAAAATCCCCCTCAAAGCCCAAATGCCATCGCCCTGGCCTAGTGACCCGAACAGATGATTCATCTGTTTGGACCTGTAGGCCCACCAGCTTAGAGGCGGTGCACCGATTCGACTCGCTCGGTCGTGGGATCAAGCCGCACTCTGGACGAGCGCCGGGCGGGCCTGGGCCCCGACCGGGACATTCCAGAGGGCCGATGTGGGAACGCCACACGGCTCTTCGAGGCAATAGCCGAGGTAGCGCTTGGACTCGATCGGGTCGTAGCCGAGTTTGGCGCGCAGCTTCTTGCGCAATTTGCTGACATGGCTCTCGACGACATTCTCCTCAATGTTTTCATCGAAGATGCCGTAGATCGCATTGAAGATCTGGGTCTTGCTGACGCGGCGGCCGCGGTTCTTGACCAGATATTCGAGAATGCGGCGCTCGCGGCGGGGGAGTTGGAAGGCCTCGCCATGAATTTCGGGGTCGCGCCCATCGAAGAAGACGCGGATCTCGCCGATGGCGACGTCATCCTTCTTGGCTGCAAGGGCTGCCGAAGCGGCGCGGCGCCGAATGGCATCGATGCGCGCCAGGAGCTCCCGGACGTGGATCGGCTTCCTCACGACATCGTCGAACCCCGCCGCAAAGAGGTCCAGGGTCTGTTCGAGCGACTGCGTCTCGTTGATGGCGATGATGGGCGCATTCGATCGCTCGCGGATCCAGCCGGGATAGGCCGAGCGGTCGCGGCAGTTGCCGATGAGGAAGGCCTCGACGGCCGCGAGGTCTTCCTCGGCGACGGTCTCTACCCAGCCCTTGAAATCGGTCGGGCAGAAGCCCGTGCTGCAAACGCCCTCGGTCTTGAAACCACCGGCATAGCCCACTGCAACGATCTCACGGTCATCGATCAAAACCAGCATGGAGTCATTCCTTCTGGGGAACCCAGGAGACGCTCGGCCCACCGGCCGTTCATGTCTCGCTAACCAACTTCGTAAATTTTTTACGTCCGTCATGCTTAACAAATGGTTTCAATTGCAACTTTTTCACAAACAATAAATGCCAGTAAACAACCGCTTAAGAAATGCAGCCTCCCCGTGTGCCGCTACGGCGGCGCCGAGAAGTTAATGAATATAAACGAACAAGGCGGAGGGCGCGAAGTTAACAAGCGATTAACATCGCGGCGTGGGACTCGGTCTAGATGGCATTGCAGCCGTACCGATGCGCATAACGTTGGTTGTACTGCGACTATTGAGGAAATTGAGCGTCGACGAGGACGTCGACGGGCGGTGGAAC
>CAXTME010000155.1:0-3150 GCA_964245215.1 uncultured Lichenihabitans sp.
GACACGGGCGCTCTGCGCCCGGTTCAGGACGAGGCGTATGGGCTCTCGGTCTGCCTACAGCCACCTCTGGGTTGCCTGGTCGCTACGCTTCTCGCAATGACGGATGGTGAACGCGTGTCGCAAGCGGCGCGAGAGCCTCAGGGCGCTTGGAAGGAGACGGACCGCTTCATCCTGGCCGCGACCGATTCCACAGCCGCCACCACCACGTCGGGGTCGGTCCAGTGCGGGGAGTGCCCTCGTCCCGGCAGGATCGTGAGAGTCGAGCCGGCGATATCCCGCACCGCATGTTCGGCGTGGATCGAGGGCGACACGATCCTGTCGCCACTGCCTGCCACGATGGCGGTCGGCACTGCGATGTCCGGCATCCTGGGGCCTTGCGCGGTCACGAAGGCATGCAGCTGGTCGACATCATCGGCGTTGTCCTCGAACTCCGACGGCCGAAGCACGAGTGACACCCCGGTTTTCTCGACGAAGTCCGGCGGGGCCGGCTGGGGCGCGAAGACTTCCGCCACGCCGGCCGGCATCAGCAACTGCCCGATCGGCAGGGTGAGCACATGCGTGAAGACCGGGCCGAACCAGTTCGATACGGCAGGGCCGTAATACCAGGCGACACCACCCGACCAGGGGTAGAGCACCGGCGAGACGAGCACGAGGCCCTGGGTAAGATCGCTCTGGTCGAGCGCGAAATTGGCCGCGAGAGCGCCGCTCCAGCTGTGGCCCACGACGATCGCGCGGTGCACGCCGAGTCGATCGAGTCCGCGCCGGATGAGCACGGCCTGACGCGCCGGCGAGGCGTCGCCGTGGCCGTCCGGCCGATCGCTCCAGCCGTGGCCGGGGCGATCGAACGCCAAGACCCTGAAACCCGCGGCAGCCAGACGGTCGCCCAGTGGCACCATCACGTCGGCCTGGTTTCCGCTGGCCCCGTGAAGAAGCAATACGACGGCCCGCTCGACGCCGACCGGCTTGCGCTCCGTGTAGTGGAGCCTTGCTCCACTGCCGATCTCGACGAAGGCTCCCTCTGGCGGATAGCGGCGGTCGAGCAGGCCGGTTTGCCAGCCCGTATAGGCCCAGCCGCAGAACGACAGAAGAGTTACCCCGATCAGGACACCGAGGATCAGCCGCATGATGAACGGATCAGCGAGCCGGACAGGCCCTCAGATGTCAAAGATCGTGGCCTTCGACTTCCGGCGTGAGCTTGTCGACGGCTTTTCTCACATCCGGGTTTTCGGGGTAGATCTCCAGCGCCCGACGCAAGGCCGTCAGCGCGGCCTTGTCTTCACCATGGCGCTCCAGGATGAAGCCCATGCCGCTGATGGCGCCGAAGTGACGTGGCTCGAGGGCCAGGACATGGCTGATGTCCTCCATCGATCCTGCATCGTCATCGTCGAGGAAACGAAGCGTCGCCCGCTTGTTCCACGCCTCGGCCCAGTCGGGCTGCAACTCGAGGATCTGACCCAGCAGTGCATCGGCGACATCGTGCCGGTTGTTGTTGATGGCTGCAACGACGCGCGTCATGAGAAGGTCGGCTGTGTCCGAACCGGACTTCATCCAGATCTGTTCGATGAGCCCTGCGATACCCTGCGCTTCGTCTGGATCGGTCGCTTTGGCGAGCCGCCCCAAGAGCTTGTCGAGAACCTCCGCGCGGGTGGGAGCTTTCTGAGGCGGTTCCGGCTCCGTCGCTGCGTCTGTCCTACCCGAAATGGGCGGCAGAGTGCGCGCGGCGCCGTCGAGGCCGAAAGCCGGATGCGAGGGCAGCGGCGCCGATCCGGAAACACCCGGTTCGGCTACATCTGGCGCATGGCCGAAAAACTGCGGCGGAAACTGCTGATCCGGCTCCGGATCGTCGGCCGACAAGGCCTGGGTCACGCCGTCCGACGCCAGGGAGAACCCGGTCGCGCTCGTCAGGAGCAGGGCCGCAAGCAAAATCGTCCTAAGATTAAGATACCGCATGGCCTCAAGATAGGCAGGGCTTCGCGGTCCGTCAAAGCACGATCTGACGCGGGCTGCTGCGTGAAAAACCCCGGAACTCTCCGTTCCAGGGTTCCATGCGTCAGTCTTGGCGAGGAGCGTTCAGCCCTGACGGGCCTTGTAGCGCTTTTGGGTCTTGTTGATGATGTAGACTCGGCCCTTGCGGCGCACGAGCTGGTTGTCGCGGTGACGCCCGCGGAGCGACTTCAACGAATTGCGGACCTTCATCACACGCACCTTAGCAAAAGAAAGGCGGCGGGATGTCCCGCCGCGTCAAGCCGTCATATGCCCCATCCTAGGCCTGCGATCAAGTCCCGCGCGTGTGCCTCGCCTACGACCCGGCTGCCCCACATACGGGCACGCCGCGTGAGTTTAGTCACGCCGCGTGAGTTCTTTCACGCCGCGTGAGTTCGTTCACGCCGCGACGGCTTCCCCGGTCAAGGCCGGCGACACGGCGTAATGCGCGGTGGTGTTCGCGGCGATCGTCGCGAGCTCGACGCCGGGCGCGAGTTCGACAAGAGTCATGCGGCCCGCGTGTTTGTCGATGCTGAAGACGCCGAGATCGGTGATCACCATGTCGATCACCCGGCTACCCGTGAGCGGCAACGTGCAGCGGTCGAGCAGTTTCGGCTCCTCGCCGCCCGTCTTGCTCTTGGCCGTGTGCTCCATCAGCACGACGACCTTCTTGACGCCGGCCACGAGGTCCATGGCGCCGCCCATGCCCTTCACCATCTTGCCCGGGATCATCCAGTTGGCGAGGTCGCCATTCTCGGCCACCTGCATGGCGCCGAGGATCGAGAGATCGATGTGGCCGCCGCGGATCATGGCGAAGCTGTCGGCGGAGGAAAAGAAGCTCGTGGTCGGCAAGGCCGTCACGGTCTGCTTGCCGGCGTTGATCAGGTCGGCATCCTCCTCGCCCTCGTAAGGAAAAGGCCCCATGCCGAGCATCCCGTTCTCGCTCTGCAGCTGGACGCTCATGCCCTCGGGGATGAAGTTCGAGACCAGCGTCGGGATGCCGATGCCGAGATTGACGTAGAAGCCGTCACGCAGCTCGCGGGCGGCGCGCGCCGCCATTTCGTCGCGGGTCCAGGCCATTTCTATCCCTCTCTCACCGCCGACGCCGCGATGTCGCGGGTCCAGGCCATTTCTATCCCTCTCTCACCGCCGACGCCGCGATGTCGC
>CAXTME010000155.1:3250-8029 GCA_964245215.1 uncultured Lichenihabitans sp.
GGGTCCAGGCCATCAAACGTCGCCCCCTGCCGCGGCCGCGGCGTTCTCGGCCGGCTGCCGCTTGCGGGTGGTCCGCTGCTCGATCCGCTTGCGAGGCTCAGGCACATGGACGATCCGCTTGACATAGATCCCCGGCGTAACAATGGCGTCGGCGTCGAGTTCGCCCGGTTCGACAAGATGTTCGACCTGGGCGATGGTCAGCTTGGCCGCGGTAGCCATCATCGGATTGAAGTTGCGAGCGGTCTTCCGATAAATGAGGTTGCCTTCCGTGTCGCCCTTCCAGGCATGGACGAGAGCAATGTCGCCGAAGATCCCGCGCTCCATGATGTAGCGCTCGCCGTCGAACTCGCGCTCTTCCTTGCCCTCCGCCACCTGGGTTCCGACACCCGTCTTGGTGAAGAAAGCCGGGATCCCGGCGCCGCCGGCGCGGCAGCGTTCGGCCAGCGTCCCCTGCGGCGTGAACTCGACATCGAGCTTGCCGGCCAAAAACTGGCTGGCGAAAAGCTTGTTCTCGCCGACGTAGGACGAGATCATCTTGGCGATCTGGCCGCTTTCGAGAAGAAGTCCGAGACCCTCGCCATCGATGCCGGCATTGTTGGAGACGCAGACGAGGTTCTTGGCCCCCGTGTCGCGCAACGCCTCGATCAGACTCGATGGAATTCCGCAGAGGCCGAAACCTCCGGCCAGGATCGTCATGCCGTCTCTGACTTGGCCGGCCAAAGCCGCCGTGGCGTCAGCATAGACCTTCTTCATCGTTCCCGGAGCCCGTCGACCTCTGATCTGCCGCCACCATGCAACACGGGCGGCACACTTGCAAAGGTGCCGGAACGCTGGACATCCAGGTTATCTTGCCTCGTGGTCAGGCGCGAGCCCGCACGGCCTCGCGCCACGCCGTATAGACCCCGCTCGCCGCGATGATCGCGGCGCCGAGCAGCATGGATGGGCCCGGGATGGTGCCGAACGCGAGATAGCCGAGCGCCGCAGCCCACACGAGCTGCGTATAGCTGAACGGGGCCAGGAGGGACGCCGGCGCGTTCCGGTAGGCGAAGATCTGCATCAGGCTCGCCAGCGTCGCGAAGAACCCGACGATGCCGCCGATCGCGACCTGGTTCCAGTTGGGCGTCTGCCACGTGAAGGCCGCCAACACCGAGATCACCGCAAAACCGGTCACGGCGGAGTAGAACAACGTCGTCTCGGGCCGCTCGTCCTTGGCGAGGCGGGTGCCGATGACGGCCAGGGCCGACGCGATACTGCCGAAGAGCGGGATGAAGCTCGAAACGTCGAACGTGCTGCCGCCGGGCTGCACGATCACCATCACGCCGGCGAGGCCGACGAGCGCCGCCGACCAACGCCGGATGCCGACCTTCTCGCGCAGGAACAGCGCCGCCATGGCCGTGACGACGACCGGGGCCAGAAAACCGATGGCTGTCGCGTTGGCGACCGGCATGACGCCGAACGCCACGATGAACAGCACCGTCGACGCGGCGCTCGCCATGGCGCGGCCGACCTGAAGACCGGGACGCGCGGTCCGCAGCACGCCTCGACCACGTAGCAACAGCGGGACCGTCATGATGACGAAGACGAGGTAACGCAGCCATGCCACTTCGATCGACGGCAGCGAGGTGGTCAAAAGCTTGGAGGCGATATCGGAGATGGGAAACAGCGCCGTGCTGGCCAGGAGGGCCAGGATGCCGACCAGGGTGCGTTCGGACTTGGCCGAGGCGGCTAGCTCGACAACAGGCAGCGCCGCAACCCGGCGTGGCTTTCGCAAGGCCGAGGATGATCGCGACGGGATGGCGGGTGCGGTCCGGCTCTCCGCAACACCGTTGCGTCGGCGGTGCTCGGGCTTGCGCAAGGCAAAGGTCAAAGCCGACCCCTCGATTGATAAACAACGTTGACTTGAGCTAAACCTTTAGCGTCACCAAGTCCTTAAACGATTGTGCCCGCAGGGCAGCCTTGCCGACGGCGCATGGCGGTTGACCGAGAGAGCACGGTCGAAGCGTGGAAGTCTGACAGCGCAGAGCGGTCGACAACCGTCCTTCCGCCGTGCAATTTCCGGCCTCGCTCCCGCTACGAGACCGACGTGAATGACCGACACACCGAGTGACCCCGCGCCTGCATCGACCGGCCCGGGCACGGCGGCCGGTGCCGTGCGGATTGCCATGTGGTCGGGGCCGCGCAACATCTCGACCGCCATGATGCGGTCGTTCGAGAACCGGCCCGACACCGCCGTTTCGGACGAGCCTTTCTACGCCGCCTATCTCGCCTCCACCGGTCTGATCCATCCGCAACGCGACGAGATTCTTGCGAGCCAGCCCCGCGACTGGCGCGCCGTCGTGGCCGAGATCACCGGGCCGGTGCCGGGCGGGTGCTCGGTTTGGTACCAGAAGCACATGACGCACCATATGCTGCCCGGCGTCGGCCGCGATTGGATCGACGGTTTCGAGAACGCTTTTCTGATCCGTGCCCCCGAACCCGTGCTGGCCTCCTATGTCGAGCGGCGCGCCGAGGTGACGCTGGACGATATCGGCCTGCCGCAGCAGGCGGAGCTTTTCGACCGTGTCGCCGACCGCACCGGCCGGGCTCCGGCCGTCATCGAATCGCGTGATGTGCTGGGCGACCCGGGCCACGTTCTCCGTGCGCTGTGCGCGCGGCTCGGAATCGGCTTCGACGCCCACATGCTGGCGTGGCCCGCCGGCCGCCGCGACAGCGACGGCGTCTGGGGCCCGTCCTGGTACGACGCGGTCGAGCGCTCGACGGGCTTTGCGCCGCCGCGCCCCGATATCGGCTTCGACGACCTGCCCGATCGGTTGAAGAGGGTGGCCGACGCCGGTCGGCCCTTCTACGAACGGCTGGCCCGCTACAAGCTCGCCTGAACGGCAGCGCACCGCGGCAGGAAAGCGCGTAGAACCGCGTCTTTCTTCGTTGCGGGCCCGCCATCATGGACGACACCGAGACCTTCTCCGTCGCAGCGCTCGTGGCGCCCCATCCGGCCGCCGCGAGCGCCGGGCGCGACGTGCTGATCGAGGGAGGGAGCGTGATCGAAGCCGCGATCGCGGCCGCGGCCGTCAGCGCCGTCGTGGTTCCGCATCGCAACGGGCTCGGCGGCGACGCGCTCTGGCTCTTCCGCGAGCCGGGACCGCGCGGCCTCGTGCGGGTGCTCGATGCGCGGGGCCTCACCGGGCGCGGCGTCGAACGCGCGCTGTTCCGCCGCCACGATGTCGTTCCCTTGCTGGGCACGGAGGCGATCCTCACCGTACCGGGTGCGGTGGCGGGCTGGGCCTCGGCCTACGAGCTCTCGACGGCGCAGGGCGGCCGGATGCCGCTGTCGCGCCTCCTGCAACCGGCCCTGGAGGCGGCCCGCAACGCTAGCATCATTACGCCGTCGGACGTGAAAGCCCGCACGGCGGCTGCGGACCTGTCATCCCTGCCCGGCTTCGCTCAGGCGTTTCTTGTCGATGGCAAGGTGCCGGAGGCCGGGACGTCGTGGCAGCAACCCGCGCTGGCCCTGACATTGGACTACATGATCCAGGCGGGTCTCGACGACGTCTACCGCGGCGATGTCGGGCGCGAACTCGCGGCGGACCTCGAGGAGCTGTCGAGCCTGCTCGACCGTGACGACCTCCGGCGTGGCGAAGCCCGATGGCGATGGCCCGCCTCGCTCGACCTCGGCCGCCAGCGCCTCGAGGTGGCGCCGAACCGGCAAGGCATCGAGCTCGCGCTCGCGCTCGGATTGTTTCTGCAGCTCGGTCATGGTCGCTTAAATGGATTCGAGCACTGGCACGATGCGATCGAGAGCGCGAAGCACGCGAAACGTCTCTTCGACGACGAGCTGCAGGCCGGGCGAGATCCTTTGGGCCTCGTCGACCCCGAGTGGCTGAAGCGCGAAAGTCTGCGCATCGACCGTCGTCGGGCCAGCGCCGCCCTGCCCTGGCGCGCGATGCCCTTTACGGAAGACGCGATCTTCATCGGCGCCGTCGATCGGGAGGGCGGTGCCGTAGCGCTCATCCAGTCGCTGGGCGGGGCCTTCGGGTCGGGCGTCGTGTCGAGCCGCACCGGCATCCTGCTCGGCAATCGCGGGGCGGCCCTGGCGCTCGATCCGGATATCGGGCCGTTGCTGGGCCCAGGGCAGCAGCCACCCCTGGTTTCCGTTCCGGCCTTCGCGACGTCGCGGGACGGGCGCATCGCGAGCCTCGGGACCACGGGCCCGGGGGCCGGCGTGTCGGTGCTGCAGGTGGCAGGCCGGCTCCTGCTCGGCGCCGGGCTAAAAGACGCGCTGGACGCTCCTCGCTTCGCTTTCGGGGCCGCGCAGGACGGACCGGACACGGCCGTGCTGGTCGAGGACGCGTTCGACACGTCGATCAGGTCGCGCCTGCGCTCTGCGGCGCACGAGGTCGTGACGGACGATCAAGCCGCATCGCGGACGTCCGGCGCCGTTTCGCGGCTTCCCTCGGGGCGGATCGAGGTTGCGGTCGAGGGGGAAGGCGCCCAAAGCGGCGACGGACTCTGATGTCCCCCGCGTGCTGAGTGGCTTGAACCAATGTCGAAGCACGTACGATTGGTGCTCCGAGTGGGCCACAACGTCCTTCGACACGGGTCCTGCGGACCCGGCTCAGGACGAGGATCGAGGGTGTTCTCAGGTTTCCGCATGCTGAGCGGCCCGAAGAGAGCCTGTCGAAACACGCACGGCCCCTGCCGGAGGTGCCCTCGAGCGCCCTTCGACACGGACCCGGCTCAGGACGAGGATCGAGGGTGTTCTCAGGTTTCCGCATGCTGAGC
>CAXTME010000156.1:0-7991 GCA_964245215.1 uncultured Lichenihabitans sp.
CGTCCAAGACCGAGCGCGGGATCATCGAGCCACGCGACCGTGGCCTGGCACGAACGCTGCCATGCCGATCCTCGCGGCGAGGACGGCCCGTCGGTGCGCGACGCCCCGACGCTCCAAAGCGTCGGCGAGCACGTCGGCCAATGCGGCGTGCTTCGCCAGCTCAACAGAGAGCGCCTTGGCCATGCATGCCGGCCTCCTCGCCAGCATGCACCCTGAATCAGACACGCGCCCCAGCGTGAAGACCCACCCGAGTCAGGCCGCTCGGAAAATGCTCTAGCCGAGTTTCTAAAACGACATCGTCTGCGGGAAAGCTACGACACCAGCAATAAACAGATGTTATCGGACACCTGCGCGGACCCGCCGGAGCTTAGCGTATATCTGGGTCCGTTCTATCTACCGAACCCCGGTTAGGGCGCTCGCCCCGCGACGGCGTCGCACCGCTGGTCGCCGACGGCAGCGCGGAGCGCGCGGTGGTGCTCGCCGAGGAGCAGTTCACCGGGCTCGATATCTCGTCAACAACGCCGGCGTCATCGTCTACAAGCCTGTGATGGAGCTGTCCCGACTAGCCTCGGCCAGACCTAGACCGCTTGTTCAGACCCGTCGCCTCGTTGCACCACCAGTCGGCTTCGGCTAGAAAAAAGGTGTCGCGAGAAACGTCGGCTTGGGTCTTGGCCTGCCGACACGTACACGCCGGTCTTTGATCGGCCAGCGGCTCCGGAACCTTCATCGTGGTTGGCAGAACATTCGTGCCAGCTTCGGGAGCAGGAGCGCGAATCGTGCGACCCGTCACCATCATCGGCGCCGGCCTTGGCGGCCTCACGCTCGCCTGCGCGTTGCATCGGCACGGGATCGCCGCATTGATCTATGAAGCCGAAGCATCGGCGGACGCGCGCACGCAGGGCGGGCTGCTCGACATGCACGAGCACAGCGGACAGCAGGCGCTCAGGGATGTCGGGCTGTTCGAAGCGTTCCTCCACCTTGTCCGCCCGGGCGAGGATGCCAAGCGGATCGTGGACAGGGAGGGGTCGGTCCTGCTCGACAGGCCGGGCGACCCGGCCTCCACCCGCCCGGAGGTTGATCGGGGCGATCTGCGGCGGTTGTTGATCCGTTCGCTCCCCGACCACGCGATCCGCTGGGGGCGCAAGGTGCGCGCCGTCGATACGGCGGGTGAAGGACGGCACCGGATCGAGTTCGCCGACGGCACGCAGGTCACGGCCCGGCTGCTCGTCGGCGCGGACGGCGCCTGGTCGAAAGTGCGGCCGCTGCTGTCGGAGGTGCGGCCTGAGTACACCGGCACCTGCTTCTTCCAGAGCCACCTGCCCGCCAGCGATCCACGCGCCGTGCCTGCGGCGGCGGTGATCGGCAGCGGCACGCTGATGGCGGTAGCGCCGGGACAGGGCATCCTGGCGCATCGCAACGCCGATGGCGGCATACACATCTATATCGCGCTTAACCGGCCCGAGAGCTGGGTGGCCTCATTGGATCCGACCCGTCCCGGTGCGGGGCTAGCCCAGGCGGCGGAGGTCTTCGAGGATTGGGCGCCGCCGTTGCGGGCGCTCGTCACTGAGAGCGGCATCGCACCGGTTCTCCGACCGATCTACGCGCTGCCGGTCGGCGAGCGATGGCGGCGGGCGCCCGGAGTGACGATGCTCGGCGACGCCGCGCACCTCATGTCGCCGTTCGCGGGAGAAGGCGCCAACCTCGCTATGCTGGATGGCGCCGAACTCGCCCGGGCGCTGGTCGCGCATCCGCGCGACAGTGAAAGCGCGTTGGCGGCATACGAGCACGAGCTGTTCCCCCGCAGCGCCCAGGTCGCCGAACAGAGCGCCCGGAACCTGGAGCGTTTCTTCGGGGCGAACGCACCGGCGAGCGTGGTAGAGTTGTTCGCCGCTTAGGCCGGCCGTCCTCGTCGCACGACCGTACGGCTTTCGCGACCGAGGTGCTCGCTCACCGCCGCCGTCTGTTCGGCGAGCATGACACCCAAAGGCTTGGATCAGTCGGCTTCGTCCGCAGGGATCGACAGACGATCTCAAGCGCATGGACTCAGGTGTTCGGGTCGGGGAGGCGGAGCAACTTGGCGGCGTTGCCCGCGGCCAGCTTGGCAAAGGTCGGGGCGGGCAGGTCGAGGCCGTCGAACCAGTCCCCTGCGGCCCTCTAATGTGGATCATGCGATCCTCAGCGCAGGGAAACTATCTTCCGGTCAAATGGTTAGCTTAGGACAGGCGATAGGCGATAGGCGATAGGCGATAGGCGGAGGTGGTGCGCGATGGTCTCCAATGCGAGCTTTGCTTGCCTGAACGCCGTGCCGGGGCATGCGCTTGCCTCTTCCGGGGATCTCGGCTGGACATCGCTACTTATCGGACTTCACCGGTCCGATCCTTCCAGAACCCTGCATGAGACGCTGCCGACGGCGGATCTCACCGTCGGCATCGCAATCTCCGGCGAACACACGCTCGACGTGTTCGATGCAGGTTCTTGGCATACAGCCTCTTACGGTCCCGGCGCATCGGGCCTTACAGCGCCCGGCGACACGGACAAGCTGCGGTGGAGCAGTGAAGATGTCTTCGACACGGCTCACCTGTATCTGCCGGTCACTATTCTCGAGGAAGCGGCCGAGGAGCTTCGACGAGCTGGTCAGCGCTCGGTGGCGACTTCGATGTCAGCACTCGTAGCCGGTGATCCCGTGATCGCGATGACGGCGCGGGCCTTGCTAGCCGGCGTAAGGGCGGGCGCACCGGACATCTACGCCGAGCAGGCGGCGAGATGGCTGGCGATGCACCTCCTTGTCGTTCATGGCGCCGCGGACGATCACTTCGCCGAGCCTCGCGGCTATCAACTCACCGATGCGCGCTTATCCCGTGTCGTGGAGTTGATGCGGGCGCGGTACGCCGAGCCACTGTCGCTTGATACACTCGCTTCCGAAGCCGGCATGAGCAAGTTTCACTTCGCGCGCCGCTTCCGGGCGCGGACGGGACAGCCGCCTCACACCTTCCTCACGGAAGTGCGGATGGCCGCCGCTCGTCGGCTGCTGGGCGACACCGATCTGCCGGTCGCACGCGTGGCGGAACGTGCGGGCTACCCGCGCGCGGAACAGTTCTGCATCGCCTTCAAGCGTCTCCATGGAACGACGCCGACCGACTACCGGCGGCGGCGACACGGCGCAGGTGACCAGCAACCGGCCTGACCGACCTTAGCCGGGCGTGACCCCCGGGCGCCTTGCTCGATCCCTGCGCTTCCTTGCGCTTCGGGCCTCATCGAGGAACCGGCAAGCGGGTGAAAAGTATCGGCCTTCGCAGACCCCTTCACGGGCGTCCAAACCCAAGCGCGGAGGCAAATCGTGCGATTGACCGGCAACACCATCTTCATCACCGGCGGCGGATCGGGCATCGGGCAGGCCTTCGCACGTCGCCTGCACGACTTAGGGAACACGGTGATCATCGGCGGCCGCAACCTGAAGTCCCTGCAGGAGACCATCGGTGAGCGCGACCGGATGTTCGCGATCGAACTCGACGTGGCCGATCCCGCCTCGATCACCGCGGCCGCTCGCCAGCTCGTCGCGGATCATCCGGATCTCAACGTTCTCTTCAACAACGCCGGCGTCATGCGGATCGAGGACATCGCTTCGGCGCGCGATCTCCGCGACGCCGAGGCGATCGTCGTGACGAACCTGCTGGGTCCGATCCGGATGACCGATGCGCTGGTCGACCATCTCTCCGGCCGCCCGGGCGCAGCGGTCCTGAACACCTCGTCCGGTCTCGGCTTCGTGCCGCTGGTCTCGGTTCCGACCTACTGCGCGACCAAGGCCGCCATCCACGCCTACACCCTCTCTCTGCGCGAGCGCCTGAAGGGCAAGGTGGAGGTGATCGAGCTCATCCCGCCGGGCGTCCAGACCGAGCTGACCGCGGGTCAGTCGACGCGGGAAGGCATGATGCCGCTCGACCGCTTCATCGACGCGGTGTTCGAGCTGCTCGGCAAGGTTCCCACGCCCGAGGAGCTCGTCGTCGAGGAGGCGCGCCCGTTCCGGAATGCCGAGGCCCAGGGCAAGGTGGGTGATGCGATGGCCAAGATGGCCGGCTTCGCGCAATCCGACCTCGACGCCCATGCCCGCGGTGAGCGGTAAGAGGAGAGCGATCAATGCGAGTCTTCGTAACTGGCGCGACGGGCTTCGTCGGGAGCGCCGTCGTTCAGGACCTCCAGGCGGCAGGGTATGACCTTGTCGGGTTGGCGCGCAGCGAGGACGCCGCCGCTGCGCTCCACCGGGCCGACGTCCAGCCGCACCCCGGAGCGCTGGACGACCCGGACAGCCTGGCGTCAGGGGCCCGGCTGTCAGACGCGGTAATCCACACGGCGTTCATCCACGACTTCTCCCGCTACCAGGAGAACGCGGAGATCGACCGTCGTGCGGTCGAGGCCATGGCGGCCGCGCTCGCCGGGTCGGGCAAGCCGTTCCTCGCGGTCTCGGTGACCACGCTGGTCGCGCCGGGGCGCACCGCGGTCGAGACGGATCCTCCCGCCGATCAGGCCATACCCCGCGCCGCGTCAGAGGCCGCGGTGCTGGGAGCCGCCGCCAAGGGTGTGTGCGCCGCCGCCGTGCGCTTCCCGCCCAGCGTCCATGGCGCCGGCGACCGGGGCGGCTTCGTTCCGGGCTTGATCAACATCGCACGACGGCGCGGCATCTCCGCCTATGTCGGCGAGGGAGGCAATGTCTGGCCTGCAGTCCACCGCTTGGATGTGGCGCGGCTGTTCCGGCTGGGGCTGGAAAAGGCGGAGCCCGGCCAGCGCTGGCACGCGGTCGCCGACCGGGGTGTCGCCTTCCGCGACATCGCCGAGGCGATCGGGCAGGGCCTGGGACTGCCGGTGCGCAGCCTCAAACCCGAAGCGGCGCAGGACCACTTCGGCTGGATGGCGCGGTTCGCGACCACCGACAACCCCGCCTCAAGCGAGCGGACGCGCGACAGGCTCGGGTGGCGGCCCCAGGAGCCCGGACTGCTCGAGGACCTTCCCGCCGCCGGCTACTTCGACTGACCCGATGCAGGTCACTCAAGCCCGAGAGCCGAGATGCCGCTGAAGATCATCTGCCTGGAAGAGCACGTCATCGACCCCGCGATCGGTGAGGCGGTCAAGCCCGTCCTCGCGCGCTCGGCGCCGTACACGGCCGACATCGGCGCGAGCTTTCAGGAGACCCCGGAAGCCCTGCCGCAGGACCGGCCCCGCAGCCAGGCCCCCGCACGCGCCGAGGCCCTGGCGTCCGCCCCGATCGCGGAGCGGCTAGGCGCGATGGATGAGCATGGGATCGACGTTCAGGTCCTGTCCTCGACGCAGCCGATCCAGGCGCTCCCCGCTGGCGAGGCGGCCGACCTCGCCCGCCGCGCCAACGATCGTCTGGCGGACGCGGTCGCGCGCCATCCCGGGCGCTTCGCCGGCTTCTCCATCCTGCCTTGGCAGGATGCCGACGCCGCGTGCCGGGAGCTGGAGCGCAGCGTCGGCGACCTCGGGCTGACCGCGACTCTGCTGGCCGGTCATCCCGGCGAGGAAAGCCTGATCGACGATCCGGCCTACGCGCCCATCCTCGCCACCTGCGAAGCGCTGCAGGTCCCGCTGTACATCCACCCTGGCGCGCCGCTGCCGGCTGTGCAGCGGCCCTATTACGCGGGGTTCAGCAAGGAGGTGACTGCGCGGCTGTCGCTTTATGGCTGGGGTTGGCACCACGAAGCCGGGATCCAGGTCGTCCGGCTGATCCTGTCCGGCGCGCTCGACCGCCATCGGAGCCTGCGCCTGATCAGTGGGCATTGGGGCGAGATGGTCCCCTTCTACCTGCAGCGCATGGACGACACCATGCCGCCGGCGGCGACCGGGCTCGAGCGCACCATCGGCCAGACCTACCGCGACCAGGTCTTCGTCACGCCCAGCGGCATGCTGAACCTGCCGCACTTCCACTTCGTCAGGGAGACGCTCGGCGCCGAGCGCATCCTGTTTTCGGTCGACTATCCATATCTGACCATGACCGGCGCGCGCGCCTGGCTTGAAGCCCTCCCCGTCGACGAGGACGAGCGCGCCGCCATCGCCCACGGCAACGCCGAACGACTGCTGCGGCTGAAAGCCTAGGAGTGAAGAGATGAGCGACAACGGCAACGGTTACTCGAAGACCGCGGCGCGGCACTGGATCGACGGCGAGTGGCTCGACTCGGCCGAAGCCGGCGAGAGCGTCGATCCCGCCACGGGCGAGGTGTTCGGCCGCTATCCCAAGGGCGGCGCGCCGGAGGCCGAGCGTTGCGTCTCTGCGGCGCTGCGCGCCTTCGCTGGACCCGAGTGGCGCGCCGACGCCTTCCGGCGCGCCACCGCGTTGTCGCACCTTGCCGACGCCTTCGCCGCCCGCGCCGGCGAACTCGCCGACACCGTGGCGCTGGAGAACGGCAAGGTGCGCGACGAGGCGATGTACGAGGCGATCCAGGCCACCCGGCTGCTGCGGTTCTCGGCAGGGCTGCCGATGACCGCGTTCGGGCGTGTCCTGGAGTCCCGACCCGGCATCCAGTCGCTGTCGATCCGCGAGCCGCTCGGCGTGGCCGGGCTCCTGATCCCGTGGAACGGCCCCATCTACCTCTTCACGCGAGCCCTCGCTGCGGCGATGGCGGCCGGCTGCACGTCCGTCGTCAAAATGCCCGCCAAGGCGGCGCATATCGCAGCGCTGCTCAGCGATATCTGTGCGTCGGTTCCCGAGATCCCGCGAGGCGCGGTGAACGTCTTCATCGAGGAGCACTCGGAGGGCTCGCGGTTGCTGGTCGACTCGGCCGATGTCAGGACGATCAGCTTCACCGGCAGCACCAAGGTGGGCCGGGAGATCGCCGCGTCGTGCGGCAAGCAGCTGAAGCGCGTCGGGCTGGAGCTGGGGGGCAAGACGCCCCACGTCGTGTTCGACGATGCGGACCTCGACGTCGCGCTCCCCGTCCTGCGCAAGTCGCTGACCATGCAGGCGGGCCAGTTCTGCATCACCGCCAGCCGCATCCTCGTCCAGCGGGGCATCGCCGAGCGGCTGCGCCAGGCGCACGCGGCGCAGTTGGAGGCGGTGCGGATCGGCCCCTCGACCGATGCGAAGGTCGACATGGGACCGCTGATCGACAGGGACGCCGTCGCTCGAGTCGACGCCATGGTGGAGGAGGCGATCAAGGCGGGCGCCCGGGTGATCGTGCGCGGCGGTCCGGCGACCGAGCCGGAGTTCGCCGGAGGCGCCTTCTACCGGCCCTGCCTGCTCGAAGTCGACGATCCGACCCTCCCGATCGTCCAGCAGGAAGTCTTCGGGCCGGTGCAGACCCTGCAGGTCTTCGACACCGAGGACGAGGCGGTGACACTCGCCAACGACAGCGAATATGGACTGAGCGCCTGCGTCTGGAGTCGCGACGCCGACCGGCCGATCCGCGTCGCGAGGCGACTGGAGGCGGGCATCGTCGCCATCAACAACTGGGCTGCGCAGGAAGTCGAGATGGAGGACGGCGGATATAAGTCGAGCGGCTTGGGTCGCCTCGGGGGCTTGGCCTGCCTGGACGATTTCACCGACTGGAAGAACATAAGCCAGACGTTCTCTCGCGAGGCCAAAACGTGAGAAGTATCATCGAGAGAAGCGTTCTCTACGCTATTTTTCGCGGCCTTCTTAATAAGAGAGACGAAATTCGTACGTCCATAGAATTGTAAGTTTACATTCAGCCACTGCGTGCGATTTTGGAGCTTAAGTATCAGTAGGGTCAGAAAAGCTGATGTTGTCCGTAATCGGGCCTGAGTTCTGTTTTTCTGCTCGCACTGCCGACGAGCACTTGGCGATCGCGTGTTGCCACCTCAGGTGTGCGTACGCGAGTTCAAGCGGTTGTGGCGGCCGTAGCGGCAGGCTTGGTCCAAGCCTCACATTGGAGGTCGACGAAACGTAAAGGTGAACGCGACGGACGCGCCGCAGCGGACGCCCCGCACTGGCCACTCCAACGGACAGGTGCAAGTTTATGAGG
>CAXTME010000157.1:0-1490 GCA_964245215.1 uncultured Lichenihabitans sp.
CCCAGATCCGGCTTCAGGGGCAGCCCCACGACAGTTCCCATCTCGTCGCCTCGCTCGATCGATGGGCGCAACCGCGCCCCTGACACGTTCGGCTGCTTCCGGGGAAACGGGATCCGTTTCCTAAGGCGGTGAACGTGCTGGCCTTTCAGGTGCAGCATGTCAGAACGGTGACATGCTGCAAGTGCACGAAACACGAGTGTGCTGGTGCGAAGCTGACGGCGCTGAAACAGGCCAAGCGTCGGCGTCAGGAGCGGCGCACTAGGCCAAGATCGTTGCGCATTCTCCTGCAAGTGGAGAAGGAATCATCGGCCTTGGGGGCCCGCTAGATCGGCGCGATCCAGTAGATGATCACCACGACCACCAGCACGACGCCGAGCGCCGCGAGGCCGAGCCGGAGCTTCGCATCCCGAGACACGCTTTTGCTGATGTCGGGCGGCAGCGAGTCTTGGCCACGATCCGGTCGCATGATCCGTCAATCTCGCTGATCGCAGCGTCGCTTCGCTCGACGCTTCTCTCCATATTCCACAAGGGAGAAGCCGGTGGCAATCACCGCCTCGGCGCTGCGCCTTCGGACCGCGCCGAGGTGATCCCGTAGCTCGTGGCGAGGGCGGTTGCACGGAAAGTTTCGAGCGGCCGATCGCTCGAGATCACTCTGCTTCGGGTCACGCTGTCGGAATAACCCGAGAACAGCAACCAAATAAAACAACAAACTGGAAGTTCGGTTGCGTGGTCGTGTCGTGTGCCACAATGATGAATAACTTATCGTTTCACCAGATAAGGCAGAACGCACCAGAACATCGCCAGAAGCACAATGCTTCCTGTCGTGATGCCGAGACTGATGATGACTAGGATGTCGCCGTCGTTACTCATATCGGCTACAATGCCCGCATTCCACCCTAACATATTACAGTCCAGCAGAAGCTACAGACTACGGACTGCGACAACATTACCATGCCGGCCTAAAGTCTTGAAGGGCCTCCAACACAGGGTCTCAAACCGTACGGAATCGCTGGCGACCCGTGCTGGGCCATGCGCGGCCTCGCGGAGCCGCCGCCGCGCGATACGACCAGTTCCGGTCCCGGACCGTCACGAAAGCTTTGCAGCGAACGCATAGACCCAATGGCGGATCCTTTTGGGGCGATCGATGCTGATCTTGGAGCGCGTGAGCCGCCGCTTCGGCGTAAATCTGCCGTCGACGATGTGTCTTTGCAGATCCCGCCAGGGTCGTTTGTCGGCGTGGTGGGTCGGTCGGGCGCGGGGAAGTCGACCCTGCTGCATATGATCAATCGTCTCTTGCCGGCGGCACCGTGACGCTCCTGCGGTTCGGCGCCTTGATGGTGCCGCCCGATCCTCTCGGCCACGCGGCGCTGTTCGCCGAGGCTGGCCGAAACCCTGGCGATCTCGCTCTCGGCACACTGATCGCCGCGCTCCTCGCCTTCCCGTTCGGGCTTCTCGCGGCACGCAACGTCGTGCACAACCTTCTGCTCCAC
>CAXTME010000157.1:1590-7990 GCA_964245215.1 uncultured Lichenihabitans sp.
GCTCGGCAAGCTCTTCTCCGAGACGATCGAGACGACGGGTCACCACGCCCGCGAGGGCGTTCGGGCGGCCGGTGGCGGGCCGCTCGACGAAGTCCGCTTCGGCCTCCTGCCGCAGGTGCTGCCGGTGGTCGCCGGGCAGGTGCTGTAGTACTTCGAATCCAACGTCCACTCCGCCACCATCATCGGCATCGTGGGCGCGGGCGGCATCGGTCTCCACCTTTACGAAGCCATCCGCACGCTGGAATGGCGGGAGGTGTCCTTCCTGGTCCTCATGATCCTGGTCGCGGTCGCGCTGATGGACGCGGTGTCGTCGCGCCTGCGCGCCGCGATGCGGGCGGGATGACGGGGCGCGGTCGAGACATCCGTAACCTCGGTGGCTCGCCATGTACGTTGCAGGTTCAATGCCGGAACACCAGCTCCATGCGGTCGGCGTGGAAGCGTGTCCGCAAGACCTGGATCGGCGCTCCGGCGAGGTCTTCGTCGATCGCCCGGGCGACCAGCACCAGCGCATCCGGAGAAGCGGCGAGCGAATCGGCGTCGTCCGGCGCCACGCGCTCGGCCGTGAGGCGCGTCTCGCGGCGGCGATAGTCGTCGACGCCCGCGCTGCGCAGCGCCTCGGTGATGGAGCCGCTTTCCGCGTAGTGCTGGACGATGTCGGGGAAGCGCTCGGCCGAGAGCCAGGACGTGCCGACCGACAAGGGCACGCCGTCGGCCACATGCAGGGAGTGAAGCCGATGTAACGGGGCACCGGCCGGACAGCCGAGAAGGCCTGAGATCTCGGCGTCGCCCCTGATACGATCCGCCCGGATCAGCCGCCCGCCGGGCCGGCGCGACTGCGCCAGCACGTTCTCGGAAAACCGCGTCCGCGGCCCCACCGCGTAGCTGAGGCGCGGCACCGGCGCGTTGACGAAAGTACCTCGCCCGCGCTCGGCCCGCACCAGACCGTCCCCGGCCAGCGCCGCGATGGCGCGCCGCACCGTGTGCCGATTGACGCCGAAGCGCTGTGCCAGATCCTCCTCCGCCGGGAGACGGTCGGCCATGGACCCGTCGGCAACCGCCGCCCGGATGCCGTCGGCAACCCGCCGCCACCGCGTGATCCCGTCGTCCGCCCGATCCGCTGCCGTCCCATCCCGCATTTCGACCCCGGCGTCATGATGTCGTCATCATCTCGGGTGTATCTAACACGTGATAGATCCGGTTGTCTAACCAACTAGACAATAACTGTTTTTGAAGGGTCGAGATGGTCGAAACCCGAGCGACAGAAGATGATCGGCGCCGCAGTATGGGGGCGCTCGCCTGCATGGGCTCTGCCGCGCTGGCCGAGCGCTACGCCGCCTTGGCGGCGCTGCTGCCGCCCGCCGTGCCGGTCCGCGGTCCCGAGGTCGGGTTGGTCATGCTGCGTGGGCGCATGGGAGGCGGCGGGGCCGCCTTCAACCTCGGCGAGGCCAGCGTGGTGCGAGCCACCGTGAAGCTCGGATCCGGCGAGGTCGGCCATGCCGTCGTGCTCGGCCGCGATGCGGAGCACGCCCGGAGGGCCGCGCATCTCGACGCCGTCTGGCAGAGGCCGGACTGGCGGGGCCGCATCGAAGAGGAGTTCATCATCCCCGGGCTCGCGGCCGAAGCCGCAGAAACCGCCCGAAGCGCCGAAGAGACCGAGGCGACCCGGGTCGACTTTTTCACGCTCGTCCGGGGCGAGGACTGATGGCCCGCGCTGTCGCGGCCGTCGAGGGCGGCTTCGTCGATCCCGTGTTCGACGCCCAGGCGATCTTCCGCCGTCTCATGCAGGCCTTGGCCGAGCCCGGCACAATGGCCGATTTCGGGCGGCGCGTGACGGCGCCGGCCTCCCTGGTTCCCGCCGTTGCCGCGATCCTCGCGGCGCTGGCCGATGGCGACACGCCCGTCTGGCTGCCGGATCCCACGGGTCTCGACGAGGCCGCGGCGCTCTGGTTGCGGTTCCAGACCGGCGCGCCGATCACGACCGACCCCGCAGCCGCGACCTTCGCGGTGCTGCCGCAGGGCCACGACCCCGCCACCTGGACGCGTTTCGCCCTCGGCACGCCCGCCTATCCGGACCGGTCCGCGACGCTGCTCCTCCCCGTGCGGTCCCTCGCGGGCGGCGCTCGGCTGATCATGACGGGGCCGGGGATCGAGACGGAGCGGACGGCTGCGCCCGCCGGGCTTCCGGCCGGCTTCCTGGCCGCCATGGCCGAGAACCTGTCGCGCTTCCCGCTCGGCTTCGACCTCGTGCTCGTCGCCGGCGCGGAAGCAATCGCGTTGCCGCGCACGACTCACATCCGGGAGGCCTGATCCATGTATGTGGCCGTGAAGGGCGGCGAGGCCGCGATCACCAATGCCCACCGGCTGCTGGCCGACCGCCGACGCGGCGACCGCGACGTGCCGGCCCTGACGCTCGACCAGATCGTCGGACAGCTCGCGCTGGCGGTCGACCGCGTCATGGCCGAAGGCTCGCTCTACGACCCGGAACTCGCCGCCATGGCGGTGCGCCAGTCGCGCGGCGACCTGATCGAGGCCATCTTCCTGCTCCGCGCCTATCGCGCGACCCTGCCGCGCTTCGGCTATGCCGTGCCGGTCGAGACCGGGGGGATGCGGATCGAGCGCCGGGTGTCGGCCACCTACAAGGACCTGCCCGGCGGACAGAAGCTCGGACCCACCTTCGACTATACGCACCGTCTGCTCGACCCCGCCATGGCGGGCGACACGCCGGTCGACGCGCCGGAGCGACGTGCCGTCGATGATGACGCCGGCGATTGCCCGCGGGTCATCGACATCCTGAACCGCGAGGGGCTGATCGAGGACGACGGCGCTCCGGAAGCCGGGGAGCCCGGTGACCTCACGCGCGACCCCAGCGCCTATCCGGTCGGCCGCGACATCCGCCTGCAGGCGCTGGCGCGGGCCGACGAGGGCTTCACCCTGGCGCTGGGCTACTCGACGCAGCGCGGCTACGGCCGCGTCCATCCCTTCGTGGGCGAGATCAGGATCGGCCTCGTCGACGTCGAGGTGGAGATCCCGGACCTCGGTTTCGCGGTGCGGATCGGTTCGGTCCGGCTGACCGAATGCCAGATGGTGGCGCAGTTCAAGGGCAGCGCCGACGACCCCGCCTGCTTCACCCGCGGCTACGGTCTCGTGTTCGGCCAGTCGGAGCGCAAGGCCATGGCGATGAGCTTGGTCGACCGGGCGCTGCGGGCCGACGAGTTCGGCGAGGAGCGCAACGCGCCCGCGCAGGACGAGGAGTTCGTGCTGGAACATTGCGACAACGTCCAGGCGACGGGCTTCGTCGAACACCTGAAACTGCCCCATTACGTCGACTTCCAGGCCGAACTCGACCTCGTGCGACGCCTGCGGGCCGAGGGCGAGGCGCGCAAACGCGAAGCCGTCGCGGCGGAGGCAATGCCATGAGCGCGACCGCTCCGGTGTACAATTTCGCCTATCTCGACGAGGGCACGAAGCGGATGATCCGCCGGGCCATCCTCAAGGGGATCGCGATCCCCGGCTATCAGGTGCCCTTCGCGTCGCGCGAGATGCCGATGCCCTATGGCTGGGGCACCGGCGGTGTCCAGGTGACGGCCGCGATCCTCGGGCCCGACGACGTGCTGAAGGTGATCGACCAGGGCGCCGACGACACCACCAATGCGGTGTCGATCCGCGCCTTCTTCCAGAAGACCGCCGGCGTCGCCACGACGACGCGCACCGCCGATGCCACGATCGTCCAGACACGCCACCGGATCCCGGAAACGCCGCTCACCTCCGGCCAGACGATCGTCTACCAGGTGCCGATCCCCGAACCGCTGCGCTACCTCGAGCCGCGCGAGACCGAGACCCGCACGATGCACGCGCTCGAGGAATACGGCCTCATGCACGTGAAACTCTACGAGGACATCGCCCGGCACGGTCACATCGCCACGACCTACGCCTATCCGGTGAAGGTCGCGGGCCGCTACGTCATGGACCCGTCGCCGCTGCCGAAGTTCGACAACCCCAAGATGCACCGCTCCCCTGCCCTGCAGCTCTTCGGGGCCGGCCGCGAGAAGCGTATCTACGCCCTGCCGCCCTTCACCGACGTGCGCAGCCTCGATTTCGAGGACCACCCCTTTGCGATCCAACGGTTCCGAGACCCCTGCGCACTCTGCGGAGCCCGGGACGTCTACCTCGACGAGATCATCACCGACGACCGCGGCGGGCGCATGTTCGTGTGCTCCGACACCGACCATTGCAGCACCCGGCGGGCCGAGGGCAAGCGGGGAACCGACCAAGCACGGATGGCCGGCCGCGAGGCGTCGCGATGAGCCCCGACCCTATCCTCTCGGCCCGCGACCTCGAGCGGCGCTACGGGTCGCGCATCGGCTGCACGGGCGTCGACCTCGACCTGTGGCCCGGCGAAGTCCTGGCGATCGTCGGCGAATCCGGCTCGGGCAAGACGACGCTGCTCAACTGCATCTCGGGCCGGCTCGAAGCTTCCGCCGGCACGGTCCGCTACCGCATGCGCGACGGGGTTACGCGCGACCTCGCCGAGATGGGCGAGGCCGAGCGCCGCTTCCTCATGCGGACCGACTGGGGCTTCGTCCACCAGAACCCGATCGACGGGTTGCGGATGCGCGTCTCGGCCGGGGCCAATGTGGGCGAGCGGCTGATGGCGGTGGGCGAGCGGCACTACGGCCGGATCCGCGGCGTCGCGGCCGATTGGCTCGCCCGGGTGGAGATCCCGGACGACCGTATCGACGACCCGCCGCTCGCCTTCTCGGGCGGCATGCGCCAGCGGCTGCAGATCGCCCGCAACCTCGTCACCCACCCGCGGCTCGTCTTCATGGACGAGCCGACCGGCGGCCTCGACGTCTCGGTGCAGGCCCGGGTGCTCGACCTCCTGCGCGGTCTCGTGGCGGACCTCGGTCTCGCGGTGGTGATCGTGACCCACGATCTCGCGGTCGCGAGGCTATTGTCGCAGCGCATGATCGTGATGAAGGACGGAAGCGTGATCGAGGAGGGCTTGACGGACCGCGTCCTCGACGACCCGCGCCATGCCTACACGCAGCTCCTCGTCGCCTCGATCCCGGAGTCCTGACGATGCTCGAACAACCGCAGGCGCCGCTCCTCGACGTGCGCGGCGTCTCGAAGACCTTCCGCATGCATCTGCGCGGCGGCGTCGAGCTCCCGGTGGTGCGGGGCGTCTGCTTCGCGGTACGGCCCGGAGAATGCGTCGTCCTCGGCGGTCCGTCGGGCGTCGGCAAGTCGTCGATCCTGCGCATGGTCTACGGCAACTACGGCGTCGACACCGGCGAGATCCTGGTGCGCCAAGCGGAGGACGGCGCGACGCGCGACCTCGGCAGCGGCGACCCGCGCCTCGTGCTCGACTTGCGGCACACGAGCATCGCCTATGTGAGCCAGTTCCTGCGCGCGGTGCCGCGCGTGTCGGCCCTCGACGTCGTGGCCGAGCCGCTGCTCGGGCGCGGCTTCGACCGTGCGGCGGCCCGGGAGCGGGCCGCCGCCATGCTGTCGCGCCTGAACCTGCCCGTCACGCTGCACGAATTGCCGCCCGCCACTTTTTCGGGGGGCGAGAAGCAGCGCGTCAACATCGCCCGAGGCTTCCTGACGGATCACCCGGTGTTGCTCCTCGATGAGCCGACGGCTTCGCTCGATGCCGAAAACCGCGACGTCGTCGTGGCGATGATCGGTGAAAAACTCGCCGCCGGGACCGCGATCCTGGGGATCTTCCACGACGAAGCCGTGCGCGACCGCGTGGCGACCCGCATCGTCGACGTGTCGACCTTCTCGGCCCGGAGGGCCGCGTGAGACCGAAGCTGTCGGCCGACACGCCCCTGATCCATCCCACGGCCACGGTCGAGAGTTCGGTCCTCGGCCGCTACACGTCGGTCGAGGCCCGTTCCGCCCTCGCCGAAACGCGCCTGGGGGATTATTCCTACGTCATGCAGGATTGTAGGATCTGGGCCGCCAGCATCGGCAAGTTCGTCAATGTCGCGGCGGCCGTGCGGATCAACGCCACCAACCACCCGACGTGGCGCGCGACCCTGCACCACTTCACCTATCGAGCCGGCGACTACTTCGACGGGGCCGAGGACGAGGCGGAGTTCTTCGATTGGCGGCGGGAGAACGCCGTCACGATCGGCCACGACGTGTGGATCGGCCACGGCGTTACGGTGCTGCCGGGCGTGTCGGTGGGCGACGGCGCGGTGATCGGCGCGGGGGCCGTGGTGTCGCGCGACGTGGCCCCTTACACGATCGTCGGCGGCGTGCCGGCCCGGCTCATCCGCGAACGCTTCCCGGCACCGGTCGCGGCGCGGTTCCAGCGTCTCGCCTGGTGGGACTGGTCGCATGATCGGCTGTTCGCCGCGCTTGCGGATTTCAGAGCGCTCGACCCCGAGGCCTT
>CAXTME010000158.1:0-7647 GCA_964245215.1 uncultured Lichenihabitans sp.
CGGTGCGGTGACGGTGCCGGCGGTCGCGGGGTCGGGAGCCGCGGCCGGGGGCGCTGACGCACCGGCCGGCGCCGTCGCGGACGAGGGCGATATCGTAGTCAACGTCGGCGCGGTGGCGACACCCGCCGTTGCGGGGTCGGGAGCCGCGGCCGGGGGCACCGGAGGGAGGGCTGGCGCCGCGGGCGGCAAGGCCGCAGCAACCGGGGAGACCGACCCCGCTTCGGGGGAAGAGATCGGGATCGCGGTCGGCACGGCCACAGTTGTGGCGACCGCTTCCTGGCCCGGTACACCTGCCGGGGCCGCTGCAATCGCCGGAGTCGGGAGCTGGACGGGGCCGCTCGCCAGGAGTACGGCCTGCGCCATCGCGGCGATGTCGCCAGTCGCGGTCGTAGTGGCTGATGGCTTGTCCTCGGCAAGCTGGTTGCTGGTCTTGCGCGACCCACTCTTGCCCATGCCGCCCGAGAAAAGAAACGCCGTCGGGTCGGCCGAGCCCGTCGGATCGGCGGTTCCGGTCGCGTCCGCCGGGACGGAAGCGGTGGCGGTCGGAACCGGGGCAGCAGACGGCTCGCCGGTACTTCGCGCCTGAACCGAGTCGAGAAGGCTCTCGAAACTCCCGGTCTGCCCAGCGTTCGCCCCGAAGGATGCTGCACCTCCCGCGAGTCTGTTTCCGCTCTGGGCGAAGGACGGCAGGGACGTCACACCGTTGGTCATCGACGAGCCCCCAGAATGGCGTCACTCGCGGTCATAGCTTGGTGGGCGCGATCGAGCAGCGTCGCCGTGGCGGTGTCGCCCGCCGTGTCCGCCGCTGATCCGGAAACCGCCGCGCCCGGGTCGCCGTTGCGCGGCAGAAGATCGGTGTCCACGGTTTCAGCCACCGCCATGGCGGCCTCGCGCAGTTCGGCATCGCGCGCCGACAATCGACTTGGGTCGACCTGCGCCAGGATCGAGCGCCCGGCACCCGCGTCGTCGGTTGGGGCGCTCGCGGCTGCGGCATAGAGCTTGGCCCGTGCGGCATCGACGGAACTGTCCTGCGCCAGGAGCACGGCTCTGTCGGCCGCGTAGCGTCCGGTCATGGTCTTGCCTTGCACCAGCGCCGCTTGGGCAAGCTCGAGATAAAGAGCCCGACGCTCGGCCGCCGGCAATTCCGCCAGCACGGGGTCGAGCTTCGCCAGTCGGGTAAGATCGCCGGACACCGCGATGGCGGTGGCGAACGAGGTCAGGCGATGTTTGAAATTGCTGGCGTAGACCGATGTGTGGAAGCGGCGGATATACTGGCGCGACAACGAAACGAATTTGTCGAGCGTCGCGGCGTCGGCCGAAAGGAAGATCTGACGGCGAAGGGCCGCCTCCTCGACCAGCGTACCCGGGACGAGAAGCCTGGCCTCGTCCAGCATCCGACCGGCCTTCGCCGCATCGTCCGTGGCGAAGAGAGTCGCCAGAACGAGAGCCAGGTGGCCACCGACGCTTTGCGGCAGGGACTTGGGCTCGATCTTGCCGAGCAATGCCTTGGCGACGCCGTCCTCGCCCTCGGCGTAGGCGAGGGCGCCCTTCAGGAGCCGATCGCTCTCGGGTGCGAAGACCGCACGGGCGAGCAGCGCCCGGACGACGGCCGGCTTTCCGGAGCTGAAGAGGTAAAGCACCGCGGCCTGCGCGTTCCGCCGCTCCTTCCACACGGCCGGATCGGCGGCGGCGAACACGTCGGCGATGTGCGAGAGCAGCTTCGGCTGGGCACCCTGAGCGCTGGTGCTCCCGTGGGCCACCATCTCCTGCAGGACCTGCAGCGACCGGACCGCCATGTACGGGGCCAACAGGTCCGGGGTCTCCGCTCTCGTCCGTGGGCCAGACCCCTCCGCCGCCTTCGACGACGTGGCTCCGGCATCCTGGTCCTGGACCGGGGGCGCGTCTTGCGCCGGGACCTCACTTTTGGTGGCCGAAGCCGGCTCTGGTTCGGCCGCGTGGGCGGGGGCCGAGAGACCGAGCATCAACAGGCCGAAAGTGGCGAGGTGGAGCCGCAACCTCATGGCGTTTCCCTCAACAGGATCTCGATACGGCGGTTGTCGGGGCTCTCGGGCTCCTTGACGTTGCGGGGCTGGCGATCGGCGTAGCCCTCGATCCGTTCGAACCGCGCGTCGTCGAGGCCCCCGCGCACGAGCATGTAGTGGGCCATGTCGGCACGCGCCGATGACAATCTCCAGTTATCATAGACATCGGATTTGAACTTGCGGCTGTCGGTAAAGCCCCGGACCACGATCCGGCCCTTCTGCGCCTTCAGAAGCCTGCCGATCTTGGCCATCAGCACGACGGTCTTGGGCGAGGGCTCGGCCGAGGCGCTCGCGAACATCGCGAACTTCGCGTCGTCGGTCAGGGCCACCAAGAGGCCCTCCGGCGTGAGCTTGACGTCGACCTTGGGCAGCGTTTCCGCCGAGCCGGCCTGCACGGACTTCAGCAGCGTCGCGATGCGATTGCGCAACTCCGCGGCTTTCGCTTCCGGGTCGGCGGGCAGAGGCGCGGCGTCCGCGACCTCTTCGGCGTGCGCGCGGGCCGCAGCCGCGGGATCGGCCGGCGGAGGTTCCTTGGACGCCGCCACGCCGCTTTCGGAAAGGCCCGCCTCGCCGGACGCCAGCGGTTCGAACGGGTCGCGAAACGCCTCTCCGCCCTTGTGGCCGGCCGAACCCGAGGGGGTGCCGCCTCCCTTGTTGCCGTCCGTCAAGCCCTGGCCGGCGCCCCCCTTGAGATTTTCGGAGGCCTTGACGGCTGGCTTCGCGGGAAGCGAGTTTTCCGTTGCCGCGATGTCGGCCAGGATCGCATACGGATCCCGGAAGAGGTCGCCCTCCGTCTTCTGCGCGGCCCCGCCGGCAGAAGCTTTCTCGTCCTGCGTCGAGGCGGCGGATTTTTCGTCTCTGGCGTTCGCGACCTTGGTGTCCGGTTGCTTTGCGTCCGGCCTGATGCTCACCTTGGGGGTAGCCGCACCGGGCCTTGGGTCCGTGAGCCCGGGCGGCTGCGGTGTCGAATCGACCAGCAGCACCGGATTGAAGTAGCGGGCGATCGACGCTTTCGTCTTGTCATTGGCCGAGACGAGCCACATGACGAGAAAGAACGCCATCATGGCGGTGACGAAATCCGCGTAGGCGATCTTCCAGGCCCCGCCGTGGTGGGCTTCCTCGAACGTGCCGCCGTGGCGCTTGATGATGACGATCTCGTGCACTTTGCCGTCGTCGCTCATGCGTCGCCCCCAAGACTGCCTTCGAAGCAGAGGGCCCATTCGGCGAGCCGCGTGCGAATCGTGCTGTTGTCGGCCGTGACCGTCACTTCGGCGTCCTGCGAAGGCGTGAACGCCATGCCCGGAGGATCGCCCCCGGCCGCGTCGAGTGAGGTGCGGATCGCCTGCACCAGGTCCTCGGGTCCGGTGACCTCGATTTTCGCAGTGGAGCCACTGGCCGTCAGGGTGGCGATCGCTTGCCTGAGTTCGTGGAGCGCGGCACCTTTCAAGACACCGGCCATCAAGGGTTCCAGAACCGCCGCCACGGCGTCGCAGATGTGGTCCTCGATCTCGGCCGTGGCTTTCCTGAACCCCTCGGCCAGGGCCGAACCTTCGACGTGGACCCAGAGGCTCCTGTCTTCGGCTCGCGTGCGAGCGTGTTCTTCCTCGAGGGTCGCGATCCGCGCCGAGAAGGCGGCCTCGGCGTCCGCCAAAGCGGCCTCCACCGCTTCCGCGACCGACGCGTCCGCCAAATCCGGTTCGGGCAGCGCGACGTCGGTCGCGGCGCCCCCGAACCCAGGGTCCTGTTCGAGGTCGCCTGCTTCCGGCTCGGATCCCACGCCGAAGACGTCGTCGTCGAGACTTCCGATTCCAGTGCCGTCATCCTGCGTCGCAAACGGTGCGGGAAGGAGAGGCGCAGGCGAGGCGAACCGGGTGGGTTCGAATTCGACCAGGAAGCGGGCGATGGCGCTCATCAGGCCGCCTCCCTCTTATGCACCCACTGTTTCAACACGGCTGCGGCCTGCTCTTCGTCGAACTCGATCATCTGTTCGAGCCGTTTCTGCGGCGAGCGCCGTGGCTGGCTCGTGATGTCGTCGATGAGGCTGACCTCCTGGTTCCACCCGCCCATGCCCATGCCCATGCCCATGCCCATGCCCATGCCCATGTCCATGCTGCCCGCCAGGGAGGTGTCGCTGAGATCCATGGGGCTCATGCCGGGTTCGGGCAGCATGATGGTGTCGCCTGCGCTTTCGAGCATCGGCATTTCCATGTCGATCGCGGAGACCGCCGTCGGGGGCGCGCCGAGAACCCGCGTCAGCGGACGGACCACGAAGATCACCACGACGCCGGTGAAGGCCAGGACGAGGGCCGCGTTGATGAGGGTGCCGGACTGTCGCAACACCGCCTCCATGATGCCCGGCGACGGAACGGGCTCGAGGTCGCGGGAATTGTCGACGAAATCCACGGCCATGACCTTGACGCTGTCGCCGCGGGCCTTGTCGAAGCCGGCAGCGGAGCCGACGAGCTGCTCGACGTCGGCGAGCTTCTTGTCGACGGCATCGGTCGGGACCTTGTCGCCGAGCGCGCTCACGAAGGCGGCCCGGTTGATCACCACGGCGATCGACAGCCGGTCGATCGAGTAGCCGGTCGACACGGTCGTGATGGTCTTGGACGAGACCTCGTAGTTGTTCAGCTCTTCGCGCTTGTCGTTCTGCTCGGTCGCATTCTTGCCGTCGCCGCCCTGCGGCTTCGCCTGCGGCAGGTTCTGGCCGACCCCTGTCGGGGCCTGGCTCGAGCTGTTCTGGGAGGCCGTCGTTTCCTTCACGGTCCGGGTCGATCGTTCGACGCGGCCATCGGGGTTGTAGCTCGTCTCGGCGGTCTGTTTCGTGTCGGTGTTGAGCCGGGCCGTGACGCTGACCTGGAGGTTCTTGGCACCGAGCGACGGCGCCAGGGTGCGCCGGATGTTTTCGGCGATGTTGCCATCGATCACTTTTTCGAGGTCGAGCATCTTGCTCGGCGCGCCGTTGGTGGCGTCGTCGCCCGACGCGAGCACCGTGCCGTCGGTCGACAGGACCGTGACTTCGTCGATCGTCATGCCGGGCACCGCGGACGCGACGAGATGCCGGATCGCCCCGGCCACATGGGCATCGTCGACCATGGAGGCGCGGATCACCACCGAAGCCGAGGGCGGCTGCCGGGCGCGGCGAAACGAACCTTCGTCGGGCAGCACGACGTGCACGCGCGCAGCCCGGATGCCGGCCATCGACTGGATGGTCCTGGCGAGCTCGCCTTCGAGCGCGCGGACCCGCGTGACGTCCTGCATGAAGGAGGTGAGGCCGAGCGAACCCATCTTGTCATAGAGTTCGTAGCCTGCGTTGCTCGAATGGGGCAGGCCCTTTTCGGCCAGCAGCATGCGGGCCTGGGCCGTCTGGCCGTAACGAACCGACACGGTGGTGCCGTCGGGGCTGACGTCGAACCCGATATCGGCATCGTGCAGCGCCGCCCCGATACTGGCGATATCCTGGCGGTCGAGCCCCGAATAGAGCGTCTCATTCGCCGGACGGCTGAGGTAATAGCCACCGACACCGACGATGGCGAAAACCGCGACGCCGATCGCCGCAAGGACTGCGAGCCGCCGACCTCCGAATTGCAGCAGGTTGGCCAACAGCCTTTGGGCTTGGTCCATCGCGTTCATCAAAGCCCCGAATGGCATCACCAACGGTCTGCAACGTCGCGCGACAAGCTTGTGTGAAGGTTGCCCTATGACGTGTTGCGGCACGGATCCGAAGGAGACTTGGTCGCGTCCCTTTCAGGTGATTCAATCTGGCTTGGCGTTCTCCGCGCCTCATGGTGGTCAGGCAATCATGCGAGAGGTCACCGTGTCCTGTTCATGGCCGCGGTTGGCCATGGCGTCGAGCGCCGGCGGTGCTGGAGTCACCACTCGTCACAGTCGAGCAGTACGGCACCGCATTTCAGGACGGGCTACTCGATCAAACCGCCACCCGCTGTTCGTAGGAAGCGACGGCAACTTCCATCTGCTTCGTATGCCAAGTGCTACGGTCCGAATACCGCTTGTAGTTCTGCTGCAAAACGTATCTTAACCACTTCGCTCCTCGGAAAGGTCTATGAAACGACCTCAGTTCCGGATGAAGATTGATAATCTTCAAGTAAGGAGCCAATCCACTTTGCTTCCAGGGCGAAAAACTACCGTCCCAAGGTCTTGGCTTGGACATGTAGTGACGGACGACCGCCGGAGTCGAGATCGATAATCCCACATTATCAAAAAATACGGGATAATTCCACTTGATAGAGATGTCAGTATGGTCGGTGCCGACTACAAAATTGATTATGTCTTGATCATAATACCTAAACTTACCATGCTTTTCTTTATAAAAACGAACAAATTGATCACACAAACTCATCCAATGCTGTCGATTGCACATTACCACACCGGAATTGAAATATCGTGCAGCTTGATCTTGCGATAAGCCGAGTGACATCAGGTATTTTCGTTGTTCGTCCCAGTGTGGATGCGGTTGATCGAGTCCGAATGAAATCGGATCGCGAGCCGCCAGAACCTTTCCATTTGGAATATTAAAACTAAGCAAGTCGTCTAACGACCCATCTATTTGCGTATCCGCATCGACAAGCAGTATGTTTTCGTAGATCTCATCCAGAAAATCACATATGAAAAAACTAGCATAATGTACAGTTAAGCCCCTCAAATGATCCACAGATAGATTACGTATCTTGATATCATAGCGGCTACAGATCGCCGAAAAAAAACTGACGATTTCAGACGGTACACCAAAGCAAAAAATGATAATGTCGATATCAGGATCAGTGGTATTGGCGCGCGCCTGGGTGGCGCTTACTAACGCTGGTAGTAAGTACCGTTGGTCGACCGAGTAACAGCAGCATGATTTTGGCATCGAATTCTATTTTCAGTAAAGGGAGAAATAATCCGCAAACAAGCGCGAGACTGAGTACCTAAGCCTAAAGGTCGCAAACATCCGTGCGCATTCGAGCCAACTGGTTTGCCACAGCAACACGGTTGCCGTGGCCCAACACGTAAGCAGCGCCAACCGAACGGTACCAGAGGCCGTCATGCAAGCAAGGCTATCGGTTTGCAAGGTATTTCACACGACAAATAGTTAGGACCCGACTATAGCTTTAATAAGCGATAGCTAAATCGTGGCTTTTTGCGGGCGAATGTGGCGATGCTATGGGAAATCTTTTGTCCCAATTGGAACGGGAGACAGACATCCGGTACGTTGCGATCAAGTACACCGAGAGGCTCGCAAGGCCTGGGCCGTTGGCGAAAGTGACCATAAAAGTTCTCAAAAGCCCGTAACGCTGCGTCTAGTGCGTCGCCTCGCACGGAAGGTACACCTTCCAACGAGATGAATCGATGCACCGCCTCAAAGCCGGTGGGACGACTGGTCCAAACAGATGAATCATCTGTTCGGGTCGGACCACTAGCGGATGATCCACCTAAGGCGCAGGGGAGGCATGGAGATCCGTCGAGGCTGGAATGACGATGCTTTTCGTCTTGCCCCTCGCCAGCGCCTTCTTTGCTCGGCCGCGGACGTCGGATCGGAGAGCGGCCGTACTGCCAATCACCCTCGGTAAGCTGAACGCTATGGAATGTGCGTAAAAGCAGTATC
>CAXTME010000159.1:0-7594 GCA_964245215.1 uncultured Lichenihabitans sp.
TCAAGTTGGGCATCATGCTCGCAGACGCCTCAACTATATGTGGGTAATCGAAAGCCAGCGAACGTCGCGGCGGTGCGCGTAGAAGCCCTCGGCCTCGGGAACATGACGATAGTCGCCAGTGACCTCCGCGACGGCGCGGAACGCCGTGTTGCCGTAGGGCACGATGACGATGTCACCGGTCTTCATTTCGGCTCGGAACGGCCAGGTCTGCGTCCAGTTGCTCGGCGTCGGATCTTCGGGGTTCTTGTCTAGCCACTCGGCCTTGATGGCGTCAAAGGACGAGAACCGCTTGTCGCTCCAATCGATCGTTCCGCCCCATCCAAGCGCGATGTATCGGTTCGCCAAAGCCGCGTCATAGACCTCGTCTTCGCTGCCGATCGCGCCCTGACCCATCTTCCAGAAGCGGCGGCCCGAAAAGTCGAAGCCGACCGTGCTCGCTGCCGGCACGGGGCGGGTTCGGGCCTGGTCGGCGAGAGCACAGATCTCGCGGAAGATGCCCGGCCGCGCTTCGAGGCGGAATCCGGCCGAGTTGCCCTTACCGTCGCCAGTTTCCGGACGCAAACCCACGACGAAGCTCTCGTAATCATAGTTCTGGTGGAAGGTAACGAAGGCGATCCGCTTTTCCGCTTCGAGTTCACGATAACGGTCGAGCAGCGCCTGGCGGCCTTCGGGCGATTCGTCGAATGCCACGGTGCCATCGCACAGCAAGACGGCCTCATAGGCGGTGCGGTAGGTTTTGCCCGTCCCAGGCGGACCGTAGAGGATCAGGTTAGTCGGCGACTGTTTCGGCCTAGTCACGCTTTTGGTCTCCGTCGCCAGCGAGTAGGTCAGTTTGCGCGTCGTGCTTTGCTTCGGCCCTTCCGCTGCCGGTGCCGACACGTTCGCGAGCTGCAAGAACAACCGACCTTCAAGGGCCTGGCAGATGTTCGGCCAGGCCATGTGAAGGCCCATCTCGTTATTCAGCGCGCCGATGGTGATGGTGACAGTCGCATCACCCCGGAGGCGGGACGGCTTGATGTAGTTATCCAGGACGTACCGGCGGATTTTATCGGCCTGACTCTCGCCGCCATCGTCTTCATCCGCGAAACCGGCGATCGAATAGTTGGGATCACGCCCCTCTCGGAAAAAGCCGTATTGTCGTAGGCCGGCGATCATGTTGCCAAGCTGGCCCTTGGGATCCTCCGCTTGGGGAACGACCGCGCGCACGGTCGTTATATCTGAGTCAGGATCGCTTGCCAGCCCAGTCAACTGCGCCAGCAGTTCGTCCCATCGTCCCTGATCGAACACCTCGTCGAGCGTGGATTGGGAATAGCCGAGACCATGCAATCCGCGCTCGGCTCGCTGGCTGCGGCGCACGCGCGTATCCATAGCCTTCTTCGTCAGCGGCTCTCCTTTCCAGAGCCGCTTGCTCAGCCAGTTCCTGAACTCCTGTTCTTTCATCAAACCCCCAGCGGCGATAACGCCGCAATGCTACCCCGCCGGCTGGCGCTTTACTCGACAGGACTCACATCGACTGCGCCGCCGGTATCGACCTCGGCGAGCAGCTGGCCGAGATGCACGGGGCTTTCACAAAGGCGATAGCCAGTGTCATTTGTTCCCGCGGCGGCATCCAAGCGCATGAAAATCTGTTCGAGAAGTCCATCCTCCGCGCTGGCGCTATGCCGGGGCGTGCCGGTCAGCCCGATGCGCGTTCGCAGCTCTGAGGACCGTTCCGCGAAAATCGACCATTCGTCCGGATTGAGCTTCACCTCGAAGAAGCGCGAGTAGCACCAATAGGAGACCGCCCCGCGAACGCCGCGATGTGCGCAAAGGAACAGCTTGGGCCAGGCGTTCGCGTCCGCATCCGACCAGCTTGTGAAGAGATTTCCTTTCGGCCAATTCGGCAGGCGATCTAGCTCGTCTTTCTTCAACTTCGGCTTGCGGCGCTTTCCCTCGACCGCCATCGCCACCGCTGCCGCCTGCTCTACATCTTCGCGGTCAGCCTCACCCGACGAGAAGACCACGCCGATCCCTCGATACCGGACCGGGTCGGCAGCCATGATTCGTAGGAGCGTGCCGGGGGCATCGGTTGACGGTGCTCCTTTGGGCGCACCGTGTCGCGGTCGCCTTGCCCAGGCGGCGCGGGCGGCTGCGAGAGCCTTCGGATCGATGTCGTCGGCTTTCCCCCAGAGCGTCTCGAACCACTTCGCAGTTCTGCGGAACGGGGTGGTATCGGCTCGATGGAATATGCCGCACTCGGTAAGCGCGGCCGGCTCGACAAAGCCAATGCCGCGATTGGAAGCATTGGCGGATGTGACGACCATGCCAGTGCTCGAAAGGTATAGCTTCGCGTGCAATCCTTTGAGGTGCTTGAGGCGGGTATTGCGGGGCGCGCCGAGCAGCCCAAGCTCGTCGGGATTGGTGCCGCCCATCGAGAGGTCGCAAATGATCCGCGCCTTGGAAGCGCGCCTCTTGGTGCCGAACAACGCCTTGAGCGCACCATCACCCCAGAACGCGACGGCGCATCTGACATCGTCGCCCGCGATGACGGTCTGGACCGCGTTGGGCACCTGCCTGTGGTCGAGGAACAGCGCCATTTTCTCGTTCGTGAGCTAGGAGCCACATAGGAGTCGTGGCTTACGACCTAGCCGCTAGCACTGGCCAGCGTCCGCGCAAAACAAGTCACACCCGTTCAGCTATCTAGACGCGGGGTGCCATCCTGTGCCATCTGGATTGCAAGAGCCACATAGGAGCGCCGGCACCCTAACTGCGGGCATGAAGCGCTGTTCTAAGTCTCTGCGGGTGTGGTGGAATTGGTAGACGCGCCGGATTCAAAATCCGGTTCCGCAAGGAGTGTCGGTTCGACCCCGACCACCCGCACCACGGCTTCCGGCTCCGAATGTCCGGAGGCCGGATCCCCTTCGCTTCGATCGAGACCGCTTCCGGTCCCCCTCCGCGCGACCCGCGAGACGCGGGCGGCAGACGCTCCCAACGGGAGCAAGACCGGCAAACCTCATAAGCTTGCGCGTCGAACAGCTGGAGCGTGATCGCGCTCTAGATCATCATGCCGCCCGACACCTCGATCCGCTGTGCATTCACCCAGCGGTGATCCTCCGATAGCAGTGCTGCGATCATCGGGCCGATATCGTCGGGCAGACCCGGACGGCCCAGCGCCGTGACGGCCGAGATCTGCCTGTTCACCTCCGGATTGTCCCGGACCATGCCGCCGCTGAAGTCGGTCTGCACGGCGCCCGGCGCCACCACGTTGACGGCGATACGGCGCTCGCCGAGTTCCTTGGCCAGGTATTTGGTCAGGATCTCGACGGCGCCCTTCATGGCGGCATAGGCGGCGCTGCCGGGATAGATGATCCGGGTCAGGCCCGACGAGACGTTCACGATCCGCCCGCCATCGGCGAGAAGCGGCAGGAGCTTCTGGGTCAGGAAGAACATGCCCTTGACGTGGACGCGGAACAACGCGTCGAAGTCGTCCTCGGTCACGTCCATGATCGCGGCATGGTGCGACGTGCCGGCGTTGTTGACGAGAAAGTCGAAGCGCCCCGCGCCCCAGGCATCGAGCGCACGCCTCACCTCGGCGGCGAATGCCTCGAACTGGCCGCTGTCGCCCATGTCGAGCTGGAGTGGGATGGCCTGCGCGCCGGCCCGCTCGACGGCAGCGACGACCTCGTCGGCCGCGCTCCTGTTCGCGTTGTAGGTGAGGATCGAATGCACACCGCGGGCGGCCAGCGCCAATACGGTGGAACGGCCCAGTCCGCGGCTGCCGCCGGTGACCAGGGCGATACGTGGTTTGTCGGTCATGTGAGTGTCTCCGGGGGTGGTGATCTGTCGAGATGAATGTCGTCAGGGGATGGCGGCGATCCGCGCCCTATGGATCATCGGGCTTGCGAGCGACGCCCGCGCGGGTCCGCTTCAGGAACTCGAGCAGGGCCGGGTTGACGATCTCGGGGCGCTCCAACATCGGTGCGTGTCCGGCGCCGGCAACCGTGATCGTCTCCACGTCGGCGAAGTTCGATGCCACCCATCGCGCCTCCGCCACCGGATCTTTCCAGTCCGGATCGGCATCTCCGATGACGACGAGAACCGGGGCCTGAACTCGACCGATCCACGGCGCGACCACGCTGTGATCAGTAGCCGATGTAGCGCGGAACGCGGCCCATCGTCCGGGGCGTGTCAGCGATGCCGTCGAGCTCGCTGCCCGCTCGCCTGCCTTGTCGCCGAGACCGGGCCATAACTTGGCTGCGGCGTAGCGCCAGACGGAGGGTCCCCAGGGTCGCGCCAGCGCAACATGCAGGAGCCGGCGCATGATCCTGCCGGAGCCGTTGCGCAGGAACGGTCCGATGAGAACCAGACCGTCGACCTGGTCAGGACGCCGACCCGCCGCGATGACGGCAGCGCCGGCCGACATCGAGGCCCCTGCCAGCACGGCCGGGCCGCCGCCGAGCGCCTCGAGCACGGTCAGCAAGTCGTCCGCGATCGCTTCGTCACCGTAGCGATCGAAGCGCGCCGAACTGTCGCCGTGTCCGCGAAGATCGATGCGGGCCACTCGATACCCGCAGGCCGCGAGGTGCGCGGAGAGCGGGCCGAACGCGTCGCGGGTGTCGCCCATGCCTGGCGAGCAGATGACGAGCGGTCCGTCCCCCTCGACCTCGATGGCGAGCCTGCCTCCGCCGGTATCAACAAATCTCAAGGTCATAGCTGGATCTTTCATGCCCTGGGGGTTAGATCCACTGCACCGGCAGCGGCCCCTGCGGTCCGAAAGCGGCAACCAGCGGCAGGGTATCCCGGTATTCGCGGAACAGGGTGACGCGACCGTCGCCGACCTGGACCATGGCGAGATGAAGCTGCCGGTAGGTACCATCGTCGCGTTCGTTGCCCACCATCCCTTCATGCTCGAGCAGCGCATGGTGTCCGTCTTCTACCGGATAGCTCGCGGTCAGCACCATGCCGCCGGAGCCCTGCACCGCGGCGAGCCGCTCGCAGCAGCCGCCGATCGCCTGCCTGCCGGACAGCCGGCGAAGCGCGCCGCGCGGGGCGAAGGGGCACTCCAGGAGGCCTTCCTCGGCGAACATGTCGGGGCAGTCATCCGCGCCCGGCCCGAGGCGTTCGCCGGGTTCGGCCTTGAGGATCGCATCGAGCGGAGGTGCGCGTCGCCGCCGTGCGCGACCGGATTGGTGGGCGGACCGACCACGCGGTTGAACTCGACCACCGAACCAGGCCAGCCATGGGTCATGATCATCGGCAGCGCGTCGGGTGCGGGCGAGCGAATGTGGAGGAACGCGACGTGCAGCCCGTTCAGCATCGTCTCGCAGCGGCGCCCGTCGTAGCCGTGCCGCCATTACTCGCACAGCGCCTTCATGCGATCGAGCGGCGCACCCTGGCTCCAGTCCTCCACCGTCTCGCGATCGTGCCAGCGTGGCTCCGTCAGCCGGCGATGCAGTTCGCGCAGTTCGGCATCGGGAACATCGATAGGCGCGTCGAGGACCGACGCTTCGGGATCGTGCACACCGGCCCAGGCCTCCGGGCCAGCCGGCGACGTCCGTGCCGCCGAAGATGCTTCGTTTGACGTCGTCGCCGAAACCCGAGTACGGGAGGGCCGGTTTGAGCGCGCTCGCGGCGTCGAGTGAGGCGCGCTGGTTTTTCGACAGATCGAGCGTGAGTACGGCGACGTTGTCGCGTGCCTGCTGCGGACGGCTGGCCCCGAGCAGCAGCGCGTCGACGCGGGGCCGGGCGATCGTCCAGGCCAATGCCGTTCGCGCGGGCGGGCAGCCGATCTCCGCCGCGACCTCCTCGAGCGCATCGAGAATAACCCAGTTGCAATGGCCGAACTTGCTCGAGTCCAGCGGAATTCCGCCGTTCAGCCGGTCGCTGCTCTCGCGCTTGCCGGCACGCTTGTACTTGCCGGTGAGGAAGCCGCCCGCGAGCGGGCTCCAGGGCACGAGGCCCATCTTGCACTCCGATGCCACCGGCACATGCTCGCGCTCGGCGGTACGCTCGACCAGCGAATATTCCGCCTGGATCGCGACCGGTCCTGGCAGCCCGCGCTCGGCCGCGAGCACCGCCATCTTGGTCGCGTACCAGGCAGGTACGTCGGAGAGCGCGTAGTAGCGGATCTTGCCCGAGTGGACGAGGTCGACGAGGGTCTGGAGCAACTCCTCGACCGGCGTGGTCATGTCCCGGAAGTGGGACCAGTACAGGTCGATGTAGTCCGTACCAAGCCGACGAAGCGATGTGTCGATCGCGCGCATGACGTTCTTGCGGCCGTTGCCGCCCGCGTTGGGATTGCTGCGATCAAGGTTCCAGGTGAACTTCGTCGCGATCACGAGCCGGTCGCGCGAGCCGCGCTCGCCGCTCCACCGGCCGAGCATCTCCTCGCTTCGGCCGCTGCCATAGTTGTCGGCGGTGTCGACGAAGTTGCCGCCGGCCTCCGCATAGGCGTCGAGGATCGCGCGCGCGCCGTCCTCCTCGGTGCCCCAACGCCCGGCCCCGAAGGTCATGGTGCCCAACGCGAACGGGCTTACCACGAGGCCCGAGCGGCCGAGCGTGCGGAACGAGGTGAGGTCCATAACGCATCTTTCACGGCAGGAAACGGGACAGAAGATGATCCGTCGAAGAGCGCGCTCGGGCGGGTCGCATCAGGACAGACATTGTCGGCGAATCGCTTGCGGTGGCGATGCCCTCTTCGATCGAGGCCATGGTGATCCATCCTGGAACGGGGAGCCTTTGCGTCGATCGCACGCTGGTCAGACGCTCGCGATACCGCCGTCGATGAAGAACTCGGCTCCGGCGCAGAAGCTTGAATCGTCGGACGCGAGGAAAACCGCCGCGCGGCCGATCTCGCGCGGGTCGCCGAGCCGCTTGATCGGCACCATGCCGATGGTCTGATCGCGGATATTTGGATCGTCGCCGCCCTCGCGTCTGAACCCTTCGGTATCGATCGGGCCGGGGCTCAGGACGTTGATCCGCGGTCCCTTGCCGACCAGTTCCGCGGTGAAGGTTCGCGCGAAGCTTCTGACCGCCGCCTTGGTCGCACCATAGGCCGTCATGCCCGGAAAGCCGGAACTGCCGATGAAGGAGCCGTTGAGGATGATCGATCCGGTCGCCGTCATCAGCGGGATCGCCTTCTGCACGATGAAGAACACGCCCCTCGCGTTGATGGCGAAGATACGGTCGTACTCCGCCTCGGTCATCTCGTTCCAGGGCACGACCTTGTAGACGCCCGCGTTGGCGAACACGACGTCGAGCCGGCCCTTGGTTGCCATGATCTCGGCGTACATCCGGTCGAGGTCGGGGATCTTGCCTGCGTCGGCGGCGATGCCGTGGGCGTTCTCGCCGAGCCTGGCGACCGCATGGTCGATCTCGGCCTGGCGCCGTCCGGTCACGAAAACGAAAGCGCCCTCGGCCACGAACTCCTGCGCGGTCGTAAACCCCATCCCCTCGGTCCCGCCGGTAATCAGCGTGGTCTTTCCGTCCAGCTTACCCACGGCGTCTTCCTCTCGTGAACCGGTGCTCAGGGGCGTCGCGAATGGTTGTCCGTACCCCGTGGCTGCTAGATACATGCGATCATCGAACCGGATTAGCCGTCGTAAACGGGATAAGC
>CAXTME010000160.1:0-7563 GCA_964245215.1 uncultured Lichenihabitans sp.
TGGCCGATCGACAGCCCCGACGACCCGCCCGAGAAACGTCCGTCGGTCACGAGGGCGCAGAGCTTGCCGAGGCCCTTCGACTTCAGATAGCTCGTCGGATAAAGCATCTCCTGCATGCCGGGGCCGCCGCGCGGTCCCTCGTAGCGAATGAGAACGATCTGGCCGGGCGACACCTTGCCGCCCAGGATCGCCGCGACGGACGAGTCCTGGCTTTCGAAGACCCGGGCCGTGCCCGTGAACACCAGGTTCGACGGGTCGACGCCCGCCGTCTTCACGATACAGCCTTCCTCGGCCAGGTTGCCGTAGAGGACCGCGAGGCCGCCGTCCTGGCTGAACGCATGCGCCTTGTCGCGGATGACGCCGGCCTCCCGATCGGTGTCGAGGGTCTCGAAGCGGCGATCCTGGCTGAACGCCACCTGGGTCGGTACGCCGCCGGGGGCGGCCTGGAAGAAATCGCGCACCGTCTCGCTCTGGGTCCGCATCACGTCCCAGCGGTCAAGGGCGGCGCCGAGACTTTCCGCATGGACCGAGCCTGCGTCGGCGTGGATCAGCCCGGCGCGGTCGAGCTCGCCCAGGATCCCCATGATGCCGCCGGCGCGATGCACGTCCTCCATGTGGACGTCGCTCTTGGCAGGCGCGACCTTGCAGAGGCACGGCACGCGGCGCGACAACCGGTCGATGTCGGCCATGGTGAACGGCACCTCGCCTTCATGGGCCGCGGCCAGAAGGTGCAGCACCGTATTGGTCGACCCGCCCATGGCGATGTCGAGCGTCATGGCGTTCTCGAAGGCTGCGAAGTTCGCGATAGCGCGGGGCAGGACCGACATGTCGTCCTGCTCGTAATGCCGCTTGGTCACGTCGACGATGAGATGGCCGGCCTCGACGAAGAGGCGCCTGCGATCGGCATGGGTCGCCAAGGTCGAGCCGTTGCCCGGCAGGGCGAGGCCGAGCGCTTCTGTTAGGCAGTTCATGGAATTGGCCGTGAACATGCCCGAACACGAGCCGCAGGTCGGGCAGGCCGAGCGTTCGATGACCTTCACCTCTTCATCGGTCATGTCGTCGTCGGCCGCCGCCACCATGGCGTCGACGAGGTCGAGCGCCTTGACCTTGCCGCGCAGGTTCACCTTGCCGGCCTCCATAGGGCCGCCCGAAACGAAGACGGACGGAACGTTGAGGCGCAGGCTCGCCATCAGCATGCCGGGCGTGATCTTGTCGCAGTTGGAGATGCACACCATGGCGTCGGCGCAATGGGCGTTGACCATGTACTCGACGCTGTCGGCGATGATCTCGCGCGACGGCAGGCTGTAGAGCATGCCGTCATGGCCCATCGCGATGCCGTCGTCGACCGCGATGGTGTTGAACTCCTTGGCGACGCCACCCGCGGCTTCGATCTCGCGGGCCACGAGCTGGCCCAGGTCCTTGAGGTGGACGTGGCCCGGCACGAACTGCGTGAAGCTGTTGACCACGGCGATGATCGGCTTGCCGAAATCGCCGTCCTTCATCCCCGTGGCGCGCCACAAGCCCCGGGCCCCTGCCATGTTGCGGCCATGGGTCGTCGTACGGGATCGGTAGGCGGGCATCGGACGGTTCCCGGTTGGCTGGTTTCAGGGATCAGCGGCGGTTCTAGCTCGCCATGCGGTGGCAGCCAAGGCGAAAGCGTCACGTCGACGGCGAAGCTGCCATGCCGCCGCGTCGTGTCGAACCCGCCCCGCCGCCGATCCTCCTGTTCGATCGAAGTTGCTCGCCGAAAATTCACTATGTGGATGCAACGAGCGCAGGCCAGGGCATGGATCCCGGCTGCCCTTGTATTCTATCATCGGATGTTAAACTTCGACCGCCTCTAATCGCTCAGGGTTCCGAGGATGAGATGGGCTGACGATGGCGAGTGTCTACAAGTGCTTTGTTAGCCAGCACGATATGGTGCTTGTCGGCCTTGCCGTCTGCATCTGCATGTTGGCGACGTTCTCGGCCATCAGCCTGTTCGCCCATGTGGGGCAGAGCCAAGGGCGAATGCGGGCCGTGTGGATCGGCGTTGCGGCCTTGGCGGGCGGTGTCGGCATCTGGGCCGCCCATTTCGTCGCGACGCTGGCCTTCGATCCGGGCGTCGCAAGCGGCTACAGGTTGGGGCTGACCACCGCTTCGCTAGCCGTCGCTGTCCTGTTCACCGGTGCCGGCTTCGCCATCGCCTTGCGGAGCCCGCGAGAGCCGACCGCCCTGTTGGGCGGTGCGGTCCTGGGTCTCGGCATCCTGGCGACGTATTACAGTGGCATGGCGGGTTACGAAGTCGCCGGGCATTTGACGTGGGACCGCGGTGCGATCGTTCTCTCCTCGATCTTCGCGATCTTCCTGGCCTCCGTAGCACTCTGGGTCGTGCGATGGCGGTGGCGCAACCATCAGGCCCTTAGCGCCTTGATCCTGTCGGCCGGCATCTGCGCTCATCACTTCATCGTCATGGGCGGCGTCACGGTCCATCCCGATCCCCTGGTCCTGGTCTCGGTCAGCGCCATCTCGGCGCGGCTTCTGGCCGTGCCGGTCGCGATGGCCAGCATCCTGGCGCTGGCCGTCTCGATGCTCGGCCTCGTGGCCGATATCCGGTCGAAGGCCCGTGCCCTCGCCGAAGCGGACCGCATGAGGACTCTTGCCGATGCGGCTGTCGAAGGGCTGGTGATCTGCGATCGAGACGCGATCGTGACGATCAATACCAGTTTCGCTGCCCTCACGGGTTTCACGCCTGCCGATCTCGTTGGCCAGCCGCTGTCGCGGTGCATCCCCGACCGCATCGCCCTGCAGCGCCTCGTTGAGCACCCGAACCGGATCTTCGAAAGCGAGCTCGATACGCGATCGGACGGTTTCGTCCCGGTTGAGCTCATCATGCATGGCATCGATTTCGCGGGTAAGATCCACTCCGCGATCGCGGTTCGCGACATCCGGTCCCGCAAGCTGGCGGAAGAGCGTATCCGCTTCCTGGCGCACCACGACGTCCTGACGGGCCTGCCCAATCGGGGCTGGTTCAACACCCGACTCGACGAGGCCATCGAGAAGGCAGAGGCCGACCGCGCCAGTTTCACGGTCCTGTGCCTCGACCTCGACCGGTTCAAGGAAGTCAACGATCTGTTCGGCCATCCTGCGGGCGACGAGGTCTTGCGGGCCATGGGGCGTGTTCTGTCCAACCTGCTGACGGGTCCACAGGTGGTGGCCCGGCTCGGGGGCGACGAATTCGCCGTCCTGGTTCCGGATATCGGAGACGCCGTCGGGGCAGGGCGGCTCGCCGACACGATCCTCCGGGCTGCATCCGAGCAGAGTGCCCTGGCGGGTTCCGGCCCGAATATCGGCACGAGTATCGGGATCGCCATCTACCCGGGAGACGGCGTAGACCGGCAGAACCTGCTCAGTGCCGCCGACACGGCGCTCTACCGCGCCAAATCGGAAGGACGGGGCAGCTACTGCTTTTACGAAAGCAGTATGGGAGCCCAGGTGCGTGATCGCCGCCGCCTCGAGCACGACCTACGCTCGGCGATCCCCCGCGGCGAAATGAACCTCGTCTATCAACCGCAGGTCTCTCTCGAAACGGGCGAGATGGTAGGGTTCGAGGCCTTGTTGCGATGGAGTCACGCCGAAAGGGGCGTCGTGTCTCCAGCCCTCTTCATCCCCATCGCGGAGGAGAGCGGCGCCATCCTGCAGATCGGCGAATGGGTGACGCGGGTTGCGTGTGCCGAGGCCGCGGCATGGATCAATCCTCTCCGCGTGGCGGTCAACGTTTCGGCCGTGCAACTGCACGCGCCAGGATTTGCTAAATTCGTCGAGGATGTCCTGGCCGAGACGGGGCTTGATCCTCAACGGCTTGAATTGGAGGTGACGGAAACGGCGCTGATTCGCGACCTCAACCGCGCCCTGGCGACCTTGCGGCGTTTGAAGGGCATCGGCGTCAAGATCGCCATGGATGATTTCGGCACCGGTTATTCGTCGCTGTCGAACCTTCGTGCCTTCCCGTTCGATCGAATCAAGATCGACGGCTCGTTCATTCAATCGGTCGATTCGAACGAGCAGGCGGCCGCGATCGTGCGGGCCATTCTCGAGCTCGGGCGAGGCCTGCAGCTTCCCATCCTGGCCGAGGGGGTCGAGACGCCGGCCGAACTCGGCTTCCTCGGCGCCGAACTCTGCCAGGAGGTCCAGGGCTACTGGCTCGGCCGTCCGGCGACGATCGACACCTTCGCCAGCGAAACGCAACGCGACATCACGGTCGGGGGTGGCATGGCCAGCGCCGCAGCCTGATCCGACTTTCGGTCCATCACTCCGCCAGCGAACGGCGCAACTCGACTTCGACCTGGGTTTTCTCGGCTCCCGTCAGTCCCGCCAAGATTGTGTCGAGCCAGGGGTCGGGAACGCCCGCGGCGCGGGCCAGGAGGTGCCAGTGTGCCGCCTCGACGCTGTTCTTGGCGACGCCGCGTCCCGCGGCGTAGAGCCGGGCCAGCCGATTGGCCGCCACGGGGTTTCCCTCAAAGGCGGCGAGCTGGAAGTAGTGCGCGGCTGCCGCTTCGTCCTTTGGCAATCCTTCGCCGTTGAACGCCATGATGCCATATTCGATCTGGGCGCCGGGGTGACGTTCGTCGGCGGCCTTCTTGAACAGTTCTGCCGCACGGCCGAGATCGCGCGCAACGCCCTCTCCAGACTTGTAGAGATTGGCCAGCGCGTAGAGGGCGTCGATGTCGCCGGCGTCCGCGGCGTGTTGGAACAAGGCTGCGGCGCCGCCGTAATCGCGTGTCTTCACATCGGTTTCGAGCGCCAGAACGCCCAGGTTGTAGAGCGCACCGGGGTGGCCTTGGGCGGCGGCCCTCTCGAGATACGGCTTGGCGGCCGGAAGGTCCTTGGCGACACCCGTGCCGCGCAGGAGCGCCAGCCCATAGGCGAAACTGCCTTCGCGGTTGCCGCGTTCGCTCGCGAGCTTGAACCAACGGTCGGCCTCGACGGGATCGGTCCTGACCGCAAGCCCTTGGCTGTAGATCTCGCCGATCAGCGCCATGGCGGAGCCGTCGGCGGGGTTCTCGCCAGCTTCGGTGGTCGCTTCGGCGAGCGCTGTGGCGAAGTAGCCGCGTTGAAAGGCGCCGAAGGCGAGATCGGCCGCCGGGATGTCGGTTCCCGGGCGTGCGTCGATGGCGCCGGGGCTCGTCGGCGAGGGCAGAAAGCCGAGGTTTGCGCGCGCCGGGCCAGCCAGGCTCTGCACCAGTGTTGCGGGTGCCGGCGTGGTGACGGGGTCGGGAGGCACCTCCGCCAGAGCCGGCCAGGGCGCCAGGATGAGCGCCGCGAGAGCAGAGCCGCGCCCGAGTGCGCGATACGGCTGAGACGGGCTCAAGACCCACCCTCGACGGAAGCGGTATCCGCCAGGGCGAGGGTGGCTTCGGCCCGGCGGATCGCCGCACAGGCATCGGCCACGGCCGCCGCGGCGCCGCGGGTATCGGCCCAGACGGCATCCGCCAAGCCCACGAACTCGGCCCCGGCTTCGGCGATGGCTTCCACTTCGTCGAGGCGGCGCGCAAAGCCGACGCAGGGGACATTGAAGATCTCGGCCCACCAGCCGACCGCGTCCACGATCTCGTCGTGATCCGGCCCGGGACCGGAAAAACCGGCATCGCCGAACATCACGTAATCGGCCCCCGACTCACCGGCCTGCATGGCGTCGTCGCGTGATCGCGTGCAACCGCTGCCGACGATCCGCTCCGGTTTCAGGCTTTCCAATGCGGTCGACAGCGCTTCGCCCGCACCCGTTACATGCACGCCGTCGGCTCCCGCATGGACCGCGATGCGAGGATCCTCGACCAGCAAGGCGGTTCCGCGGCCCTGCACCGCGGCCGCGATCGTCTTGACGATCTGCTTCAGGTCCCGCTCGGCCGCCGGCTTGAGACGCAGCAGCAGGCAGGCGACGTCGCCCGCCCCCAGCGCCGCCTCGATCTCGACCAGGAGATCGGCCGCGGCACCGATCGGCGGCGTGACGAGATAAAGCCTGGAACGCGGTTCGGACATGGACGGCCATCATGGGAAGACTGCCCCGCTTATCTGCAGGGAATTCGGCGAAACAGCGACGTTGCATCTCGCCGGGGTGGGTCAGGCGATGTCGACGGTGATCATCTCGTGGTCGGAGAGCGTTCGACCCTGTTCGTCGACCGCGGCCCACGTTCTCGGGCCCGAGACCGTCAGGCCGCGGGTGAAGACCCAATCGATGCGCCGGGCCTTCGGCGGTGGCCGCCCGTCGGGAACGAGACGGCGCGTCTGATCCGGCGTGTTGGCGGCGCGCCAGTCGAACCCGGCTTCGCGCAGGGCGGCGAAGAGCGGCTCGCGCGTCTCGGGTGTGACGAACCAGTCGAGGTCGGGTTCGCGGGCTGGGTCGGGCATTTCGGCAGCGTTGAGATCGCCCGCCACCACGGCCGGGAGGCCCGGTGCACAGGCATCGAGTCCGGCCAGCACGGCTTCGAGGGCGCGGCGCCTGTCGCCGGGCGAACTCCGGTTCTCGAGGTGCAGGCTCACCATGGCGACGGGCCCGCGCTCGAGGTCGACCGTGACGCCGAGCGCCATGCGCCCGCCGATGCGGCGATGGTGCCAATCGAGTCCGAACCAGTCTCCGCCCGGGTCGAGGGGGATCAGGAAGGGGTCGCGCATCGTCACGGCCGAGACGACGGCATTGCCGTGGAGGCTCCCGGCGTTGCCGCGACCGGCGTGATCGATGATCTCGCGTCCGAACCCGAGGCCGAGTTCAACGAACTCGACCCCGAACGCGTAGCCGGCACCAAGGCGATCGGCGAGGTCGCGCGTCGTGTGCCGATTGCCCGAGCGGGCCATGCCGAGATCCATTTCGGACAGCAGGGCGACGGCCGCCCCGGTACGGCGCAATAGAGCTGCGGACGCGGCCCCGTGCTGGCATCGCTCGACGTTCCAGGCCGCGATCCGCAGCGTGGCCGGTGCCGCGCGGGGGGCAGTGGGCTGACGGATTTCGATCTGGTGCAGGGCCTGGATCTGGCTGGCCATGGCATCATGATGGGATTGATCGCTCGCTCCCGTGGCGGCTCCGGCCAGGACGGCAGCAGCGGGCATCGTAAGGTCCGGGACGGAATCCCGGATGATGGGTCGGATCAGGATAACCTCCGGTGGGCGCGGCCCCGCCGTCGCCGGACTGAAGCGGCGACAAGCGGGTGTGGCATCGTGTAGCCGAACCGGCGGCGTCGCGCGAGAGGCCGGCGCGGTCTGCCGGAGCGACGGCTCGCGTCCGGTGTTCGATGGATACGGTTGCCTTGGCAGGGGAGGGTGCCTCACTCGCTTCGACCGGGCGAAGCCGACAGGGCTTCGGGCCCAGAACAAGGCCCGATGTTGCGGGGTGGCCCCGGGCCTTCGGCCCTGATGATTTCGCCAACGGTGCTTGCGGCGGCGACTCGCGGGTTTTATGGTGCCGCCGCTTCGGCCGGGTCGACGAGCGACGCTCTGTCTGTCCTGCGGTCGTTGGGGCGTAGCCAAGTGGTAAGGCAGCGGATTTTGATTCCGCCATTCGGAGGTTCGAACCCTCCCGCCCCAGCCATT
>CAXTME010000161.1:0-4315 GCA_964245215.1 uncultured Lichenihabitans sp.
TCACCAATGATGTGAAGGAGATCGATGGCCAGAAGGTCTACGGCCATATGGACTATGGCAAGAAGGACCCGTCGCTCGGCTGGCGCTTCACCGATGCGTGGCTCTCGATGGCGGGCGCGGGCGACCGCGGACTGCCCAACGGGCGCCCGGTGGACGAATGGGGCATTCGGGCCGAGAACGGCATCCCGGTCGGATCGTCGATCACCCGCGGCGGCGACGCCAACGGACCGGCCGCCGTCTACGCGCTGACCAAATATATCGAGTGGCTGAAGAAATACGCGCCGCCGGAAGCGCCCGGCATGGACTTCCTCGAATCGGGACCTGTGGTCGGCCAGGGCCATATCGCCCAGCAGATCTTCTGGTATTCGGCGTTCACCGACAGCGCTCGCCAACCCGGCCCCGTCATGAACGAAGACGGCACGCCGAAGTGGCGCATGGCACCGTCGCCGCATGGCGCCTACTGGAAGGAGGGCATGAAGCTCGGCTACCAGGACGTCGGGTGCTGGACCATGCTGAAATATGCTCCGATCGAGCATGTGAAGGCGGGTTGGCTCTATGCCCAGTTCTGCACGTCGAAGACCGTGACCTTGAAGAAGGCCTTGTCGACGCTTCATCTGATCCGGGAAAGCGACGTTTGGCATCCCGCCATGACGGAGCTCGCGCCGAAGGTCGGCGGCCTCGTCGAGTTCTACCGCAGCCCGGCCCGCAAGCAGTGGACGCCGACCGGTACGAACGTGCCGGACTACGGCAAGATGGCTCAGGTCTGGTGGCAGAACATCGCCAACGCGATCTCGGGCCAGGTGACGCCGCAGCAGGCGATGGACGGGCTCGCCCGCGACCAGGATGCCATCATGGCACGTCTCGAAAAGTCGGGAGTGCAGGGTAAGTTCGGACCGAAGATGAACCCCGAGAAGACGGCGGAGTACTGGTACGCTCAAGCCGAGAAGGACGGTAATCTCGCGCCACAGCGCAAGCTCGCCAACGAGAAGCCCCAGGGCGAGACGGTGGATTACGACGCGCTGATCAAGAGCTGGCCGTCGACCCCGCCCAAGAAGGCCTGACACGATCCGGCCCTTTCCCGACGGCTCGGGAAAGGGCTCGCGACCAGGGGGCGGGAGACAGGGTTTTCGCGTCTGCCTCCCCGACCCTCACGTCCGGCCGCCTTCCCTCGCACGCGGGGGAAGGTTTCGGTCCAACTCTTCCCCCGAGCCTCCCATGTCCGGCGCAATCCTCGTCATCGATCAAGGCACGACGTCGACGCGGGCCATCCTGTTCGATGCCGCCTATGCCACGGTCGCGAGCGCCCAGGAGGAGTTCCGCCAGATCTATCCCGAACCGGGGTGGATCGAGCATGATCCCGAGGACCTCTGGTCCACGACGCTATCGACGGCCCGGGAAGCGCTCAGGCGCGCCGGCGGCGGTCTCGAGGTCATGGCGCTGGGTATCGCCAACCAGCGCGAGACCGTCGTGGTCTGGGACCGCGCGACCGGCCAACCGATCCACAATGCGATCGTGTGGCAGGACAGGCGCACCGCCGCGCGTTGCGCAAGCCTGAAGAAGGCTGGACACGAGGCCCTCGTCCAGAGTCGCTCCGGCCTCCTTCTCGATCCCTATTTCTCGGCCACCAAAATCGCCTGGATCCTCGACAACGTGTCGGGCGCACGTGAAAAGGCGAAGCGCGGCGACCTCGCCTTCGGCACGGTCGACAGCTTCCTGCTCTGGCGTCTGACCGACGGTGCCGTCCACGCGACCGATGCCACCAATGCGTCGCGCACCTGCCTCTACGACATTCATCGCGGCGCCTGGGACGACGAGCTCTGCCGGCTCTTCGACGTGCCTCGGGCAATGCTGCCGGAGGTGATGGATTGCGCGGCCGAGTTCGGGACGGCGGCGTCCCATCATCTCGGCCTCGCGCTGCCCATCCGCGGCATCGCGGGAGACCAGCAGGGCGCGCTCATCGGCCAGGCCTGTTTCGAACCCGGCATGGTCAAGGCCACCTTCGGCACGGGCGCCTTCGTGCTGCTCAACGTCGGGCCGGAACCGGTGGCGTCCAGCCACAACCTGCTCTCGACGGTCGCCTACCAGTTCCGCGGCCGGCGGACCTATGCGGTCGAGGGCTCGATCTTCTCGGCAGGCGCCACCGTCCAGTGGCTGCGTGACGGCCTGGGCATCATCGGTTCGGCCTCGGAGTCGGGGCCGCTCGCGGCCGAGGCGGATCCGGCCCAGCCGGTCTACCTGGTGCCGGCCTTCGCGGGGCTCGGGGCGCCCCATTGGAACAGCGACGCCCGCGCCACCCTGACGGGCGTGACGCGCGGCACGACCCGGCGTGAGATCGCCCGTGCGGCCCTCGAAGGCGTGGGCTACCAGACCTATGACCTCATCAACGCCATGCTGGCCGATGCCGAGGCGCTGAGCGGCGGGTTGGACACCGTAGCGGAGGCGAAAGGCCAGGGCGTGATCCGGGTCGACGGGGGGATGAGCGCCAGCGATTGGACCATGCAGTTCCTGGCCGACATTCTCGCGTCCGAGGTGGACCGGCCCGCCGTGCTCGAAACGACGGCGCTCGGTGCCGCCTATCTCGCGGGTTGGCAATCCGGGTTCTATCCGGAACCGGAAGCCTTCGCCGAAACCTGGCGCCGCGAGCGCCGCTTCACGCCCGCCATGAAACCCGAGGAGCGCGACCGCAAGCTCATCGGCTGGCGCGATGCCGTGGCCCGTACGGTGCTGCCGCGGCTGGGGTAAGAAGCGCTCAACAGAACGGCTACCAGTGTCGGTACATCTGGCACGCAGCGCTCTGCAGGCCGTAGTCGTGCGTTGGAAGAGCGTGCCCCTTGAGCGTCGACATCGATGGTGCAATCAGGGTGCTGGCAAAGTATTTTCCGAGGAGTGCCATCGATAGCGCCAAGCAAAGATTCCTGTTGAAGCACATTCAAGCGACGGCGGACGAAATCCGATGCGCCCACATACGGTGGCTGAAGCTTGCCGAAGGGCGAGGGACGGGCAGCCCTGGGACAAGGCCATGGGCGAGTTTCTGCAGAGCTTCTACTGCGAAGCGTCGCCGGACGCCCGGTGCGCCATGCTTCGGGAGGAGCCGCCAACGCTCGGCGACGCGCGCTACGACGCGCTCGTCGGGGGCATCGCGGAATATCTCTTCAAGCGCTGGGCGCCCGAGATGCCGCCGCCCTGGATCAGCAATCGCGACCGCTATCTCGAGGAACCCTGGTTCCCGCAGGCAGGGGCCGATCCGGCCCTCCGGGAATATCTGACCTTCGCGAGCCCGGCGGAGTTCAAGAGCCGCAACATCATGACCGACGAAGCGCCGCTGCGCCGGGCGGCAGCGGCCAAAACGCAGAGAGCAGGGTAAGGCACGACGATGCGCGTCATCTTCCGCTGCGATCCCGCCTTGCTCGACCGCTTGGAGCGCCCGGCCCCGGCCCGCGCGGCCCTGCCCGGCTGGCTGCGGACCATGCCGGCCGAGGCTTTCTCGGCCGTGCACGACAGTGATGTGCGGACCGTGAAACAATGCCCGCCTTTCGTCGACGCGATGAGCCACGGTTTCGTCATCCCGTTGCCTTGTGACGTGACGGTCGCCGACGGCAGGTTGTCCTGGGATTGGGACCTCCCGCCGCTAACCGTCGAGGCACACCCGCGCTCGCCCATCTCGTTCCACGTTCCGGCCCAGGTGTCGGGGACGCCGTTCCATCACGAGGCGCGCGCGATCGTGAAGTTCAACAGCTTCTGGACCATCGAGCTCGAGCCCGGCTACGCGCTTTTCGCCACGCACCCGGTCAACCGCGACGACCTGCCGTTCCGCCTGCTGACCGGCATGGTCGATTCCGATCGCTTCACCGATGTCGGGATCCTCTTCCCTGCGGTCTGGACCGATCCCGGCTTCGAGGGCGTGCTGCCGCGTGGAACACCCGTGGCGCAATGCTTTCCCGTGGCGCGAACCGCGCTCGACCTCGACTGCCGGGCCTTCACGGAGGATGACGCGCGGCGTTACGGCGATACGGCCGCGACACTGGTCGGGTCGCAGGGGACCTATCGCAAGAGCTTCCGGGTCAGGCGACCCCGCTCGACCGGCGAGACGTCAGGCGTCGATCAGATCCCGGCGCAAAGCCGCGAGATCGAGCCATAGCTCGCCTTTGGGCGAGGTCGTCATGGCCTGGGCGATGCGCCCGAACGTGTCGGGGTTGAGCCTCAGGGCCTCGCCGTAGGCGGCCTTGGCACCCGCGAGGTCGCCGCTCTCCTGGAGCAGAGTCCCGAGGTTGACGGCCGCTTCCGCGAGCGTCGGCTCGATGGCGAGCGCCCGCCG
>CAXTME010000161.1:4415-7544 GCA_964245215.1 uncultured Lichenihabitans sp.
GCGGCCTTCGCGGCCGCCGCGAAGGCCGAGACCGCGCCGGCCCCATCGCCGAGCGCGCGGGCTGCACGGCCGGAGAGCAACAGGGTCGCCGGATGGCCCGGGCGGCTCTCCAGCGATGTCCGGGTGAAGGCGAGAGCCTCGCCGGCGCGGCCTCGACGCAGCGCCGCGATGGCGGCCAGTTCGTTCAGCGCGGCATGCCGGGGATCGGCGACGAGTTCCTGGGCGCAGAGGGCTGCGGCCTCGTCGTTGCGTCCCGCGTTCAGGGCCACGACGATGGCCGGCATGGCATCGCGACGGGGTCCCTCGCGGGGTACGCGGGACCGGGTCACGGAAGCGGCGCCGGAAAGGCCAGGACCTCGCCCGAGTAGGTCTCGACCACTTCGCTGAACGGCGTACCGTCCGGCAAGGTGAGGACCGCACGATGGCGCAGCACCTCGGCGGGAATCGCGAGCGCGCCGGGGCCGGGCGGCGGCAGGATACCCGCCATCTCCCAACCCTCCGGCAAGGGATGCCACAGCAGTTCCGCCGACAGCGTCCGGCGCTGGAACGCGAGGGCCTGAACGGCGCGGCCGAACGCGACGTCCGACGTGTCGAGCACCTGGTTCATCTCCGGCGTGAGGCGGGCCGGCACGTACCAATTGTCGGCCTCGGACAGGACGTGAGCCCCGCAGGCGAGACGGACGCGGCGGTAGCGGAGGGGTTCGCTGGCTCCGACCCCCAGCAGGCGTCGCTGCTCCTCGCCCGGGGGCTTGTCGACGCCGAGCACCCGTTCGGCCCTGATCGTGGGAGGAGCGGCCAATCGGTGAGCGTCACACCAGCGCTCCAGCGTCAGCGTGGCGCTGTCGTGGCTTAGGAGATCGGCGTCGAGGCTCTCCAGAAGAGCGAGTGCTGCGAGACGCGAGACGGCGCTATCGGGCCACGCGATGCGCAGCAGCGGCATGGCGTCGTCAGCCCGGACGACCTGCATCGGCAGCAGGACGGCGGACACGATCGAGACGATCATGCAGAGCGCCTTCAGCAAGGTGGATCTCCCGCCAGGGCCCCGCTCCTCGGGACTCCTAAGGGTTTGTGGGCTTCGAGCACGGGCCTTCGAGTCTGATGTCCGCATGAGGCGGCTGCACCTGGTCTTTCTCCGACGGAGTCGGACCACAGGTGCAGCGACCGGTCAACCGTGACACGGCCGACCGCAAGCCAGCCCGCGACCGCGACCACGACCGCGACCGCAAGTGCAGGCCGCAGCATGAGTGAGTTCGCGTCCAACCCGGCGTTGACAGGGGCCACCTGAGGTCGATAGTTTCCCATTTTAGAATTGGTCTAATTAAAGTCTGGAGTTTCGGTGAAATCCCTGAACGACCTCACCGAGCGCGAGATCCTGGCGCTCGCGATCAGCAACGAGGAGGAGGACGGCCGCATCTTCGCCGACTTCGCGCACAGCCTGCGTGACGATTACCCGGATACGGCGCAGTTGTTCGTCGATATGGCGTCCGAGGAAGATGGTCATCGGCGGCAATTGATCGATCTCTACACCGAGAGGTTCGGCCATCACATTCCGCTCGTGCGTCGGCAGGACGTGCGCGGGAATCTCGCCCGCAAGCCGGTCTGGCAAGTGCGCCCGCTCGGTGTCGAGGCGGTGCGTCGGCAAGCCGCCCTGATGGAGCGCGATGCCGAGCGCTTCTACCGCCAAGCCGCGGGTCGCACGACGGATGCGGGGACCCGCAAGCTCCTGGGCGATCTCGCCGAGGCCGAAGCCGGACACGAACGCAAGGCCGGCGAGGCCGAGGCGAAACACCTGCCGGGCGAAGTCCGTGGCAGGGAGGACGACGATGCGAGCCGCCGTTTCATCCTGCAGGTGATCCAGCCGGGCCTCGTCGGGCTGATGGACGGCTCGGTTTCGACGCTGGCGCCGGTCTTCGCAGCCGCCTTCGCGACCCATAGCTCCTGGAACGCCTTCCTGGTCGGCCTCGCGGCCTCCCTCGGGGCCGGTATTTCCATGGGCTTCGCCGAAGCCCTGGCCGACGACGGCAAGCTTTCCGGGCGCGGCACACCGCTTCTACGCGGGCTCGTGTGCGGGTTGATGACGGTGGCGGGCGGCATCGGCCACACGATCCCCTACCTGATCCCCTCGTTTTATACCGCGACGGTCGTGGCCGGCGTCGTGGTGCTCTTCGAACTCATGATCATCGCCTGGATCCAGTGGCGCTACATGGAAACGCCGCCCATAGCGGCCGCCGCCAAGGTCATGCTGGGCGGCGGCCTCGTGCTCGCCACCGGTATCCTGATCGGCAACAGCTGAGCGAGCGACGGCCGTCGGACCCGGAGGTCGAAAGATTTGCATCGGAAGGCTGGTGCCCTTTCCGGAGCCTTGCCGCTCCTCGACCTCGATCGCCTCGCGCGCGTCGAGGACACGCAGGAATAGGAGCTAAATTAGTTCCGGGTTGTATTGCAGCGCGCCGGCGCAGTTCGAGCGCCGATGCACGTCGCAGGCGAGGGCAGCCGATGGCTGAGGTTCTGGTCGAACAGCAGCTTCATCCCGCGACGACGACGCGCCGCTCACTGTCTGCCGCGTAGGCGCGACAGGCCCGGACCTCGTCCTCGCCGACCTCCGGGAAGTCCGCGGCGATCTCGGCATAGGACAGCCCGGCCGCGAACGTCGGCCACGGCGATGCGTGTGCCGCACAGGCATGGGCGCCCGCCACGCTTGCCCGGTTCGGATGTGATGCGGTCACGGTCGTCCACGGCAGAGCCTATCACAGGTCGCCGCGGAAGGCGCTGGATAAGAGCGCGGCGGCGACGGCGTCGACCGCGCTCAACTGGAGGTGGGTGGAGTGCGTCGCCTGATCGGAAAAACGGCCGACTTTTGCATGGTGAATTAAAGTCGGACGCTACTTCGCTCCGGGAGAGCAGGGCACGGGACACTCGTGCATCTTGCCAGCACTGACGTTCACCTGACCGATTGCTCGGCCCATGTGTCGTTCGATATAGGCACTACCAAGCGGTCCATCAAGCCGGCAGAACGACCACCTTCGTCTTGACCGGCGTCCGTGAGTAGAGGTGGATCATGTCCTGGCTGAGCAGGCCGACACAGCCGCTCGTGCGGCCCGTACCGATCGACTCCGGCTCGCTGCTGGC
>CAXTME010000162.1:0-7417 GCA_964245215.1 uncultured Lichenihabitans sp.
CCGATCCGTCCTTCCAGGACATCATGCAGATCAAGCAGAACGCCAACCGGGCCGCTGGCCTCGTACGCCAGCTGCTGGCCTTCTCGCGGCGCCAAACGCTGCGCCCGGAGGTGCTGCAACTCGGCGACGTGCTGGCCGAGCTCCAGAACATGATGCGGCGTCTTGTCGGCGAGAAGATCGAGATCGACCTGAAACACGGGCGCGACCTGTGGCTCGTCAAGGCCGACCTGAACCAACTCGAACAGGTCGTGATCAACCTCGTGGTCAATGCCCGCGACGCGATGCCGGAGGGCGGACGCGTGCTGGTCAGGACCCGCAATGTGCCGGAGGCCGAGACGCCGGGCTTCGGCGAGAAGACGCTGACGCCGGCCGACTACGTGCTGATCGACATCGAGGACTCGGGCAGCGGTATCGCGGCCGACATCCTGCCCAAGATCTTCGAGCCCTTTTTTACCACCAAGGAAGTCGGCAAGGGCACCGGACTCGGCTTGTCGATGGTCTACGGCATCATCAAGCAGACCGGCGGATTCGTGCTCGTCGACTCGGTGGTCGGCAAGGGGACGACATTTCGCATCTTCCTGCCGCGTCACAAGCCGCTGCCGGTCGAGGAGACGGTGCGCAAGGAGCCCGTGAAAGCCGTGTCGGGCGATCTCACCGGGCACGGCACGATCCTCCTGGTGGAGGACGAGGACGCGGTTCGGGCGTTCGGGGCAAGGGCCCTGACGTCGCGCGGCTATACGGTGATCGAGGCGAGTTCGGGCGCCGAGGCGCTCGACGTCGCCTTGGAAGCGGGCCAGACCATCGACCTCATCGTCTCCGACGTCGTCATGCCCGAGATGGACGGCCCCACCATGTTCGGCGAGCTGCGCAAACGCGGCATCAAGGCGAAGGTGATCTTCGTCTCGGGCTATGCCGAGGAAGCCTTCTCGCGCAACCTGCCCGAAGGCGAGGATTTCGGGTTCCTGCCGAAACCCTTCTCGCTGAAGCAACTGGTCGAGAAGGTGAAGGAGAGCATGGTGTGATGCTTGGCAGCCACTGAAGCATCGCGCGGTTTTGGTCAGGCCATATCGTCCGGTCGAATGTCAAGATAGCCGCTGCGCACCCGCACGACTTCGATTCCTCGCTCGCTCGGTCGGTAGTGAAGGACGTAGTTTCCCACGGGATAGCTGCGCAGGTTCGGGGCGAGTTCGGGCCGGGCACGTCCAACCTGTGGATTGTCGCGGAGTGTGAGCAGGGCACGGTTGAAACGGTCGAGCAGTCGGTCGGCTGCCGGCTCGTGATCCTCCGCTATGAACTGAAAAATCTCGATGAGGTCGCGTTCGGCTTGTGGTCGCTGAACGACACTACGCGCCATGCAAGCCGCTCTTGGAGCGGCGTCCCTCGCGAGCCTTAGCCTTGATCGCATCCATGTCGAGTGGCTGGGTCGGGCCGCTTTCCAGTCCTTCGCGGATGTCGGACCGAAGCGCCGCGAGCTTCGACTCGCGGACCTGCTCCCGATCCTCCAAGAGCCGCAGGCTGTCCCGCATGACTTCGCTCGCCGATGCATAACGTCCGCTCGAAACCAGCGTTTTGATCAGATCTTCGAAATGAGCGCCTAATGTGTAACTCGAAGCCATCCCACACCTCGTGGCGAAGTATCACTTTATGATACTTGGGTCGCAATAGAAACAGAGCGAGGGCGCAGGGCCATCGCATTCCGGGCTAGCGTTGGCACACATCTTTGCGGGACCCTGAAGAGGGCAGGTCGTTGGGAAATCCCTCTCCGGAACGGGGAGGGTGGCGCGAAGCGACGGGTGGGGTGTTCCCGCCAAGACGTCGTCCCATCCGACTCGGTCTTCGGCCGAGCCACCTTCCCCGTTTCGGGGAACGATCAAGGCCTGTGGAGGAGGGGGCAATCCCTTGAAGTCCCAAATGCGATGGCCCTGGGCGAGGACAGTCTGATCGCCGAGCGATGGAGCCCTCAGCTTGCAGTCGCCCGGTCACCGTCGCCGGCTGGCAGCGGAGAGGGAGCTTCGCTCTCGGCGGAGTACATTCGTTCAGCATTCTCCGCCGTTGAAGCCTCGCTCAACCTGTCGAAGATCCGATCCGCCGCGAGGGGCAGGGTCGTGAACCGCACGCCTGTTGCGTCGCGCACCGCATTGGCCAGGGCAGGCGCCACCGGGTTGAACGGGCTCTCGCTCATCGATTTGGCGCCGAACGGGCCCAGCCGATCATGCGTGTCGGTGAACAGCACCTCGGTTCGTGGAACATCGGCGAAGGCCGGGATGTGGTAGGAGCGGAACACGGGCGTCGTGACCAGACCCTGGTCGTCGATGTCGAGATGCTCGTAGAGCGCGGCGCCGATTGCCTGGGCTACGCCGCCTTCGACCTGGCCCCGGCATTGCAGCGGGTTGACGACGAAGCCCGCATCCGCGGCCTGGACGCTCTGCAGGATGCGCGTCACGCCGGTCACCCGATGCACCGCGACCCGAAATCCCTGGACGTTGAAGGCGATCGAGCGCGGTGTACCGTCGAAGGCTCCGGCACCTTCCAGCGACACTCCGGCCTCGTCGGCCCAAGCCGCGAGATCGGCGAGGTCGAGGCGCGTCGTGCCGTTCCGCAGCTCGCCGGTCGCCAGCTTCCAGGCGCCCCCACCGCCGCTTCGATCGATCGCGGCGGTCAACAATCGGTCACGTAGCGCCTCGGCGGCCCGCAGCACCGCCGTGCCGGCCACGACGAGGCCGGTCGAGCCATAGGCGCCGGTATCGTGCGCCACGACATCGGTGTCGGATTGGCGCACAACGATCCGGTCGGGCGTGGTGGACAGGATCTCGGCGGCGATCTGGACATGCGTCGTGGTCGAGCCGTTGCCGAACTCGGCGGTGCCGACCGCCAAGATGAAGCGGCCATCGCGGTCGAGACCGATGCGGGCGTCGGCAAAATGACCGCGCGGCGGTACAGTATGGATCATGGCCAACGCCATGCCGCGGCCCAGCGCCCAATTCCCATCCGGCAGGGCATCCGCCGGCGCAGAATGATCAGGCGCGGGGCCGCGGTCGAGCGCCGCTTCGACCAGCGTCAGCGCCTGGTCGAGGCCATAGGAGCCGTATTGGACGTCGCCCTGATCCGTACTGGTGCCGATCATCAGGTCGCCGGGATGGATCATGTTGCGCCTCCGCATCTCGAAGGGGTCGATCCCGAGCTTGCGCGCGAGTTCGTCGACCGCCGATTCCACTGCGAAGACCAATTGGCTCAAGCCGTAGCCGCGAAAGGCGCCCGCCGGAACGCTGTTCGTATAGACCGCGAAGCCGTCGACCTTCTTGTTGGGGCAATTGTAGACTGCGATGCTTTCTCCGCAGCCGTGGTGGAGGACGCCCCCGGCGTGGTTGCCATAGGCCCCCGTGTTCGAGACCGCGCGGATCGCGATGGCGGTCAAGCGGCCGTCGTGCCGGGCGCCGATCTTGACCGCCATTTCCATCGGGTGGCGGGTCGTCGCGCCCGTGAACTGTTCCTCGCGGGTGAACTCGAGCTTCACAGGTCGGCCCGTCCGCAGGGCCGCGAGAGCCGCGATGTCCTCGACCAGCATCTCCTGCTTGCCGCCGAAGCCGCCGCCCACACGGTCGCAAAAGACCCGCACCCGGTCGAACGGGAGATCCAGTACCCGAGAGAGCGCGCGGCGCGTCAGGAACGGAACCTGCGTCGATGTCCTGACGGTCAGTCGGCCGTCGCCATCGACCCATGCGATGGCTACATGGGTTTCGAGATGGGCGTGCTGGATTCGCTGCGCCCGGTAGGTGGCTTGGTGAGTCTTAGCGGCCTCGGCGAAGCCCTGTGCCGTGTCGCCGATCTCGGCGTGAAACTCCGCCACGACATTGCGGTCGGGATGCTGGATCCCGGCCGTGAGCTTCTCCGGATGCAGCAGGGGTGCACCCGGCGCCATGGCGGCCTCGGGGTCGAAGACGGCCGGCAGAACATCGTAGGTGACATCGAGCCGCCGGCACCCTTCCTCTGCCGCGGCTTCCGTCTCGGCCACCACGGCCGCGACCCGCTGACCACGGAACCGCATCACGTCGTCGAGCACCCGCGTGTCGAAAGGATCGTCGCCGTCGAGTTCGTGGCGGCCCGTCGAAAACAGGATGGCGGGTGCGTCATCATGCGTCAGCACCGCGACGACGCCCGGGAGCGCGCGTGCGGTCGACGTGTCGATCGCCACCACGCGGGCATGGGCATGGGGCGATCGCAGAAGCTTGATATGCAGCAGGCCCTCGGGCGCGACATCTGCCGTGTAGCGAGTGCCGCCCGTGACGACGCCCGGTCCGCCCGGCGCGCCGAGATTGCGCGATCCGTCGACCGCAACCTTGCCGTCGATCGCGTCCGCGACGGATCGGTAGCCGGTGCAGCGGCAAAGATTGCCCTTCAGCGCCGCCGGCAGGTCACGCCGTTGCGCCTGGTTCAGGCTCGCGGCCGTCATGATCATCCCGGCCGTGCAAAAGCCGCATTGAAACCCCTGTGCATCGAGAAAGGCGCGCTGCATGGGGTGAAGGTCCGTCGCACTCGCCAGACCCTCGATCGTGGTGACGGCCCGTCCCCGTGCGCGGAAGGCCGGGGTGATGCAGCTGTGCACGGGTTCGCCGTCGATCCAGACCGTGCAGGCCCCGCAATCACCGGCATCGCAGCCCTTCTTGACGCCGAACCAGCCGAGCTCGCGCAGGAAGGTGCGCAGGCACTGGCCGGGGCGCGGCGCGGTCTCGGCCGCGGATCCGTTGACCGTGAAACTCATGCGCCGCGAAGCTCGTCGAGGATCTCGGCCGCGAAATGCGCCAAGACGACTCGCCGCCAATCCCGTCGGCCGTGAACGTCGTCGAACATGAGGGTCTCTGGGATGGCAGCGATGGCGATGGCCAGGGACTCGTGATCGGGCAGCAGCGGGAATGCGAGCACGACGGGCCGAACGGTCGCGGCCGTGACCGTCAGGCGCAAGCTGCCGTCCGGACCCCGCGTGCCGATGAGCAACGCGCCGGAGCGGCCGAGCGGCGTCAGCGACACCTGGCGGAAAGCGGCCCGCTTGGCGAGAGCTTCGGCCGGGAAACGGATCGACCGAAGAAGCTCGCCGGGCGCGAGCGCATTGCGGCCAGCCCCGGTGATGAAATCTTCGATCGGCACGTCGCGATCCTGCTCGGCCCCCCAGATCCGGCAGGAGCCCTCGAGCGCCGCGGTCAACGACGTCATCGGACCGGCCGGCAGGGCGAGACAGACGTTGCCGCCGACGGTGGCGCTATTCCAGATCTTGAACGAGCCCAACAGTGCCCGGCAACATTGGGGCACGAGGGATGAGGCCGTCCAGGCCGGCGGGGCCGTCCAACGCTCAAGGTCGGCGATACGGCAGGTCGCGGCGATCGTCAGGCCGAAGTCGTCCTGTTCGATGGCAGGCCAGCCGAACCCCTGAAGATCGAGAAGCCGCGCCAGACGCGGCTGTGGTTCGGAGAAGAGCCAGGTCCCGCCGGCCAACCAGGCGTCGCCCGGGCGCCAGGTGCCGATGGCGCTCCGCCCGGGCCGCTCGACCACGGTGTCAATGGTGTTGAGGTCCAAACGCCCGATCTCCGCGCTTTAGTGGAGCCTGCAGAACGCATGCCACGGCCGGTGCTGTGCCGCTGCGTTCATCGGCCGTTCGGTGCAGCACGATAAGCTCAGCGCTCTCCCTACCCGAATTTCGCCGCGACCGTCACGCATGGTAAAGATTGTGGTGGTTATGAAGGTCGGTCGGGTGCAGCAGTCGCGGTTCCCTGCTGGATGCAAGAAGGTCGTCTTCGATGATTCGTGTGTTGAACGGGCAGCTCCGCCTTGTCGTCGCGGCCGCGGGTGCCGTGGTCCTGTTGGCCGCGTCACCGGCTCTCGCGCAAGGCCATCTCAAGCCCAAGGCCGCGGTCGCATCCAAGACGGCGGCCAAGAAGGAGGCTGCGCCGAGCGGCAAGCCCACCCTGGTCGGCACCTTCGGCGATTGGGGCGCCTACGAGGCCCAGGGGGCCAAGAGCAAGATCTGCTACGCCTTGGCGCAGCCCAAGGAAAGGACGCCCGCGGCGCTGAAGCGGGACCAGGCCTATATCTTCATCTCAAGCCGTCCCGGCGAGGGGGTGCATAACGAAGTGTCGGTCATCATGGGCCTACCGCTCAAAGAGGGGAGCGGAGACGCCAAGGCGGAAGTCGGCACCACGACCTTCGACCTCGTCACCAAGGGACAGAATGCCTGGATGAAGAACGCGGCTCAGGAAGGCCAACTCATCGACGTGATGAAGAAGCACGGCCGGCTCGTGGTGAAGGCGCCGGGTGCCAAGGGGGCCCTGGCCACCGATTCCTATTCGCTCTCCGGTCTCGGCCAGGCGCTCGACCGGGTCGCCAAGGATTGCTCGTAATCCGACGCGGAAGGCGAGCCCCTCGGCAGACCCACGGAGGTCTCCCTCGGCCCTGAGCGCGGGCACCGCCGTCTTTCCCGACATTGCCGGTTGTGGTACCCCGTCTGCCTGCATCCCTGTCGCTGAAGGCCCGGAGAGGTCGTCCGTCGGATGCGAGAGTCGAGGAGGGTGCGCCATGTCCGATCACGTCTACGATGTGCCGGAATCGTTCGGGAAGAGTGCCCTGATCGGGGCACGTCGCTACGCCGAGATGTACGCGCGCTCGGTCAAGGACCCGACCGGGTTCTGGGGCGAGCACGGCATGCGGATCGACTGGATCAAACCTTACAGCCGGGTCAAGGCGACGTCGTTCGCGCCGGGCCAGGTATCGATCGAATGGTACGGCGACGGCACCACGAACGTGGCGATGAACTGCATCGACCGACATCTCGCGACAAAGGGCGACAAGGTCGCGATCCTTTGGGAGGGAGACGACCCCGGCGAGCAGCGCGCCATCACCTACCGCGAGCTTCACGCCGAAGTGGGCCGGTTCGCGAACGTCATCAAGGCGCAGGGGATCGGCAAGGGCGACACGGTCACGATCTATATGCCGATGATCCCGGAAGCCGCCTTTGCCATGCTGGCCTGTGCCCGCATCGGCGCGGTTCACTCGGTGGTGTTCGGCGGCTTCTCGCCCGAGGCTCTGGCGGGGCGCATCACGGGGTGCTCCTCAAGGCTCGTGATCACGGCCGACGAGGCTCTGCGCGGCGGTCGCACCGTGCCGCTGAAACAGAACGTCGACGCCGCGATCGTGAAGTCCGGGATCGTCGAGCGTGTCCTGGTCGTGGCCCGCACCGGGGCCAAGGTGGCGATGACCCAGGGCCGGGACGCCTACTACCACGATGCCGCTGCGGCGGTCGGCACCGAATGCCCGGCCGCCGAGATGGAGGCCGAGGCGCCCCTCTTCATTTTGTACACATCGGGATCGACCGGTCAGCCGAAGGGCGTGCTGCATACGACGGCCGGCTACCTCGTCTATGCCGCCATGA
>CAXTME010000163.1:0-7306 GCA_964245215.1 uncultured Lichenihabitans sp.
TGATGGTGGGGCGCGATCTCTCGTCGTTCTACAAGAAGAGCCATCGCTTCCGGCCGAACGCGCCACCCGTGCTGGAAGTGCGCGGCCTCGGTGATGGCCGGCGCGTGCACGACGTATCGTTCGACCTTCATCCCGGCGAGGTACTGGGGCTCGCGGGCCTCGTCGGCGCGGGCCGAACCGAGATGGCTCGCATGCTGTTCGGCGCCGATCCGCGCCGGACGGGCGACATCCGCTTGGCCGGCAAGCCGGTGCAGATCCGCTCGCCGCAGGACGCCATCGATGTCGGCCTCGTCTACCTGACCGAAGACCGCAAGGCCGAGGGCGTGCTTCTCGACATGTCGGCCAAGGACAACATCAACCTGATGATCTGCACGAAGGACGCCAAGGCCGGCGTTCTCGACCTCAGGCGCATGCTGGTGCGCTGCAAAGACGCGATCGCGGCCATGAAGATCCGCGTAGCCGGGCCTGACATTACGGTCGGGTCGCTGTCGGGTGGGAACCAGCAGAAATGTCTTCTGTCGCGCCTTCTCGAGACGCGACCCATGGTGCTGATCCTCGACGAGCCGACCCGCGGCGTCGATGTCGGGGCCAAGTCCGAGATCTACCGGATCATCGACGACCTCGCCAAGGCCGGGGCGGGGATCCTCGTGATTTCGTCCGAACTCGCCGAAGTGGTGGGCGTCGCGGACCGCGTCATCGTGATGCGCGAAGGCCACCTCGAGGGGGAGGTGACGGGCGACGACATCGACCAGGAAAACATCATCGCGCTCGCGACGGCAGCCAAGAAGCAGGTGTCGGGTAGCGCCAACACAGGAGGCTTCGAACTCGGCGACGAGGCACCGGCCGGCCAGGTCGCGGTCGGGCACAATCCCGGCGCCTCGCCCCCGACTGCACACTGATCTGAGCCGTCGAAGAACCATACAAAACAGGGGTAGGAACCGTGAGCACCGCATCTCCCGCACAGGCCGAGTCGAGCTCCTCCGTCCTCGCCAAGCAACGCATGCGTTCGTTCATGCAGACAGCCGGCATGTTGCCCGTGCTGATCCTGTTGGCGGTCCTGTTCCAGTTTCTGAGCGCCTATGGCGACACCGGCACGTTCAACTTCGCGGCCGGACGCTTCCTGACGTCGAACAACCTGCCGGTCGTGGCGCAGCTCGCCTCGATCAATACCGTGCTGGCGACCGGCATGACCTTCGTGATCCTGACGGGAGGCATCGATCTTTCGGTCGGCTCCATCCTGGCGGTCTCGGCCATGTCGGCCCTGCTGGTCGCAGCCTCCGTCAACTACGGCATCGTCACGATCCCGATCGGCCTTCTGGTCGGGGCCGGCTTCGGACTGCTCAACGGCAGTCTGATCTCGGCCCTGAAGCTGCCGCCGTTCATCGTGACGCTGGGGTCGCTCACCGCGGTCCGCGGTCTGGCGCGTCTCTTCGGCAACGACACAACGGTGTTCAATGCCGACCTCTCCTTCGCGGGCATCGCCGGCAACTTCGCGGTGCCGGTGATCGGGGCGGTCTCCTGGCTGTCGGTCATCGCCATCCTGGTCGTAGCGGTGTCCTGGTTCATCCTGCGCCGCACGGTGCTCGGCGTGCACATCTACGCGGTCGGCGGCAACCCGGCCGCGGCGCGCCTCAGCGGCATCAAGGTCTGGTCGGTCCTGCTCTTCGTCTACGGGACGTCGGGCCTGTTGTCCGGTCTCGCCGGGCTCATGCAGGCCGCGCAGCTCCAGTCCGCCAACGGCCTACAGCTTGGAACCGGCTATGAGCTCGATGCGATCGCGGCCGTGATCCTCGGTGGCACGAGCTTCGTGGGCGGCGTCGGCTCCGTCATCGGCACATTGATCGGCGCCCTCATCATCGCGGTGCTGGCCAATGGCCTCATTCTCGCCGGCGTGTCCGACGTTTGGCAGTACATCATCAAGGGCCTCGTCATCATCGGCGCCGTGGCGCTCGACCGCCTGCGCAACCAGGGCGGAGCCCGTACCTGAGCCGGACGCCGGTGATGGCACGATCCGAGCTTCCCCGAGTTGGCGTGCGACGGCCAAGGCGCAACGCACGCCCACATCCAGAGAGCCCTCGCCAGACGGTGGGGGACGACGAAGCGGCACCCGTCACGACACGACCGCTGATCACGCCATAGGGAGACCTCCATGTTGAAAAAGCTTCTACTCGCCAGCGCCGCGCTGGCGCTCGCGTCCGGCGCCGTCCAGGCCAAGGACCTCAAGACGATCGGCATTTCACTCGGTTCGCTCGGCAATCCCTTCTTCATCGCGCTCGCCAAAGGCGCCGAGTTCGAGGCCAAGAAGACCAATCCGAACGTGAAGCTGCTGACCTTCGGCTACGATTACGACCTCGGCAAGCAGGTCAACCAGATCGACAACTTCATCGCGGCCGGCGTCGACCTCATCCTGCTCAACCCCGGCGACGTGAAAGCCTTGAAGCCCGCCATCACCAAGGCGCAGGCCGCGGGCATCAAGGTAGTGGCGGTCGATACCTTCGCCGACGGCGCCGATGCGGCCGTCACGACCGACAACGTGCAGGCCGGCCAGATCGCCTGCCAATACTTCATCGACAAGCTCGGCATGAAGGGCAACGTCATCATCGAGAACGGCCCGCAGGTGTCCTCGGTGGTGGATCGCGTCAACGGCTGCAAGGCGGCGCTCGCCAAGGCGCCCGACATGAAGCTCCTGTCGAGCGATCAGGACGGCAAGGGCCAGCGCGATGCAGGCCTGACGGTGATGAAGAGCCTGCTGACCCGGTTTCCCAAGGTCGACGCCATCTTCACGATCAACGATCCGCAGGCGCTGGGATCGAATCTCGCCGCCAAGCAGCTCAACCGCACCGACATGATCATCACGTCGGTCGACGGCGCGCCGGACATCGAAGCCGCCCTCAAGGACCCCAATACGCCGATGATCCAGGCCTCGGCCAGCCAGGATCCTTTCGCCATGGCCCGCAAGGCTGTCGACGTCGGGGTGGACCTTCTGAACGGCAAGACGCCGGAGCAGAAGATCACGCTGCTGCCCGCCGCGCTCGTCACGCGCGACAACGTCGCCAGCAACAAGGGCTGGACCTCGGATCGCTCGGGCGGCTGATCGCCTTCAATCGATGTGAAGTGGTCCGTCCCGCCGATGCGTGGGACGGACCTTTCGTTTTTGCTCAGCCGCGACGGCCGAAGCTCCTGGCGACGGACAGCCCGCGACGTGCGTCCGCGGTGCCGATCTGCTGGCCAGCGGCCGCTTGTGCGACCGCGAAGGCGCGGCCGAGGTCCGATGTCTCGTCGACCCCGAGCCGGCCTTGGCCGGATTCCTGCTCGACGAACGCGAGTTCGCTCCCGGCGCTCGTACCGTCGAGCGCCAAGGCCCAGGCGAGACAGGCCAGCGCCGCCGGGGTCGCCTGTACCACGCGCGGATCGGAGCGTGCGACGCGGTAGGTGTTGACGAACCGCTTGATGGCCCGCGGCGTGGCCCCGGCAAATACCGACAGCCCTCTCAACAGCTCGATTTCGAAGGGTTGAAGAGGCCGGTCGAGCGCCGCTCGAGCGGCATTATCGGTCGCCAGCACCGGAGCCTTCACGGGCTCGAGCATGAGCTCCACCAGGCTCGCCGGGCTCCGAAGCTCGGCCCCGAGGTCGTAAGACAGTTGGACCACGCGGTCGAGCCGTGACGACGCGAGGGCCGGGTCGTCTTCGGCCAAGGCGGAAGCGATCTGGCCGCGTTCCAGCGCGACGATCGTCACGATGTTGGGCCGAGCGAGAAGGCGATGGGCCGCCGAGAGAAAAGCCACGGCGGCCGGCCCCGGAAGGCGGTCGAGATGGTCGATGGCCACGACGATGCGGTCCGGAACGCCGATTGGACCCGGTTCGTCGCCGTGCTCGCGCGGCCTCCGATGCCGCTCCATGGCGGCGGACAGGGCGCCGAAAAAGGCCTCGGCTGCGTCATCTCTCGACTTCCCGGCACCGAAGAGTTCGTTCGCCAGGGCGGCACTATGATCGGAGATGCCGGTACTGCGGCGAGCGACGACCCGCCGTTCGGTCGCCTCGGCGTTGCGCGCAGCCGCCTCGACCTCGGCCGCTAGAGCGTCGACCCGTCGGGTCTGATGAGCCAAAAGCCCGTCGAGGTCTCGACGCCGCCCCTCGAGATCGCCCTTGAGCAGGGTGGCGCCGCGCAGGATGGGTCCGAGAAAGCGGATCGCCCGCACGACAAGGGCCAGCAGAGCAAGGCCGGCCAGGACGAACGCCGCCTGGCTTAGCGGATGAAGCCAGGCGAGATGGGAGCGCTCCCAGTCGGTCAGTGCCGCGAAGCGATCGCCGGACGAGGCGAGCCAGCCCGCGAGCGTGTCCTGGTTCGCCGCGCCGAAACTTGCGGCGACGCCAACCGCGATGGAAGCGATGGCGATAGCCAGGAGCCTGCCTTGCCCCTCGAAACCCCAGAGTGAGCGCAGCATCATCCTGGTCCGCGATGCCGGGCCGGATGCCTCGGCGGTTTCCCGCACGAGCTGCTTGAAGGTTTGCATCGCATCCGATGTCGGCAGGCCGAACGCACGCAGGCGGGCCTCGATGGGGGCGCGATGACTTCGCGCATAGGCGTCGACCCGGGAGCCGGCTGCGTCGAATAGGACGGTCTCCGCCAGGCGCGCCCGCCGTGCCGCGAGGTCGTCGAGCCCCTGGCGCTCCGCGTCGAGCGTGCGGCGCAAGGCGTCGACCCGCTCCGCCGCGAGCCGCGCCGCCTCGCGAGGGTCGCTGGCCGCGTAGATCGCGTCTTCGGCAAAGCCGGGGTGGCGGGCGCCGAGCGCCGCCAAGACCCCGCTCGTCAGCGCGGCACTCGGGTCGCGTCCTGCCACGGCATCCACCGTCACGGTCACGATCTCGGTCGCGGCGGGGGACCGGGTGCCGGCATCGTCCGGACCGGACAGCGGCGCCAGCCGCTCCGTGATCTGCCGGACGAACTGCGTCTTGCCGGAGCCGGCGGGTCCGAACACACCGAGGACGACCGGTGTCTCGGCCTGCGGATGCGCCGCCACCTCTGCGAGGAGCGATGCCGCTTCGCCTCGGTGAAGCCGGTCGGTCCCCGACGCGTCGGACGAAAAAACCGGCAGTGCTTCCGCCGACACCACCTGCAACGGCCGCGGTTTGGCGGTGGTTGGGTCGGGATCGGTGATGGCTACGGCGGTCGAAGTCACGGATGTCTCCTTGCTCGGACTCGGCCGGCCTCCGGCGCGATCCGCGAAGGAAGCCGCCGACCTCGTCTCGTCGCAGCCACCTGAGCGCGATGTCTGTAGCAGATTCGTGACCACCCAGCACTTACAGGGGCGCCGCAAGGCCGCGCATCGCCGGTACCTCTGACAGGTTGGCGTCCGCGCGACCTTGCGCCTAGCGGACCGCTCTGCCGCCGCCCTCTTGTGTCTGGTCAGAAGTGCGCTGAAGGGCTTCGCGGGTGCGATTACGGCGGTGAGGTCATCGTCCCGTGCTGCTGCTTTGCGTCGGAGGCGAACCGTCGATTTCTCTTGCCTTGCAGCCGAAGGCTTCATACGTTCTCTTTCTACCAAAGATAGTCATAATGACGACGTCGCGACGAGGGTCGGTGGGATAAATCCCGGGTTGCTGCTGGACGCAGCTGAGCGTCTTCGCGCCGGGTGGGCCTGATCAGCGAGGGAGACCGTGAGATGCGCGGGCACAATGTCGCGATAACCGGCAAGTCCCGCCTTCGCGCCGAGCTTCCGGAGGCGGCAAGCAGCATCTGCGCTTTGCTGCAGCGGCGTCACGAGAGCGCAAGACCTGCCGACCCGGAGCGGTCATTCGGGAGATCGAGTCCGAAGCGGCGGCCGAGGGGCTCAAGCCGCTGCAGACGTCGTGATCGTAGACATAGAGGCTATTCCGAGCCGCTGGGTAGGAGGTCTGAATGGATGCCGAGCAGATTAAATTGGTTCGCGGCTCCTTCGAAATGGTCAAGCCGATCACGGTCCAGGCGGCCGACCTATTCTACAATCGGCTCTTCGAGATCGCTCCCGAAACGAAGCCGCTCTTCGTCAACGACATGGCCGAGCAGGGTCGCAAACTCATGGCCACACTGGCGATCGTTGTCGCGAGCCTCGACAGGCTTGAGACAATCCTGCCGACCGTCAGGCAGCTAGCCGTCGATCACGTCAAGTGGGGCGTTGTCCCCCGCCATTATCAGCTCGTCGGCAGCGCACTCCTGTGGGCCTTGGAGCAAGGACTCGGGCCTGCCTTCACGCCTGGTGTGAAGGAGGGGTGGGTTCAGGCTTATTCGACGGTGTCGGGCATCATGATCGGAGAAGCCTACCCGGAACACGCGTCCAGCTGACCCGCCCACTTCGAAGCCGCCAACGTCGTCGGCTGACAGGCGTTCGGGCACAAGGATCAGGGTAGCCTCCGAGTCGGGTCGGATCCACCCCGGGCGAACCCTTGCTGCTATCCGAATGCGGCGTGGCCCGGGCAAGATCGAGGAAGAGCGTTCGGAGACGATCGCGTTGCCCCCGTAAGCTCATCCCCCTGGCAGCCGCGTCTCGAACCCATACTCGAATGCGCCGCCCGCGTGCCTCGGGGGCTCCCGCTTGAACCGGGACGGGGCGACTGCTACCTGTCGCGGTCAATCTCCCCACTTCGCGCGCGTCGCGACACACGCGATCCGCGACATACGACGGTCCATCATGGCAGGGTCTCAGTTCGTCTATCACATGCAGGGCCTGACAAAGGCCTATCCAGGGGGCAAGAAGGTCCTGGATAACGTCCATCTCTCCTTCTACCCGACCGCCAAGATCGGCGTTCTAGGGGTAAACGGATCGGGAAAGTCGACGCTGCTCCGGATCATGGCGGGGATCGACAAGGAATTCACCGGCGACGGTTTCGTGGCAGAAGGCGCACGGGTCGGCTACCTGCCGCAGGAGCCTCAACTCGACCCCGCGCTCGGTGTCCGCGGTAACGTCATGTTGGGCGTTGCCAGGAAGCAGGCGATCCTCGACCGCTACAATGAACTCGCCATGAACTACTCGGACGAGACGGCGGACGAGATGACGGACCTGCAGGACGAGATCGAGGCCCAGGGCCTGTGGGATCTCGATGCACAGGTCGACCAGGCCATGGACGCGCTCGGCTGCCCGGCCGAGGACGCCGAGATCGAGTCCCTCTCGGGCGGCGAGCGCCGTCGCGTGGCGCTTTGCCGGCTGCTGCTCGAAAAGCCCGAGATGCTGCTGCTCGACGAGCCCACCAACCATCTCGACGCCGAAACCGTGTCGTGGCTCGAAGGTCATCTGCGAGCCTATCCTGGCGCGATCCTGATCGTCACCCA
>CAXTME010000164.1:0-7297 GCA_964245215.1 uncultured Lichenihabitans sp.
GGCAGGGGCACCTCCTTCTGCGCCTCGGGCTGGGGCGGCTGGCTGTGCTGTTCCTCCACGGCGGCGACCTTGTCGACCTTGGTGCTAGGCTCCTTGGTGACGTCCTTGGACGTCTTTTCACCCTTCATGATCTGATTGAAGTCGGTCGTCGAAATGGTCTCGACCGGCACGGCTTCCTTGACGTCGTCGACGTCCTTCGGCTCCGAGAAACCGACCAGCAGGGCGACCAGCACCGCCAGATGGGCGGCGGCCGAGATCGCCACTCCGGGTTCGGAGAAGGAAAATTTCAACGCTGCCAGTGCCTCAGAGTTCAGTGGTTCGTCGTCGTCGTGAACAGCGATCGATGGAATAGCGCGCGAACCTCCACGGCTTCGGCCCAGAGGCCATCATGCGCAGACACTCACTTGGCCGATTGCTCGGTCACCAGTGCGACCTTCTTGTAACCAGCCGATGTGATCAGCGTCATGACTTCGGCGACCCGGCCATAGTTCACGTCCTTGGCGCCGCGCAAGTAGATGCGCTCGTCGTAGCCATCCTTGGCGAGTTCCTGCAGCTTTCCCAGAACGCCGTCCATCGGGACGGATTGGTCGGCCACGAAGACGCCGCCCTTGTCATCGATGGCGACGCTGAGGGGCTTGGAATCGACTTTCAGCTCGCCGGCCGTCGTCTTGGGCAGGTCGATCGGAACGCCGCTCGCCAGCAGCGGCGCCGCCACCATGAAGATGATCAGCAGCACCAGGACGACGTCGATGAACGGCGTCATGTTGATCTCGGCCATGGCGCCGTAGCGCGGTACGCCACGCTTGCGCCGGCTCCTCTTCTTGCCTGCAGCCCCGACCGACATTCCCATGGCAGGCTCTCCCGTCCGGCCGCCTCGCTCAGGCCGCCCTGTCGCGCTCGCCGCCGACGTGATGATCGATCTGTCGCGACAGGATGGACGAGAACTCGTCGGCGAAGCTTTCCATGCGGGCCTGGAACCGGGCCACGACGCCTTGCAGGTTGTTGAAGAAGATCAGCGCCGGGATGGCGGCGAAAAGCCCGATGGCGGTCGCCAGCAAGGCCTCGGCGAGGCCCGGCGCGATGACCGCGAGGGAAGTGTTCTTCGACGCCGCAATGGAGCGAAACGACGTCATGATGCCCCAGACGGTACCGAACAGGCCGACGAAGGGCGCCGTCGAGGCCACGGTCGCGAGAACGATCAGGTTCGATTCGAGCTTCTCGACCTCGCGGGCGATCGAGACGTCGAGAACCTTCTCGAGGCGGGCATGGAGGCCCATGAACGAGGCGCCGACATTCTGGAAGCTGCGCTTCCATTCGCGCATCGCGCCGACGAACAGTGACGCCATGCCGATCGTCTGCCCTTGCGACAGGCTGGTGTAGAGTTCCTCGAGCGATTGACCCGACCAGAACACCTGCTCGAACTTGTCCATGGCCTTGCGGGTCCTGGCGAAGAGGATCGCCTTGTTGATGATGATGGCCCAGCACCACATCGACGAGAAAAGCAGTCCCAGCATGATCACTTTCACCAGCACGCTGGCGTTCATGAACATCCCGAAAATCGTGATTTCCGAGACGGGAATGGCGGCGACATCTGCTGGGTTCATGCGGTCAAGGTCCCGGCGCTTCTTCGCGCTCCCCGCGTCCGAGCGCCGGGCGCGCTCGGGCGCCTGAAGCGCGGGCGAATGCGCGTGTCGCGCAATCTTCTTCTGATCGTTCTTTGTCCTGCGGTGAGAATCCGTCAATTCTGCGACTTCACCGTCACACGCAAGCCTATTCGCCCGAGCCGGATAGAGCCAGGGCGACGGTTAACGTCGAGTTAAGACAGTCACCTAGCGCATCCGATCGACCGGCCGGTTCAAGGCGTTCGGGGTGTCGGCCTTCAATTTTGCCGCAATCGCCGGCGGAAGCCGCGTGGCGCGCCCGCGGGAGAGCGTCGCGATCCGGACCGTGGCTTCGACCAGGAGTTCAGCGTCGCGGAACAAGCGCTGCCTTAGGCGCAGCGTCGCACCACCGACCGAGAGGATTTCGGTCTCGACGTCGAGGCTATCGTCCATGCGGGCAGGCCTGCGGAACGCGATCTCCATCCCGGCGACCGCGAAACCGAAGCTGTCTCTTCCGGCGCCGGCAAAGAGATCCGCCTGGCCGATTCCCCGGTCGCGCAGCATCTCGGTACGTCCACGTTCGAGGTAGCGCAGGTAGTTGGCGTGATAGACGACGCCGGAGAAGTCCGTGTCTTCGTAATAGACCCGGACCGTGAAGCGATGCGGCTCGACGCTCATCCGTCTTCCGCCGCATCATCGCCGAAGAGGCCGATCTGATCGCTCAAGGTCTTGGGTTCCTTGAGCCCCAGATGCCGGAACGCGTGTGGCGTCAGAAGTCGGCCGCGAGGTGTCCGTTGCAGGAACCCCAACTGGATCAGGTAGGGCTCGATGATGTCCTCGATGGCGTCGCGCGGCTCCGACAGGGCAGCCGCGATCGTCTCGACCCCCACCGGCCCCCCGCCGAACGACAGGGCGATGATGTCGAGGTAACGCCGATCCATGCCGTCGAGGCCCATCTGGTCGACGTCGAGCAGCTTCAGGGCATTGTCCGCGATGGCTCGCGTGATGGTTTCGGCGCCGTCGACGAGCGCGAAGTCGCGCACCCGGCGCAGCAGCCGGCCCGCGATGCGCGGCGTCCCGCGCGCCCGGCGGGCGATCTCGTTGGCGCCGTCGGGCGCGATCCCGATGTCGAACACCCGCGCCCCGCGCCGCACGATCGATTCGAGCTCCGGCACGGTGTAGAAATTAAGCCGGATCGGGATGCCGAAGCGATCGCGGAGCGGCGTCGTCAGCAGGCCCGCGCGGGTCGTGGCCCCGACCAGGGTGAAATGGGCGAGGTCGATCTTGACCGAACGGGCGGCCGGGCCCTGGCCGATGATGAGGTCGAGCTGGAAGTCCTCCATGGCCGGGTAGAGGATCTCCTCGACGGCCGGGTTCAGCCGATGGATCTCGTCGATGAACAGCACGTCGCGTTCTTCGAGCCCGGTCAACTGCGCCGCGAGATCGCCCGCCTTGGCGATGACCGGTCCCGAGGTCGAGCGGAAGTTGACCCCGAGTTCCCGCGCCACGATCTGCGCCAGGGTGGTCTTGCCGAGACCAGGGGGCCCGACGAGCAGCACGTGGTCGAGGGCTTCGCCCCGCGTCCGGGCCGCCTCGATGAACACCTTGAGGTTCTTGCGTGCAGCCTCCTGGCCCGTGAAGTCGCCGAGCGACAGCGGACGCACCGAGGCGTCGGGGTCGTCGGGACGCATGTCGGGGCTCGTCAGGCGGGGTGGAGGGGGCAAGCTCGGGTCCGGGATGTCGTATTCGGCACGAGAGTGCTATGCTGGAACGCCGCCGAAAGCACCAGCGCTTCGCAATCGAGAGCGATCCCGATGTCCCGCTTAGACGATCAGTACGACTATATGGACCTCGACGATTTCGAGGAACTCCTCGCCGATAAGCCCCGCGACGAGAAGTGGGAGCTGATCGGCGGCCGTGTCGTCAAGATGATGACGGGCGCGCGCTGGGAGCACCATTTCATCATCCAGAATCTCAACCTGCGTATCAGCAATCAACTACTTGCCAATGGCTCTTCGTCCCGCGTGTTCACGGAGTCGTTCAGGTTGCAGGAGAAATCTTTCGAATCGTCCATGCTTCCGGACCTGATTGTCCGGTGTGGGCCCATGCTGCCGGGAGCGACGTCGTTGAACGATCCGACCGTGCTGGTGGAAGTGCTGTCGAACGGCAGCGTCGGCCGTGACCGCGTCGAAAAGTGGCGCATTTACCAGAAGCTGCCGTCGCTGCAGCATTACGTGCTGGTCGAGCGCGACAAGGCGTTGATCGAAGTCTTCGATCGCGCCGGGGATGCTTGGTTTAACGAACGGATGGTCGAAGGCCTCGACGCGACGCTCGAACTTTCGGCGATCGACGTCAGCATTCCGCTTGTCGAAATCTACCGAGACGTGCTGACCGCCTGAGCCATGCGTTCAGCACCCCGCGCCTTCGTGATCGGCCATCCGATCGAGCATTCCCGCTCACCCTTGATCCACGGCTACTGGCTGAGACAGCTCGGCATCGAAGGGTCATACGACAAGATCGGCGTGCCGCCGGAGGCTCTGTCGGACTTCCTCGGGTCGCTGCGGGCCGAGCGCTTTGTCGGCGGAAACGTCACGGTGCCACATAAGACGGCCGTTCTCTCGCTCGTCGACGAGGTCGACGAAGCCGCCGCGGCGATCGGCGCCGCCAACACGCTCTGGTTCCAGAATGGCCGCCTGATGGCCGGCAACACGGACGCATTGGGCTTTCTCGGCAGCCTCGACGCGTCGGCGCCGGGCTGGGACGCGCGGCCCCATCAGGCTGTGGTGCTCGGCGCCGGCGGGGCCGCGCGGGCCGTGGTCTATGCTCTGATCGGCCGGGGGTTCGAGGTCTGCATCGTCAACCGCACGCTGGCGAACGCGGTCGAACTCGCCGAAACCTTCGACGACGATGCTTGGGCGTATTCCTGGAGTGAACTGCCGGACCTCTTGAAGACCGCTGCCTTGCTGGTCAACACGACTTCGCTCGGGATGGCGGGCCAGCCATCGCTCGACATCGACCTCGGGGGGCTCGGCTCCGGCGCCCTCGTCTGCGACATCGTTTACGTGCCTCTGGAAACCGATCTCTTGCGGCAGGCGCGCAAACGAGGCCATCTCACCGTCAATGGCCTCGGCATGCTGCTTCACCAGGCTGCCCCGGGGTTCGGTCGATGGTTCGGTGTCGGACCGCGTGTCACGCCCGAGCTCCGCGCCGTCATCGAAGCCGATATCCGTGGACCACGATAAGACGGCCGCGGATTTGGCGGTGCTGGCGGACCTCGAACGACAATTGCTGACCCGCACCTTCACATCGCTCGAAAGCGCTTCGGACCTTCTCGACGATGATTTCGTCGAGTTCGGACGATCGGGTACCGTCTATACTAAAGCCGAGACGGTTGCGGCCCTGATCGCGGGAGTCGAGGCTGCTGGGTGGGCCGCGGATCTGGCCGATTTCGCCACGCGTTTCCTCTCGGTCGACCTCGCGCTCGTCACCTACACCAGCTTCCGGCGATATGGTGACGGTCGAACGGATCGCCGCAGTCTTCGGAGCTCAGTGTGGCGCAAGCGCGACGGGCGTTGGCGGATCGTCTTCCATCAAGGCACTCCGACGAATTTGTCCAGCGGATGAGCGCGAGGCGGCGGTAGAGACCAAGCCCGTCGAGAGCGCGACTGACTCTCGACGCGGCTACGAGAGACATGTCGCCCGCCGGAGTCCCAAGCCGGCCCTATCTTGGAGGGAAGGGTTGGTCGGCACCTTCTTCTCCCGCCGCAGAACTACACCGTTCCCTTGCCGGCGTCGGACCCGAAGCGGTTCTGGCGCGCTCGCAGGAGAGCGATACCGAGCAGCGCCGTCGCGATCACCATGAAGGAGACGCCTGTCGTCGTCGTTCCGAGGGCGTAGATCTGGGGCGTCGTCACGGTCGTGGTCAGGGCCTGCAGCTGCAGCGGCAACGTCGTGTCGCCGCCGAGGACCTGGCTCGAGCGGGCGATCTCATCCCATGACAGCGTAAACCCGAAGAGACCGACGCCGACGAGGGCAGGCAGGATCAACGGCAGCACGACATGCCGGAACGTCTGCCACGGCGTGGCCCCAAGGTCTCGCGCCGCCTCCTCCAAGCGACCGTCGAACCTGTTGAAGATCGCGAACATGATGAGGAGGCCGAAGGGCAGCGTCCAGGTCAGATGTGCCCCTAGGCCCGAGGTGAAGAGACCGAGAGCCGTCGTGTATCCGTCGCTCATCCAATCAGGCCCGTTCTTCATCCCTTCGTCGATGAGCCGGAACATCAACCCGATTCCCATCGAGGTCACGATCGAGGGAACGATGAGGCTCGCGACCGCGACATAGAACAGGATGCCCGAACCCTTGAACTTCCGGCGGTAGGCCAGGCCCGCGAGCGTCGAGAGGACGACCGTCAGGACCATGACGGTCAGGCCGAGTTCGAGCGAGCGGTCGAACGCGGAACCGATGTCGACGATACCGCCCCCCTCCCAGAGCTTCTCGAACCAATGGAACGACAGCCCCCTCATCGGGAACGTCATGCCGCCGTCCGATCCTTGGAACGACAGGACGAAGATCACGATCATCGGCCCGTAGAGGAAGAGGACGTAGAGGCCGAAGAAGATGGACAGGAGGTAGAAGGTGAGCGACCGGCCCTCGCGCATCCTAGAGCTCCTTCCTGATGTCGACGACCTTGGTCAGGGCCGTGATGATCAACAATGTCGCGGCGAGAAGGATGACGGCGTTGGCTGCCGCGGGCGGGAACTGCAACGCGTCGAGACGGGTCTCGATGATCTTGCCGGCCGAGGCGATCTGCTGGCCCCCCATGACCCCGACGGTGATGAAGTCGCCCATGACGATCGTGACGACGAAGATCGAACCGATGACGATTCCGGGTTTCGCCAACGGGATGACGATGTTCCAGATGATCTGCCAGCCCGTCGCCCCGGCGTCGAAGGCCGCCTCGACCAGGCGCTTATCGATGCGCACCATCGAATTGAAGATCGGGATGACCATGAAGAAAGTGAACAGGTGAACGAAGGCCAGGATCACCGAGAACCGCGAATAGAGCAGCCATTCGATCGGCGCCCGCACCAGACCTGCCGAGACCAGCGTGTTGTTGACGACGCCGTTGCGGCCGAGCAGCGGAATCCACGAGATCATGCGGATGACGTTCGAGGTCCAGAACGGAATCGTGCAGAGGAGGGCCAGCGTCATCTGCACGGTGAGCGAGCGGATGTGGAACGCCAAATAATACGAGATGGTGAAGCCGATCACGAGCGTGATGGCCCACACGATGACGCAGAATTCCACCGTCGACACATAGGTCTTGAGGATGGTGCAAAGATCGGGAAGCTGGACGTAACAGCCCTCGAAGGTTTCGATATACGACCGGAAAGTGAAGCCGGGCAGTATCTCGAAATCGTTGTAGTCCCAGAAGCTCACCATGACGACGAGCAGCAGCGGGATCACGAGAAAGACGGCGAAGACCAGCGCCATCGGGGCGGCCTGCAGCCAGGCGGGGACACCCCGCCTGAACCAGGGCTCGCGAACCTTCACAGCCTGAGGGATCGCGCCGGCCGAAGCGCTCTGCGGGACCCCCGCGTCTTCCGACGCGGTGCCCAGGCTGTGAATCGTGTTCGTCATGCGGCGATGAACTCGTTCCACTTGGTGACCATGTAGTTGTTCTCGTCCATGATCGA
>CAXTME010000165.1:0-7146 GCA_964245215.1 uncultured Lichenihabitans sp.
CGGCGATGAACTCGTTCCACTTGGTGACCATGTAGTTGTTCTCGTCCATGATCGAATTCCAGCACGCGACGGCGCCCATCCGGTCGTTGTAGGAGCCGCCGTCACGCACCGCACCGGCCTTTTCCAGAAGGCTGCCGTCCGGACCCATGATGTCCTTTTCGGCCGGCTTTCCATCCATCCAGAACGCCCACTCGTAGGGCTGCATGTTGGCCTGGGCGGTCGACAGAACGGCGGAGTAATAGCCCTGCCGGTTGAGGTAGGCACCCGCCCATCCGGACAGGAACCAGTTGACGAACTCGTAGGCCACGTCGGCTTTCTTGCCCGAAACGCTCTTCGACAAGGCGAACCCTGACGCCCAGGAGCGGTAGCCTTCCTTGAGCGGCTGGAACGTGCAGGGGATGCCCTTCGCCCGAACGGCCGTCACGGCCGGCGACCACATCGACTGGATCACGGTCTCGCCCTGCGCCATCAGGTTGACGCTCTCGTTGAAGTCTTTCCAGAACGCGCGAAATTGACCTGACTTCTTGGCGTCGGTCATGATCTTCATGGTGAGATCGATCTCGGCCTTGGTCATGTTGCCCTTGTCGGCATATTTGTGCTGACCGGTGGCCTCGACCACCATGGCGCAGTCCATGATGCCGATCGACGGGATGTTGAGCAGCGCGGCCTTGCCCTTGAATTCAGGATTGAGCAGTTCGGCCCAGCTCGTGATCGGCCGCTTGATGAGGTCCGGCCTGATTCCCAGCGTATCGGCATTGTAGGTCGTCGGGATCAGCGTCGCCCATTCGGTCGGCGTTTTGGAGAACTTCGTCGAATGCTGGCCTTCCAGGAACATCACCTTCTTGGGCGCGGTGCCTTGATCGCCGATCACCTTGCCATTGGGCAGCTCGCCTTTGGTGAACACGGGCGTGATCTGATCGAAATACTTGATCTTCTTCGTGTCCATCGCCTGCAGGCTGCCCGATGGCACGATCTTCCGCAGTGAGAAGTATTCCGTGTCGGCGAGGTCGTAGGTGTTCGACTGCGTGATGATCTGCTTGGTGACATCGTCGGTGTCAGCAGCGATGTACTTGATGGTGATGCCGGTGTCTTCCTTGCACTTCTTGGCGATGTCGGCCGATTGGTTGACGGCCGTGCCGAAGTAGCGGATCTCTTTCGCCTCCTGCGACCAGACGGCGGGAAATCCGGTGATGGCGCCGGAGCCTGCCGCCGCACCCGCCAAGGCGCCAGCGCCCTGCAGAAGCGTGCGTCGCGAGAGTTTCACGGTCGGCTTGATGTCCTGTGTCAATGGTCGTCTCCCTTGTGGTTCCTTCAGCCGACGGTCGTCAGCCGATGGATGTCGTTTCTGCTCCAGGACACGGCGACGGGGTCGCCGGGCTGGAGCGGCATGGCGTCGAAGGTCGGCTCGTCGAGCGTCGCGGTGATCTCGCTCCCCCGGCCGTCGAGGAGCAACTGGATGAACGTCCCCTGGTATTCGACGCTGCGCACGACGGCATCGAGCCGGTCGTCGGGTCCCTGGTTCGCTGCCGTGGGCTGGCCAAGCGTCTGCGGACGCGTCAGCCGGAGCCGGTCCGCCCGCACCGCGAAGGTGCCGTCGTCGCCCGTCATGACGTTGTGGCCGCCGATGAAGCGCGCCACGAAGGCGGTTTTCGGCGCATTGAAGAGTTCGCGCGGCGTTCCGGCCTGCTCGATCTTGCCGTTGTTCATGATCACCGCGAGATCGGCCAGGGCCATCGCCTCGTCCTGGCTGTGCGTGACATGCACGAAGATGATTCCGAGCCGACGCTGCAGGGCCCGCAGTTCCACCCGCATCTTGTTGCGGAGGAACGGGTCCAGCGCCGACAGGGGTTCGTCGAGCAGCACGATCTGCGGCTCGGTGATCAAGGCCCGGGCCAAGGCCACGCGCTGCTGCTGGCCACCCGAGAGCTGGCCCGGAAGGCGCTCGCCGTAGCGCTCCATCGCCACGAGTTCGAGCATTTCGACAGCTCGGGCCCGGCGTTTCGCCTTGTCGACACCCTTCATCTTGAGCGAGAACGCGACATTGTCGATGCAGCTCAGATGCGGAAACAGCGCGTAGCTCTGGAACATCATGGCGGTGCCGCGCTTGGCGGGCGGGAGGTCTGTGATGTTGGTCGAGCCGAACACGATATCGCCCGAACTGGCCAGTTCATGGCCTGCGATCATCCTCAACGTCGATGTCTTGCCGCAGCCCGAGGGGCCCAGCAGACAGCAATAGGATCCGGCTTCGATCTTGAGATCGATGGCGTCGACCGCCACGGTGTTGCCGTAGCGCTTGGTCACGTGGATCAGCTCGAGATCCGGCTTTCGCATGAGTTTGTCCCAACTACCTCGTGGTCGATCGTTAGCAACACGCGTGCCATTCCGAATTCCCGTCCAGCACTGGCCCGATCGCGATGAGACACCGCGGCCGGGCCGCCGTTCGGCTTCGAGGTGTGGATGCGTCGACCTCGGTTGGGTCGCGGGGCGCTGCCGACTGGGTTGGGAGCGGACCGAGGACGACCCGCTTGCTTTGCGGCCAAACTGCTTCCGGGAGCAGATTGTGCTCAAGTATCGGGCAAGATTGTACACGATCTCGCGACTGCCTGTGTACGGCCTGGAAACTGCTAGGATGAGCCACCGGCAAGGCTGCGGTTGTTTCTCGCGCTTCGGGAAGGGCCCCGTCCGAGGTTCGGCAGAGCTTGACGCTGTCGCCGGGACGCCGTGTGGAGACGATCGGAGGGAAGGGTGGGATTCGAACGGCAAGGCGTCTTGACGACCGAAGGGCGCGATGAGATCGGCGCGGGCGAAGACGTTCGGCACGGTGCAGCCGACCGGGTGACGGCGATCCACGATGCCATCCTCGATGCCGTCGTTGAGCAGCGCCTTCCACCCGGCACCAAATTGCCGGAGGACCAGCTGGCGACTCTGTTCTCCGTCAGCCGGACGTTGGTTCGCGGAGCGCTTCGTTCATTGGCTCAGGACGGCATCGTGGTTCTGGCGCGGAACCGCGGTGCATCCGTGGCCTCACCGAGCCCGGCCGACGCGCGGGAACTCTTCGATGCGCGTCGCGTGGTCGAGGCCGTCACCACCCTACGGGCCGCTGCGCAGGCGACAGAATCCGACTTTCTCGATCTCGAGGCGGTTCTCCACGAGGGCCGCGATGCCTTGGCGGCCAATGATCGTGGCCGAGCGATCAGGCTCAGCGGCACGTTTCACGTCAGGATCGCCGGGGTGGCCCGGCAGGCGGTTCTGGAAGGTTTCCTCAAGGAACTCGTCGCCCGCTCGTCCCTCGTGATCGCGCTCTACGGCCATCGTGGGCGCTCCGACTGCGGCGATGCCGAGCATGCCGAGTTGATCGAAGCTCTCCGCCGCCGTGACGGGTCCCACGCCGTGACCCTGATGAACGAGCACCTCCACCATCTCGAAGACGACCTCGATCTCGACCGTCAGGCTCGCGCGGCGCTTCCCCTGGCGAAGCTGCTCGCGGGAGTCTAGTGGCGCCGAACCTCAGTCGTCGGTCTGGCTCGAAATCACGAAGGTGTGGTCGGCCTGCGTCCAGATGAGGCCGAGATCGAGCTGGTCGGCCTGATGATACTCGACCTTGCCGGAATCGTAGAGATCGCCGCGCTGGATCGAGGCCCGCAGGTACTCGCCGGCATCCTGGCTCATGGCTTTCTCGATCGTCTGGGCCTTGGCGCGATCCCAATGGAACACCGCCATGAGGGCCGCTTGCTCGACGGCCACGAAGTCGTTCAGCGTCTTGTCCTTGGCCGGGATGGTGACGCGGGCCTCGAACCGCAGGAATTCATCGCCCCGGCATTTCAAGGTGCCATCGACGTCGGTATTACTCGCCAGGATGTGGACCTCGACGCCGCTCACGAAATCGCCGAAGCCGCGGCTGATGGTGAGGGGCCGCTCGAAGGTCGCTTGGAAGCCCGAAGCATTCGCGGCGAAATCCCGGATGAAGGAGGCGCAGCCGGTCGGGGGAGTCTTGACGGTAGCGGCGACCTTGACGTTCGCGGCGACCCGCACGTCGGCGGCGACCCGCACGTTGGCGGCGACCCGCACGTTGGCGGCGACCCGCACGTGAGCGACGTCGAGATCCGTCGTCGCGGCCTCGGCTGTACACAAAGACGTAATGCCGACGCAGAGAGCTAACACAGCGGCCGATCTCATCGCCTTTGTCCTCTCTCCGCCGTCTCGTGATCCGCGACCGGCCAGGGCCGAGCCTCGAAGGCTTTAGTTATCACCAGTTCGTTAACCATCCCTCTCGGCCGCGCCATGAAAGGATGCTCCGCTCCGCCGGATCTCAACCGTCCATTTTCAGCGCCGCGATAAACGCCTCCTGCGGGATCTCCACCTTGCCGAACTGCCGCATCTTCTTCTTGCCGGCCTTCTGCTTCTCCAGCAGCTTGCGCTTGCGGGTGACGTCGCCACCGTAGCACTTGGCCGTGACGTCTTTGCGCAGCGCCCGGATGGTCTCGCGCGCGATGATCTTGCCGCCGATCGCGGCCTGGATCGGGATCTGGAACATGTGCTGCGGGATCAGGTCTTTCAGTTTTTCGACCATGGCGCGCCCGCGCATGTCGGCGCGGTCCCGATGCACCAGCATCGACAAGGCGTCGACGGGCTCTGCATTGACCAGGACCTGCATCTTGACGAGGTCGCCGACCTTGTAATCCGTGATGCTGTAATCGAAGGACGCGTAACCTTTCGAGATCGACTTCAGTCGGTCGTAAAAGTCGAACACCACTTCGTTCAGCGGCAGGTCGTAAGTCAGCATGGCACGCTTGCCGACATAGACGAGGTCGAGCTGGATGCCGCGCCGGTCCTGGCACAGCTTGAGGATCCCGCCGAGATAGTCGTCGGGCGTGAGGATCGTGGCCTTGATCCAGGGCTCGCGGATCTCCTCGATCTTCATGATGTCCGGCATGTCGGCCGGGTTGTGCAGCTGGATATGGCTCCCGTCGCGCAACGCGATCTCGTAGACCACGGAGGGCGCGGTCGCGATCAGGTCGAGATTGAACTCCCGCTCGAGTCGTTCCTGGATGATTTCGAGGTGAAGCAGGCCCAGGAAGCCGCAGCGAAAGCCGAAGCCGAGCGCGGCCGAACTCTCCATTTCGAAGGAGAAGCTCGCGTCATTGAGGCGCAGGCGTCCCATGGCGGCCCGGAGGTCGTCGAAGGCCGCGGCATCGACCGGGAACAGGCCGCAGAACACGACGGGCTGGGCGGGCTTGAAGCCGGGCAGGGCTTTGGCGGTGGGCTTGCGATCGTCGGTGATCGTGTCGCCCACGCGGGTATCGGCGACATCCTTGATCTGGGCCGTGATGAAGCCGACCTCGCCGGGTCCGAGCGTCTCGACATTGGTCATCTTGGGCTTGAAGACGCCGATCCGGTCGACCTCGTAATGGGCGCCGGTGCCCATGGTCTGGATGCGGGAGCCCTTCTTGAGGCTGCCGTCGATGACCCGCACCAGCACGACGACGCCGAGGTAGGCGTCGTACCAGCTGTCGACCAGAAGGGCCTTCAAGGGCGCGTCGATGTCGCCCTCGGGCGGCGGCAGGCGCTTCACGATGGCTTCGAGCACGCCCTCGATGTTGAGGCCTGTCTTGGCCGAGATCTCGACCGCTTCGGACGCATCGAGCCCGATCACGTCCTCGATCTGCTGGCGGATCCGATCGGGTTCGGCGGCCGGAAGGTCGATCTTGTTCAGCACCGGCACGATTTCGTGGCCCGCGTCGAGCGCCTGGTAGACGTTGGCCAGCGTCTGGGCCTCGACCCCCTGGCTCGCATCGACGACGAGCAGCGATCCCTCGCAGGCCGCGAGCGAGCGGGAGACCTCGTAGGCGAAATCGACGTGACCCGGCGTGTCCATGAGATTGAGAATGTAGCTGCGTCCGTCCTGGGCCAGGTAGTCGAGCCGCACCGTTTGCGCCTTGATCGTGATGCCGCGCTCGCGTTCGATATCCATGCTGTCGAGCATCTGCTCGCTCATGTCGCGCAACGCCACGGTGCCGGTCGTCTGGATCAGCCGGTCGGCGAGGGTGGACTTCCCATGATCGATATGGGCCACGATGGAAAAATTACGGATCTGGTCGAGCTTATGGGCGGTCATGCCTGGGGCATAGCAGGGGGCCGCCGCTTTGCACAGGGGAAGAGGCGGCGCGGAGGAGCGAGCCGCGCGGCGGCATTGCGAGCCGCTCCGGAATGGGCTAATCAGCCTGGGAGACGAGCACCGAGCACCCGTAGCTCAGCTGGATAGAGCGCTGCCCTCCGAAGGCAGAGGTCAGAGGTTCGAATCCTCTCGGGTGCGCCAAGCTTTCCAAAATCCCGGTCGGCAAAGCAAGCTACGTCGCTGATATCGGGCGGCGCTCGGGTAGCACGCTCAGCCGGCGAACGTATCGATACGGGTTCGGACGATCTCACGCATCCGTGCTGCCGCTTCAGCGCCTTGCGATCCGTCTGCGAATGGAGGTGCAAGCTCAAGCCGCTCCAGTCCGCTCGCAAGGGAGGAGACAAGCGCGTCGATCGCAGCATCGGCGTCCGTTGCCTTGAGGCCGGCTGTGCTCGCGAGGGTTTTGAAGTCGGCGCGGCGTAACCCGTCATCTTTGCCGTTCAGCTTGAGAGCCATGCGGTCGCGGTCCAGCCCCGGAAACACGCGTGTCGTGACGGCGTCGTAGAGGGGTGCCATGCGAACCGAGCTGAACTGATCGCGGCCGGGCTGCGCTATCTTCAGAACGGCGAGGTTCTTCAGGTGCATGTCGCCGTCGGCGATGAGCCAGGCGAGGAGAGCCCGCTGCAAAAGGACGAGGAAATCCTCTTCGGGATCGGTCGATAGGAGCCGCAACGCCCGGGCCATGCGTTCAAGGGTGCCGTCATATTTGGCTTTGGTCGGGACGCCCAGGATGGAGGTGAAGTCCTCCATCGCGATGAGATGAAGGTCCTCCTCGCTCGCGCGAATGTCGAAGCGCTCGACGAGGAGTGCGGGCGGGATGCCGTCGGGCATAGGAACCAAGGCTCTCGCGGGCACATCAAACCCTGCTGCGGCGGCGAGTGCGAGGGACTGCCATTCGATCGTAGGCAGGGCTTCGAACCCGCCGGTGCCGGCCGGTTTGAGGATGTGGGTGAAAGGCTTATCGACACTGG
>CAXTME010000166.1:0-7126 GCA_964245215.1 uncultured Lichenihabitans sp.
CGAGTTGCAGAACGAGCACGACATCAAGTGTCGCGACCTGCCCGAAAGCTGCTGACCGGACACCGACGAAGGATGCGGCGGCGCAAGGTCAAAACCATCCTTTGAGCCGCAGCCAGATCACGGGCACGACGATGCTCATCAGAACGAGAAAGAGGCCCCATTCATAGCCGTAGGTCCAGTCATACTCCGGCATGTTCTTGAAATTCATGCCGTAGAGCCCGACCACGAAGGTAGGCGGGATGCCGATGACCGACGCGATGGTGAGCAGCTTGAACGTCTTGTTCTGCTCCACGTTGATGAAGCCCAGTGTCGAGTCGAGCAGGAACTGCACCTTGTCGGTGAGGCGGTTTTCGTAGTCTCCGAGGGCGGCAACGTCCTGGCGGAGAACCTCGAGCCGCTCGCGTTGATCGGCCGAGACGAATTTTCCACCCTTGTTCGAGAGAAAGACAAGGAGACGGTTCAGGCCCAAGAGGCTGTCGCGTGCATGCGAGGTCGTGTCTCCGCTCCGCCCCACGGTTTGCAGCGTCGCACTGAGCTTGCGCTCGATCCGGTTCGGCTTCTGGCGTGCGTCGCGGTCGGCGACCCCGAAAATCTCGCGCGAGACGACATCGAGTTCCGCGCCAACAGCTTCCATCCCATCCGCCATACGGGCAATGATGCCGTCGAGAAGCCCGATCAGCACGTCGATCGGCGACTCGGTCGCCGCCGCGACTTGGGCCTGCCGGGCCGCGACATAATCCGCGAAGCTCATGAGGCTGCGGGCTCGGATCGTCACCAGGACATCGCGGCTCAGCACGAAGCCGACCGGTGTCGTGTAGACGATTCCGTCGTGGCGAAACAGGACCGGGGTCGACATCAACAGGACGTCGCCCTCGACCACGAGCCGGCTCGACGTCTCGATCTCGGCGATCTGATGGGCACTCGGCAGGGTCAGCCCCGTCGCCTGCTCGATGCGGGTGTCATCCTCTTCGGAAGGATCGATGAGGTCGATCCAAAGCGTGCCTTGCGGCAGCACGACGGCGCCGGATGCGGCATCGATCCGATGCGATGCGGTCGCTTTATCGTAGGCAGTGATCATAGCACCGCTTCTGCATGAAGACGGATCGGATAGCTATCGCGATCCCACCATCCACGATCCTGCATCTGCGCTCGCACGTTGCAAACTCCCCAGAGGCGACCGGTCGCATCATCGGAGGTTGACGGAAGAGGCTTTGTTGTCTCCTGATCATCAGCGATCCGCAGGCGAAACAAGCCGTGGACGGGAGGAATGAGCATGAGTGCTGTGGAGATCACCGGCACCGTATCGCGCGAACGCTTGGGTGTCCTCGACCGCTCCCGGACCGTCGCGAGGCCGGGTTACAATCGTTGGCTGGTGCCGCCCTGCGCGCTGGCGATCCATCTGTGCATCGGCATGGCCTACGGGTTCAGCGTCTTCTGGCTGCCGCTGTCGCGCGCGGTCGGCATCGCCCAGGCCAACACCTGCCCCAACGAAGGCCTGTTCACGACCCTGGTCAGCACGACATGCGACTGGACGATCACCGATCTCGGCTGGATGTACACGCTGTTCTTCGTCGTGCTCGGCTCCTCGGCTGCGCTCTGGGGTGGCTGGCTCGAGCGGGCCGGACCGCGAAAGGCTGGCGTCGTTGCGGCCGCGTGCTGGAGCGGCGGGTTGCTGATCGGGGCGCTCGGCATCGTGACGCACCAACTCTGGCTGCTGCTCGTCGGTCCCGGCGTCGTCGGGGGCGTGGGGCTAGGCCTCGGCTACATCTCTCCCGTGTCGACGCTGATCAAGTGGTTTCCGGATCGGCGTGGCATGGCGACCGGCATGGCCATCATGGGGTTCGGCGGCGGCGCCATGATCGGCGCCCCTCTGGCCAACGTCCTGATGGAGAGGCTGCACTCCCCGACTTCCGTTGGCGTTGCCGAGACCTTCGTGGTCCTGGCGGTCATCTATTTCATCTTCATGATCGGAGGAGCCTTCGGCTACCGGGTCCCGCCCGCAGGCTGGCTCCCGGCCGGGGCAGCGCCCGGCCGGGAGGCCCCCTCCGCCGCCGCGAAAGCGGCCGGACCGGCGCGAAGCGTTCACCTTCGCAACGCCCACAAGACCCCCCAGTTCTGGCTCGTCTGGGCGGCGCTCTGCCTCAACGTTTCGGCCGGCATCGGCGTGCTCGGCATCTCGTCGCCGATGCTGCAAGAGATCTTCGGCGGCAAGCTGGTCGGCCACCCCGAACTGAGCTTCCTCCAGCTCGACGCGGGCCAGAAGGCCGCGGTCGCGGCGATCGCGGCGGGCTTCACGGGCTTGCTGTCGCTCGCCAATATCGCGGGACGCTTCGGATGGGCATCGCTCTCCGATCGGATCGGACGCAAGACGACCTTCACGGTGTTCTTCGCGCTCGGCATCGTGCTCTACGCCGCTTCACCTTCGGCAGCCCACCTCGGGTCGAAGGCGCTGTTCGCTGGCCTCGTCTGCGTGATCGTGTCGATGTACGGCGGTGGCTTCGCGACCGTTCCGGCCTATCTGGCGGATCTTTTCGGGACCCAGTTCGTGGGCGCCATCCACGGCCGCCTCCTAACCGCATGGTCGACCGCCGGGATTATCGGGCCGGTCCTGGTCAACACCATCCGCGCGGCGCAGATTGCGGCCGGCGTGCCGCGCGCGGAGGTCTACGATCGCACCATGTACATCCTTTCCGGTCTGCTGGTCGTGGGACTGATCGCCAATGCACTCGTCAAGCCGGTCGCGGAGCGTTGGTTCATGAGCGACGCGGAACTCGCTTCCCTGCAGGTGCGGACATCGACGGGCGGCACGGCTCGGGGATCGTTCGGGATCGACGCCGGGCGCTTCGATCTCAGGACGGCACTGGCCTGGAGCCTCGTGGGACTGCCATTGGCCTGGGGCGTCTGGGTCACCCTGTCCAAGGCTTTCGTCCTGTTCTCCTGATGGAACGTCTGCGGCACCCCCGTCATGATCGATAAGTTCGAGTTCCTGCTGGCCTTGGCGCGGGAACGGCATTTCGGGCGGGCCGCAGAGGCTTGTGGGGTCACCCAGCCGACCCTGTCGGCGGGGCTGAAATCCTTGGAGGACACTCTGGGAGTCCTGCTGGTCCACAGGTCGTCGCGCTTCCAGGGCTTCACGCCGGAGGGCGAACGGGTGCTCGAATGGGCACGTCGCATCGTGGCGGACGCCAAGGCCATGCGGCAGGATCTCGCGGCTGCGAAACATGGCCTCGTCGGCCACCTGCGGATCGCCGTGATCCCGACCGCCCTGCCGATCGTGGCGCGATTGACGGCCCCCCTTCAGGCCAAACATCCGGGCATCGCGTTCACGATCCTGTCGCGAACCTCGGCCGAGATCCTGCAACTCCTGCAGGACCTCGAGGTCGACGCCGGGATCAGCTACCTCGACAACGAGCCGCTCGGCCATGTCAGGACGGTGCCGCTCTACGGCGAGCGTTACCGGTTGCTGACCGCAAGGGATGGCCCCTTCCGTGGCCGGTCGTCGGTGGCCTGGGCGGAGATCGGGCAGGTGCCGCTCTGCCTGCTCACGCCCGACATGCAGAACCGGCGGATCATCGACGAGATGCTGCTCGCTTCCGGTGCCGGATCGGAGCCGACGCTGGTCTCGAACTCGACGATCGTTCTCGTGTCGCACGTCCGAACCGGCCGATGGTCCACCATCCTGCCACCCCTGCTGGCCGAAGGTATCGGATTGCCCGACACGGTGGCGTCGATCCCGATCCTCGATCCGGAGATCGGTCACGAGGTCGGGCTCGTGGTGCCGCATCGCGAGCCGAACACGCATAGCGTGGCAGCCCTGGTCGCCGAAGCGCGCGGGCTCGCCAGGGACCTAATGGCGCCGACCTTTCTCGATCCTGCGAAACGATAGGATTGTTCTATCGCACCACGGGACAGGTCCCTTGATGCTGCACTGCGATCGGTGCCCATTGCATGTAATTCGGAACTGCTCTGACCTGGACCACCATGCCGCACGAAGCCTGGAGCACACAGCGAGCCGCCGCCGTCATCGGCGAACACGCCGGCCTCGCGGGCGCGACGTTGCCCGTCCTCCATGCGCTGCAGGCCACGTTCGGCTATGTGCCGGAAGATGCGGTGCCGATGGTCGCCGAAGCCATGAACCTTTCACGGGCCGAGATCCATGGCGTCGTGACGTTCTACCACGACTTCCGCCGTGCGCCGGCCGGCCGGCATGTCGTCAAGCTTTGCCGGGCGGAAGCCTGCCAGGCAGTCGGCGCGGTCGCGCTCGCGGACCACGTCAAGCGGCGGCTCGGCATCGATTGGCACGAAACGACGCCGGACGGCCGCGTCACGTTGGAGCCGGTCTTCTGTCTCGGGCTCTGCGCCTGCGGCCCCGCGGCCCTCGTCGACGACGCGCCCGTGTCCGGTCTCGATCCGGCGACGTTCGATGCCGCCCTGGCGGCGGCTTGCGCGTGACCCGGATCTTCGTCCCGGCCGACGCGCAGGCGGTGGCGCTGGGGGCCGACCGCGTCGCTACGGCGGTCGCGAGCTCGGCCGAGGCCAAAGGTGTGGTCCTGTGCATCGTGCGAACCGGATCGCGCGGCCTGTTCTGGCTGGAGCCCATGGTCGAGGTCGAGACGCCGTCCGGGCGCGTCGCCTACGGACCGGTCAAGCCGGCCGACGTCGATGGCCTGCTCGCCGCCGGCCTCCTCGACGGCAAGGATCATCCGCTCCGCCTCGGCGACCCCGAGGCCCTGCCCTATCTCGCACGTCAAACGCGCCTCACTTTCGCGCGTTGCGGCCTCGTCGACCCGGTATCGGCCGACGATTACGTCGCGCACGGCGGCTACGCAGGGCTCGCCCGCGCGCTCGCACTCGATGGAACCGGCATCGTGGACGAGATCAAGCTTTCCGGCCTGCGGGGCCGCGGCGGGGCCGGGTTCCCGACCGGCATCAAGTGGTCGACCGTGCTCCTGGCCGAGGCAGACCAGAAATACGTCGTCTGCAACGCCGACGAGGGCGACAGCGGCACGTTTGCCGACCGGATGCTGATGGAGGGCGATCCTTTCTCGCTCATCGAGGGCATGACGATCGCCGGCCTCGCGGTCGGTGCCACGCGGGGCTTCGTCTACATCCGATCCGAATACCCGCATGCCGTCCGCACGATGAACCGTGCCATCGCGGCGGCGACCGCGGCCGGGTTCCTCGGCCCGTCGATCCAAGGTTCGGGCCGCGCCTTCACGATCGAGACCCGCGTCGGGGCCGGGGCCTATATCTGCGGCGAAGAGACGTCGCTGCTCGACAGCCTCGAAGGCAAGCGCGGCATGGTCCGGGCCAAGCCTCCCCTGCCCGCCATCAAGGGCCTGTTCGGCAAGCCCACGGTCGTCAACAACGTGCTGTCGCTCGCGACCGTCCCCTGGATCATGGCCAACGGCGCCAAGGCCTATGCGGAATTCGGCATGGGCCGCTCGCGTGGAACGCTGCCGTTCCAGCTTGCCGGAAACGTGAAGCGGGGCGGATTGATCGAGACCGCGTTCGGCCTCACGCTTCGGGAAGTCGTCGAGGATTTCGGCGGCGGCACCCGGTCGGGCCGGCCGCTGCGCGCCGTGCAGGTGGGCGGTCCGCTCGGAGCCTATTTCCCCGACCGCCTGCTCGACACGCCGCTCGACTACGAGGCCTTCGCGGCCCTGAACGGGCTGCTCGGCCACGGCGGGATCGTCGTCTTCGACGACACGGTCGACCTCGCCAGCCAGGCCCGTTTCGCCTTCGAGTTCTGCGCCAAGGAGAGCTGCGGCAAGTGCACGCCCTGCCGGATCGGTTCGACCCGCGGCGTCGAAGTCATGGACCGGATCACGGCCGGCATCGAGCGCGAAAAGAACCTCGCGGTTCTGACCGACCTCTGCGAGGTCATGACGGACGGTTCGCTCTGCGCCATGGGGGGCCTCACGCCCGTGCCGGTGCTGAGCGCCTTGACCCACTTCCCCGAAGATTTCCGGCCGGCGCCCGCGCTGGCGGCGGCCGAGTAGAGGCACACCATGGCCCTGATCCAGGAACGCGACACCGGAACGCCCGTCCGCCGATCTGAAACGCTCGTAACGCTGACTATCGACGGCGAGAAGATCTCGGTTCCGGCCGGCACCTCGGTCATGGCGGCCGCCTCCCTCATGGGCACCGCGATCCCCAAGCTGTGCGCCACGGACTCGCTCGAGCCCTTCGGCTCCTGCCGGCTCTGCCTCGTCGAGATCGTCGGACGCCGTGGCACCCCGGCGTCCTGCACGACGATCGCCGAAGCCGGCATGGTGGTCCGCACCCAGACCCCGAAGCTCGCCAAGCTCCGCCGCGGCGTCATGGAGCTCTATATCTCCGACCATCCGCTGACCTGCCTCACCTGCTCGGCCAACGGCGACTGCGAACTGCAGGACATGGCGGGCGCCGTCGGGCTGCGCGAGGTGCGCTACGGCTACGCGGGCGAAAACCACCTCCAGGCGCCGACCGACGCGTCGAACCCCTATTTCACCTTCGAATCCTCGAAGTGCATCGTCTGCAACCGTTGCGTCCGGGCCTGCGAGGAGGTGCAGGGCACCTTTGCCCTGACGATCGACGGGCGCGGCTTCGCGTCCAAGGTGTCGCCAGGCGGCACGGACTTCTTCGCTTCGGAATGCGTGTCCTGCGGAGCCTGCGTGCAGGCCTGCCCGACCGCCACGTTGAACGAGAAATCCGTCATCGCCATGGGCAAGCCGGAGCATTCGGCCGTGACCACCTGCGCCTATTGCGGGGTCGGCTGCGCGTTCAAGGCCGAGATGCAGGGCGACAAGGTCGTCCGCATGGTACCCTTCAAGGAGGGCAAGGCCAACGAGGGTCATTCCTGCGTCAAGGGCCGGTTCGCCTACGGCTACGCGACCCACAAGGACCGTATCACCGAACCGATGATCCGCGACCGGATCACCGATCCGTGGCGGGTCGTGACCTGGGCCGAGGCCATCGGGCACGCGGCCTCGGAATTCAAGCGGATCCAGAAACGCTACGGCCGCGATTCGGTCGGCGGCATCACCTCGTCGCGCTGCACCAACGAGGAGAGCTACCTCGTGCAGAAGCTCGTCCGAGCGGCCTTCGGCAACAACAACGTCGACACCTGCGCCCGCGTCTGCCA
>CAXTME010000167.1:0-6975 GCA_964245215.1 uncultured Lichenihabitans sp.
ACGCTCCGCGGACCTGGCCGACGACGCTCCGCGGACCTGGCCGACGACGCTCCGCCAACCTGGGCCGACGACGCTCCGCGGACCTGGGCCGACGACGCTCCCCCCGACTTGGCCGACGACGCTCTTCGTCTTGCCGACGACGCTCCGCGGTCATCTCGAGCGAGGTTGCCGGTCAGCGGCCATCAAGTCGGCAGGGCGACACACTGGCACTCCGAAGGTCTACACGACATTCTGCCTGAGAACGTCGATCGAGCGCCAAGTAGCTCGTCGGCAACGGCTGAAAAGAAGCTGTCCCGACAACCTGATCGAACGGTTTTTTAAGGCTGACATCCTATGACCCACCGAGGCCCGCTGTCACTCGACGGACCCGTGCTAACCAGAACGAATGGGGGTCTAGCGATAACTCAACTTTGGACCGATCAAGCATGCTGCGTCTTCAACTATTGAGGTGATTGCCAAGGTCGGGACGCCAGGTTATTCGCCCTATCCATCGGTTTGCTAATTTCGCTGCACGCTCCCGCAATTCAGGCGAACCATTCAGCAGAAAAAACGCCCGTGCCGAATACGTTGAGGCACGCAAAGCGTCTACCTGATCGAAGCCGGCTACCCGGAGCCGTTCGCCCCAGTGGTCTAATTCGACCTCGTGCCCCCCGCGCATCCTCGTTTGGTGGTGATAGACAAGCAAAGTGCGGCTGGGGCCGCTTAGGACACGTAACTCCGATAGGGCAACGCTTTTGCCAGCTTTGGCTCGACCGGCGTCGAAGCCCTGCGTTTCGAAACCGTTGTCCGGATCGAGAAAAATCAGATCACAAGATCCCATCGCCACCCGCAGGCGGCCTAGCCATTCAAGACGGGCGAGTCTCCGCGCTGGAGCCGCGCCGTCCGTCGGTATTGGATCAGCGAAATATCGAGCTCCGGGTAGGAGGGAGTCGCTTTCCAACCCTGCAACTCGTCGATCGCCGCTATCGACTAACGCCTTCAGGTGATCGAAGGCAAAAGGGTCGAGAGCACGCCAGATATCCGGGCGATCAAGATAGCCGATATGTCGTCCATCATCGTTGTGATTTTCGTCCGGATAGAGCCACCACCCGATACCTAAGCTGTATCCTGGCAGTAAAGCACGCAAAATCGCGATCTTGACATAGTCTCCGATGTCGCCGGCATACCTGTTTTGCATCAGTTCCTAGCGTTCGCACATTCGAATGAGACAGGCTCGCTCCGCAACTAAAACAATACCGACGCTGCACCAAGCTAGGAGGAGGCTATCAACTCAGAAAGGCTGTCCTCCAACTGTTTGTAAGCATAACCAGGAAGCACGTTTTCGTACGCTTTCAGCTTTTCCAATCGCCTCAGACCCTTAGTGGCCCATTCGAGTTTCTCGCGGCCGACACTCAACAAGTCATAGACTTGCGCCATTCCGAGATAGGCCGCGATCTGATCTTTGGAAAAGAGGATGGCCGGCTCAAGCTGATTGGTGGCCGAGAACGCGAATTCATGGATACCTTTAGAGTGGTTGCGTGATCTGGCCTCCGCCAGACGCCCAACGTCCCTCATGCCGGATTGGCACAATATCTGAGAAATTTGCGCAGCGGCGATGTCACTCGACTGCATCGGATCGATAGCCGTGTATGAGGGGATGAGATTATGCGTCATCGACGCATTAACGAAGGAGTCGAGTAGCCCTGTGCCGTCGAGCTTGGCGAGCATGAGTTCCGTGATGTCAGGATGCACCTTATTCCAAGGTGGTACGCGAGCGACAAACAGCTCTCTCACGGTGGCGGTTGGTCCTGATGGCCGCATGCCCCCGAATAGCCGGCGCAGGATCGACATGCCTTTGTTCCTCGCGCAGCAGGTTTAGGCAGAGCATGTTGGTCCTGAACGACAAGGGAGACCGATGACCACTAGCTGTCACCCAAACGGAACCACAGGGCTGTCGCCGGATGTAACGACAATCCGTAATTAGACCGGTCGGACGCCATGATGAGGCACCACTATCGTCAGCTGGGCGTCTTGCCAATCCTTGAGACTTTGTCCTGTGGCGACGAGGCGCCACGCAATCCGCCCAGTCGTGTTACGATCAGTCACAACGGCGGCGGCGGCGCTTGCGCTTTAAATAGAGATCCCTGTGAAATGGATCGTTAGACCGGTACGGGCATCAGTCGCGGTAAGAAGCGGTGCGATCGGTGGTCTCGAAGGGTCTACCCGTGCCTGGATATCGCGTTCCGAAGTGGCGTGCGCGTCAACGAACGCCCCTTTGGCTATGGTGATCTCGTCGGCCAAGCGCCCTAACGCAGATGACCGCTGTTGGTCCCGAGGTGGATCGAGCAGGACAGCCCTCGCAGTTGCCTGTGCCTCGCTGCGCTTATAGAGTCTCGTCGTCAAGGCACGGCGCCAGGCTCGGAGACGAGGGATCCAGCATCCTCTGCTCGTCCGGCAGCGTCCGACCGCTTGTCTGGTCCGCGCACCGATTTCGAGCTGCCGGGTTTCAGCCGAGCCTCGTGAACCCGACGGGATGACGGAACGTCCCGGTGTGCGATGCCTCGCAGGCAAGAACGATGGCGCGCTGCGCGTCGTCGATGTGCATGCTGGCGCGCCCGGCAGCCGCCGCGAAGCCGAGGGCGAGGGCGACAATGCGCTTGAGTTGCCGCGGATTATGCCGCGCCAGGAGAGCCCGCACGTCGTCGCTCAAGCTGTCGGCGAAATGATCCCCGAACGGGAGGCGGACCGCCGCATAGATGCCCTCGACGATGCGCGCGAGGTGGTCGCGGTCCGGCTCGGGAATCTCTAGGATCAGCAGGCGGTCGAGGATCGAGGCCGGCAGGCCTGCCGTGCCGTTCGCCGAGGCGATCCAGATGACGTGGTCGGCGCGCAGCGGGAGCTCCAGGAAGTCGTCGACGAACTCCCTGGCGTTCTCTTCTTCGAGCAGCGTGTGGAAGACATCGTAGGGGCGCTCCGCCGAGCTCAGCTGCGGCGCCTTCTCGAATTCGTCGAGCAGGATGACCGGTGACGCCGTCGGGCTCGCCAGGAGCGCTTCGGCAATCTTGCCCGTCCGCGATCCGCGCCATGCCGTGTTGAGCCCGCGCAGGCGGAAGGAGTCGAGCATGTTCATGGGAAAGAGCTCGAAGTGGCTGTCGAGCGCGGCGGCGACCCGTTTCAGGACGAAGGTCTTGCCGATGCCGGGGGCGCCGACCAGCAGGACCGGCGGCAGCCGGATCGGCGAGTTCGTCGTCATCGACAGGACCACCGCGCGCGACACCAAATCGATGAAGCGGGCGAAATGCGGTGGCCTCTTCCTTCACGGCCGCGACCCGACTGAGCATGCGCTCCGAGCCGACGATGAGGCAGCGGCGCGGTCCGAGCGGGCCGCGGGCGATCCGGCGCAGATGATGCAGCCGGTTGCGGTCTTCGGACGAAAGGTCTGCGGCCTTTGCTGGCGGCCTCTCGTCCTCCGGCCCCATGTAGTCGTCGTTCGCCTCGTCCCCCTGTTCGAGCTCCCGGATGGCGCGTCGCAGGTCCTCGGTCTTGTAGATCAGCACCGAGCGCGCTTCGATGGCCGACCGGAGCGCTGCGAGCGCGGCCTGCTGCCGGCTCGCGCGGTCATCGGCCTCGGTCCTTTGTTCGTTCGGGATATCGCTCGTTTCGTCGGGCATGTCGGTGGGTCCGTTCTGCATGGGATTTCTGAGGGCGTTCTGTCAGGCGGCAGGCGGCGCGCCGGACCGGCACGCCGTCTGTTCATCTGCGATGGTTCGGTCGTCAGGGCCGTCCGGGCCGTGCCGGCCCGGGTCTTGCGGCGGCGGCAGGGCGGCAGGCGGCAGCGCCCAGGCGCCTCACCGGAGCGCGGACGTCTTCGCCCATTGCCACCCTGTCGGGCTGCGGCGCGTCGGACGCCCGTGACCGCGGGCAATTACAGCCGGCTGGAAAAGCGTTCGCGGGCAGTGATGCGCGTCGTGGTCGGGTTCCAATCGGACCGGAAGACGCCAGCGCGCAGGAAGGCGATCTCGGCCTCCGCCTCGTCCTCCCCCACGTCGAGGTACCAGGCGCGGGGTCGCCCGTCGCCGCCGGGGTTCCAGCGGTAGACGCGGGAGCGCAGCAGGTCCTTCATGTCGTAGGGCGCCCCGACCGCCCAGATCCGGACGGTCGTCTTCGCCGCCGCTTCGAGCACGTGGGCGAGGGCCGTCCGGCCGCTGTCGCCGAGCGGACGCGACAGCAGCTCGAGGGCCGCATGACAGTCATCGAGCGCGCGATGGCCCTCGTGGAACAGCCCGGCCGAGGTCAGGAGGTACTTGAGCTTCACGCCTTCGAAGCCGTGCGCGTCCCAGAGCGCCTGGGTCATCGAGCATGCCCAGGGCTTGTCGGCGAAGGCAGGATGCAGCCTCTCCGCGAAGGGCCTGTCGAAGCGGGCGTTGTGGGCGAGGACGAGGTCGGCGGGTTCGACCACCGCCGCGATCTCCCCGGGGTCGATCGTGTGGCCGGCGACCATGGCCTGCGTGATGCCGGTGAGCGTCGTGATCTTCGGCGGGATCGGGATCGAGGGCTGGCGCAGCCGGTCGAACGCCGGTCCGACATCGACGATGCGACCGTCGGCCGTGAAGGCGAACGGAACCGCGGCGATCTCGATCACCTCGTCCGATCCGGCGTCGAGACCGGTCGTCTCGAGGTCGAGGAACAGACCGTTTCGGGTCGGCGCCGATCCCGCGTCGTCGGTACGTGCCCGCGGCACAAGTCGCCGCAGCACCCGGTAGCGTCCGCTGTGCTCGAGGGTCGCGGCCATGGCTTCAAGGTCGTCGTTCATCTTCGTCTCGGTTTTGTCTGAAGGGGTAATCGACCGCTCGGGTCACCTCACGTGCGCGACACGAAAAAAGGCGCCGCATCGCTGCGGCGCCTCGAATGGGTCAGGTCCCGATCGGTCTGAAGGATGGCGAGTTTTGCGTTCAGGCCTTTGCGGCCCGGAACCGGCGCAGGATGCCCTCGACTGCCTCGAGCAGCAGGTCGCCGTCGCCGCGCACGTGGGGCGACAGCGCGTAGAACTCCTTGGCCGCGTTGAGACGCGTCTCGACCAGGTCGTAGGCGACATAGCGCTTGGGTGCGACGCAGGCCGGAAGGCCGTCGAGGGCGCGTGCTTTCAGGGCACGATGCAGCGCGCCATCGAACGCTCGACGCGTCAGCCCCTCGGGCAACTCGATGGCGACGGCCCGCGGGAGCAGGGTCATCGCGTGATCGCGCGGCTGGCGCGACGTCGCGATGGCGTGCGCGATCCAGCGCGTGAAGCCCGGCTCGACGACGACGCCGTCCGTCGTGCGCACGGCCGCGCCGTAGCGGTCCTGGCCGATCTGCTGCAGGCGCGCTTCGAGCGGGATCGTCGTCGTCCCGCATTTCACGATGTAGGGCTCCACCGTGAGCCCGAGCGCTGCCACGATCCCGCGCCCGCGCGCTCGCGTCAGGTCCGCCAGCCCGCGCGCGCCCGCCATGTAGACGTAGAGCCGCCGCTCGGACGCGGCGGCCTCGGCCGCACCGGATCGAGCCTGCCCGATCCGGTGCGTGGATCGGGGGCCCGGCTGATCCGGTGCGTGGATCGGGGGCCCGACTGATCCGGCATCGTCCTCATGCTCGATCGCGTCGGCGGGAGATGGCGCGTCAAGCGCGCTCCTTTCCCACAATGCGGTGACGAGTTGCGTCACGGCTTTGGCCAGGGCCGTGCAGGCTTCCTGTATGTTTTCGTTGGGCGTCATCTTTTCTTCTTTTCAGCTTGGGGAAGAGAGATTCCCTTCCGTGCCGTTGCCTGGTGTTTGCGGGATCGGACGGCTCGGCCGACCTTGGTCGGCGCGGTCGCTCGGCTCGGCGGAGCAGCCGACGATCTTCAGGTCCGGTTGAGCCGGGCGCGCACGCGCCGCCGTTCCGCACCCTTCGCGGCTGCGCACGCCGCGGCGGTGGCGACCGGGAAGGTGGTGGACGATCCCGAGCTCCGGGCACTCGCTCAAACGGGCGCGATGGCTGTGACCTGAATCACGAGAAGCTTCGCTTTCATTGATCCCGCAAGCTGCCAGTCTCCTCCCGGCCAACATATCCCGGACCACCGCAACGTGATCTTCCGATTGCTCAATCCTTGCTCCCTGCAAGGCGGAGAAGCTGCGAGGGCGGGCAGTGATCAGGGGCCGATGAGCTGGCCGCCGTCGACGACCATGGTCTGCGCGGTGACCCAAGTTGCCTGCTCGGAGGCCAGAAACAGGACGACATTCGCGACCTCCTCCGGCTTTCCCATGCGGCCGAACGGAATCTGGGCCAATGTCGCGTTGTAAAGCGTCGGGTCGGAGGTCCTGCGCTCCTCCCAGGTCCCGCCCGGGAACTCGATCGAACCCGGCGCGACGCAGTTCACCCGAATGCCCTGCTTCGACAGCATTTTCGCTTGGCTCGCCGTGTAGTGCATCACGGCGGCCTTGATTGCCCCGTAGGGAGCCGATCGCGCCGACGCACGAAGTGCAGAGATCGACGACACGTTCACGATCGACGAGCCGGGCCGCATGTGGGGGATTGCCGCCCGGCTGCCGCGGACGACCGCCATCATGTCCACGTTTAGCGAGGCCGCCCATCCCTCCTCGTCGTCCGCGTGACCGAAACCCGAAGCATTGTTGACGAGGATGTCGAGGCCGCCGAGCGCCGCCACGGCTTCCGGCACATAGGCGTCGATCGCGCGCGCGTCGGCGAGGTCGACGCTGGTGGCGTGCGCCGTCACGCCGAACGCCTCGACCTCTTGCCGGGTCGCCTCCAGCGTCGCGGCGGTCCGGGCGCAGATCGAGACCGACGCGCCGCCGGCCGCGAAACCGAGCGCCACCGACCGGCCAATGCCGCGGCTGCCGCCCATCACGACCACGCGTTTGCCGGAGAACTCCTGTGTCATGCTCAAACCCTTGCTTCGGTTCTGCCAATCCCGTCTCAAACCGGCGAGTGGCGCCAACACTTCGGCGGGAATGCGCCCAT
>CAXTME010000168.1:0-6972 GCA_964245215.1 uncultured Lichenihabitans sp.
CGAGATCAAGGGCGTGCTGGGATACGGAGCGGCCTGACCCAGGGGCAGGCACTTGACCTCGAGTGATCGGGCGCGCGCGACACGGCTGGTGCCGGGCCGTTACCACATTTCGGCCGACCCGTTGCGTCTTCGGAGACGGTGCCATTAGATTGAGATCGCGGCACGTTCGAGGATTCACGATGCATAGGTTCGGTGCTCGCCGCCCTGCGCTGGCTTGGTTCGTTGTCTGGGCCGTTATCCTCGGGACCCCGGCCGCCAAGGCTCAATCGCCGACACGGCCTTATTACGCCCAAGCGGAAGCTGTCTTCGACAGGCTGACGTCGCGCGACCGCAACGAAATCTTCCTCGAGCTGATGGCGAGCGGCGACTACAACGCCATGGTGTCGACGCAGTTCGGCACCCGCCTCTACGACGGGATATTGAGCTTCCAGGCCAACCACGGGATCGAGCCGACCGGCATCATGACGCCCGAGACGGTCGCGGCCTTGAGTACGGTCGGGGGCCGGATCTTCAACAGCTGGGGCTTCGAGTTCCTGGACCATCCGTTCGCCGCGGCCTCGCTCGCGGTTCCGAGCCGCTTCGGGCTCGTCAGATCCCCGACGCAGCATGGCTTTGCGATGGAGAACCGGACGCACACGCTCAGCCTCGATTTCGCGTTCTTCCCCGATAGCGAGTCGAACCTTGGCGAGATCTTCGATCGCCTGACCCGGCCGGGACAGGGGCGTCGCTACGATTACAAGGTCATCCGGCCAACCTTCTTCGCGATCGCGGGCGGCTCCGACACGTCGGGCACGTACTCCCGCTATATCGTGACGACGGGCGGGATCGCGGGCTTTACCCTGTCCTGGAACACCTCCGCCTTCCCGAACGGCATCCGCGTCGCCGTGGTCATGGCCAACGAACTCTACCCTCAACACATGGTGTCGGATAGCGGACAGTCCGCGGACCTGTTCGACATCCCTCTCCCGGACGCCACGCCCACCAATGCGGGCTCCGATGCCGTGTCGCAAGCCGCACTCCAGGCCAAGATCGAGGCCCAGCAGCGAGCGGCGGAGACCGCGAGGGCCGAAGCCCAGGCTCGCGCGGAAGCGCAAGCGCTCGACGCGGAACGGCAGCGGATCGCCCTTCAGGAGCAGGCCGACCGCAAGGCTGCGGCCGAGACGGCAAAGCGGGCCGCGGCGTCCGCGAAAGCCAGGGCCGATCAAGAGGCGCGCGAGGCAGCAGTGGCCCTCATTCGGCAGGAGCGCCTCGATCGAGCGTCGACGGCCGCGAAACAGGCTCTGAGCGACGCTTCGGGGTTCATCAAAGCCGGTCGTGACAACCCCCATCTGCTGGAACACCTGCAGCAGATCGCGGACCTCAACGCCAGCCTGGCCAAAGGCGAACCGGAGGCCATCGAGACCGGCACCGCTGCCCTTACGACGGCCTTGGCTCAGGATGGAGCCTATGCGGGCTTCGCGGTTCGTCTTGCCGCCGAGCGGCAACGCGACGCTGCACGATCCCTCGCCGATGCCGTGCGCGTGCTCAAGGTCCAGAAGACCTTCCTGCTCGGCCTCCTGTCGCAGGACCCGACGTCGACCCAGACAACGACCTTCCTGCCGCTGATCAAGGAGGCGGAAGCCGCGCTGGAGGCGACCGATCTCGAGCGGGCACAGACCTTGATGGGGACCATCGACACCGCCATTGCCCAGGCTGGGCTGCGGCAACAGTTCGCGGCGGCATTGGCGGCGACTGGCGACGCCGGTACGTCGCCGTCTGCCGCCGTGAACGCGGTTCCTGACGAGCTCTCGGCCGGTGGCACCTTGTCCGGAACCATCGGCACGACGCCGGCCTCGAACTGACCCGGCTGCCCGGGAGGAGTTCGTCAGATCGGCTTGAGAGCTCGCACTCACTTCGCGTCGCACCGGTTCGTCGTTGCGAGCGCAGCGAAGCAATCCAGTGTGTGATCCAGGATGGTCTGGGTTGCTTCTCTGCGCTCGCAATGACGTCGATGAAGCTCTTTGCTGCTGAATCCGGCCGACACACCTAATCCTGCGGCATGGCCTCGTTCAGCCGGTCGTAGTTCTTGACCACGACGTCCACATTTCCGGGGTACTGCAGCTTCGGAATCGTCGGCAGCGTCGCGTTCAGCTGGTCGATCGTATCCTTCTTGTCCTTGGCCGAGATCTGCTTGTCGGCCTGGATGTCGGCGACCTGCTTCTTGATGACGGCGTCGACGCCGATGTAGTGCTTGGCGTCGGGGTCGATGCCGGCCATCACGATGCCGATGTTGTTCTCGACCGCGTCGTAATCCTTGTAGCTGGCGAACTTGAACTTCTTGGCCACGGCATCGAGCTTGCTCATCGTGCCGGGGTCGGGCTCGTCGGTGCCATCCGGCATCTTCTCGAGCACGGTATCGATATCCTTCTTGGCCGCGACGAACTGTTCGATCAGGGCCGGCGTCAGGGCGATCTGCTTGACCTCACCGGCCGCCGGGGTCGCGGGCGTCGAGTCGGCTCCTGTGGCAGGAGTCGTCTGAGCGACCGCGGCCGTTCCGGGTGCCTCCAAGACCAAGCCGGATGCCGCCAGGGCGAGGCTCAGGGCCAGGGTGCCCGATGTCATGATGACGCGCATATGATCTCCTCCCTTGCCTGGACCGGCTGCGGTGCCAGCGGGCGGCCCGACACGACCGATCCATGGCGTCACGGTTCCTCGGGCTACATTGACACCGGCCGGGCCTCGGCGCCACTTATCGGATGAGGAGTCAGCATGTCGGATTTCGCGCGGATCGAAGCCATGGCCGAGGAGGTCACGGCGTGGCGGCATGAGATCCACCGTCATCCCGGCACCGCCTTCGACGTCGGCGCGACGGCTGCCTTCGTGGCCGAGAAGCTCCGCGATTTCGGCCTCGATGAGGTCGTCGAGGGCGTCGGCCGCACCGGTGTCGTCGGCGTGCTCAGAGGCAACAGAGCGGGCTCGCGGGCCATCGGGCTCAGGGCCGACATGGATGCGCTGCCGATCTCGGAGCAGACCAACCGCGCCTACGCGTCGCGCGAACCCGACAAGATGCATGCCTGCGGCCATGATGGTCATACGGCCATGCTGCTCGGCGCGGCGCGATACCTCAGCGCCACGCGAGACTTTGCCGGCACGGTCGTGTTCGTGTTCCAACCGGCCGAGGAGATCTCGCAAGGCGCCGAGGCGATGATCGCCGACCGCCTGCTCGAGCGTTTCCCCGTCGACGCGATCTACGGCCTGCACAGTTTGCCGGGCCTGCCGGTCGGCCACTTCGCCACCCGGCCCGGCCCCATCATGGCCTCGGTCGACCGGTTCGACATCGTGGTCGAGGCGCGCGGCGCTCATGCCGCCATGCCTCACCAGGGTGTCGACGCCGTCTATGTGGCGAGCCAGATCGTCGTGGCGCTGCAGGCGATCGTGGCCCGCAACATCGATCCTCTCGAGCCGGCCGTCGTGTCGGTGGCGGCCATCCGGGCCGGCGAGGCGTTCAACGTCCTGCCCGATACCGCGACCCTGAAGGGCACGGCGCGAGCCCTTACGCCCAAAACCCGGGACACGATCGAGCAGCGCCTGCGCGAGACCGCCGAAGGGGTCGCGCGGCTGAACGGGGCCGTGGCGCGGGTGACCTATGACCGGATCTCGTCGCCGACCATCAACCACCCCGCGGAAGCCGGCATAGCGGCGCGCATTGCAGGCGAGGTCGCCGGCCCGGACCATAGCGAGGCCGCCATGCCGCCCCTGATGATCGGCGAGGACTTCGCGCGCTTCCTCGAGCAGCGGCCCGGCGCCTTCAGCTTCATCGGCAACGGCGACACGGCCGGGCTGCACCACCCTGCCTACGACTTCGACGACCGGGCGATCCCGGCCGGCATCGGTTATTGGGTCGGGTTGGTCGAGGCTGAGTAGAGGCTCGCCGCCGAAGCGGTCAGGCGGTCATCGCGGGCCCGACGCTGTTGGTGTTACTCGGCTGCCACCGGCACGTCTTCGGTTTTGGGTGCAGAACTATCTTTCGACAAGGCTTCGAAGAACAGCTGGTAGCGGCCCTGAGTCACCATCGCGGTCTGGAACCACGTGGCGAGGTCGTCCCAAGGATCCTTGATCGTGGCCAGGCCCGAGATGAATGCCACGATGGTTCCGACTTCGGTCTTGCCGCCGACGACCAGCCACCCGCCGATCCCCAGGACCCCGGCGATGCCCCACTGGTGGCAGAGGTTCATCAGGAAGTTCATCGTATATTTGAGCTTGTAGACTCCCATGTTGAGCCTGAAGACCTCGGCGAAGCGGTTTTCCTGCTGCCGTCGAAGGTCCGCCCCTTCCTCTTCGCCGACCAGCGCACCGCTGGCCTCGCGAAGCTTGGCGATCCTCGCCTGGGCCCTTCGCGTCACCGCCCGCTGCATGAGCGGGACGAAGATGAACTGGGGTGCGAACACCGCCGCAATGACGATCGCCATGACAGGCTGGAGGTAGAGGAGGTAGCCCGAGACGCTGAGAAGGATGCCGCCCTGCAACAGCGGCTCGGAGATCGACTCGCCCACGAAGGCGCCGATGGGTTCGCTTTCGGCGATCACCATCGAGATCTCGGTGCCCTGCGTCTGAGCCGTCGTGTCGGCATCCGACGCCGCTCCCTCGTCGCGCTGGTTGAGGAAGGTCCGCAGGCTTCGCACCCCGTGTTCCGACACCCAGCTGCGGTAGATGTTGGACAGGAGTTTGAGGAGGCCCTGCCCGAAGACTACCGCGGCATAGGCCGACACGAAGAACGCCAGCGAACGGAAGCTTCCCTCCTTGAGGGACCGGTTGACGACGCGCCGCTGGATTTCGATCGGCACCGTGTTCAGCACCGCGATCAGACCCGACAGGAGGCACAACCAGACCTGGTCGCCGCCGCTGATTCGCCAGATCAACGTGAAATAGTTTTTCGGAAGCGTCTTGCCTCGGATGGTGCGACGGTATTTGCCGTGTCTCCACGGCGTCGGACGGAGGCTGAACGTGAGGGGTTTATCCTCCATGAGTTCGGTTCACGGCCGCGCGCTGAGGCAGGACACGTCCAGCCGCGGCTGCGAAGGGCGTCTCGACCGAGGTCGCCGACCGGCGAGCCGGGCGCTCACGACTTCGGCACCGTCATGCCGCGTTGTACGGCCGGCCGGTCCCCGACGCGGGTGAGCCAGGCCCGAATGGCCGGCTTGTCGTCGAGGTGATGCCCGAGCGCGTCCTTGAGGAAGGTCGTGGCGGCCAGCGTCCAGGCGTAGCCGGAGATGTCGGCGATCGAGTAGTCCTGTCCGGCCAGGTAGGGCACGGCCGCGAGCCGCCCTTCCATGACGCCGAGCAGGCGCCCGGATTCGGTCGTGAACCGCTCGATGGCGAGGGGTGCTTTCTCCTTAGAGCGCACGCCGAAGAAGCCGAGCTGGCCCAGCATCGGACCGAGACCGCCCATCTGCCAGTTCAGCCATTCGAGCGCCGCGTAGCGCTGTGGTCCCGAGGGGGCCAGCAGTTTGCCGGTCTTTTCGGCCAGATAGACCAGGATGGCGCCGGATTCGAAGATCGCCAACGGCCCGCCCTGGGCTTCGTCGTCCACGATGGCCGGGATCTTGTTGTTGGGCGCGATCTTCAGGAACTCGGGTGCGAATTGCTGGTCCTTGGAAATGTCGACCGGATGGACCGTATAGGGCAGCTCGAGCTCTTCGAGCGCGATGGACGCCTTGCGGCCGTTGGGGGTCCCCCATGTGTAGAGCTGGATCATGCGGCTTTGCCTTTCGGGGCTGTGATGAGACCGGCCGCCCGGAACCAGACGACGGCATCGGCAAGCGCGTCCTGGTAGGGACGCGCCGTGTAGCCGAGTTCCCGCTCGGCCTTGGCCGAGGAGAAGAACATGCGGTACCGGGCCATCTTCAAGGCGTCGACCGTTGCGAAGGGTTCCCGGCCCGTGAAGCGGGCCACGACCTCGGCCGCATAGGCCAGCGGGAAGATCGGGCCGCGCGGCAGTTCGACGGTGGGCGGCTTTCGGCCGACGAGGCCCGCGATGACCCGCAGCATCTCGCCGAGAGACACGTCCTGGCCACCCAGGACGTAGCGTTCGCCGACCCGGCCCCGCTTCCAGGCCAGGACGTGACCCCGCCCCACGTCGTCGACATGGACGAGGTTGAGGCCGGTATCGATATAGGCCGGCATCTTGCCATTGGCGGCTTCGACCACGATGCGACCCGTGGGCGTGGGCTTGACGTCCCGCGGTCCGATGGGGGTCGACGGCAGGGTGATCACGACCGGCAATCCCTCGGCCGCCAGGGCCTCGACGAGCCGCTCCGCCAGCACCTTGGATTTTTTGTAAGCCCCGATCGTCGTCTCGGGCCGGTTCGGCGCCGTCTCGTCGACCGGCAGGCCGTCATCCCGCAGCTTCAAGGTCGCGACGCTCGACGTATAGACGATGCGCTCCAGCCCGGCGCTCCGTGCCGCTTCCATCACGGCCCGCGTTCCCTCGACGTTGGCTTCGACGATGTCGTCCGGGTTCGGTGCCCAGAGCCTGTAATCGGCCGCGACGTGGAAGAGGTGGCGACAACCGACGAGCGCCCGAGCCACGGATGCCCGATCGCGGATATCGCCTTCGACGATCTCCACGTCGAGCCCCGCCACGTTGGTCCGCGGGCTCGTGGGCCGGAGCAGCACCCGGACGCGCTCGCCCTCGTCGAGCAGGGCCCGCACCACGGCCGAACCCACGAAGCCGCTGGCGCCTGTGACCAGGACGGGATCGGTCAAAGAGTCCTTCTCCTGTCCATCGAGCTCGACCCGGTCCCATCGTTTCTTTGGGTAGGACGACGTCTGCCGACCGCTGGCTCACACTAGCGCTTACCGGGACGGCCGGAAAGCCGGCCGGACTTCATGCGACGGTGATCAATGTTACCCCGCGCTTCATCCTGAGCGGAGCCGGCTTGGGGCTCCGGCGGGCGGAGCCCGTTGGAGAAGCCGGCGGAGAGCGCCGCGGCG
>CAXTME010000169.1:0-6962 GCA_964245215.1 uncultured Lichenihabitans sp.
ATCGGCGCCTCCTCGTCCTTGTTGATGGCGACGATGACCTTCGAATCCTTCATCCCCGCAAGATGCTGGATCGCGCCCGAAATGCCGACCGCGATATAGAGTTCGGGCGCCACCACCTTGCCGGTCTGCCCGACCTGCCAGTCGTTGGGCGCCAGACCGGCGTCGACGGCAGCGCGGGAGGCGCCCATGGCGGCCCCGAGTTTGTCGGCGATGGGCTCGATATAAGTCTTGAAGTTCTCCGCCTTTCCCAGGGCGCGGCCGCCCGAGATGATGATCTTGGCCGAGGTCAGCTCCGGCCGGTCGGACCGGGCCAGTTCCTCCCCGCCGAACCGCGACAGGGCCGGATCGACGGCGGCATCGCGCACCGCAGCGTCGAGCGTCTCGATCGGCGCTGCGGAGGATCCCGCCGGCGCCGCCGCGAAGGCCGCTGTCCGCACCGTGATGACCTTGACGGGATCGGCGGTCCGCACGGTCTGAATGGCATTGCCGGCATAGATCGGCCGCTCGAACGTGTCGGGCGCCACGACCTTGATGATCTCGGAGATCTGCATGACGTCGAGCAGCGCCGCGACCCGTGGCATGACGTTCTTGGTGCTGGCCGTGGCGGGCGCCAGAACCGTCTTGTGGTGCTCGGCGAGCCGCACCAGCAGGGCCGCGAGCGGTTCGGCGAGGTCGTGGTCGAGCGCGCCGCCTTCGGCCACATGGACCTTGCCGACGCCACCGAGCTGGGCCGCGGCCTTGGCGGCCGCGGCCGCCCCCTGGCCGGCCACCAGGATATGCACCTCCTCGCCGATCGCGAGCGCGGCCGTGAGGGCGCGCGCCGTCACGTCGTTCAGCGTGCCGGATTTCTGTTCGGCCAACAGCAACACCGTCATCGGATCGCTCCCGCTTCGCGCAGCTTGCCCACGAGTTCACCCACGGATGCGACCTTGACACCGCCCTTGCGGCCCGGAGGCTCGGTCGTGCTCAGCACCGTGAGGCGCGGCGTCACGTCGACCCCGAAATCGGCTGGCGCCTTCTCCTCGATCGGCTTCTTCTTGGCCTTCATGATATTCGGAAGGCTCGCGTAGCGCGGCTCGTTGAGCCTCAGATCCGTCGTCACGACGGCGGGCAGCTTCAGCGTCACACTCTGCGATCCGCCGTCGACCTCGCGCGTCACCTCGGCGGCGCCGTCTTCGATCACGAGCTTGGACGCGAAGGTGCCCTGCCCCCAGCCGTTCAGCGCCGCCAGCATCTGGCCTGTCTGATTGCAATCGTCGTCGATGGCCTGCTTGCCCATGATCACGAGACCCGGCTCGACGGCCGCACAGACACCATGCAGGATCTTGGCGACCGCCAGCGGCTCGATGGCCCCGTCGACCTTGACGTGGATGCCGCGATCGGCCCCCATGGCGAGGCCGGTCCGCAAGGTCTCGACCGCCTGGGCCGGGCCGATCGTCACGACGATGACCTCGGTTGCCTTGCCGGCTTCCTTCTGACGGAGCGCTTCCTCGACCGCGATCTCGTCGAAAGGGTTCATCGCCATCTTGACGTTGGCGAGGTCGACACCGCTGCCATCGGGCTTGACCCGGATCTTCACGTTATAGTCGACCACCCGCTTGACGGGGACGAGGATCTTCATCGCTCTCTCGGTTCCGTGGCTGTTCGACGGCGGCCCGCGACGCGGGTGACCGGCCGTCTCGATGGTCGCGAGTGCTAATGGCGTCAAAACGGCAAGTCAACGCACAGTGCGGAAGGCGTCGCCGCAGGTCGTGTCCGGGTCGAAACGGAACGCCACCGAGCGTCGACACAGCGGGTCTCGGTTGCGGCGTTGGTGCATGGCACCATTTCGGATTTCGACCGTTCTAAGGCGAGTAGAAGGCTGAAGCGGAGCAGTGGCCGGCTCCGCCCCACGGGGTTTCGACATGAACAAGATGGTCCGGCAGCGTATCACCCTCGAAGGCTCGCCTCATCCGCGTGGCGCGCTATGGGATGGTCGCGGCACTAATTTGACGCTGTTCTCGGCCAGCGCGACGCGGGTGGAATTGTGCCTCTTCGACGCTTCGGGCGAAAAGGAAACCGACCGCATCGACATGCCGGAATATACCGATCAGGTGTTTCACGGCTATTTTCCGGAGGTGAAGCCAGGCCAGCTCTACGGCTTCCGCGTCCACGGGCCCTATGAGCCCGAACAGGGGCACAGGTTTAACCACAACAAGCTCCTGCTTGATCCCTATGCCCGCGCCCATGTCGGACAGCTGAAGTGGGACCCCGCCGTTTTCGGCTACACGATGGAGAGCGGCGACGACCTGACGTTCGACGAACGCGACAGTGCGGCTTTCATGCCGAAATGCGTGGTCGCCGACATGCACACGCCCGGCCTGCCCAAGGTCGAGCGGCCGAAGGCGTTCTGGTCCAATACCATGATCTACGAAGCCCATGTTCGGGGCTTGACGATGCGGCACCCCGAGGTGCCGGAAGGGAAGCGCGGAACCTACGCGGGACTCGGCACGCCCGAAGTCCTCCGCCACATCAAGAGCCTCGGCGTCACGGCCGTCGAACTGATGCCGGTCCACACCTTCATCAACGACGATTTCCTGATCAATCGCGGCCTGTCGAACTACTGGGGCTACAATTCGATCGGTTTCTTCGCACCCCATCCGCTCTATGCCGAGAACCCCCTGGGGGCAGTGCAGGAGTTCAAGGACATGGTCACCCGCTTCCATGAGGCGGGACTCGAGGTGATCCTCGACGTCGTGTTCAACCACACGGCCGAAGGTAATGAACGGGGCGCCACCTTATCGTTCAAGGGAATCGACAACGCTTCCTATTATCAGCTGATCCCGGACCAGAAGCGCTACTACATCAACGACACCGGAACCGGGAACACCTTCAACCTGCACCATCCCCGCGTCATGCAGATGGTGCTCGATAGCCTGCGCTACTGGGTGCAGGAGATGAATGTCGACGGTTTCCGTTTCGACCTCGCCTGTACGCTGGCGCGCGGCCCCACTGGCTTCGACCGGCATTCGGCCTTCCTGCAGATGTGTCTTTTCGATCCCGTATTGGCAGGCGTCAAGATGATTGCCGAGCCCTGGGATATCGGCCCCGGAGGTTACCAGGTCGGCAACTTCCCGCCGGGCTGGGCCGAGTGGAACGACAAGTTCCGCGACGACGTCCGAGATTTCTGGCGGGGCGCCGGATCGGTCTCCACCATCACGTCGCGGCTCTGCGCCTCCGAGGACACGTTCAACCACGAGGGACGGCGGCCTTGGTCCTGCGTCAACCTGGTGACCGCACATGATGGCTTCACGTTGAGGGACCTCGTCACCTACAACCAGAAGCACAATGAGGCCAATGGCGAGGACAACAACGACGGCAGCAGCGACAACCGATCCTGGAACTGCGGGGCCGAAGGCGAGACCAACGACCCGAAGATCATCGCGATGCGCAACAAGCAGATGCGCAACTTCATGGCGACGCTGCTGCTCTCGCAGGGAACCCCGATGATCGTCGCGGGCGACGAGTTCGGACGGACGCAAGGCGGCAACAACAACGCCTATTGCCAGGACAGCGAGATCGGCTGGGTCGACTGGAACCTGTCCGAAGACGGCAAGGTGCTGCTCGAGTTCACACGCAAGCTGGGCGAACTCCGCCACCGTTACCCGGTCCTGCGGCGCAACCGCTTCTACACGGGCAAGTTCGACGAGGTGCACGGCGTCAAGGACATCACCTGGATCAAGTCGGACGGGACCGAGGCGGAGCAGCAGGACTGGACCGATAACGCGATGCGCTGCGTCGGCATGCTGATGGATGGTCGTGCCCAAATCAACTCCGTCCCACAGGACGGCGAGCACGCCACCATGATGCTCGTCGTCAACGCGGGGCGCGACAGCATCGCGTTCACGGTTCCCGAATGTGTCGACGGGACAGGGTGGACACGCGTCCTCGACACCAGCAATGCCACGAAGCCGGATCAGGATTTCCCGATCGGGGAGATGTGTCCCATCCCGTCGCGATCATTGGTCCTGCTCCGGCTGAACACGCAGCAGCCCGCGCTCATTCCGAATACGAATGCGCCCGACCAGGAGCGTGAATAATCGCTTCGATGCCCGCGATCGCCGGCCTCGCCTGCAGGTCGGCGATGGGGCTTCGACATCGGCCGGGGGTGGTCTTCAGGGCCGCTGGAGGTCTTGCAGGCGATGCCCGCGGCCGTGACCCCATCCTCGGCCCGAACCTTTTCGGACCGCTCTCGATCGAGGAAAAGCCGTGACGCCGCGAGCCACTTATCGCCTTCAGTTCACGCCGGACTTCGGCTTCGACCACGCGGCGCAACGTGTGGCCTACCTCGCGAAGCTCGGCGTCAGCCATCTTTATGCCTCGCCTTACCTGAAGGCGCGTCCGGGCAGCACGCACGGGTACGACATCACGGATCACAATCTGCTGAACCCGGCCCTCGGGGGTCCGGCAGCATTTTCGCGATTGACCGAGGCGCTACGCCAATCCGGTCTCAAGCAGATCCTCGACTTCGTGCCGAACCATATGGGAGTCGGCGGGGCCGATAATCCGTTCTGGCTCGATGTTCTCGAATGGGGGCCGGACTCCGCCTACGCGGGTTGGTTCGACATCGATTGGGACTCGGATCGTGGCTACCTGCACGACAAGCTGCTCGTGCCGATCCTCGGAGACCACTACGGCGCGGAGCTTGTGGCGGGCAAGCTGGACCTCCGGTTCGACCCCGAGGATGGCTCCTTCGCGGTATGGGCCTACGGTACCCACAAGCTACCGATCTGCCCGGTCAATTACGGCCAGATCCTCGGCGACGACGACATCACCTTGGAACGGGTCGGCGACGGGTTCTCAGGTCTCCCGTCCTGGCGGCCGCAGGTACTGCGCCGGGCCGAGAGCCTGAAGACCGACCTTGCCGATCTCGTCCGTCAGTCTCCGACGCTCGGCACCGAGGTCGAGGCCGCGTTGGCGCGGCTCCACGGACGCCCCGGCGAGGCCGGAAGCTGGTCGAAGCTCGACGCTTTGATCCAGCAGCAGTTCTGGCGACCCGCGCAGTTTCGCGTCGCGGCGGACGACATCAACTACCGTCGCTTCTTCAACATCAACGACTTGGCCGGCCTGCGGATGGAATTGCCGGCCGTCTTCGACCACGCCCACCGGCTTGTGTCGCGTTTTCTCCGCGACGGCACGGTCGACGGACTGCGGATCGACCACATCGACGGGTTGCTCGACCCCAAGGGCTATCTGGAACGCCTGCGCGCCCGTGCTCCGGTGCGACCGGGCCAGGAACCCTTCTACCTCGTGGTCGAGAAGATCCTGGCTCCCCATGAGCCCCTGCGCGCCGATTGGCCGGTCGACGGCACCACCGGCTACGAGGTGACGAACCAATTGCTCGACCTCTTGGTCGACCCGGCGGGCGAAACCGACCTGTCGCGCATCTACGCCGATTTCACCGGGGAAACAGAGCCTTTCGCCAAGATCCTGCGGGCCAGCAAGAAGCGGATCATGGACAATGAGATGTCGAGCGAACTGAACAGCCTGGCCCGCGACGTGGTCCGCATCTCGCGGCGCAACCCCACGACCTCCGACTTCACCCGAAACCTGCTGCGCCGTGCGCTGCGAGAGATCGTGGCCAACTTTCCGGTCTACCGGACCTATGTCGATTTCGACGGCAAGCCGAACGAGGACGACCGCCGCTACCTCGACGAGGCGATCTCAGGTGCCCGAAAGACGGAGACCGCCATCGACGGCAGCGTGTTCGCGTTCCTGCGCAGCCTCCTCAGCGGCGATCTCGTGGCCGGCCCGAAGAGTGGCCTGAGCCCCAGCGCCGTACTGCGAGCCGCCATGCGGTTCCAGCAATATAGCGGGCCGGTCATGGCCAAGGGCCTCGAAGACACCGCCTTCTATCGCTTCAACCGCTTCATCGCGCTGAACGAGGTCGGCGGTCACCCGACGAGCTTCGGGCGGCCGATGTCGGAGTTCCACGACGCGAATGTCATGCGCGCCAAGGACTGGCCGCATGCCATGCTCGGGACGTCGACCCATGATACCAAGCGAGGCGAGGATGCCCGGGCGCGGCTGGCCGTCATCTCCGAACGGCCGGAAGATTGGGCCAGGGCCGTCAAGGATTGGGAGCAGGCGCTACGAGGCGGTGCTCCCGAGGACCCGGACCTCGGACCGGATCGCAACGAACGCTATGCGCTCTATCAGTTGCTCGTCGGTACCTGCCCGGTCGAGCTGTTCTCCCCCGTCACGCCGGATGACGCCACGCTCGGCGCCTATGCGGACCGCCTGAAGGCGACGATGACGAAGAGCATGCGCGAGGCCAGGGTGAACAGCACCTGGGCGGAGCCCAACGCGCCCTATGAGGCCGGTACGCTGGCCTTCGTCGACCGAGCCTTCAAGGGTGAGGGTTCGGCCCGGTTCCTGCCGATCTTTCTACCCTTCGCGGAGCGGGTCGCGCGGCTGGGAGCCGCGAACAGCATCGTTCAGACGGTGCTGAAACTCACGATGCCGGGCGTACCGGACCTCTACCAGGGAACGGAGCTCTGGGATCTGACGATGGTCGACCCCGACAACCGGAGGCCCGTCGACTTCGAACATCGGACGGCCCTTCTCGACGAGGTGCTGGGCGACCTCGAGCACGACCGTTCGGATACCATGGCGAATTATGCCCGGACATGGCCCGACGGGCGCGTGAAACTGGCGCTGACCGTCTCGCTCCTGGGTCTGCGCCGTGATCATGCGTCTCTGTTCGCCGCCGGAGACTACGAACCTCTGCCGGCCGAAGGTCCGGACCGCGACGACGTCTGCGCGTTCACGCGACGTCACGACGACGATGCGATCCTGGTCGCGGTGGCGCGCTTCCCGGCCCGGCGCGACGGGAAAGGTTTCGACGCTGACACCCGGGTCGCTTTACCCGAGGGGAACTGGCGCGACGCCCTGACGGATCGCACCTTCCGGTCGGCGGATCG
>CAXTME010000170.1:0-6943 GCA_964245215.1 uncultured Lichenihabitans sp.
GCAGCATCGCGCTCTACGGCCGGGAGGTGATCCCCCGTGTGCGCGAGTTGCTGCCGTGATCGAGGAGCATCTCGGTACCCATCATGAACCGCTCCTCTTCGCGGTGAGGCGCGCTAGAAGGCTCATTGCATCGACCGGTGCGGCACCGGCCGCCGTATTGTCATAGATCGCCCAAACCTCGGCTCCACGGGCCGCCGATTCCTCGACGAGGCGCGCGTGGTTTTCGATCGCGAGTTTATCATAGGCCGACCAGTAGATGCGGGGCGAGCCGTGCAGCCGGAGGTAGGCGAGGCCTTCCCATCCGCCGGTGCTGGCCGCCCCCGCCACGGGTGCGGGATCGGCCGCGACGCGTCCGACGCGATGCTGGCGCAGGATCGCGTCGGCCTCCGCACCGAACCAGCTGGCATGACGTGGCTCGCAAACGAGGGGGCCCCCGACGATGGAACCGAGCTGCTCGAAGAAGCCGCTGGCGAGGTCGGCGGCGAACGCGAAGCTCGGCGGCAGCTGCACCAGCACCGGACCGCGCTTCGCGCCGAGGCCATCGACCTCGCCGGCGAAGCGCGCCAGCAGATCGGCACAATCGGCGAAGCGGCGCACGTGCGTGATGGCCTTGGAAAGCTTCACCGCGAAGCGAAAGCCGGCGGGCACGCTCGCGGCCCAGCGCGCGTAGGTGGCGCGCCGGTGCGGCCGATAGAAGCTTGAATTGATTTCGACCGCATCGAAACGCGCGGCGTAGCGCTCAAGATGGCTGCCGCCGGCGGGGAACCGGTCGTTCAGCGCTCCCGGGACCGACCAGCCCGCCACGCCGACGCTCGCTATCGACAAAACGTCGCCTCCCTCGCCAGGTGTCTTTGTTGCGACCCCTGGTTATAGCCAAACCAAATTGCGAGCTACGGTCTGTGTCGTCCGGGCAGGGTGCGAGCGGGCTCACAGGGTGCCGATGGCGGTGGTGGCGGAGCGCGCCGTCGCGTCCGTTCGACGCTGCAGAAGGTCGATGCCGGTGATACCAGTGTCAGCATCGACATCTATGCGTCCGTCTTCAGGCCCTCGGGTTGCTCGGTGGTCTGGCTGAGGTCGCCGATGTCGGGAACGACAGTGTCGGCCAAGCCCTCGCCAGTGCCGATCTACCCAAGCACGTCCATCTCAAGCGAGCCGCCGGATTGTCGAACGATGGCTGATTTCGAGGTCCACATCGATTTGGACGGTCGCACGCGACAGGTCGGTCTGGTCCGGAACAACCGAGTTCGGGAGTAATTCTTGGAAGAAGATTCCGTGCGGCTTGCTCGACACCAACATCATCAGCGACATCGCAAAACCGGCCCGTCGGAGTCCTTGCTCGCTTGGATGAGCGAGCAAGACGACGAAGACCTTTACATTGCCTCGATGACCGTCGCCGAATCCGACGAGGGGTTCTGGAGAAACCCGCTGGTAAACGCCGCGATCAGCTTGATGCATGGTTCTCTGGTCTAGAGGGTCCACAGGCGCTGTTCGCTGGCCGCGTGCTATCCTTCGACGAGAACGCCGGGCTGATCTGGGCCCGGCTGATGGCGGATGGCGAAGCACAAGGTAGATCGCGCAGTGCACTCTACACGATCATCGCCGCCGTAGCCGAGGCTCACGGCTGCACCATCGTTACCGATAATGAGAAGGATTTCCCCGACATTCAGTTCATTAATCCGCTGCGCGGGGCAGCGCGATGACTACCTTACGCTGTCCCATCCAGAGTTTCTGGCGCCCCTCACTCCCACTCGATCGTCCCCGGTGGCTTCGAGGTCACGTCGTAGACCACGCGATTGATGCCCGGGACCTCGTTGATGATGCGGGTCGCGGCGCGGCCGAGAAATCCCATGTCGAAGGGAAAGAAATCGGCCGTCATGCCGTCGGTCGAGGTCACGGCCCGCAGCGCACACACTTGGTCATAGGTCCGGCCGTCACCCATGACCCCCACGGTGCGCACCGGCAGCAGCACCGCGAAGGCCTGCCAGATCGTGTCGTAGAGCCCGGCTCGGCGGATCTCGTCGAGGTAGATGGCGTCCGCGCGGCGCAGGATGGCGAGCTTCTCGCGCGTCACCTCGCCCGGGCAGCGGATCGCGAGCCCCGGCCCGGGGAAGGGATGGCGGCCCACGAAGGCCTGCGGCAGGCCGAGCGTGCGGCCGAGCACCCGCACCTCGTCCTTGAAGAGCGCGCGCAGCGGTTCCAAGAGCCTCATCTTCATGCGCTCGGGCAGGCCGCCCACGTTGTGATGCGACTTGATCGTGACGGCCGGTCCGCCGGTCGCCGATACGCTCTCGATCACGTCGGGGTAGAGCGTCCCCTGGGCCAGGAAGTCGGCACCCCCGCTCGCCTTGGCTTCGGCGTCGAACACGTCGATGAAGAGCCGGCCGATCGTCTTTCGCTTCTGTTCCGGATCGGTGACGCCCTCCAGCGCCGCGAGGAACGTGTCGCTCGCGTCGGCATGGACCAGCGGGATGTTGTAGTGGTCGCGGAACAGCCCGACCACCTCCGCGGCCTCGCCTTCCCGCAGCAGGCCGTGGTCGACGAACACGCAGGTGAGCTGGTCGCCGATCGCCTCGTGGATCAGCACGGCCGCCACCGCGGAGTCGACGCCGCCCGACAGGCCGCAGATCACGCGGGCGGACCCGACCTCGTCGCGGATGCGGGCGATGGCCTCTTCCCGGAAGGCCGCCATGGTCCAGTCCGCCTTGACGTCGGCGATGCGGTGCAGGAAGTTGCCGATGAGGCGGGCGCCGTCGGGCGTATGCACCACTTCGGGGTGGAACATCAGCCCGTAGAAGCGCCGCGCTTCGTCGGCGATAATGGCATAGGGCGCGTTCTCGGAGGCGCCGACGACGCGAAACCCCTCGGGCAGGCGCGTGATCCGGTCGCCGTGGCTCATCCAGACGGGATGCCGCTCGCCCTCGGCCCAGAGGCCCGACGTCAGGGGGCTCTCGGCCGAGACCGAGACATCGGCGCGGCCGAACTCGCGATAATGCCCGGCTTCGACGACCCCGCCGAGCGCGTGCGCCATGGCCTGCTGGCCGTAACAGATCCCGAGTACCGGCAACCCGGCTTCGAAGAGTGCGGCCGCGGCCTTGGGAGATCCCGCGTCCGGGATGGAGGCCGGACCGCCCGACAGGATCACGGCCTTGGGCGCGAGTTCGCGGAGCGCAGCCTCGGCCTTGTCGAAGGGCACGATCTCGCAATAGACCCCGGCCTCGCGCACCCGGCGGGCGATCAACTGGGTGACCTGCGAGCCGAAATCGACGATCAGCACCTTGTCGTGCGGCACCGCCAGAACGGCGGCCTCCGTTACGCTCGCCTGGTGTTGGTTCATGATCCCGTCCCGGTTCCGATCCCTCCGTGCCTATGCCCTTCAGGGTGAACGAAGATCAACATGTTTCGCACGACGGCTTTGACGCTGCGGCAAGAGGTGGTGGCCTAGGGTTCGCGGGACAGGAGCTTCCCATGTCCCTTCTACTGAGACATCCCGCCTGCGTGCCGTCGCTGTTCTCGCGCGGCGTCGAAGTCGAAGAACCGGCCCGCGCGGCTTTCGAGCCCCTTCGTGCGCTGTCTCGCCGCGTGCTGCCGCTGCGAACGCTGTCGCTCCGTCTGCGAAGACCCTCGCGACGTCACCTACGCGAGGACCGGCCCGGTTCGTCGCCCGCCGCCATCGCCATGATGGCGGTCTCGGAGGTGCCCCTGCTCAAGGCCGCCGCAGCGCTCCTCAGCCTGTCGCTGCTGCATTAAGGCGGCACACGGAGCAAACCGGCACGCCGTCATGCCCTTGCCCACGGCGGCCGGCTGGGTCACCTTCGCCACCATGGGACCGCAAAGACCGCCGCCCGCCATCACGCCCGAGATCCTGCTGCGGGCCTATGCGATCGGGCTCTTCCCGATGGCGGAGAGCGCCGAAGACCCGTCGCTCTTCTGGCTCGATCCCGAGCAGCGCGGCATTTTCCCGCTCGACCGGATGGCCGTGTCGCGCAGCCTTGCGAAGACCCTGCGTCAGAACCGTCTCATCGTAACGGTCGACCGCGATTTCGACGGCGTGATCGAGGGCTGCGCGGCCGCGGCACCCGACCGGCCCCAGACCTGGATCAACGGCCGGATCCGGGAGCTCTACCGAAAACTCTACGACACCGGTTTCGTCCACACGGTCGAAGCCTACGAAAACGACACTCTGGTCGGCGGCCTTTATGGCGTCGCGCTCGGCGCGGCCTTCTTCGGCGAGAGCATGTTCCACACCAGCCGCGACGCTTCCAAGATCTGCCTGCTGCATCTCGCGGCGCGCCTTCGGAGCAGCGGCTATCTGCTGCTCGACACGCAGTTCGTCACGCCGCATCTGGCGAGCCTCGGCGCCGTGGAGGTCCCGCGCGCCACCTACCGCCGCCGCCTCGCCAAAGCCGTCTCCCGCAGGCCCGAGACCCGGGCCTGGTCGAAGCAGCCTCTCGCGGGCAAGGACGCCCTCGCTATCCTGACTCCGGATCAGTGATTGCCGTTGCCGGCCGGGTCGCGGCCGCCGAAGTCCGACGGATATTGGGCCGCGGGGAAGAAGCGTTGCGTCGGTTCACGCCGCTCGGCGACCGGTTGGGTCTGCTCCACCGGCGGCGGTGCGGCGCGCACGATGCGTTTCGGCCTCGGCTTCGGCGCCGGTTCGGCGGCGGCCGGCGCCGGTGCCGTGGCAGGACTGTCGCCGACCGGCGGCGGCGGCGTCGTATCGGCGTCCGCCGTCTGAGGGGCTTCGACGATCGTCTCTCCGGGAGTCTCGCAGCCCGTGAGCCAGATATCGTAGATCGGATGCTCGATCCCGTGCAGGCCGGGGCTGGCCGCGAACATCCAACCCGAGAAGATCTTCTTGTACTCCTTCGTGGCCGAGACCTCCTCGACCTCGACGAACGTGTCGGTCTGCGGCGCCTCGGTGGCGGGCCGCGTGAAGCAGGCCCGGGCCGTGACCTGCAGGGAGCCGAACTGCACGGTCTCGCCCATGGCGGCCTTGAACGAGATGATCCGGCCCGTGATCTTGTCCAGGCCGGAGAAGACCGCCGTGCCGTTCTTGATCTTGTCGGCATGGGCCGGCAGGGGACCCAAGACAATCGCCAGCAGCAAGGCGAGCATCCCGGAAAGGGTCTCGCGCCGACGGGACCGGCGAGCGGAAAGCGATTGAGTCATCCGTGAACCGACCAAGACAGCAGCCCTTCGTTTCCGGTCCCGCGCGTCGCGAACCGGGCACGGTGTCGCCGCCGCTTGTGGCGAATCGAGGGCTCTCGATGCAGAGCATCTGCGGGGCCTGACCCCGCTTGCCGTTCGGCCGGGCGTCCAGGCTCGGCTAGCCCGGCGTCCAGGCCCGGCTAGCCCGGCGTCCAGGCCCGGCTAGCCCGGCGTCCAGGCGTCGTAGTCGCCGCCGGTGCGCGGTCGCTGGCCGTCCTTCAGCGTCGATCCCGGCGGCCTGTAGGCGGCCGGAGTGCCGGTCATGTTGGGGAGATAAGGCTTTTCCCAGGCGTGCGGCACATAGGTTTCCGCGGCCGGGGAGACGTCGGTCTGGTGGTGCAGCCAGCCATACCAGCCCGGCGGGGTCAGCGATCCGTCGCTCTCGCCGGCGTAGATCACCCAGCGGCGCTCGAAGCCGAGTGCGGGGTCGAGCGCGCCCCCGATTGTGCGGTAATAGGCGTTGCCGAACTCGTCATAGCCGACGATCTCACCGTGACGTCCGGTATAGAAGCGCGTGTTCACCGTCGCGCCGTTCCACCAGGTCAGGATCCGAAGCAGACGGGTCATGAAGGTTACGGGGACGCTGGGCGGGGCCGGATAGGACACGGGGGCTGCTCGCTGTCGGGATCGGTCCCATGGGCAATAGGGCTCCGGCGTTCGCGAGTAAAGCGCTCGCCGTGCCGCGGGCCAGGGGCGGGCGCCTGTCGCCCGGGACCGGACGAGATGTTAACCCTGTCGCGCGTTAAACATTGCGGTTGATAAGTCCGCGGGGTGCCGCGATGTGGCGCCGCATCGCCGAGGTGCGGCACGAGCCGTCAAACGGCGTGATTTCTCCGCCACTTAAAGTGCGGCGAGGGACCGCTCGCTCGGTGACGGGTTCCCTCTGGCTCACCGTGCGCGGCGGGATTCGACACCGTCCCGCCGCGTCGCCATATAATAGGGGCTCGCTGCTCAACCGGGACCTAACAGATCTCGGCCCTGAGCGGCAGCCCGGCATCGACGGGCGGAACGGCGCCATGGTGGCGTGACGGGGGCGGCCCCACCGCACCTCTCCCATGGCGGGCTCCCCGCACTGAACGGATCGAACCCATGCGCATCGAGCGTCGCTACACCAAGACCTCCGGTTTCCCCTATGCGGAGATCGAGTTTCGATCGGCCAAGAGCGAGATCCGCAACCCCGACGGATCGGTCGTCTTCGCGCTCGAGAACTTCGAGGTGCCGGCCGTCTGGAGCCAGGTGGCGGCCGACGTCCTGGCCCAAAAGTACTTCCGCAAGGCCGGCGTTCCGGCGCGTTTGAAGAGGGTCGAGGAGAACGACGTTCCCTCCTTCCTCTGGCGTTCGGTTCCCGACGAGGCCGCGCTGGCGCTGCTGCCGGAGGGCGAGCGGACCGGTCCCGAGACCTCGGCCCGGCAGGTCTTCGATCGGCTGGCCGGCACCTGGGCGTATTGGGCCTGGAAGGGCAAGTATTTCGGCTCGGAGGACGACGCTCACGCGTTCCACGACGAGCTGCGCGTCATGCTGGCCCGCCAGATGGTGGCGCCGAACTCGCCGCAATGGTTCAACACCGGCCTGCACTGGGCCTATGGCATCGACGGGCCCGGGCAGGGTCACTACTACGTCGATTTCGAGACGGGCGAACTCACGCGCTCGACGAGCGCCTACGAGCACCCGCAGCCGCATGCCTGCTTCATCCAATCGGTGCAGGACGACCTCGTCAACGAGGGCGGCATCATGG
>CAXTME010000171.1:0-6941 GCA_964245215.1 uncultured Lichenihabitans sp.
ATCAGCGGCGGCCGGGCCGGCTGGAACATCGTCACCACGGCGAACCCCGATGCCGCGCTCAACTTCGGCGCCGAAAGCCAGATGGACCACGACTCGCGCTACGTCCGGGCGCGCGAGTTCTTCGACGTCGTGACGGGCTTGTGGGACAGTTTCGCCGACGATGCCTTCGTGCGCGATGTCGACAACGCCATCTACGTCGATCCGGACCGCATGCACGTCCTCGACCACAAAGGGCCGAGCCTGTCGGTACGCGGGCCGTTGAACATTGCCCGGCCGATCCAGGGCTGGCCCGTGATCGTTCAGGCCGGCTCGTCCCCGGCCGGCCGGCAACTCGCGGCCGAAACCGCAGAAGTCATCTTCGCGGCCGAAGCGACGCTCGCGGCCGGCAAGCGCTTCTACGACGACATCAAGACCCGGATGCGCGGCGTCGGGCGTGACCCCTCTCGGCTCAAGATCCTGCCGGCGGCCTTCGTCGTGGTGGGTGACACGATCGAGGAAGCGCGAGCCAAGCGGGCACATCTCGACAGCCTCGTGCATTACGACAGCGGCATCGGCTCGCTCAACGGCATGCTGGACTACGACGTATCGGGCTTCGACCCGGACGGCCCGTTGCCGGAGATCCCCGAGACCAACGCCTCGAAGAGTGCCCGGCAGCGGGTGATCGACATGGCCCGCGCCGAAAGCCTGACGATCCGCGAGCTGGCCCGCAAGGCCGGCAGCTACGCCGGGCTCGCATTCGTCGGTACGGCCGCCTCGATCGCGGACGACATGGAGCAATGGCTCGTCGAAGAGGGGTCCGACGGCTTCAACGTCATGTTTCCTTGGCTGCCCGGCGGTCTCGACGATTTCGTCGAGGAGGTCGTCCCCGAACTGCAGCGTCGCGGCCTCTTCCGCCGGGAATATGAAGGCCGCACGCTGCGCCACCACCTCGGACTGGAGCGGCCGGCCAATCGCTTCTTCTCATGACCGAAACCGAACGCTTTGCATCGGGCATGTCTCGCCGGATCGATCGACCGAACCCGCTACCAGCGGGCGGATCGGCCTAGACGTTCGGGTCGAGCGATTCTCGGCTAATCTGCCTTCGCAACCTGCTTCGCCGCTGATCCCGCGCGTGAGCATCAGCGCAGGAGAACACCGTGTTCGATCTTGCTATCGCAATCTCCGTCTTATTGCTGCTGTGCGGCAGCGCCTTTGCGGGCCGATGGCTGTTGAAGGTGCTTCCCGAGACACATCGAACGCAGGAAACCAAGGACTTCACCCGGATCGTCTCGGGTCTCCTCGTCACGTTCACGGCGCTTGTCCTCAGCCTGCTGATCACGACCGTCAATGGCGATTTCAAGAAGACGGACAACGATCTGCGCGCCTTCGCCTCGATGATCGTTCTCCTGGACGGCGAGCTCGATGCCTTCGGGCCTGCCACGGTGCACACGCGGTCTCTGCTCCGGCAATATACCGCATCGGCCATCGCCAGCACCTGGCCCGGTGAGACACCGCCGTCCGGCGACTATCCCAAGGCCGCGCCCGACGGCACGGACATCGATGCGCTCGTGCTGGGAGACATGCTGCGCCAGGCCGAAACCGAGATCCGGCATCTCCAACCTCCGGATGCCGAAGCCGAGAAGGTGCAAGCCGCCTGCCTGACCCGCATGGCGGCGCTGCTCGACCAGCGATGGAGCCTGATCAGCGAAGCCCACAGCTCGATCACGCCCGCCTTCTTCGTCATGATGCTCTTCTGGCTCTCCATCGTGTTTCTGAGTTTCGGGATGACGGCACCGCCCAACATGGTGGCGGCGGTTTCCATCCTCATGGTGGCGGTTTCGGTCGCCGGGGCGATCTTCGTCATCCTGGAACGGGATGGGCCGTTGGACGGCCTTCTCCAGGTGGGAAGCGAGCCGATGCGACATGCGCTCCGCCATCTCGACCGGTTGCCGGAAACACCGGCACGGGTCGGGGCTCGCGTTGACCCGATCGGCCGTGCCGGATCGCATCCTCGAGAGTCGGTCGAAGGCGAGCACGAACGTGCCCTTATCGCAAACCGTCCTTGAAGGACCGGTAACGCGGCGCGATGGCCTGGGCCGTCACCGGGGCCGAATCTATGGGGTCGTAGGTCCAGTGCTCCAGCCGGCCGGACCATCGACGGATCGCTCCGACCTCCGTGAGCCGGTCGAGATAGCGGGTCACCTTGGGATGACCGCCGGACGGCTCGTAGACATGCACCGGCACCCCGGTCGCGGTCGCCTCGCCCACCATATTGGCGCTGTCGCCCGTCACGACGATCGCCTCTGCATGGGCCAGGATCTGGGCGTAGGGGTTCACGCCCTCGTGGTTCCAGACAAAGGCCCGCCCGGCCGCGATTTCATCGGATAGAGCTGCCGAGATCGCGGCGACGGCCTCGGCCGGCGTGCGGCGCGAGGGTGTCACCATGAGGCTGGCTCCCGTCGCGGCGATCGTCGCGGCGATGCCGGCCAGGGCCGCCACGTCATGGCTAGAAAAATCGTGGTTTACCCCCTTGCCGCCCAGCACCATGGCGACGCGGGGCCGCGGCAGAGTCGCGATCCTGGGATCGGGACAGGCACGGGCGGCTGCGAAGATTTCCGGCCTCAGCCGATGCGCCGGCGTCAGCGTCACGACGACGTTGTCGCCCCGCAGCCTGTCGTGCTCGGGAATCCAGATGACATCCGCCGTGCCGGTGCCCGTATAGGGGTCCTTGACGAAAATCGTGAAGGTGCGTCCCGCCGAGGCCTGCTTCACACGACGCAGATAGGGAACAGTGCGCCGCCCGGCCGCAATGGCAATATCTGGAAAGGGCGATGCGACCGGGCTGCGCGGTCGATGCGGCGCCTCGCGCGGGTCTACCGGCCCCCAGGGGGTGAGCCATGACCAGGGCGGGCGAGGCCGGACCAAGCGGCGCTCGGGGTCGAGGCCAAGCTCCTCGGCGATGCCGAAACACTGGACCTCGTCGCCGATCTTGCCGTCCGTGATCACCCAGGCCGTCGTCCCGGCGGGGAGCAGCCCCCGCTCGACCCGTGTCAAACCCCCATCTCACGCCTCAGCCAGTAAGCGAAATGCTGGGTGATCGACGAGACCCGACGCTCGTCGATGCCGGGGAGGTACCATGGGCCGCTATAGCCTGCATCGAGAGCCGAAAGCACCGGCGTTTCGGACACGACATGCCCACCGAGTGTCACGACGCCGGCCCCTTCGAGGTAGTCGACGTTCGACGCCCCGTTGCGGCCACCATAGGACCGACTGCCGACGTAATCGCTGAGCGAGAGAGAACGGATCCGCACCACGAGACTCGGTGCGCTCCTATCGGCGGGCGCCATGAGGTCTGCGAAGGTCTGCCGAAGCTCGGGCGCCAGCAGGCGTTGGACGACGTCGGCCGTTTGCGGGCTGCCCAGCGCAGCCAGGCGCGATGTATCGATCGCGATCGTCCGGAAGTGAAGCGTCGCCGAACCGGCCTGGGCCAGAGCCGGCCTCGGCCCGGCGCTCACCGCCACGCCAGCCGCTGCACCGCCAAGCAGCACCAGAGCGGAGCGCCGTGTCATACGTCGAGCGGCGTTCAATCGCGTCGGACCCGAAGGTTCGGTCACCGAAAAGCGACGTTGAGCAATTCGTAGCTCTTGCCACCACCGGGCGTGTTCACTTCCACGCTGTCGCCTGTTTTCTTGCCGATAAGAGCCCGCGCGGTCGGGGACGTGATCGACACCTTGCCCTGCTTCACGTCCGCCTCGTTTTCCCCGACGATCTGGAACACCTTCTTTTCTTCCGTATCCTCGTCGACCAAGGTCACGGTGGCGCCGAACTTGACGGTGCTGCCCGATAGTTTGGAAACATCGATGACCTCGGCGCGCGAAATCCGATCTTCCAGTTCTGCGATCCGGCCTTCGTTCAGCGACTGCGATTCCTTCGCGGCGTGATATTCCGCGTTTTCGGAGAGGTCGCCATGCGAACGGGCTTCCGAGATCGCCTGGATGATGCGCGGCCGTTCTTCTTGCTGCCGCGTCTTCAGTTCGGCCTCCAGCGCGGAATAGCCCACGACGGTCATCGGCACTCTGTCCATCAAAGTCACTCTCAACGTTGCAGCGCGGCCCGGGGCCGCGTCGCGATTTTAGGGTCGAGCCGGGCGCCGCCGCCGAGTGCCCATGCGAGAACGGCACTGACCCGATTCAGGGGACCTGAGCATGTTCCCGGCGTCGAAATTCGTCAACACGTGTCGATCCGCCTGTGTTCCGTCCTGCATCGCGCCGCGGGGCACCGGTCAAGCGTCGCTGCGGCGACGGTCACGTGAAATAGTCTTGCAGCGCGCGGACTTCCAGGTCCCCGCCGATATAGCCTCGAATGCCCCGCGCTGCCGCGATGGCACCGGACAGGGTCGTATAGTAAGGGACCTTGTGGAGCAGGGCGGCGCGGCGCAGGTCGCGGGAATCGGAGAGGGCTCGGGCGCCCTCGGTCGTGTTGACCACGAGCTGGATCCCGCCGTTCTTGATCGCGTCGACGACATGCGGCCGGCCTTCCGACACCTTGTTGACCTTGGTGGCCGCGATCCCCGCCTCGCGCAGGCTTTTCAGCGTGCCGCCGGTCGCCAGGATCTTGAAGCCCAGCGCCGCCAGGACTTTCATCGTGTCGAGCACACGGCTCTTGTCGGCATCCTTGACCGAAACGAAGACCGTGCCCGCGGTCGGCACCTTCGTGCCGCTGCCGAGCTGGCTTTTCGCGAACGCGATGTCGAAGGAGCGGTCGAGGCCGATGACTTCGCCCGTGGAGCGCATCTCGGGACCGAGGACCGTATCGACGCCCGGGAACCGGGCGAAGGGGAAGACCGCCTCCTTGACGGCGACATGGTCGAGCTTCCGCGCTTTAAGGCCGAAGCCCGCCAGCGCCTCGCCCGCCATGATACGCGAGGCGATCTTGGCCAGGGGCTGCCCGATCACCTTGGCCACGAAGGGGACGGTGCGGGAGGCGCGGGGGTTGACCTCCAGGACGAAGATCTCGCCCGCCTTGATGGCATATTGCACGTTCATCAACCCGACGACGCAGAGCGAGAGAGCGAGAACGCGTGTCTGTCGTTCGATCTCGGTGATGGTCGCGGCGTCGAGCGAATGGGGCGGCAGCGAGCAGGCCGAGTCGCCCGAATGGATACCGGCCTCCTCGATGTGTTCCATGATGCCGGCCACGAACACGTCCTTGCCGTCGCAAAGCGCGTCGACGTCGACCTCGATCGCGTCCGACAGATAGCGGTCGAAGAGCAGCGGGTTGGTGCCGAGCACCGTGTTGATCTGCCCGGTCTTGTCGTTGGGATAACGGGCCTTGACGTCCGGCGGCACGAGGCCCGGCAACGTGTCGAGAAGGTAGCTGTCGAGCGCGGTTTCGGTGCGGATGATCGCCATGGCGCGCCCGCCCAGCACATAGGAAGGCCGCACCACCAGCGGCAGCCCGAGCGAGGCTGCGACGAGGCGAGACTGTTCGACCGAGTAGCTGATGCCGTTCTTGGGCTGCTTCAGCCCCAGCTTGTCGAGCAGGCGCTTGAACCGATCGCGGTCCTCGGCGAGGTCGATCGAATCGACGGATGTACCGAGGATCGGGATCCCCGCAGCTTCGAGCGCGGTCGCGAGTTTCAGCGGGGTCTGTCCGCCGAACTGCACGATGACGCCTTTCAAGGTGCCGTTGGCGCCCTCGGCCGCCAGGATCTCGAGCACGTCCTCCGAGGTCAGCGGCTCGAAATACAGCCGGTCCGACGTGTCGTAGTCGGTCGATACCGTCTCTGGATTGCAGTTGACCATGATCGTCTCGAAACCGGCATCGCTCAGGGCGAAACAGGCGTGGCAGCAGCAATAGTCGAACTCGATGCCTTGCCCGATGCGGTTCGGGCCGCCGCCGAGGATCACGACCTTGTCGCGGCCGGTGGGGCGGCCCTCGTCGACCGGGTCACCCGCCACGTCCTGTTCTCCAGTCGGTGGTCCGCCGAAGGGAGGCGCGTAGGTCGAATACATATAGGCCGTGGGGGACGCGAACTCGGCCGCGCAGGTGTCGATGCGCTTGAACACGGGACGTAAGCCGAGCGCGTGGCGCAGCGCCGTCACGCTCTCCGGCGTCTGCCCGCAGAGTGCCGCGAGCCGCGCATCCGAGAAGCCCGCAGCCTTGAGCTGGCGGAGATTGCCGGCGCCTCGCGGCAGACCGAAGCGGCGCACCTTGGCTTCGAGGTCGACGATCTCCTGCAGGCGCTCGATGAACCAGGGGTCGAAGCGGCACGCCTCGTGGATTTCGGCATGGCTCATGCCGTGGCGCAGCGCCTGCGCCACCACCAGGAGACGGTCGGGGGTCGGACGGCCGAGGGCGGCCAGCAACGCTCCGCGTTCCTCGCCCGGCACCAATCCGTCGATCGGGATCTCGTCGAGCCCGTTGAGGCCGGTCTCGAGCGAGCGCAGCGCCTTCTGCAGGCTTTCGGCGAAGGTCCGCCCGATCGCCATGGCTTCGCCGACCGATTTCATGGCCGTCGACAGGATCGGCTCGGCGCCGGGAAACTTCTCGAAGGCGAACCGTGGGATCTTGGTCACCACGTAGTCGATGGTCGGCTCGAAGGAGGCCGGCGTGGCGCCGCCCGTGATGTCGTTCTGGATCTCGTCGAGCGTGTAGCCGACCGCCAGTTTGGCCGCCACCTTGGCGATCGGGAACCCGGTCGCCTTCGAGGCCAGCGCCGAGGAGCGGGACACGCGCGGGTTCATCTCGATGACGATCATGCGGCCGTTGGTCGGGTCCACCGCGAATTGCACGTTCGAACCGCCGGTCTCGACGCCGATCTCGCGGAGCACCGCCAGCGAGGCGTCGCGCATGATCTGGTACTCCTTGTCGGTCAGCGTCAGGGCCGGCGCGACGGTGATCGAGTCGCCCGTATGAACCCCCATCGGGTCCACGTTCTCGATCGAGCACACGATGATGCA
>CAXTME010000172.1:0-6645 GCA_964245215.1 uncultured Lichenihabitans sp.
CCGTGTCGGACTTCAACATGGGCGCCATGGAGAACAAGGGCCTCAACGTCTTCAATGACAAATATGTGCTGGCGTCGCCCGAGACCGCGACCGACGCGGATTATGCCGGCATCGAAACCGTCATCGCCCATGAATATTTTCACAACTGGACCGGCAACCGCATCACCTGCCGGGACTGGTTCCAACTGAGCCTGAAGGAAGGCCTGACGGTTTTCCGGGATCAGGAGTTCTCGGCCGACCAGCGCTCCCGCGCCGTCAAACGCATCGCCGACGTCCGCTCGCTCCGGTCGCGGCAGTTCGCCGAGGATGGCGGGCCCCTGGCGCATAGCGTGCGGCCCGAAAGCTATCGTGAGATCAACAATTTCTACACCGCTACGATCTACGAGAAGGGAGCCGAGATCATCCGGATGTACCGGACGCTCGTCGGCGCGGACGCCTTCGACCGTGGCATGGCGCTCTATTTCGAGCGCTTCGACGGCACGGCCGCGACGGTCGAGGACTTCCTCGGTTGTTTTGCCGAGAGCTCCGGCCGCGACCTGACCCAGTTCTTCCGTTGGTACGTCCAGGCCGGGACACCGCGGATCGACGCGGCGTGGCAGCACGACGCGGCAACGCGGCGCCTGACCCTCGATCTCGCGCAAACGGCGGCCGCGACGCCCGGACAGCCCGAGAAACTGCCTTTCGTGGTTCCGGTCGCGTTCGGGCTCGTTTCCGCCGAGGGACATCAGGCCGTGGTGACGACCGCGGGCGAAGGGCTCTCGGAGGAGGAACGCCGCAACGGCATCATCGAATTGTCGACCGCGGCCCGCAGGATCGTCTTCGAGGACGTCGCGGCCGGGACGATCCCGTCCTTGTTGCGCGGCTTCTCTGCACCGGTGAAACTCTCGACGGAGGCGAGCGACGCAGACCTCGTCACCCTCATGACCTTCGACAGCGATCCCTTCAATCGATGGGAGGCGGCGCAGACCGTCCTGACCCGTCTCATGACGGTCTGGGTTAAGGGCGCCGAAGCGTCGGCGGATTTCCTGAAAGCGGCCCTTTCGGCCGTCATTGCGGCCGGCGCCGAAGATCCTGCCTTCGCGGCACAGGTGTTGAACTTCCCGGGCGAGGCCGACCTGGCCCGCGATATCGGCCAGGATGTCGACCCGGATGCGATCCACGCCGCACGGGAGAAGCTCCGCGGCGCCATGGGACGAATGCTCGCGCCCGAGCTTCGCGCGGTCCACGAAGCCCGCGGCGACCGGCAACCCTATGCACCCGACGCCCGCGGTGCCGGACGACGCGCCCTGCGCAACACGTCCCTGTCGCTCTTGGCGGCCGGCGACCCTGGGCTCGGCGCAACCCTGGCCCAGGCCCAGTTCGAGACCGCCGACAACATGACGGATCGCCTGGCGGCTCTGGCGGTGCTCACGCTGATCCCCGGCGAAGCGCGGGAGGCGGCGCTCGACGCTTTCTACGACATGTTCAAGGCCGAGGCGCTGGTGATCGATAAATGGTTCGCGCTTCAGGCCGCCATTCCCGAGGACGGCACGATCGAGCGGGTCTCGAAGCTGATGAGTCATTCGGCGTTCTCGATGGCGGTGCCGAACCGGATCTATTCCCTGATCGGAACCTTTTCGGCGAACCCGACGCAGTTCAACCGGAAGGACGGCAAGGGCTTCGATCTCGTGGCCGAGATCGTGCTGGCGCTCGATGCCAAGAACCCGCAGGTCGCGGCGCGCATGCTCAACGCCTTCCGGTCCTGGCGCCTCCTGGAACCGGGTCGTAGAGCCGAGGCCGAACGCAATCTTCGTCGCATCCTCACCCAGCCGAGCCTGTCCTCGGACGTGAAGGATATCGCGACCCGCTCCATGGGTTGAGAAGCGCGTCGGCGTCGCAACACGAGGCCGTGGCGCCAGCGCATCGCCTCGAAAATCAAGTGATCTTTTTGGTTTGTTCACGAATGCTTTTCTGGACAAATCAGCCCTTCAGGACTCACATTGCGGTGAGTCGGGGCGATGCGGCACATTCCCTGGCTCGACGGCGGATCGAGGGGGCAACCGATGGCGCGCGCGAACGCGGCCAACGTTTCCGCATATGCGGGAACGTTGCAGGGACTTGCGCGGGCTCTGTCCGAGCCCGGTCATCTTCGCATGGCGAGCTACGAGCCCTGGCTGCGCCGCCTCGTTCCGTTGATGGTTGCGGTTTTCATGACGACGCTGGCGCTCGGCGCAGCGATCCAGGGCCGTGATGCGCGCGACAGAGCCCTGACGGATGCGGTCGGCGACATGGAACTCGTGTCGACCCTTGCGGCGAACCAGGTCAACACGGCCTTGGCCCACCAGCCCGACTTGAAGATCGGCGACATCCTCGACCGCCTCCTGCCGGGGCGCGCCGTGACGGCGGGGCGCCAGGTCATCGTCACCGACCAGAGCGGCAACATCGTCGCCACGATGCCCCGCATGCCGTCGAGCCTGCACCAGCCCCTTGCCGATCTTCTCGGCCCGGCCCAGCCACTGACGGTCTTCGCCGACAAGGCCGGCGTGTTGCGCATCAATCTCGCCGACGGCGAGGACGTGCTGGCGGCCGTCCGGACGCTGGCGCCTCCCTTCGGTCAGCTGGCCATCATCCATCCGGTGTCGACGCTGTTGGCCGATTGGAGGTCCGCCATCGGCCGGGCTGGCTTCCTCCTGTTCGCGACGGCCTTCGTGCTGGGCGTCATCGCGGCAGCCTATTTCTGGCAGACCAATCGCTCGGTCGAGGTGGAAGCCATCCACGCTCGGGTGCACGGCCGGATCGACACCGCCCTCAACCGCGGGCGCTGCGGCCTCTGGGACTGGGATCTGGCGCGGGGCCGCATCTACTGGTCGGCTTCGATGTACGCCATGCTCGACATGCAGGCGCAGTCGGAGTTCATGTCGTTCGGCGACATCAACGCGTTGGTACATCCACAGGATGGCGACCTCTCGCGACTGGCCGAAATCGTCGCTTCATCGCGGACAAGCACGATCGACCACGTTTTCCGGTTGCGGAATGTGCGAGGTGAATGGGTGTGGTTGCGGGCACGAGCCGAACTGGTGCGCGAGGGAAGCGGTTCCGAGTTGCACCTTGTCGGCATTGCGGTCGACATCTCCGACGAGAAGAAACTGGCCGAGCGCAACGCCACGGCCGATGTCCGGCTGCGTGACGCGATCGAAGCCGTTTCGGAAGCTTTCGTGCTGTGGGATGCCGACAACCGTCTCGTGACCTGCAATTCGAAGTTCCTGGCCCTCCACGAATTGGCGCCGGAGAAGGTCCGGAGCGGTGTCTCCTACGCGCAGCTGATCGCCAATGCCACGCCGCCCCTCATCGGCACGCAGATCTCGCTCGGCGAAAATCCCCGCGGCGGGGCACGCTCCTACGAGGCACAGCTCGGCGACGGCCGTTGGCTTCAGATCAACGAGCGGCGCACCAAGGACGGCGGCTATGTTTCGGTCGGCACCGACATCACGACGCTGAAGCGACACGAAGAACAGCTGATGGATTCCGAGCGCCGCCTGATGGCCACCATCGCGGATCTGCGCCGCTCCCGTCAGGCCCTCGAAGCCCAGGCGCAGCAGCTGGCCGAACTGGCCGACCGTCATGCCGAAAAGCAGGCCGAGGCGGAGTCGGCCAATCTCGCCAAATCCGAATTCCTGGCCAACATGAGCCACGAGTTGCGGACGCCGCTCAATGCCATCATCGGCTTCTCGGAACTCATGAGCGCCGAGACCTTCGGCCCTCTCGGCTGCAGCAAGTATGTCGGCTACGCGGGCGATATAGGCACCAGCGGCCGTTATCTGCTCGAGGTGATCTCGGACGTGTTGGAGATGGCACGCCTCGAATCCGGTCGGGTGCGGATCGAACCACAGGCCGTGGACCCTTCCAAGCTCATGGACAGTGTCTTCGGTCAGGTTCGGGAGCCCGCGGCCGACAAGATGATCACGCTGCTGGCCGACATCGACCCTCGCACCGATCTGCAGGCCGACGGACGAGCGCTGGAAAAAATCCTGTCCTCTCTGCTCAGCAACGCCGTCAAGTTCACGCCGGCCGGAGGCCAGATCGGTGTCCGGATGAGGCCCGCCCAGGGTGGCACCAACATCTTCGTGGAAGACACGGGGGTGGGGATCGCACCCGCGGCCCTGGCCGCGATCGGTCGTCCTTTCGCCCAGGCCGGCACGACGATGAGCAACGGCATGAAGGGCTCGGGGCTAGGCCTCGCGATTTCACGGTCGCTGGTCGAGATGCATCGCGGCTCACTGCGCATCCGTTCGCGGGTCGGCAAGGGGACGGTGGTCATGATCCACCTTCCGGCTCCCATTCCCACACCGGCGGATGTAGCGGTGGTACCCCGCCTCGCCTATTCGCGACCGAGCCGCGTGACGACAGTTGCGCCAACTCAGTCGCGACGCACGCGTGTCGTCCAGGAATCCGTGGCTTAGACCGATCGCACGACGTGAACCTTCACGGCTCGCCCGATCGTTTCCGGTTCTCGCAAGACGGTCTCGAAGATGGCGCGCACGGCCGAGCGCGTTTCGGCGAGGCTCCGTTCAAGCGTTGAGAAGTCCGGTAGGCCGGCAACCGCGACGAGCCTGCGCTTCAGTCCGCTTCCAGCCTTGTCAGGATCGAAGCGGCCCTCGATCGCAAGCCGCATGATCTCGGTCACGCCCGTATAGAGGCGCGATGCTTCGACCAGCGCGACACCATCTTCCGGGGCCAAGAGCCCCAGGGCGAGTGCCACGCCGAACGTCTCGGTCGTGCTCAAACCCAGAAGCGCGGGATGAGCCGGAGCATGGCGGAGGACGAGATATTGCGCCAGGAACTCGACGTCGAGCTGGGCGCCCGGCGCTAGTTTCAGGTCCCAGGCGTCGCCGGCACCCTTGCCCGCGGTCACGAGCGCCCGCAGCGCCAAGATTTCGCGGCCCAGCATGGCAGGGCGTGGCCGCAGGAGCTGCTCCCGGATGATTGCATCGATCCGGTGACCTAGCGCCACGTCGCCCGCGATGACCCTTGCCCGTGTCAGGGCCATCCGCTCCCAGGTTTCGGCCTCGTCGGATTGATAGCGCAGGAAGCCGCGGAACTGCGTCGCGAGCGGGCCTTGGTTGCCCGAAGGTCGCAGCCGCATGTCGACGTCGTACAGCGCGCCGCGCCGCGTCGCCACGGTCAGGGCCGCGATGAGCCTCTGGGAGAGGCGCGTGTAGTAGCGGGGTGCCGCGAGTGGCCGGGGGCCGTCGCTGTCGGGGTGCTCGGGATCGAAGTCGTAGATGATGAGGAGATCGAGGTCGGAGACGGCGGTCATCTCGCGAGACCCGAGCTTACCCATGGCGACCACCACCACGGCGCCGCCGGGGACGCAGCCGTGCTCGACTTCGAAATCGCTCGCCACCTGGCCCAGGAGTGCGCGAACGATGGCGCCTGCGAGATCCGCGTAGTGTTGGCCCGCTCGGGCCGGTTCCTCGGAGCCAGCCAACAGGCGCAACCCGATAAGGAACTGCTCCTCGCGGGCGATATCGCGTGCCCGATCCAGCACCTCTTCGGTACGACCAAGACCATCGACATCATGTCGGATGGTCGGGCCCGGCGACGCCACCCGGGCCTGGATCTCTTCCGGCGTCATGCTGCGCCCGGTAGAGTCGATCGCGGCGTCGAGAAGATGGGGACGGCTCGTCACGGTCGCGGCGAGGCGCGGCGCCACGCCGAGTATGTCTGCGAAAAGTTGGCGCAGCGCCGCGTTCGACTTGAGGATGCTGAACAGCTCGACGGCGGCCGGCATGCGGCCGAGCGCGGTATCGAACCTGGCCAGCGCCGCGTCGGGATCGCCGGACCCCGAGAAGGCGGAAAGCAGGGCCGGAACCAGTTCCGTCAGCACCTCGCGGGCGCGGGCGCCGCGAACGGCCGGCCGGCGCCCGAAATGCCAGCCCCTGACGATCTCGACCGCCTCTGCAGATTTCGAAAAGCCGAGCCCGCGGAGGGTCTCGACCGTTTCGGGATCGATCGCCTCACCCGAGAAGACGAGGTTGCCCGCCGCCGCGTCGAGGCCCGGCGCATGTTCGAACAGCCTTGCGTAGTGGGTCTCGACGATGCGCATCTGCGTCAGGAGATCGGCTTCGAGCCCGGCATAATCGTCGTAGCCGGCAAAGAGAGCGAACTGCGCCAGGGCTCCGGATTCGATCGGCAGGCGCTGGGTCTGCTCGTCGGCGATCATCTGCAGGCGATGTTCGATGCGCCGCAGGAATCGATACGCCACCGTAAGCTCCGAGACCGCCACCTCGTCGATCCACCCGTCGACCCGCAGTTCGGCCAGCATAGCGAGGGTTGCGGCACCTCGGAGGTTCGGGCGCCGCCCGCCGAAGATGAGCTGCTGGGTCTGGACGAAGAACTCGATCTCGCGAATGCCGCCCCGCCCGAGCTTGACGTCATGCCCCGGCACGGTGACTTCGGCATGGCCGCGAAAGGCGTGGATCTGGCGCTTCATCGCGTGCACATCGGCAATAGCCGCGTAGTCGAAATATTTGCGCCAGACGAAAGGCGCGAGTTCACGCAGGAAGGTCCTTCCGAGTGCTAGATCCCCCGCCACCGGCCGCGCCTTGATGAAGGCGGCACGCTCCCAGTTCTGGCCCATCGTCTCGTAGTAGACGAACGCGGCCG
>CAXTME010000173.1:0-6620 GCA_964245215.1 uncultured Lichenihabitans sp.
TCGTAACCCTTGTCGGCAAGCCACGCCCGCGCCTGAGCGTCGAGGTCGAGCACGATCTTGCGGTCGACGAGAAGGCGTTGCAGACGCCCGAACTGGATATCCACGATGGCCGCCATATTGTCCCGCCGCAGCCGGTGGAACAGGATGATCTCGTCGACCCGGTTCAGGAACTCCGGCCGGAAATGGCTCCGCACGACCCCCATCACCTCGTCGCGGACCTTGCCCGTATCTTCCCCATCTCGCTGGGACGCGAGATAGTCGGAGCCGAGGTTCGACGTCATGATGATCAGGACGTTGCGAAAATCGACCGTACGGCCCTGCCCGTCCGTAAGCCGCCCGTCGTCGAGGACCTGCAGCAGGACGTTGAACACGTCCGGATGCGCCTTCTCGATCTCGTCGAACAGCACCACCTGGTAGGGCCGCCGCCGCACGGCTTCAGTCAGGGCTCCGCCTTCCTCGTAGCCGACATAGCCGGGAGGCGCCCCGATCAGCCGCGAAACCGAGTGCTTCTCCATGTATTCGGACATGTCGATCCGGACCATGGCGGTCTCGTCGTCGAAGAGGAAGCTCGCCAAAGCTTTGGTGAGTTCCGTCTTGCCGACGCCCGTCGGGCCCAGGAACATGAAGGAGCCGATCGGCCGGTTCGGGTCCTGCAGCCCGGCACGCGCCCGCCGCACGGCAGTCGCCACGGCTTTGACGGCCTCGGCCTGGCCGACGACGCGCTGGCCGAGGGCCGCTTCCATGCCGAGCAGCTTCTCGCGCTCGCCTTCGAGCATCTTGTCGACCGGGACGCCCGTCCAGCGCGACACGACCTGTGCCACATGGTCGGCCGTCACGGCCTCCTCGACGAGCCGGTCCCCGCCCTTGGCTTCGACCTCGGCGAGCTTGCGCTCGAGATCCGGGATGACGCCATAGGTCAGTTCGCCCGCCCGCTGATACTCGCCCCGGCGCTGCGCCTGCACGAGTTCGTTGCGGGCCGCCTCGAGCTGCTCCTTGAGCTTCTGCGCCGTGCCGAGCTTGTCCTTTTCGGCACGCCAGCGAATGGTGAGCGCGTCGGACTTCTCCTGCAGGCCGTCGAGTTCGCCTTCGAGCTTGGAGAGCCGCTCCTTCGAGGCCGCATCGGCTTCCTTCTTCAAAGCCTCGGCTTCGATCTTCAGCTGGATGACGCGCCGGTCGAGTTCATCCAGTTCCTCGGGCTTCGAATCGACCTGCATGCGCAGCCGCGACGCCGCCTCGTCGACGAGGTCGATCGCCTTGTCGGGCAAGAATCGGTCGGCGATGTAGCGGTTCGACAGGGTCGCGGCCGAGACGATCGCGGCGTCCGTGATGCGGACACCATGATGCAGCTCGTATTTCTCCTTGAGCCCGCGCAGGATCGAGATCGTGTCCTCGACCGTGGGCTCGCTGACGAAGACCGGCTGGAACCGCCGCGCCAAGGCCGCGTCCTTCTCGACATGCTTGCGATATTCGGCGAGCGTGGTGGCCCCGATGCAGTGCAGTTCGCCGCGCGCCAGGGCGGGCTTCAGCAGGTTCGAGGCGTCCATCGCGCCCTCGCCTTTGCCGGCCCCCACCAAGGTGTGCATCTCGTCGATGAACAGGATGATGCCGCCGGCCGCGGCCGTCACCTCGTTCAGCACGGCCTTCAGCCGCTCCTCGAACTCTCCGCGGTATTTCGCACCGGCGATCAGCGAGCCCATGTCGAGCGACAGGAGCTTCTTGTCTTCGAGGCTCTCCGGCACGTCGCCGTTGACGATGCGCAGCGCCAAGCCTTCGACGATGGCGGTCTTGCCGACGCCGGGTTCGCCGATCAGCACGGGGTTGTTCTTGGTGCGGCGCGACAGCACCTGGATCGAGCGGCGGATCTCTTCGTCGCGGCCGATCACGGGATCGAGCTTGCCGGAACGCGCCGCCTCAGTCAGGTCGCGGGCATATTTCTTGAGAGCGTCGTAGCTGTTCTCGGCCGAGGCGCTGTCGGCCTTGCGACCCTTGCGCAGGTCCTCGATGGCGCTGTTCAGCACCTGGGGGTTGACGCCCGCGGCTTCGAGGATGCGGCCCGCCTCCGTGCCCTTGTCCATGGCAATGGCGAGCAGAAGCCGTTCCACCGTGACGAAGCTGTCGCCCGCCTTCTGGGCGATCTTCTCGGCCTGGTCGAAGAGGCGTGCCGTGCCGGGTGCGAGGTAGAGTTGGCCCGCGCCGCCTCCTGCCACCTTCGGCAATTTGGCCAGCGCCGCTTCCGTCGCCTGCAGGGCGTCGCGCGAACGTCCGCCGGCCCGATCGATGAGGCCCGACGCGAGCCCCTCGTTGTCGTCGAGCAGGACCTTGAGGACGTGCTCGGGCGTGAACTGCTGGTGGCCCTCGCGAAGCGCCAAGGCCTGTGCGGACTGCACGAAACCGCGCGCCCGTTCAGTGAATTTTTCGAAGTTCATGATGTTGTCGCTCCATGGCGTTCCGGCCCCGAAGCGGCGCGGATCGACCGATAAAGTCCGGCCCCAAAAGGCGACCGGCTGAGTTTGATGTGGTGGCCCCTGGAGCGCATGTCCAGGGCGATTTGGTGTCCGGAAACATGCGCCGGCTGCTCTATGAGGAGCCGCGAGAGTTACACGCTCGCGGTTCCGTCGAGTGCTGCAGCTGCGATGGCGCCAGAGTCTGGCGTAGCTGATCGACGGTGACCGGCCACGCCGTGACCGCCTGATCCCGGCGAGTTGACGTCCGTGAGGTATGTCTCATAGTCGGGTGATGAGCGATCAACCGACCAAGACCGAGATTCCAGCTTTCGAGCCTGCCGGCGCCGAAATCGAGCAGAGAGCGATCGAGCTCGCAAGAGCCGATGGTCTCGCCTGGGCTGCACCGGGCACACCCGAGCAAGGCGCGCAAGGTCAGCCCGGCGTGGCGACGAACGAGGATCGGGAAACGTACCGCAAGCTCGCTCAAGAGCGCCTCGAAGCCGAGCGCGGGTTGATTGTCGACTGACGACGCACCGTGACGACCCGCGACCGCTATTGCATCACCGTCGATCGTCTATCTGCCGAGCAAGGTCGCGGGTTCGTCGCGGTCCTATTCCAGGTCTCTCTGATGGTGAAACCGAGCAGGAGGCTATCGCCAATGCAAGGTCCGCGCGTCGGGGGGTGGTTGGACGAGGCGGCCCGTCTGAACCGACCGGTTCCCGGGCAGATCCGAGCCTTGGCGAGTGCGCAGATGAGCCTCGCTATCCTGACGCCGTCGACACGAAGTTCGCTACAGGCACTCGGCACCTCCACGCCCGAGGATGCGCGTCGCCGTCTACCGATTTTCGAGCTTGGCTGGCGGGATAGGACGCCGAAACACCCTGACCTTGACGCACGTCAACGTGGGAGAGGTTCTCCTGAGGGCCTGAGGGCCTGAGAGCCGGTGCCAACGGCCGAGATGCGCGAACGGTATGTCATGGTCCCTCAGGATCACGTCGAACGGCAGCGTCAGCGCTCGACCTCCCCAACCTCGAGCAAGGCCTCGGGCAGGCGGTCCGTCGAGCCGAGCTGACCGTCTGCGGGGCTGTCGTCGGTCCTCAGGTCGACATCACCCGGATCCCCCGAACAACTCGACGACGCGGCGGGAGGTGAATCTTCGGGTTCAGGGTGCCGAACGCACCAGGATCATGCGCGCGAAGCCGTGGTATTGCCCCGTTCCGACGGAACGAAAACCGACTTTCTCGGCCACGCGGATCGACCGGACGTGCTCCGGCGCGATGATACAGACGGTGCGTCCGCCCTCGAATTGGCGGTCGCCCCATCGGAGAGCCCCTCGCACGGCTTCGGTGGCATAGCCACGGCCGGCCGCATCCGATGCGAACACCCAGCCGATCTCCGGATCAGCGCCGAGCGGTGGAACGATGGCGCGCCTTGCGTTGGCGAAGCCGACATTGGCGAGATAGCGACCCGATCCCTTCTCCTCGACCGCCCAGTATCCGTATCCCATCATGGCCCAATGCCCGGCATACCGCAGGAAGCGCGCCCAGGCCTCCTCCTCCCCGAGCGGGTTGGCGGATATGAAGCGCGTCACCTCCGGGTCGGCCCAGAGTGCAGCACAAGACGGAAAGTCCTCGACCCGGTGGCCGCGGAGGATGAGCCGTTCGGTTTCGACGACCGGGACGTCGGGAAAACCTCTTTCGGGCAGAACCATCGAGATCGGACGCCAGCGTTGTCAGGTCGGTACCCGACAGGAAGCATGGCCCCATCGGTCCCGCAAGGCGGCGCTGGGTTTCGCGGCGAGAACCCGCTACACACGCGCCGTCACCGCCGAGGCGGTGGTTACCGCTCAGGCGGTCGTTTATCGCGGAGGCCGCATGCCCGAGGACGTCCACGTCTACGAACCCGCCAAAGGACATGGTCTCGCGCACGATCCCTTCAATTCGATCGTCGGACCCCGACCGATCGGCTGGATCTCGAGCGTCGATCGCGACGGCCGCCGCAACCTCGCACCTTACAGCTTCTTCAATGCCTTCAACTACCATCCGCCCATCGTCGGATTCTGCTCGGTCGGCTACAAGGACAGCGTGCGCAACATCGAGGCGACCGGTGAATTCGGCTGGAATCTCGCGACCTTTCCCTTGGCCAAAGCCATGAATGCCTCCTGTGCGGCCGTGGCGCCGGATGTCGATGAATTCGGTCTGGCGGGGCTGACGCCCGTGGACTCCAGGCTCATCAAAGCTCCGCGAGTCGGGGAGAGCCCGGTCTCGTTCGAATGCAAGCTGACCCAAATGCTGCGACTTCAGGGCGCCGATGGCAAACCCGTCGACAGCTGGATGATGTTCGGCGAAGTCGTCGCGGTCTACATCGTCAAGGCCCTGTTGAAGGATGGTGTCTATGACACGGCAGCCGCCGAACCGATCCTGCGTGGTGGAGGACCAGGTGACTATTTCCGGATCACCGAGGACCGGAAATTCGTGATGCCAAGGCCGCGGTGAAGGACGCCCTGAGTCTAGTGGCAGAGACCCGCACAGGCCCCGACGCGTCCCTCTCCCTGAAGATCGGCTCACGCACCGGGCGGCGGATGACGGCGACACGCGCGCCGGATGCCGTTGCGATCCTCTCCGCAGCCCTCGTTCTGATAGCGCTCGTTCTAACCGTGCAAACCGTGCTCGTGTCCTTCTCGACCCACGGCGCGCTGCCACAAGGCGATGAGTGGTTCAGTCTCGGTGTCTTTCGCTCGATGTCGACGGGCGAGCATGTCCTCGCCGACCTCTTCAGTCAGCACAATGATCATCGCATCGCCTTTCCTAGGCTGATCCTGTTCTCCGACTACCTGTTCTTTCGAGGCAGGGGCGACTTCGACCTGACTGCGATTTTTCTGATGCAGGCAACGCTGGTCGGTTTGCTCTTCATTCTCTTGGCCCGCACACGGACCGGTGCAAAGGGGCGGGTCGCGGTCGGCGCCATGGTGCCTTTGCTGCTCTTTTCGCTTCGGCAATCGGAGAACTTCGTCTGGGGTTTTCAGGTCGCTTTCGTTTCCGTTTTCACCCTTTCTGCGCTCGCCATCGTGATCTTCGCGAGGGCCTTGGAGCGGTCTCGCCTCGGCGAGGGGTCTGGCATGACGACGTCGATCGCTTACGGATTGGTGGCGGTTGCGACGTTCTCGATGAGCAACGGCATGCTCTGCGGGATCGTGCTGATTCTGATGGCCATGGTGGCCCGGGCATCGAGGTGGCACATCATCGGGTTGGCGGCGGTCACGGCCGCGCTGATCGCAGCGTTTTCGTTCCGGTACCATCTGCTGGGTGGCGCGCCGCTGAGAGAGGCATGGGTGCGCGATCCCTTCGCGGTTCTGCTCTACGCGGCAGCCTATCTCGGTAATTTCCTCGATCCCGACATCGACGCGGCCGTCTTCTTCGGAGCCTGCGGCCTGATGGGTCTCCTGATCGTTTTTGCGCGCTTCGTCACGGGACGCGACCGCGATCCGACCCGTCTCGCGTTGCTGGGGATCGCGCTCTTCACCGCCGGTACTGCGTTCCTGACCGCGCTCGGCCGTTTCACCGATGGCATCGGTGGCGCGATGTCGAGCCGCTATGCCACCGGAAACGCTCTATTCTGGTGCGCCATGCTGATTTGCGGCTGGTCCTTGTCGGGATCGTCGAGCCGTGCCGTCGCTGTCGCTCTACGCCTTATCCTGGCGGGCGCGGCCCTCGTGCTGTTGACGGCGATCGTTCAAATCCAGGCTCCGGGTGTCCTGATCCTCCAGGACCGCGCCTTCAACCGCAGCATGCTCGAGAACGCACTCGACCAGGGCCTCGTCGATGAGCCGATGCTCACGAGCATGGACGAGTTTCCCGTGCAGGTTCGCGAAATCCTGCCGTTTCTGCGCAGCCGCGACATCTCGATCTTCGCCGACCCGGATGCCCGGGTCTTCGGACGATCTTTGAACGAAGCCGGACCGGTGGACTCGCACCGTTGTCCAGGATCGTTCGATTCGGCCGAAAGCGCTCCGGCGCTCGGCGAGAACGGCGCGCGCGTGAACGGGACGAGCGGCCTGCACCACGTCGTTCCAACGTCGGGCCGCGTCTATCTCGTCGGAACTCGAGGGACGATCGTGGGCTTTGCCTCGACCCCGTACGGACAGCCCTCATGGAGCGGCTATGCGACGGCCGCCCG
>CAXTME010000174.1:0-6553 GCA_964245215.1 uncultured Lichenihabitans sp.
TGCGTGACCCGCATGCTGAGATAGCTGAGCGAGGTCGACGCCGCCATGACCCGGTAGGCTTCGAGCTTGGTCGACCGATAGCCGGCATTGTCGCGGGCGAAGAGTTCGCGCTCGTGGTCCTCGTTGGCGAAAGCCTGGACCACCCGGATGCCGCCGACATTTTCCTCGATCCGGGCGTTGAAGTTGCCCACACGGCCGAAGAGCGCATGCCAATTGCGCGTCATGCGGCCGCCGTAGCGGCTGGTGATCCAGGCCGTGACCGGCACCACCAGGGCCGTGATGAGGGCGAGCCTGGCATTGATGGCGGCCATCAGCACGAAGGCGCCGATAAAGGTCATGACGGCGATCAGCAGGTCTTCGGGACCGTGATGCGCTACCTCGCCGATCTCTTCGAGATCCTTGGTGACACGCGCCACCAGATGACCGGTCTTCTGTTCGTCGTAGAACCGGAACGAGAGCTTCTGCAGGTGATCGAAGCTCTTGCGGCGCATCTCCGTCTCGATGTTGATCCCGAGCCGATGGCCCCAATAGGTCACGATCGCGAGGAGACCGGTGTTGAGCGCGTAGACGATGAGCAGCGCGGCCGAGGCCAGCGCGATCAGCCCCCAGTCCTGGCCGGGCAGCAAGCGGTCGACGAAGGATCTCACCGCCAGCGGAAAGCCGAGTTCGAGCAGCCCCGACACGATGGCGCAGGAGAAGTCGAGGAGAAACAGCCCGCGATGCGGCCGGTAGTAGCCGACGAAGCGTCGGAGCAGTTGGGCGGAGGTCATCGTGGACTGCATCGAGGCTTTGGGCCACCGTCGGTGATGGGGTCGGACCGGTCTAAGCCCGGTGGACGACGATAAGGAAGGCTCTAGAAGCCTCGACATTCCGAGCAGAGCGCCCGAACGCTATCGCTTCGACCTTGCCGCAACCCGACCGGCCGAGCGGTCGTCCCATGTGCTCCTGGGGTTAGCAGGGCAGTGTGCCTTTGTCACGGGCGTCGCTGTCGCGGAAGCCAGGACGCATAGCTGATGCCCAGGCGTGGGCCGCCGGGCCGATCGATGTCGCTTGCAAGAGCGGATCGACGGGGGTCTCGGCCAAGAGCCGCGGGAACAGCTGGTTGCGGTGTTGGATCGGGAAGGCGATCCGCACGGGGCCTTTCGGGGTCGCCGACGTCAGGAAGCCGCCTTGAACCAGGCGCGACAGGGCATTGCGGGCCGTGCGCTCCGACGTTTTCAGGACCACGGACGCGTCTCCGCGGTCGATCTGGCCGAAGCGCAGAATCGCGCCTGCGAGGTCTTGGGCCTTATCGTCGTAATCGAGCGCGCGCAGGAGCCGCCGATAGCGCGGCTCGAGCGTCTCGAGGGCGAAACTTGCCCGGGCGAACCGGATCTCTTCGAGCATGACGGACAGCATCCATTCGGAAAACTCCGCCAAGGCCGTGGCGGACAGCTGCCCCCTCCCGTCGCGATCGCCCGTGCGCCGGCTGCCGGCATGCCGCATCATGCGATGATAGTCGCCCTGCGCCCGGGCGAAGCCGCGTGCGAGCGACCAGAGTCCTCCGCCGCCGATGCCGGCGCGCATCACCATGGCGTGCGACATGAGGCGGCTGACGCGCCCGTTTCCGTAGGGGAACGGCCGGATGAGGTTGAGCCTGTGATGGGCCGCCGCCACCGCAATGATGCGCGCGCTCGGCCATCGCTCGGCCGCCCCGAAGCGCCGTTCGAAATGGGCCAGGAAAACACCGACTCGCTCCGACGCCTGTGGCACCTGATCACCGCAGCCGCCACCGTTCTCCGCCGGCTCTCGCAGCCGTCCGGGTAGGCCGTGAGGCGATCCCGGCGGGACGCCCCGTTCGAGGCTTGCCAGAGTTTGGTAGAAGCTTCTGTGAGCCCAGGTCAGGAAGCCGATCGACGTCGGAGACGCCAACGTGCCGGCCGCAAGGGCCTGATCGATCGCACGCAGGACGATCGTTTCGGCTTCGGCGGTCGAGGGCGACTTCGCTTCAGCAGGCTCATCGGCGTGTAATGGCTCGATCAGGAGAGAGGAGTAGCCGGTGGCGTGCCGTGCGAGATCGGCGATCTCCCGCACCGCTTCGGCCGGCAGGCTCCGCTCGAGCCACGACACCTCCTGCCGAATTCGACACACGAGATCCGCCAGACGACGCGGAACCTCCTCTTCGAACAGGAGTGGCTCGATGCTGCTGAGCGTCTCGATCATGGCTGCCGATGCTAAATCGGCTTCAACCCGCTGACAAGCCGGTAGAAAAGTATGCGGAGATCATACAATTGCCGATACCGCCTGCCGATGAGGTCGACGGATCAACCGCGTCGATCGCATGCTGCCCGTCGGTCCTGCGACACCGGCAACGCCGGAAAGATTGCCGATCGCCTCGCCCGCATGACACGTTGAAAAGCGGACCACTTCGGCTCTTTCGCGAACTCGTCTGCCGATCGTCCGCTGCGTCGCGCCTCGACACGGCAAGGGCCGACCTCGCATTGGTCCGGGAAGTCCCGATCCTATACAGCGGTCGCGCGTTCATCCTATGGGTACGTGCCACCCGGTCGACCGGGCAAATGCCGAAGCGGCTTGACAGGACGGATCGTGCAGAAATTCCTGAGATTTCTGTCGCGTCGGCGACCTCCGTTCTGGGTGCGATACGGCTCGGTCGTGGTACTCATCGGCGCCGTAACGGTCGTCCGCCTGCTCGTCAGCCTCGATACGGCGCCCTTCCTGCTCTATCTCCCGGCGCTCTTCGTCATTGCGACCGCGTTCGGCCGCGGCCCCGGCCTCCTCGGAACCGCGAGCTCCGCGACTTTCGCGGGTTTCCTCTTCATCAGGGCCAGCGACGAAGCGCGCCTCAGCGGCGGGCAGATCACGGCCCTGGTCCAGTTCCTGGCCATCAGTACCGCCATGGTGCTGGTTTGCGCGGCGCTGCGCCGCGCGCTGACCGAGAACGAGCGATACCTAACCACGCTCAACGAGGCGAACGCGTCCTTGATCCGCAGCCAGGCGACGCTCGCGGCTGCGATCAAGGAGGCGGAAGCCTCGAAGGAAGAGGCTGAGAGCGCCAAGGACGCGGCCGAGGCGGCCAACCGGGCCAAGAGCGCCTTCCTGGCCAATATGAGCCATGAGCTCCGGACCCCGCTATCCGCCGTCATCGGTTACAGCGAGATGATGGAGGAGGAGGTCGAAGATCTCGGCGAAGCGAGCCTGTTGAGGGATCTCGGCAAGGTCAAGTCCAACGCCCGCCACCTCTTGAGCCTCATCAACGATGTCCTCGACCTTTCCAAGATCGAAGCCGGGCGCATGGACACCTATGCGGAACGGATCGAGGTCGCGGATCTGGTGACCGAAGTCCAGGGGACCGTGGAGGCGCTGGTCGGGCAGAAGGGCAACACGCTCGACATCGAGGTCGGGCCCGACGTCGGCACGATGGAGACCGACGTCGTCAAGCTGCGGCAATGCCTCTTCAACCTCTTGAGCAACGCAGCGAAGTTCACCGAGAACGGGCGGCTGACCCTCAAGGTCCACCGCGATCACGGAAGTGATCCGGAGATGCTGGAGTTCCGGGTCATCGACACGGGGATCGGCATGACGGAGGAGCAGTTGAGCCGGCTCTTCGAACGATTCGCGCAGGCCGACGAGACGACCACCCGCAAGTTCGGCGGGACCGGCCTCGGTCTCGCCATCACGCGGGCCTTCAGCCGGTTGCTCGGTGGCGACATCATGGTGGAGAGCGCGGCCGGCCAGGGCACGACTTTTACGCTGCGTCTTCCCGCCGTCATGCCCGAGCAGCAACACGACGAGCCCGCCGCCGCGAAGCCGAGCCCGGCCGCGGGCCGGCAGACCGTGCTGGTGATCGACGACGATCCCGCGCAACGCGACCTGATGGTGCGCTTCCTCGAACGGCAGGACTTCGCCGTCGCAACGGCCGCCAACGGCCTCGACGGGCTGGAGATGGCCCGGCGCCTTCACCCGCGGGCCATCACGCTCGACGTGATGATGCCGCAAGTCGACGGATGGACGGTGCTCCAACAGCTGAAGGCCGACCCGGACCTCGCCCGGATCCCGGTCGTGATCATCAGTTTCGTGAACGACAAATTCCTCAGTGCCAGCCTTGGGGCAGCCGACCACGTCGACAAGCCCGTGCAATGGGACAAGCTGAAGAGGGTCATGGATCATCTTCGCGATGCGGAAGGCGACGTGCTGGTGGTGGATGGCGATGCGGACCTCCGTTCGCATCTGCGATCGACGCTCGAAGCCGAGGGCTGGAGCGTCGTGGAGGCGGCGGACGGGCGCGAGGCCCTCGAGAAGGTCATGCATGGACCTCCCCGGGCCGTGCTGCTCGACCTCGCGACACCGGCTATCGACGGGTTCGCGTTACTTCACGACCTCCGGGAGAAGCCCGGATGCGCCCACATCCCGGTCATCGTGTTCAGCGCGCGCGAGATCGCGCCCGTTGACCGCGCTCGCCTGGGGGATGCGGATCTCGTGATCGCCGAGACGAAGGATCTCGAGCAGGTCGCGGAGGAACTGAAAGCCTTGGTGCCGCCAATGGTCGACGCGCATGAGCAGAGGCAGTCGGCCGGAGCCGGCGTTCCGGCGACGCGAGGAGAATGACGTTCGCGGCGTCCGAGCCTTTGCGTCCGGCCCCATAAGGCTCTATCTCCCGGACCATCATGTCCTCACCGCCACCCACCGACGATCCGGTCACCCGCCGGCGCACCTTCGCCATCATCTCGCATCCGGATGCGGGCAAGACGACGTTGACCGAGAAGCTGCTGCTGTTCGGCGGAGCGATCCAGCTCGCGGGCGAAGTCAGGGCAAAGGCCAACCGGCGTCAGACGCGATCGGACTGGATGGGAATCGAGCGCGAACGCGGCATATCGGTCGTCACGTCGGTGATGACCTTCGAACATGCGGGCTGCGTCTTCAACCTGCTCGACACGCCGGGCCACGAGGACTTCTCGGAGGATACGTACCGCACCCTATCGGCGGTCGATTCGGCCGTGATGGTGATCGACGCCGCCCGCGGCATCGAGAGCCGGACCCGCAAGCTCTTCGAGGTCTGCCGGCTGCGCGACATCCCGATCGTCACCTTCGTCAACAAGATGGACCGGGAAACCCGCGATCCCTTCGATCTGCTCGACGAGATCGAGAAGGTTCTGGCCCTCGATACCGCACCCGTGACCTGGCCGATCGGCCGGGGCCGCGCCTTTGCGGGCACTTACGACCTCGCCCGCACCATGGTGCGCAAGCTCGACTCGGACGTCGAAGCCCCGATGCTGCCGGTCGCGGGGCCACGCGATCCCCTCATCCGCGCCATGCTGCCCGAGAACGATGCCGAAGCCGAGGCGGCGCTCGACGAGATCGAACTCGCCCGCGACGCCTGCAAGCCCTTCGACCGCGCGTCCTTCCTGGAAGGCCACCTGACACCGGTGTTCTTCGGCTCGGCCCTGCGCACCTTCGGGGTCGCGGACCTCATCAATGCCTTGGCCGATTTCGCGCCCCCGCCCAAGGGGCTGCAGGCGGAGAGCCGCTACGTCGACGCTCACGAGCCGAAGATGAGCGGCTTCGTGTTCAAGATCCAAGCCAATATGGACCCCAACCATCGCGACCGCATCGCCTTCATGCGCGTCTCGTCGGGCCGGCTCACCCGCGGCATGAAGGCCAAGCTCGTGCGCACCGGCAAGCAGATGGCGCTGAACGCACCGCAGTTCTTCTTCGCGCAGGAGCGGGCACTGGCCGAGCAGGCCTATGCGGGCGACGTGGTGGGCATCCCGAACCACGGCACCCTGCGGATCGGCGACACGCTGACCGAGGGCGAGGACCTCGTGTTCCGCGGTGTGCCGAGCTTCGCGCCCGAGATCCTGCGCCGCGTAAAGCTCAACGACGCGATGAAGGCCAAGAAGCTGCGCGAAGCGCTCCAGCAGATGGCCGAGGAAGGCGTGGTCCAGACCTTCGTGCCCTACGACGGTTCGGGCGCCATCGTCGGCGTCGTGGGAGCGCTGCAGCTCGACGTTCTGGTCGAACGGCTCATGGTCGAATACGGCCTGCCGGTCGCCTTCGAGGGGAGCCGTTTCGAGATCGCCCGCTGGGTCACGGCGGAACCGCTCGAATTGCGCAAGTTCCTCGACGCCTATCCGTCATCGACGGCCGTCGACCTCGATGGAGCGCCGGTCTTCCTGGCCTCCTCGGCGTTCACGCTGCGCTACGAGCAGGAGCGTTGGCCGCAGGTGACGTTCTCGGACATCAAGGATTACCAGCGCGCGGCTGCTTGAGGGGTATGTTCGTCCTTGTGAGTCGTGTGACGACTAAGCAATCCCGGCTCCGGGGCCGGATTGTCATGCAAAGCCGTCGTATAGATCGCGCCACTCCGGGTTCATGCCTCGATGAGGGTGAGCTTCTTACTCCACGAACCGCCTTTGATCGGCTTCTCGCGGGCAATCGCGGTTGGCATGTCGGCATACGATTCGTAAAACACCAGCAAATAGCATCGGTACCGTGACGTGAAGCCGGGTAGAGTTCCCTCGCGATGCTGATAAGCGCGACGTGGTAGATCGGACGT
>CAXTME010000175.1:0-6010 GCA_964245215.1 uncultured Lichenihabitans sp.
AATCCAAAACTGACCCAAGGAACGCGAAATGACTATACACAAATTTGCATATCTGTTAGAGACAAAAAAACGCTGTAATCGCAAAAGGTTAAATACACTAAAAAATCTTTTACTGATGTGATTGCTTGAACGGCAGCATGGTCGAACCAGAGCCGCTTGTCAGACACAAACGCGCTCTACAACGCTTGATTGCCGAGGTTGTTCAGCTAGGTCCAGAGTGGGTCAGGATTTTTCGGGCTTCGGCTTCGTCGATCTGCATCCGGGCCACGAGGTCTTCGACGGAGTTGAATTTTTCCTCGCCCCTGATCCAGCCCACGAGATCGACCTCGATCTGGTGGCCGTAGAGATCTCCCGAAAAGCCGAAGAGGTAGGTCTCCAGCAGGGGGGCACCGTTGTCGAAGGTCGGGCGCCGGCCATAGCTGGCGACACCGTCGAACGTGCCGCCCTCCATCCTGACCCGGACCGCATAGATGCCGTGCGCGAGCCGGGCCGATGGGTCGAGCCTGATGTTGGCGGTTGGAAAGCCCAGTTGCCGTCCGAGCTTTTCGCCATGGATGACGGTGCCGAGCACGAAATGATGTCGGCCGAGAAGCACGGCCGCGGCTTCGACAACCCCCGCTTCGAGACACTTGCGGATCGCTGTCGACGATACGGCCGCGAGATCGCCCTGCGCATCGGCCACGATCTTGTCGATGACCGCGACCTCGAAGCCGTGTCGTCGCCCGGCCTCCACGAGATAGGCGGGCGAACCGCCGCGGCCTTTGCCGAAGTGGAAATCGTAGCCCACGACGGCTGCGGCGATCCCGAGACGTCGGACCAGGACGTCGGCGACGAAAGCCTCGGCACCGAGGGCCGCGAACCCAGCGTCGAAGGTGCGCACGATCATCCCGTCGACCGTGCCGAGCCTCGCCAGCGCGAGCGCCTTGGCGGGGGCGGGCGTCAGGCGGAAGATCTTGGACGCGCCGGCGAAGTAGTCGCCCGGATGCGGCTCGAAAGTGAGAACCGCGCAGGGCCGACCCATGTCCCGCGCCAGCTCGTGGGCTCGCGCCATGACGGCCTGGTGCCCACGATGGACCCCGTCGAAGTTGCCGATCGCCACCACGGCGCCCTCGAGGCCGGCCGGCGGCGAATCCGGGTCCTCGGCAACGATGAAGCGGGAAGGGAGTAGCGCGGTCACGCTAGATCACGACGCCTTTGGATCGAACCGATCCGAAGGCATGATCGTGATCGGCTTCGAAAAGATGGAGCATGATGTCATCCTCAAACCCGTGCCGACGTCTTGGCATCATGCTCTGGGCCCGGGCGGCGAGAGGAGAGACTTCTACCCCGTTTACCGTCGGACGCGCTACACGGCACGCGATACGGTGATCTCACCAGACCAGGTCGGCCAGCGCCGCGGTCGGCCGGTGGGCGGCCTGCTCCAGAAAGGCCGCGAGCGCCGCGGGATCGAGGCCGCCTTCGGGCGAGATCGTCTCGGTCCGGTGGATGCCGCCCGAAACGAACAGGCTGTCGAGGCCTTGCCGGCTGGCGCCCGCGATGTCGGTCCGCATGCCGTCGCCGATGGCCAGGACCTTGCGGCGGTCCACCGGCGAGCCGCGCCGCCGTTCGGCGACCGCGATCGCGAGGTCGTAGATCGGGGCATGCGGCTTGCCGGCATAATGCACCGTCCCGCCGAGCCCTTCGTAGCGTTCGGCCAGCGCACCGGCGCAGAAGATCAGCGTCTCGCCCACGTGGACGACAACGTCCGGGTTGGCGCAGATCATGTCGAGTCCGCGCGCCCGCATGGCCGCATAGGTCGGGTCGTAGCTTTCCGGGGTTTCGGTCGCGTCGTCGAAAAGGCCGCTGCAGATGACGTGCGCCGCGTGATCGAGATCGGCCAGGGCCGGCACCTGGCCCGTCTGCGACCGCACCTCGTCGAGCAGTGCCAGGTCGCGCTCGGGCCCGATGTGGTAGAAGGGACCCGATCCGCGCTCGGCGATCAGGGCCACGGTGCTGTCGCCTGACGTCACGATGTCGTCGTAGGCCGATCGGGGCACGCCGAGATGATCGAGCTGCTGGCGGATCGGACCGTTCGGCCGGGGCGCATTGGTGATCAACACGACCGTGCCGCCTTGGGCGCGGAACCGCGTCAGGGCTTCGGCGGGCTCGAGGAAGGCGCGGCGCCCGTCGTGGACCACGCCCCAGACGTCGCTCAGGATGACGTCGTAATCCGCCGCGAGGTCGGAAAGGCCGGAGACGATGCGGCAGCCATGGGTCGATGCTTCGGTCATGAGGGCGGCTTAAGCCACCCCTCGCGGCTGTCAAGCCGCGACCGGAGACGCTGTCGCGTCGGACGCCAGCAGGGCGGCGCGACGTCCGCAACCCGGTGAGGTCCCCGTCTCGCTTTGGCCTTGGTTCGATCGCCTCGCCTGCCTATAACGCGCCCGTCAAGGCACGTGACAAAGAAACCATTCTCGCGAAAGGACCCCATCATGTCGTCCATCAAGCCGCTCTTTACGGCGAAGGCGCATTCCACTGGAGGCCGCAACGGCAAGAGCGAAGCCGATGACGGGACCGTCAGCGTCACACTGTCGGTTCCCAAGGAAATGGGTGGCCCCGGCAAGCCGGGAACGACCACCCCCGAACACCTCTTCGCGACCGGCTATGCGGCCTGTTTCGGCGGCGCGCTCGACTTCGTGGCCAAGCAGCACAAGAAGGACGCCACCGGGGCGACCGTCACCTGCGCGGTCACGATCGGCCCGCGTGATGCCGGTGGTTTCGGGCTCGCGGTGAAGATGCATGTCATCGACAAGTCGCTGCCGACCGCCGAACTCAAGGAACTGGTCGACGAGGCGCATGAGAAGATCTGCCCCTACAGCCACGCCACCCGCAACAATGTCGACGTGGACGTGACGGTCGAAGGCGCCTAAGACGATCCAAACCGCGCGGCTCTGGAAGGAGCCGCGCGCAGACTTTTATTGAGCCTTGCGAGCCTCGCCCATGCCGTCATCCAACGCCGCTTTCGCGTCTCAGGCCGACATCCCGAACGACCTCGAAGCCTTCTGGATGCCGTATACGGCGAATCGCTCGTTCAAGAAGAGCCCGCGCATGATCACGCGGGCCAAGGACATGTTCTACTATTCGACGGACGGTCGCGCCGTGATGGACGGCACCGCGGGCCTCTGGTGCACCAATGCCGGCCACAACCGCGAGCCCATCGTCAGGGCCATCCAGGCCCAGGCGGCGGAACTCGATTTCGCACCCACCTTCCAGTTCGGACATCCCAAGGCCTTCGCGGTCGCGTCCCGCATCGCGGCGCTGGCACCGGGCGACCTCGACCACGTCTTCTTCTCGAACTCCGGTTCGGAGGCCGTCGACACGGCGCTGAAGATCGCCATCGCGTTCAACAACATGCGCGGCCAGGCGAGCCGGGTTCGGCTGATCGGCCGGGAGCGCGGCTACCACGGCTGCGGCTTCGGCGGCATTTCGGTCGGCGGCATCGTCTCGAACCGCAAGCATTTCGGCACGATGCTGGGCGGCGTCGACCATCTGCCCCATACCTACAGCCGCGAGCATCAGGCCTTCACCAAGGGCGAGCCCGAGTGGGGCGCGCACCTCGCCGACGACCTCGAGCGGATCGTCGCGTTGCACGACCAGTCGACCATCGCGGCCGTCATCGTCGAACCCATGGCGGGTTCGACCGGCGTGCTGCCGCCACCCCAGGGCTACCTCAAGCGGCTTCGGGCCATCTGCGACAAATACGGGATCCTGCTGATCTTCGACGAAGTCATCTCGGGCTTCGGTCGCCTCGGCTACGGCTTCGCGGCCGAGCGCTACGGCGTCATCCCGGACATGATCACCTTCGCCAAGGGCGTCACGTCGGGCACCGTGCCGATGGGCGGCGTCATCTGCCGCAAGGGGATCTACGACGCCTTCATGAAGGGGCCGGAACACTCGATCGAGCTCTTCCACGGCTATACCTATTCGGCGCATCCGCTGGCTTGCGCGGCCGCCCTCGCAACCCTCGATCTCTACCGCGACGAGGATCTCTTCGCCCGGGTGCAGAAGCTCGAGCCGGTCTGGGCCGAGGCGATCCACGGGCTCAGGGGCCTGCCCAACGTGCTCGACATCCGCACGGTCGGCCTCGTCGGCGCCATCGATCTCGCCTCGAAGCCCGACGCGTTCGGCGCCCGGGCCTTCGAAGCCATGGACCGCGCCTTCCACGAGGCGGACCTGATGGTCCGCTGCACGGGCGACACGCTCGCGCTGACGCCGCCGCTGATCATTACGGAAGCGCAGATCGGCGAGGTCGCCGACAAGCTGCGCGGTTTGTTGAAGACGCTTCACTAAGCCCGACGATCCCCTCATCCGACCCGACTGCGTCGGGCCACCTTCTCCCGCAAGCGGGAGAAGGAAGATCACGCAGTCCTTTTCCCGGTAAGGGAGAAGGTGCCCGAGCGGAGCGAGGGCGGATGAGGGGACCCTCCACCTCCTTCGATCCCGGACTCCATGACCGACCTGACCAAACCCCGCCTGCCGCGCGGCGTCGCCGATCGCAACGCCGTCGATCTCGCCGCGACCGATCGCATCATGGCGGCCATCCGGGAGACCTACGAACTCTACGGCTTCGAGGCCGTCGAAACACCGTTCATCGAATACACGGACGCGCTCGGCAAATTCCTGCCCGACCTCGACCGTCCCAACGAGGGTGTCTTCTCGTTCAAGGACGACGACGAGCAGTGGCTGTCGCTGCGCTATGACCTGACGGCGCCGCTGGCCCGCTATGTCGCCGAGCATTACGAGACGCTGCCGAAGCCGTATCGCTCCTATCGGGCCGGGCCGGTCTTCCGCAACGAGAAGCCCGGCCCCGGGCGGTTCCGACAATTCCTGCAATTGGACGCCGATACGGTGGGCTCGGGCTCGGTCGCGGCAGACGCCGAGATCTGCATCATGGCGGCCGACACGCTGGAGCGGCTCGGCATCGACCGCGGCGATTACGTCGTCAAGGTGAACAACCGCAAGGTGCTCGACGGCGTCATGGAGGCGATCGGCCTCGGCCCCGATCAGGCCGGCAAGCGGCTGATCGTGTTGCGCGCCATCGACAAGCTCGACCGGCTCGGTCCCGCCGGCGTCGAAGCGCTGCTCGGGCCCGGACGCCGCGACGAGAGCGGTGATTATACCAGGGGGGCAGGGCTCGGACAGGACGCCATCCGGCGCGTTCTCGGCTTCACGTCCGCCAAGGGCGAGGATGCGGCAGCGACGTTGCGCAACCTAGGCGAAGCGGTGGCGGGCTCGGCCCGTGGGCAGGAGGGCGTCGACGAACTGCGCGAGATCGCGGCGCTTGTAGCGGCGGCCGGCTATGACAACCGCGTGGTCATCGACCCTTCGGTGGTCCGCGGGCTCGAATATTACACGGGGCCGGTGTTCGAGGCCGAACTGACCTTCACGGTCAAGGGCGACGACGGCGCGCCCATCCGCTTCGGCTCGGTCGGCGGCGGCGGGCGTTATGACGGGCTCGTGGCCCGCTTTCGCGGTGAGCCGGTTCCGGCTACCGGCTTTTCGGTCGGTGTCTCGCGGCTCGTGGCGGCGCTGCGCGCGGTCGGCAGCCCGCTCCTCGGACAGGCGAAACCGCGGGGACCCGTCGTGGTCCTGGTGCTCGATCGAGCCGAGATGGACCGCTATCAGGCGCTCGTCACCAGCCTGCGCCAGGCCGGGATCCGGTCCGAGCTTTATCTCGGCTCGGCGGGCATGAATGCGCAGCTGAAATATGCCGACAAGCGCAATGCCGCCTGCGCGGTGATCCAGGGCTCGAACGAGCGCGACGCCGCAGGCGGTCCCGTCGTGATGATCCGCGACCTCGTGCTCGGGGCAGAATTGGCCAAAGGCAGCAAGGACCGCGCGGATTACCTCGAGTTACGTCAGAAGGCGCAGTTCCCCGCCCCGCAGGACCGGATGGTCGAGGCCGTGCGCGAGGTGCTGGCCCGGCATCCCGAACGAGGTTAGCGTTCTTCTCCCGCGGTGCGGGAGAAGG
>CAXTME010000176.1:0-5907 GCA_964245215.1 uncultured Lichenihabitans sp.
ATCCGCGTCGGCGAAGTCGCCCCGGGTCCCGTGGTGACGGCTCTGCTCAGCGACTGGCCGAAGGAGAAGCTCGACGACGCCTTGGCGAACGGAAGCCTCATGGAACCTGAGGAGGTGGCCGCCGCCGTGCTGTTCATGCTCACCCGGCCGAGGAACATCACCATCCGCGATCTCGTCATCCTGCCCCAGAGCCTCGATCTCTGACGGCTCGCGCTTCGACCCGCGCTGCCATGCGCTCGGACGCGCTTGGCTATCGGGAACTCGGAATGTGTGGCAATCTTCAACATTCGAGAGTGTCAGATCGTGATTGAAGCTTGGGCTTTACCATTCGTCATTGCGAGGCGCGTAGCGACGAAGCAACCCAGCGTGCGACACAGGATGTAGCTGGGTCGTTTCGCTGCGCTCGCGATGACGGCTGATGAACTTCTGACACGCTCAAGGCCAGCTTCGCGTGCAGCCATGAGCTATACCGGCGGGTGTCAATGCGGAAAGGTTCGCTTCCGGGCCGAGGGCCCCCGCGATCGAGCCAGCGTCTGCTATTGCCGCATGTGCCAGAAGGCCTCCGGTGCGCCCTTCATGGCCTTCGTGCGCTTCCCTGCCGCGAACGTCGTCTGGTCTTCACCGCCGGCGACCTTCGCCAGTTCCAACGCTGTCGAGAGAGGCTTCTGCCGCGATTGCGGCACGCCTCTGACGTACCGGAACATTCACGGGCCTAATGTCAGTCTGACGCTCAACAGCCTGGACGAGCCCGATGCGGTAGCCCCCGAGTTCAGCTTCTCGACCGAACAAAAGGCCTCGTGGCTGAACAACCTTGACGGGCTAGAGACACTTGAGACGGATCCGGTCGGTGGCCGGACATCGTGACCTTGCGGCGCGTGGCCGGGTGGATGTCGGTTGTGAGTCTGGTTCGCCGTGAAGGTTCGAGCTGCCTCGTGACCCGGGGCGTAGCGGTTTGCCGGATATTGCGCTGCAACAATCCGGTGTAATTTCATCATCGCGAGGCGCTGACCCGAAACTCCATGGCGGGAGACCGCTGAAGCAGCGTTATAATGCCATGCGATCAACGCATAGCCTATTGTTCAGCGGAGGCCGCGATCGTACCGCATTCTGACAAATCGCCCCCCAGGTTGAGCGACCGATGCATTTTTCGCATAGCAGGCGATTGCCGGTGTGGCTGGTGTAATCGCAAGCCGAGAATATATTGCAGTGCATCAAAGGTCATGCAGAGCCAGACATACGGTTCGGCTCTGCTAACAACAAGGAACCTTTCGATGTTGAACTTCATCGCTCAATGGCACAACGAACGCGTTGCCGTCCGCGAATTGACCCGGTTGCCCGATCATCGTCTGGCCGACCTCGGTATTGCCCGCGCCGACATCAAGTCCGTCGCCCGGGCCGCCGCTTCCGTGGCGATTGACGGTATCGTCGAATCCAGCATGTCGGCGCCCAGGATCGATCCGATCGGCGTCATGGCTCCTTCATGGGCCAACCACAATCGACGGGCCCTCGCGTAACACGCTGGGTCATTCAGTACGCGTCAAGCTAAGACCGTCGCGGCGCGACTTGCGCGTTTGGCCGTAATGGTGCACCTCCCCTTCCGCCCAAGCGGGCGCCCGAGGCGAGGCTGCACTGGCGACGATCACCTTCGAGCAGGTCACGAAACGCTACGACAACGGCCAGGCCGCGCTGTCGAACCTCGACCTTCACATCGCCGAAGGAGAGTTCCTGATCCTGGTCGGGCCTTCGGGCTGCGGCAAGTCGACCGCGTTACGGATCGTGGCCGGCCTCGACGACCCCACCTCCGGGCGCCTGCTGATCGATGGCGCCTTTGCTAACGACTCGGCTCCTCGCGACCGCAACGTCGCGATGGTGTTCCAATCCTACGCGCTCTACCCGCATCTATCGGTCGCTCAGAACATCGGGTTCGGCCTCAAAGTGCGAGGAACCGACCCCGACACCATCCAACGGCAAGTCCGCGAGGTCGCGGCGACGCTGGAACTCACCGAATATCTCCACCGAAAGCCGGCGAAGCTGTCCGGCGGTCAGCGGCAACGGGTAGCCATGGCGCGGGCGCTGGTGCGCTCGCCCAGTGCTTTTCTCATGGACGAACCGCTCTCCAATCTCGACGCGCGCCTACGCGGCCAGATGCGCCAGGAGATTGCGGCGCTTCAACGCCGTACCGGCGTCACGACGGTCTACGTCACCCACGACCAGGTCGAGGCCATGACGATGGGGACGCGGGTCGCCGTTCTGGACCGCGGCCTGCTTCAGCAGGTCGGGCGGCCACGCGATCTCTACGATGCGCCGCGCAACCGCTTCGTCGCAGGCTTCATCGGCTCGCCGGCCATGAACTTCCTCGATGCGATCGTCGAGCGGAGCCCGGACGGCGCTACCGCGTTGCGGTTCGGCCCGCATCGTCTCGCGGTCGATTCGGACTTGGATCGCTTTCCCACGCTCGCGCAGGTGAGCGGCACGCGGGTCGTCACCGGGCTGCGGCCGGAAGCCTTTCGGCTCGCCTCGCCCGCGGAAGCGACCCTGCCGGGAACCGTCCGTTTCGTGGAAGACCTCGGGGCGAACCTGCTGGTCTCGGTCGAACTCGAGGGCGTGACGCCGCTCGGCGTCTCGGCCGGGGGCGACGACGAGTTCGCCGCCTCGCGCCGGCACCTCAAGGCTTTGCTGGACGGCGGTCTCCGTTTCGCGCCGGGCGATGCGGTGCATCTGACGGTCGACCCGCGCCATCTGCATCTCTTCGACGTCGAGACGGGCCTCGCGCTTCGCGCGTGACGGAGCGTCAGTGGACGCCGCGCACGAGTCCGCCGACGAAGTAGCGGTTGAGCACCACCACCATCAGCACGATCGGGATCGTCGCCACATGCGCCAGGGCTCCGAGCGTCCCCCAACTGATGTCGTAGGTGCCGTAGGCCGTGACGAGCGCGACCGAGACGGGCTTGCTGTCGAGCCTCGTGAGGAAACTCGCGTAGAGGAAGTCGTTCCAGGAGAACAGAAGGCAGAACAGGGCGCTCGCCAGCAGCCCCGATCGGGCGCAGGGCAGGTCCACGCGGATGAAGGCGCCCCAGAGCGTGCATCCATCGGTCAGGGCCGCCTCGTTCAACTCCGGCGGCAGTGCGCGGAAGTAGGAGAACATCATCCAGGTCACGAAGGCACAGTTGAGCACCGTGTCGATCAGGATGACGGCCGCCGTCGTTCCGAGCAGGCCGAGATCCCGCATGAAGAGGTAGAAGGGCAGCAGCGTCGCGACCGCCGGCACCGTGCGGACGCCCAGGAAGAAATAGGCCAGCGCCAGAGCCCAGCGTGTCCTCGATCGTGCGAGCGCGTAGCCGCAGGGCGCCCCGATGAGGAGGGACAGGAGCGCCGACCCGAGGCTGATGGTGAGGCTCGATCGCACCAGGGCGGGAAGGTCGTAGAGCGTGCCGATCTTGCGGAAGTTGTCGAGAGTCGGGGCGAAGAGCAACGTAGGAGGAGACGTGAAGATCGCGGTCGCCGGCTTGTAAGCGGTCGAGATCAGCCAGAGCACCGGCAACAGGAACACGCCCGTGATCGCGCCGAGCGCGAAGCGTTGGAGGAAGAGGTGACTCCGCGGCGTCAAGCGGTCAACGACCGTTCGCGACGCGGTCGGCTTGCCGGATCACCAGGACGAAGAGTGTCGCGATCACGCCGAGGCACAGGATCATCACGTTGCCGATCGCCGCGGCCGATCCGATGTCGAAGAACTGAAGGCCGCGTTTCACCGCCAGCACCATCAGCGTGTCGGTCGCGCCCGCCGGTCCGCCGCCGGTCGTCACATAGATCGAGTCAAAGACGCGGAACGCATCCATCATGCGCAGCACCAGCGCCAGGAACACGGCGGGCAGGAGCAGCGGCAGGATGACGAGCCGGAACCGCTGCAGGGCCGTGGCCCCGTCCGCGACCGCCGCCTCGATCACGTCGAGCGGCAGAGCCTTGAGGCCGGCCAGGAGGATCAGCGCCATCAGCGGGGTCCACTCCCACATGTCGACCAGGACCAGGGTCGCCAGAGCCGTATGGGTCGAGCCGAGGAGGCCCCGGGGATCGCTCAACCCCCATTGCGCCAGCCAATAGCCGACCATGCCGTAATCGGGCTCGAGCAGGCCCTTGAAGATCAGCCCGACCGCGATGGGCGTGACGCTCACGGGAACGAGCAGCAAAGCGAGGCAAATCTGGTTGAAGCGGCCTTCGCGCCACAGCAGGAGCGCGATGCCGAGCCCGGCCGCGAATTCGAGCATGACGGCGCAGAGCGAGAACAGGATCGTGTTCAAAAAGGCGTTTCGGAAGCTCGCGTCCTCGAAGAGCGTCGCGTAATTGCCGAAACCCACGAAGTGGCGGCGCGCCGGATGCAGCAGGCTATAGTCGAAGACGCTGTACCAGACCCCCTGGAGCATCGGCCAGACGCCGATGGCCAGGACGTAGACGAGCGCCGGAGCAGCCAGCGCTGCGAGGAAGATCCGGCGGCGGGCCTGGAACGACAGCGAGGCCGGCCGCGCAACCCTCAAAAAAGCTTCTCGGCCTTGCTCTGCACGTCGTCGAGCGCAGCCTTCGGGTCGGCATTGCCGACCAGCACGGCGTTGACGGCGGTGCCCAGCATGTCCTGGATCTCGGGATATTGCGGGATACGCGGCCGGTAGTCGCCATCGCCGTGCTCGAAGGTCGTCGCGATCACGGGCAGGAAGGGGAACTTCGCCAGGAGATCCTTGTCGGTCATCTCGCTGCGGCGCAGAAAGCTTCCGGCGCCGTCGAGATTGAACGTCTTATGGACGGCCGGGCTGGTCAGCCACTTGATGAAGGCCCAGGCGGCTTCCTTCTTCTTGGGCTCGATGTCGGCATTGATCGCCATGCCCCAACCGCCGACGCCGTAGCGGGGCGAGAGACCGGAGGCGGCCGGTGCTGCTTCGATCGCGACGGTGTCGACGACTTTCGACTGCGCCGGATCGTAATAGCCCGGCGCCCCGACCGACCAGGTCTCCATATTGGCCACGGTGCCGTTGCGGAAACTCTGTTCCCGACCGTCCCAATCGTAATCGGCGGCGCCGGGCGGCGCAGCCTTGGCGAACAGTTCCTTGTAGACCTTCAGGCTCTCGACGTTGGCGGCCGAATTGATGGCCGGCTTGCCGTCCGCGCCAAGGATGGAACCGCCCATCTGCGCGTTGTACTGCATCCAGTCCTGGGCGCCGGCCGGGCCGGTCTTGCCGTTCGCCACGAAGCCGTAGATGTGCTTCGAAGGATCGTCGAGCGCGATGGCATCGGCGACGAGGTCCTGCATGGTCTTCGGCGGCGCGAGTTTGGCGGCCGCGTAGAGATCCTTGCGATAGGCCAGGATATTGGCATAGCCCGCGAACGGAAAGGCCATCTGCTTGCCGTCGAAACCACCGAGCGACGCCATCAGAACGGGATAGATGTCGGGGACGTCGATCTCGGCCGCGTCGCGCTTGATCCAGTCGGTGAGGTCGACCGTATAGCCGTTTTCCGCGAAGGCGCCCGACCAGACGATGTCCATGGTCACGAGATCGTAGCCCTTGGTGTGGCCGACAAAATCCGCGGTGGTCTTGGTCAGCAGCGTCCCGTAGTCCATGATGTCGACCTTGACGGTCGCACCCGTCTCGGCCTCGAACTGCGGCGCGAGCTTCGCCAGGATGGGCGCGAACTGGTCGTTCTGGGACGCGAGGGCGAGCGTCACGCCGGCGAAGGGCTTCGTCTGCGCCACAGCTCCCGGCGACCAGCACAAGGTCGAAATGGCGAGAAGGCCGGCTACACGGCTCCGATCGAGCATCCGGGACCCCTTGATCTTGCGTTGACTGCACCGCAGCATAACCGAGACGAGGTCTGCGGCAAGGCTCTTGCTCGGAACCTGGATCCGCGCACAATGACGGCGGC
>CAXTME010000177.1:0-5874 GCA_964245215.1 uncultured Lichenihabitans sp.
TGCCGGCCCGCTCGCCCTGCGCTTTCGACAGCCGCTCCTTGGCGGCGCGTGCCGTCGCATAAGCCGTCTCGGTGGCGTCGACGCAAGCCTCGACCGTGTAACGGGCCGCCCGTTCGACGGCCTTTTCGGCTCGTTCGGCTCGATAGCTCCTGTCGCCGAGGAGGCGCACGATCGCGGCCGCCAGGGCACGATCGTCGTGCGGCGGGACGAAGAGGGCCGCGCCATCCCACAGTTCCCGGAAGGTGGGGATGTCGGACAGCACGAGGGCGCAGCCCGCCTGAGCGGCTTCGAGGACCGCGAGGCCGAAGGGTTCGTAGAGCGCCGACGAGACGAAGATGGGCCGCGCCGCCAATTTCTTGCGCATGGCCGTTTCACCAAGCGGTCCGAGGACCCGGATATGGTGTAACGTGACGCTGGCGCCGTTGGGACCGGTCAGCGGTCCCGCGGCCTCGACCGCGACGGGCAGGCGGGCAGCGGCCCGATCCAGGACCGCGAGGTTCTTGCCTTCGTCCCACAGGCGCCCGGCCGTGAACACCGAAGCGTCCGGGGTTTCCGGGCGATCGCCGAAGGCCGGCCTGTCCCGGCCGTTGTGCACCACGAGTGGCGCCGTCCCGAAGCCATAGGCGCGCCGGGTCGCCTCGGCGAAGCTGCGGCTCGGCGCCGCCACGGCATCGGCTGCCGCGAGACCGCGCTCGTGGAGGGCCGCGCGCCAGCGAAAATCCTCCGGCAGCGGGCCGTCCCGCACCGCGTTCCACCACGTCGCCACGCAGGAGTGGCCGAGCGCCATCACGGGCTGGTCGTAGCGGGTCTTGGCGGCGAGCGCCGGATGATTGAGGTGAAGCAGGTCGGCCCGTTCCCGCCGGGCCAATCGGGCCAGGGCCGCACCGGCCGCGTGAACCGCCTTTTCGTCGGCGGCGAGCCAGTCGGGCGCGTGATCCAGGCCGATGACCTTGAGTCCACGTGCCGTGGCTTCGCCGCGGCGCAGGTCGTCCGGTGCGGGTCCGAGCACGGCGACCGTCACACGGTCTCCGCGCCGGACCAGGGCAGCGCCGAGGTCGAGCGCATAGGTCCAGATGCCGCCGACCGCATCGGCGGTCATCAGGACATGACGGCCCGTCGCGGTCACCGGCAGCACGTGACTTCGAGATCGTGCAAGGGCAGGGGCTGCTGGTCCTGGATCTCGCTCAGACGGTCGAACTGCCCGAGATAATGGGCATGGGCCCGTTCCCAGGCCTGATCGTCGGGCTTGCCCCAGAGCCGCCGATAATCGGGCGAGCTCGGGTAGGGGTAGAGCGGCACGGGGTCGTTGGCCCAGACACCGCGGGCCCGCAGACCATCTCGCCATTCCGCCACGAGCCCGGCATCGTCGCCCGCGACTTCGAGGAGGTTCGCCTGGACGAAGGGCACGGTCCGGCGGGCGTGGATCAGCCGCTCGGCCAGATCTTCCGTCGTCATGCGGCAACTCTTGTCGAGCGCTGCACGGCCCTCGACGGTGAGACTCTCGATCCCGGCTTCGATCGAGACGCAGCCCGCCGACCCCAACAGGTCGAGCATGTCAGGCTTCCAGAGGTCGATGCGGGTCTGGATGCCGAATTCGATGGGGCGGGACACCAGCGCTTCGAGCAGCGGCCGCTGCGGCAGGAAGATCTCGTCGATGAAGTAGACGTAAGTGACGCCCTGGGCCACGAGGCCGTCGATCTCGGTCAATAGAGGTTCGAGATCGCGCTTCCGGTATTTGTCGCGGAAATCGATCTTGGCGCAGAACGAGCAATGATACGGGCAACCCCGGGATGCTTCGACTTCGGCCCCGGGGCCGACGGGATCGCGGTCGTAGCGGTGATGATGGTGGTGGTGCCGGTCGATCCAGGCCCGATCCCACCGCAGCGGCGGGGCATCGGTGAACCGGCAGGCCGCAGGCTCCCCGGTGACCACGAAGCGATCGCCGTCGCGGTAGGCGATCGAAGGCACGCCGGCGAGACGGGATGCCTCGGCCTTGGCGCCGGCTTCCGCGAGCCGCGCCACGATCTCCTCGCATTCGCCCCGCACCACGACGTCGCAGCCGAGCTTGCGCAACGCCGTTTCCGGCGTCGCCGAACCGTGTGGGCCGACCGCGACGGTGCGTCCGCCGTTCGTCCCGAGTGCGGCCAGGAACTCCCGCGGACTGCGCAGCTCGGGCGGGGCGCACCGCCAGAACAGGTAGCTCGGCGCCGTCGTCACGACCGTCATGGCGGGCGAGAAGCCCGTGACCGCGTCCGCGAGTTCCTGGGTCGATTGTCCCATGAGGTGCCCATCGAGCATCAGCACCTCGTGTCCGGCCCGCTCCAGGAGGCCGCGGCAGTAGCCGAGTTCGAGCGGCAGATGGGGGTGCCGGCAGCCGAAATAGATCGACTGGGCGAAGTCCCAGGCCGGATTGACAAGGGCGACCCTCACGCGAGGGCTCCCGTTGCTGGTCGCGTTTGCCAGGGTGATCCGGTGCGATCTGACGTCATCCGGCCACCTTAGCGCCCCAGCCGCGCCATGTCTGCGGCCGAGCGCGCGGGCAGCGCGATCCCGTGTTCCTCGGCCAGCCAGCGGACCAGCCGCGCCACGCCGTCCTGCCACGGTCGCCAGGGGCCGAGTCCGAGGGTTTGTTCCACCTGCCGGGCGTCCGACACGTAGTAGCGCTGGTCTCCGGGACGCCAATCGAACGTCTCGGTCTCGACCGGCGCGCCGACAAGCGCTTCGAGATGTCGCAGGAGTTGACGTAGACTCACGGCATTGGCGGGGCCGCCGCCGAGGTTGAACGCCTGGCCGGCGATCCTGTCGATCGCGCGCCAGCACCCGAGATAGGCGTCGACCGCGTCGTCGACGTCGAGGATATCGCGGACCTGACACCCGTCGCCGAAGAGGCTGATGGTGTCTCGCTTCAGGGCCGAAATGGCGAAATGCGCCACCCAGCCCTGGTCTTCGGTGCCCATCTGGCGTGGCCCGTAGATGCAGCTCATCCGCAGCACGGCCGTCGGCACGCCGAAGCTCCGGGCATAGTCGAGCACATATTGGTCGGCCGCCCCCTTGGAGCAGCCATAGGGCGTGTGGAAGTCGAGCCGCCTCGTCTCGCCGACGCCGCTGCGCAGCGCCGGATCGACCGGGACATAGGCGTCGTTGGTCAGGGACAGTGCGACGTCGGCCAGGTCGCCATAGACCTTGTTGGTGGAGGCGAAAACGAGCGGCACCGGCGTGCCACGCCGGCGCAAGGCGTCGAGCAACGTCACGGTCGAGCGGACGTTGACGTCGAAATCCTCGAGTGGCTCCATCATGCTGGTCGTGACCGCGACCTGGGCCGCGAAGTGGAACACGGCGTCCGCGGTGGCCGCGGCGCGGCCGAGCGCCTCGGCGTCGCGGATATCGGCCACGATGGCGGTCACGGCCTCGCCGTGGCGGGACGTCAGCCAATCGAGGTTGCGGGCGACGCCCGGGCGCGACAAGGCGTCGTAGACCGTGACGTGGTGGCCCTCGGCAAGCAGGCGATCCGACAGGTTCGACCCGATGAAGCCCGCGCCGCCCGTGACGAGGATCCGGGCCGGCCGATCCGCCGTGCCGGGTGCCGTCACGCCACGAGGCCGCGGGCTTCGAGCTCGCGGCGGGCGTCGCCCACGCGGTCGACGGCCTCCTGGCGAGCCACCCATTCGGCGAGTTCGGCAAGGCCCTCGCGGAAGTCGGCCTGCGGCTCGTAGCCGAGGTCTTCGCAGATGGCATCGATGTCCGGGATGCAATGGCGGATGTCGCCCGCCCGCGCCTTGGCGGCGATCTCGGGCGGCAGATCCTTGCGGTTCATCGCCCCGGCGAGAAGCGTCGCGACCTCACCGACGGTGCGATCTTCGCCCGATCCGACATTATAGACGCGACCGGCCGCCTTCGGATGGTCGAGCGCCAGGAGGAACGCGCGGGCGACATCGGCCACGTGGACGAAGTCGCGCCGTTGCTGCCCGTCCTCGAAGATCACAGGCGGCTTGCCGTTGTGGATCCGCGACGCGAAGATGGCCAGCACGCCCGTGTAGGGGTTCGAGAGTGCCTGGCCGGGGCCGTAAGCGTTCCACATCCTGAGCGCCACGCCCTCCATGCCATAGGCCGGAGCCAGCGTCAGGGTAAGACGCTCCTGCATGTATTTGGTGATCGCATAGACGGAGGCGAGTGCCGGCCGCTTCCATTCGGGAGTGGGCGCGGGTTCGAGCGGGCGCCCCTCGGGGTCGAGCGGGTCCCACGTGCCGTCGGGGTTGCGAGGGCCGCGCAGGACATCTTCGTAGAGTTTGCCGTCGCGGTCGCGGTAGAGGCCTTCGCCGTAGATGCTCATCGACGAGGCCACGACGACGCGCTTGACGGGCTGGTCGATCAGCTGCTGGAACAGCATCGCGGTCCCGAGGTCGTTGACCGACACGTACCGGTCGACCGCATACATGCTCTGCCCGACGCCGACTTCGGCCGCGAGATGCACGACCTTGTCGACGCCCTGGAGCGCTCGCGCCACGGCATCGCCGTCGCGGACATCGCCTTCCTGGACCTCGACGTCGGGGCCGAGGTCGTCGAGCGCGGAGCGATCCGCATGAACCTGTCCGATGAGGGCATCCAGCACGCGGACCCGATCGCCCTTGTCGAGCAGCGCCTTGGCCAGATGGCGACCGATGAAACCGGCCCCGCCGGTGATCAGAACCCTGTCGGCCATACGCGGCAACACTCCTCACCCAATTCGTGCAAACCGTCTTCCGGCAAACCAGAAATCAGGCCACTCGACAATTTTCACCGAACCCGTCGAAGATCAAGCCGTCCTTTGACCGGATGGGCGGCCTCCGAGGGTGACGGGCGGGGCTCCCCCACCCGTCGCAAGGCGTCAGGCCGCTTCGGCCGATGCCGCTGCCGCGGCGCGCTCCTGTGCCTTCTTCTTCGGCTGGGCCTTGACCGGGTTGTTGCGGACCGGCTTCTCGCCGACCCCGATGGAGGCGAGGAGGCGGAGCACGCGGTCGGTCGGCTGGGCGCCCTTGGCGATCCAGGCCTTGGCCTTTTCCGCGTCGAGCACCAGGCGGTTCGTGTCCTCGCTCGGCTTCAGGGGATCGAAGGTGCCGATGTTCTCGACGAAGCGGCCATCGCGCGGCGCGCGGGCATCGGCCACGACGATACGATAGAACGGACGCTTCTTGGCGCCCCAGCGGGACAGGCGGATCTTCAGAGCCATGGTTCAGTTCCTTTCAGAGAGGGCAGGGGTTGGTTCTTCATCGCCGTTGCGTTGAATGAGGCGGTCGATGTCGCCCATGGGATCTTCGGAGAGCCCTTGCGACGTGTAGACCTCGACGTCGACCGAGCCGTCCTCGAGGACGTCGATCTCCCAGTAATGACCGGGTTCGTTGACGAGCAGCGACATGGCGTCGTCGCGGTAGGCCGCCGAGGTGAAGCTGAGGTCGGCCTTCTGGAGACGCTCGCGGAGGGCATTGAAGACCTCGAACATCTTGCTCTGCGGGCCGCTGCTCATTTCTTCTTCCCTCCGAACGGGTTGAAGCCACCGCCCAGTCCCGGCAGACGGCCGCCCCCGAGGCCGGGCAGGTTCGAGGGCAGTTTGCCGGCGAGGCTCGAGCCGAAGGCGCCGGACGGCGGGGCCGACGGCAGCCCGCCCCCGGCGCCGAACTGCTTTTGCAGGGCTTCGAGTTCGGCCGGCGTCGGTTCCGGCATTCCGGCGAGCGGGTTGCCGCCGCCGAGCCCGAAGGCCGCCGCCATCTTGCCGAGGCCGCCCTTCTTGGCGCCGCCGAGCGCCTTCATCATGTCGGCCATCTGACGGTGTTGCTTCAGAAGACGATTGACGTCCTCGACCCGCATCCCCGAGCCGGCCGCGATGCGCTTCTTGCGCGA
>CAXTME010000178.1:0-5629 GCA_964245215.1 uncultured Lichenihabitans sp.
GGGCTCTCGGCCAGCGCCATCTCGAAATAGGGAACGATCCTGTAGCGTTTCGCGGCCTTGCCCCGGTTGCGGAGCTTCAGGATGCGGACGTCGGCGGGTGCGTCGGTGAAGACGAAAACCGTAAGCTCGATGTCGAGGTCACGGCGACGGTTGCGGAAGGTCGCGGCGCCGAGGCGGTACTCCACCTCGTAGGTGGCGTCCTGGCGCCGGAACGGCACGAAGCCGGCCGTATCGGCTTCGCCGGTGTCGAGATCGACGACATAGATCAGCTGGCCCGGCATCTGGCTGGCGCCGGATTCGAAGCGGTAGGGGGTCAGCGCGTTCTGACGCTCGTTGCCGTTGAAGGAATGGATCTCGCCCTCGTTCGACACGACGGCGCCGTAACCCGCAGGATTGGCCAGGACATGGGCCCAAGGGCGCGGCGTCGCTGGCGTCAGGGTCAGGAGTGTTTCGGTCTCGAACGCGAAGGGCCAATGCGAGGCCGGCGGCAAGGGACCGGGCTCGATGAGACGCTTCTTGGCCAGCATGGTGCGGAACGCGGCCTCGTCCGGCGCCGGCTCGCCGAACACCCGCGCGATCATGCGGGCGGCCGTCCATTCGTCCGTCGCCCGACCCGTGAGCAGCGTGATCTCGCACGAGCCCCGCGCCGGGAGATCGATGCCGATCGCGAGGCTCGCTGCGGGATCGAACGTGTAGAGCGAGCCTTCGTCGTCGACCGCGCGGCGGTGCTCGGCCGCGAGGCCGCGCGGGTCCCTGATGCCCCCGGGGCCGATGAAGCGGGTGCGGGAATCGTCGTAGCCGAGGAGCTCCGCCCCTGCCCCGAGCTTCGCCGCATGGAAGCATGTCTCGTGCGACATGCGATAGGTCTTCGGGTCGCGCAGCAGGCGGTTCCGGGCCAGGACGGCGTTGAGCGGCCGCACGAACCAGCTTTCGATGTGCATGGCGTTGAAATCGGGATCGCGAAAATAGGCGCCGATCTCGTGGATCGCGAGCTCGCGGTAGCTCGTGAGTTCGAGGCGCCGCGGCCGGTCTTCGAGGTTGGTGAGGACCAGCCTCCACGTCTCGAGCGGCTCCTGCGGCGCGAGGCTGATCCGGGCCTCGGCCTTGATCCCGGCCACGCTGTTGCGCATGAGGATCGAGGCAGGATTGGGCTGCTCGACCGTGTAGTCGGGTCCCGCCATGCGCATCGGCTGAAAGCCGAGGCTCCAGGTCCGCTCCTCGGTGTCGCGCAGGATCACGAAGGGACCACGCAGGTCGAGCGGATCGGCCGGGCGGCGGGTGATGTCGATGGCGTGGCTGTTGCGCACGACGCCCGCGACCGTGGTGAAACCGCGCCCATCCGCTCCGATTTCGGCCGTCATGCGGCCGTTCGACAGTGTAAAGCGCTTCGGCCCGCTCAGCATGGCGGCCGGCGTCCCGGGCCGGGCCGGGGCGTCGGAGGCGCGTCGGCCGTTCCAGCGCCGCCCGATGGCCCGCAGCGCCAACCCGGCCAGGAGCGCCGCCGCGCCGTAGACCACGACCATGCTCCAGACCGGCACCGCGAGCGGCGGCGACGTGTTGCGGATCGTCTCGGCGCCCGTCCAGGCCTTGTCCCAGTCGGGACCGCGGGGGATGTAGAACGGGATCAGCAGCGGCGCCCAAGTGGCGAACCGGCGGATGCCCTCGGGGATGATGCGGGTGCGGCCCGCATGGCCGGCGAAACGGGCCGCCGACTCGTCGAGGCGATCGCCGCCGATAAAGGTAAGGTTGACGAGCGTCGCGACGCGGAGGCCCATGTGATCGAACCAGATCAGCACGCGCAGCCAGTCGTAGGCCAGGAGCCCGGTGAAGATGGAGACGCTCCAATCCTTGAAGCTGCCGGCCGGCAGGAACAGGTTGGCCGCCGTGGCGGCCCCCGTCCGCACGGCGCCGTCCTGGTTGTACCAGGACGGATCGGGCGATTGGCGCAGGAACGAGTTGATGACCGGTGCCATCCAGAGGCCCCAGCGCAGCACCCGCACGGCCTGTTCGACGAGGCTCTCGAAGCCGCGGGCGCTGACGAGCTGCTTCAACGGGGCGAGCGAGCGCTGGAACAGGGCCGCCAGGATGAAGAAGTTGATGGAGAACAGGGGTGCCGCGATACCCCAGTTGACGACGCCGGACAGCGATTCGTTGAAGAAGAGCCGCACACCGTTGCTGCTCGGGCCGAGATCCATCGTGCCGTATTTGTTGAACAGCGGGTAGATCGAGAACCCCGTCACCGGATGGCCGGACGCCGCATAGCCGAGGTCGGCGTAGCTCCAGAATTTCGTCGCGACGACGGTGATCTGCTCGGCCTCGAAATACCAGCCGATCGCCCCGGCCACGAAACCCCCGAGCACGACCCCCAACGCATAGACGCGCCAGCTTTCCATGACGACGCGCCGTCCGCGTGCCATGTCGAGGGCATCGCAAGCGAGATCGACGCCCGCATAGGCGATGGCGCCCAACAGGAACCCCGCCACGAAGCGCGTGACCCCGCTCTCGGCCGGCAGTGCGAGCGCGAACGCCAGTGTCATGCCGAGACCGATCACGGCTCCCCGCAGATAGGACCGCGGTTGGCGATAGCTGGCGAGCAGGCGCCCGACGAAGGGTGGCGTGCCGTCGGCACTGGCGATGAGCGTCTGGGCCAGGGGGAAGAGCAGCGTGCCGCCGAGGATCGCGGGAATCGCGGGGATCTTTTGCGACAGCGACACCACGCCCGGGACCGCCAGCAGGGACGCCAGGACTACGACGATGGCCATGAAGACGCCACCGTAGATCAGGCCTTTCGTGGCGCCGCCGTGCCACTGCCCGTAAGCCGACGCATAGGTTGGCGGCGTCCCGTTGAGGGCATCGATCGCGAGACCCGTCACGATATAGACGATGGCCCAGAGGCCGGCCTGGGCCAGGGCCGCGGCCGCGACCGCCACGAAGGCCTGCAGCGGCCAGAAGCCGCCGACCAGCACTGGAAGGTCCGCGATATGGGGCGCCATCACGGCATGGAGCGCCGCGCCGAGCAGCAGCGCGTGGAAACGCCAGTCGCGGGCGACACTGCCGGCCACGAGGAAGCGGCAGATCCCGATCGCCACTTCGCAGAAGACGAAGAGGACGAGCATCCGCCCGACCACGAGGTTCACGGGTTCGGGTAGCGCGATGCCGGCGGTCGCGACACTCCCGAGGTCGTGCATCATCCCGCCATTGCCGGTCGACATCAGCAGGTTGAAGAGCAGCGGCAGGAGCACGAGCGCCACACGCTCCCGAAGCGCGAGGTTGCGGCCCGCCTCGACCATCAGGGCCATGGAGGCCCCGACGTAGATCAGGACCGCGACGATGCATCCGGTCGGCGTCAGGCGCAGCACGTCGGCCCATTGGCCGGGAAGCTGCCACACCGCGAAATGAGGATCGCGCGCCGCGGCCGCGAGGGCGAGGACGACGGCGTCGGACGCGACGTGAAGCGCATCCTTCGGGACCTTGGCCAGCCTTCGCGCCACGATCAGACTGCCGGCCCCGAAGATCGCGACCAGCGGGACGACGACGACGTTCGGCCACGGCAGGGTCAAACACAACAGGGCCGCGAACAGGAGGATGGCCGTCCCGACCTGTTCGCCCGTTCTGGCCGTCGCGCCTGCTCGGTGCGCCGCGCCTGCTCGGGGCGCCGCGCCTGCTTGGGGCGCCGATGGGGCCGATATCAGATCCATAGAACCTCCAGGTCGCGACGGCTCGATGAGCCCGCCGCCGCTGTTCACCCGATCGCGAGCCTGCGTGCGCGCAGGTCCGGGACCGTCCGCGGTAGCGGATCCGCGGGCGAGCCGACGTTCCCGCGAATCATCGAAGCGATCGACGCGGTCCGGCTGCACCGTCCAATTACCGACAATTGGCTCTCCGTGAAAGCCGGTCGAAGGTGGTGCGTCGAAATCCAGGCCGCCCACACAAAGACCACAAGCCGGCGCTATGGCGCCGCTGCGACGGGCGTGCAGCGACGCAGATCGTTGTTCGACGCCGCACAAGATCCGGACCGACGCCGCATGGCTGGCCAACGGCTCCGCCTTTCGAAAGTCTCATCATCATGACGGCTGTCGCCGCATCGTCCCTGCCCTTGAAACCCGGCATGGGGTTCAAACAATTCGTCGCCCTCATCGCGGCCCTCATGGCGGTGAATGCTCTGGCGATCGACTCGATGTTGCCGGCTCTGCCGGCGATCGGCCATTCGGTCGGGATCGGGGTCGGGAACGAGAACCAGCAGCAGTGGATCGTGACGTCCTACCTGCTCGGTTTCGGCGCCGCGCAGATTATCTACGGGCCGTTGGCGGATCGGTTCGGGCGCAAGCCCGTCCTGCTGGCCGGCCTCGTGATCTACGTCCTGTTCAGCGGCGCCGCGGCCTTCTCGACCACGATGCCGGTCCTGCTGCTGGCGCGCGTGCTGCAGGGCGTCGGATCGGCCGCGACCCGCGTCCTCGCGATTTCGGTGGTGCGGGACTGCTATTCCGGAAGCCAGATGGCCCGGGTGATGTCGCTCTCGTTCATCGTGTTCCTGGCCGTGCCGATCCTGGCGCCCTCGATCGGCCAGATCATCATGCTGTTCGGCCCCTGGCGCCTGATCTTCGGCGCCCTGACGCTGTTCGGCTTCGCGGTCGCGATCTGGACCGCGATGCGCCTTCCCGAGACCCTGCATCCTGCCGACAGGCTGCCCATCATGCCCTCGCGCGTCCTGCAGGCTTTTCGACTGACGCTCACCAACCGCCTCGCGGTCGGTTACATGCTGGCCATGGCGCTGGTGCTCGGCGCGCTCTTCGGCTTCATCAACTCGGCCCAGCAGATCTTCGCCGAGACGCTTTCGGCACCCCGCCTCTTCACCGCGACGTTCGCGTTGATCGCGGGTTTCATGGCGCTGTCGTCCTTCCTGAACAGCCGCATCGTCGGCCGTCTCGGCGCCCGCAAGGTGTCGCATGCGGCGCTGATCGGCTTCATCGCGTGCTCCCTGCTCCACACGGCCGTGGCGGTGGCGGGCTATGAAACGCTGGTGAGTTTCGCGATCCTGCAGGCGGCCGTGATGTTCTGCTTCGGTCTCGTGGTGTCAAACTTCGGCGCGATCGCGATGGAGCCGCTCGGCCATGTGGCCGGCACGGCCTCGTCGGTCCAGGGCTTCGTCACGACGTTCGGCGGTGCCGTGCTGGGCTTCCTGGTCGGCCAGCATTATGACGGCACGACGGTGCCCTTGACGCTCGGCTTCACGGTCTTCGGCGTCATGGCGCTCGGGATGGTGCTCGTGGCCGAACGCGGGCGGTTGTTCGAATCGACGCCATCGGGGCTGGCCGTCGATGCCGGCGGGGTGCACTGACGGCCAGTTGCAGGGAGCTTCGGCCGCGAATGCGGACTTGTGATGAGCAAGCCCGCATGATAGTTCGCTTCCACCGTCAGCGGCGTGCCCTTATGAGGCACGATGCGGCCCGGAGAGGTGGCTGAGCGGTTGAAAGCACCGCACTCGAAATGCGGCATAGGTGCAAGCCTATCGGGGGTTCGAATCCCTCCCTCTCCGCCAATGCATTGGGTCCACGCGCTGAACTGCCATTGCTCCCGTTATAAGCTGGCGACGGCGGCTACTATTGCCGCCGATCAGTTCCGCGGCAAG
>CAXTME010000179.1:0-5624 GCA_964245215.1 uncultured Lichenihabitans sp.
CTCGACGTGCTGCGCTTCGGCGCGCCCGACCACCCGAAGACGCGCCATCTCGTGGGTGGCGTCGTGGCGGGCATCGGCGGCTACGGCAACAGTTTCGGCGTGCCGACGGTCGGCGGCGGCATCGCGTTCGACGCGAGCTACAACGGCAATATCCTTGTCAACGCCATGGCGGTCGGCCTCGCCCGCACGGACGGCATCTTCTATTCCAAGGCCACGGGCATCGGAAAACCCATCGTGTATCTCGGCTCGAAGACGGGACGCGACGGCATCGGCGGGGCCGCCATGGCGTCGGCGGCCTTCGACGACGACGCGTTGAGTAAGCGCCCGACCGTGCAGGTCGGCGACCCCTTCGCCGAGAAGCTGCTGCTCGAAGCCTGCCTCGAACTCATGGCGACCGGCGCCGTTATCGCGATCCAGGACATGGGCGCGGCGGGTCTCACGTCGTCGGCCGTGGAAATGGGCGCCAAGGGCGACCTCGGCATCGAACTCGACCTCGACCACGTGCCGACCCGCGAGCCCGGCATGACGGCCTATGAGATGATGCTGTCCGAAAGCCAGGAGCGCATGCTCATGGTGCTCGATCCCGCGAAACAGGCCGAAGCCGAGGCCGTGTTCCGCAAGTGGGAGCTCGATTTCGCGGTCGTGGGCCGGACCACCGACACGCTGCGCTTCGTCGTGAAACACGGCGGCGAGGTCAAGGCGGATCTCCCCATCAAGGAACTCGGCGACCAGGCCCCGCTCTACGACCGGCCCCACGTCGCGGCGCCCTCGAAGGCCGTGATCCCGCCGGGCGACGTCGCGGCCCCGATGCCGGACCGCGAGGCGCTCCTCAAGCTGCTCGGCACGCCCGACCTCGCGTCCAAGCGCTGGGCCTGGCAGCAATACGACCACTTGATCGGCGGCAACACGATCGTGGGCCCCGGCGGTGCGGACGCCGCGGTGGTTCGCGTCGAGGACGGCCCCAAGGGTCTGGCCCTCGTGGCCGACGTGACGCCGCGTTACTGCGCGGCCGACCCTGTCGAGGGCGGCCGACAGGCGGTGGCCGAGGCCTGGCGCAACCTCACGGCCGTCGGGGCCCTGCCCCTGGCCCTGACCGACAACCTCAACTTCGGTAACCCCGAGAAACCCGAAGCCATGGGCGAGCTCGTGGGCTGCATCCGGGGTATCGGCGAGGCGGCCCGCGCGCTCGACTTCCCGATCGTGTCGGGCAACGTGTCGCTCTACAACGAGACGGGTGGCCGCGGCATCCTGCCGACCCCGACGATCGGCGGCGTCGGCCTCGTGGACGACGTGGCGACGGTCGCGACCTCGGGTTTCAAGGCGGCCGGCGAGGCCGTGCTGCTGGTCGGCGAGACGAAGGGCTGGCTCGGGCAGTCGCTCTATCTCCGCGACATCTGCGGGCGCCGCGAGGGCGCGCCGCCGCCGGTGGATCTCGAGGCGGAGCGCCGCAACGGCGATGCCGTCCGCCGGCTCATCCGCGCGGGGTCCGTCACGGCCGTGCACGACCTGTCGGACGGCGGCCTCGCGGTCGGCCTCGCCGAGATGACGCTGGCGCGCGGCATCGGGGCGACGCTCGATGGGGGTGCCATCGGGGATCTACCGTCCCACGCCGCCCTCTTCGGCGAGGACCAGGGCCGCTACCTCGTGAGCTGCCAGGAGACCGAGGCCGGCGCCATTCTGGCTGCGGCCGGTGCCGTCCCGATCCGCCGGATCGCCACGACCGGCGGCAGCGCGTTGATTCTGCCCGGCGCCGCGCCCATAGAGGTGGCCGAGATCCGGCGCGTCCGGGACGCCTGGATGCCGGACTACATGGGCAGGGCAGCGGAGTAGACCACGATGGCCATGGAAGCGGGCGAGATCGAACGGCTCATCAAGGAGGCCCTGCCGGACGCCACCGTCGAGATCCGCGATCTTGCGGGCGATGGCGACCACTACGCCGCGACGGTGGTGAGCCCGAGCTTCAAGGGCAAGAGCCGGGTGCAGCAGCACCAGATCGTCTACTCGGCCCTGAAAGGGCAGATGGGCGGCGTGCTCCACGCGCTCGCGCTGCAGACCTCGGCGGAGTAGCGGCCGGCCGTGAGAACCGTTATTGCGCCCGTGCGAGACCGGCCGACCCCTCGAAAACGGGTGCTCTGATCCGCGACGACGTGGAATGCCTCGACGTTGACCGGTCGTCGGTCAAGAATGGCAAGCGAATCCAGCCAGGCCACAAAGGGTTCGCTCTGCAAAACATCGAACATACCTCGACCAGTAATTGTACTCGAACGCTCGAACAAGCGGAGTCAAAAAGCAGGCGGGCGGCGCGGGATCGCTGCTCTCCGTCCCTGGTGCCGGCTTTCCCGAAATCCTATATGCTGGCCGAAAGCGGGGCTGCCGGCCGGCCCGCGTAGCGAAAGGATGAATGCATGCCCAGCGCTCATGAGACGATCGACGCCGAGGTGAAGAACAACGACGTGGTGCTGTTCATGAAAGGCACGCCGCAGTTTCCCATGTGCGGGTTTTCGGGCCAGTGCGTCCAGATCCTGGATTACCTCGGCGTGCCCTATAAGGGCGTCAACGTTCTCGAGGACGCCGAATTGCGCCAGGGCATCAAGGAATACACCAACTGGCCAACGATCCCGCAGCTCTACGTCAAGGGCGAGTTCGTGGGCGGATGCGATATCGTCCGCGAGATGTTCCAATCGGGCGAACTCGCAACCCAGATGGCCTCGGCCGGCCTCCCGGTAAAGCAGGCCGCCGTCGGCTGATCCATCGGCCACGACAGGCCGATCGGCTCCGCGACAATTGAGACGCTCCACCTCGACAAAGCCGGGGCGGAGCAACACATCTGGGTCCCGTTTCCGTCCGCGTAGCGAGCCAGATGACCGATCAGGAACAGAACCGCTTTTCGGCCCGCGCGGCGCGATACGCTCGTGTCGGCGCCAATGTCGGCGGGGTCGCGGCCCGCATGGCGGGTTCCCGGCTCATGGGAGGCGACAGCGAGAGCGCTAACGCGGCGGCCCTGACGAGGGCCTTGGGCGGCCTCAAGGGTCCGCTGATGAAGGTTGCGCAGCTGCTCTCGACCATCCCGGATGCCGTTCCGGCCGAATATGCCGAAGCGTTGCAGAAGCTGCAGAGCGAAGCGCCGCCCATGGGCAGTGCCTTTGTCCGTCGCCGGATGGCTGCCGAACTCGGGCTCGACTGGCAGAACCGCTTCAAGAGCTTCGACTTCAAGCCCGCCGCCGCGGCTTCGCTCGGGCAGGTGCACCGCGCCGTCGGGCATGACGGCACGGCGTTGGCCTGCAAGCTGCAATATCCGGACATGGCCTCGGCGGTCGAGGCCGACCTGTCGCAGCTCGAAGTTCTGTTCGCCATCCACCGCCGGATGAGCACCGCCATCGACGCGAGCGACGCCATCAAGGAGATCGGGGCGCGGCTCCGGGAAGAACTCGACTACAAGCGCGAGGCCCGTCATGCGGCGCTCTATGGTCTGATGCTGGCCGGCACCGATGAGGTGCGGGTGCCGGACGTCGTGTCGGACCTGTCGACCGACCGTCTCCTGACGATGGCGTGGCTCGACGGCGAGAAGCTCATGTCGTTCAAGGATGCGCCGCTCGAGACCCGCAACCGGATCGGCACCGCCATGTTCAAGGCCTGGTGGGTGCCCTTCAGCCACTATGGGGTCATCCACGGCGACCCGCATCTCGGCAATTATACGGTCCGTTCGGAGACCGGCTCCGAAGGGGCGGAAGTCCGCGGCATCAACCTGCTCGATTACGGTTGCATCCGGATCTTTCCGCCGAAATTCGTGGCCGGCGTCGTCGACCTCTACGAGGGCCTCCGCCACGACGACCAGGACAGGATCGTCCATGCTTACGAGACATGGGGGTTCAAGAACCTCAGCCGGCCCCTGATCGATACGCTGAACATCTGGGCGCGTTTCATCTACGGGCCGATCCTCGACGATCGCGTGCGAACGGTGGCCAACGGTGTTGAACCGGGCCAATACGGCCGGCGCGAAGCTTTCCAGGTCCATCAGGCCCTGAAGCAACTCGGAGGCGTGAAAGTGCCCCGCGAGTTCGTGTTCATGGACAGGGCTGCCGTCGGCCTCGGGGCGGTCTTCCTGCATCTCAAGGCTGAGCTGAACTACTTTGCCCTGTTCAACGCGGCGATCGAAGGTTTCGACCGGGATGCTTTGGCGCGAAAACAAGCCGAGGCGCTGAAAGCTGTCGGGCTCAAAACCTGAGTCGATCGTCAGCGGTCGCGGGCAGCACCCGCAACTGTCGCGCCGGAGGGCGCGGGCGCGGGTCCGGTTCTTAATCGGAGGTTCAGGGGCTCGCGGTAAAGGTGTAGAGCGGGGTCGAAGGGGGCCGGGTGATCCGCGAAGGCCGCGACTATGCCGAGTCTCATTCGTCTTGTCCTCGTCGTGGGGGTTTTGGCCGGCTTGGTCTTCGCCGCCATGGAGGCCCTGGCAACCTTCGTCGAGGTCACGCCGCGTCCCATGGAACAGGCGATCCCCTCGGCCAAGTTGAACCATTGAGCGCGAGCCTACGATGTCGGCGTCCCTCCTCACGCAATCGGTCTCGCCCTCGGGGCTGCTCGACCTGTTCCTCGACATGATCGCGTCCGAGCGTGGCGCTGCCCAAAATACGCTCGACGCCTACCGCCGGGATCTTGCCGACTACCTCGGCAACCTCGTCGACAGCGGCGACCATCCGGTCCGCGTGTCGACGGAACGTCTGCGCGCCTACTTCGCCAAGCTGGATCACCAGGGCCTGAAGGCGTCGACCGCGGCACGGCGGCTTTCGGCGATCCGCCAGTTCCACAAGTTCCTGTTCGCCGAAGGCCATCGCGACGGTGACCCCACGACGGTGCTCGAAGGCCCCCGCCGCGGCCGGCCGTTGCCGAAAGTCCTGGGTGTCGATGAAGTCGATGGGCTGCTGGCGGGCGCCCGACGCGGCATCGACGACCCGGAAGCCTCGCCGGTCCAGCGCTGGCGAGCCGCGCGGCTTCATTGCCTGCTCGAACTGCTCTACGCCACCGGGCTTCGCGTCTCCGAACTCGTCGCCCTGCCCCGCAGTGCGGCCCGCGCCTCCGCCAAAGGCATCGAGATGCTGACGGTGCGCGGCAAGGGTGGCCGGGAACGCCTCGTCCCGCTGTCCGACCCGGCACGGCACGCCATCGCGTTGTACCGCGAGGCCGGCAAGACCGCCGGCCGGAGCCGCATCGACGACGCGAGCCCATGGCTCTTCCCGGCCGACAGCGACACCGGGACCCTGACCCGCCAAGCCTTTGCGCGCGACCTCAAGACGGCCGCCATCGCGGCCGCCATCGCGCCGAACCGCGTCAGCCCGCACGTGCTACGCCATGCCTTCGCGAGCCACCTGTTGCAGAACGGCGCGGATCTGCGTGTCGTGCAGGAGCTGCTTGGCCACGCCGACATCGGCACGACGCAGATCTACACCCACCTTCTCGACGAGCGCACCAAGGCGATGGTCCGCGACCTGCATCCGCTGAACGAAGCGTGAGGGACATCACGCATCAAAGCGAACGATCTGGCGGACCACGCTTCCGGCGTGCAGGCGATCGAACCCGACATTGATCTCGTCGAGCGTCAGGCTGCCGCTCATCAGGCGGTCGACGGG
>CAXTME010000180.1:0-5552 GCA_964245215.1 uncultured Lichenihabitans sp.
CTGCTCCAGGCCCATCCCGACATCATCGGCGTGATCAGCGGCAACGACGAGATGGCCCTCGGCGCCATCGCGGCCTTGAAGGAAGCCGGCAAGCTGTCGAGCATCAAGGTCGGCGGTTTCGACGGTTCTCCCGATGCCGTCGCGGCCATCAAGGCCGGTGAACTGCAGTATACGGTGCTCCAGCCGGTCGCGACCTTCGCGGCCAAGGCCGTCGACGAGGCCGACTCGTTCCTGAAGACCGGCAAGACAGGTGCCGCGAGCGAAAAGCAGCTGTTCGACTGTTTCCTCGTCACCAAAGCCAACGCGCCCAAGATGACCGCGCCGTTCACGCTCGAAAAGTAAGTCAAGAATAGCGGAATCTTAGACCTCGTAATTTGCCATTGCGAGGAGTGTAACGACGAAGCAACCCAGCGCTCGATCCAAGCTGAAGCTGGGTTGCATTCGCTTCGCTCGCAATGACGGTCTATGCGGTTATTACTTTCTATAATTATGCCTTCCAAACGAACGCTAAGTCGTCGATAGACGCGCATCCCGTCGAGGGAGTTGCAGTTGCACGGGAGCCAGGGACATCGATGCTGTTGAGACTGAATTGCTGTTCGACAGACCTGAAGACGGTCATGCCGTGGCAATGTCTCGGTTGAAAGACGATCGGGTGGGTGTCGCAGCGTGTAGCGAGGATGTAATCTCAGGATCTGGAGAGCGCGTTATACAGTTCAAAGGCGCTGCGCTCCACCCAACACTCCGCCAACCGGTGCTCCTCGACGCGCCAGATGGCGATGCCGGTGAAGGCCACCGGCCGTCCGTCCGCCGGTAGCCCGAACATGCCGTCGTTCGTGCCCCGTGTGATCCAACGCGACACGACGCGGTCACCGGAAACGTTCGTGAAGATCTCCATGTGCTCGTTGGTCGCTGCGCCCACGGTCCGTTGCATCTCGGCCACCCAGCCCTTGAACGCCTCGCGACCCTCGACGACAGTACCCGCCGTCGTGATCCGATAGTCTTCGCTCATCAGTTCATCGATCGCGTTCAGGTCGTGCGGAGGTGCCCACACGCGCCGGAAGAACTCGCGCGCCAAGTGCTCGCTTTTTGCCGGATCAATCATCGTTGCATTCCGTCCGTCTAAGAGACCCATCGGCGCCCTACGGGCTGACCCTTGTTTCCGTCGTAACCACGGATGACGGCTGCAAGGAATCTAATATTGCTAAAGCCTCCCATCAGCGCTTCTAATGCCGCATGAGCCGTAACTTCGACATCGCGCTACTGCGGACCCTCGTCGCCGTCGCGGACCTGCGCAGCATGACGGCTGCGAGCGAACGTTTGAACCTCACGCAGGGCGCCATCAGCCAGCAGATCGCCAGGCTGGAGGCGCTGGCGCGTGGCCCGCTGCTCGTGCGCAAACCGAAGGGCCTGCGACTGACCTCGCTCGGGGCACGGCTTCTTGGCAAGGCTCGCGCCATGCTGGTGCTGAACGACGAAGTCTGGTCCGAGATCGAAGGAGGCGTCGTGGCCGGCCGGGTCCGGCTCGGACTACCTTATGACTTGGTGGGCATCACGTTGGCTCCGGCGCTGAAGGCATTCAGCGAGGCGTGTCCTCACGTCGACCTGACGCTGGTCTGCAAGCCATCGCCTGACCTGCTGACCGCCGTGCGGGAAGGTCGATTGGACATGGTCGTCGTCGAGGAGACGATCGGTTCCGAAACTGGCGAGGTCCTGGCCGTTGATCGACTTGTATGGGTCGGCGCGCACGGCGGCTGTGCCCAGAGTCGCACGCCGCTCCCGATCTCGCTCGTCGCCGAGAACTGCGTCTTTCGATCGCCGGTGGTTTCCGCCCTGTCGCGGCAGGGACGCGAGACTCGGACGGTTTTCGAGAACGGTGGTCTCGACGCGACGCGGGCCACGGTCCGCATGGACATGGCCGTGTCGGCTTGGCTCGCCGCGACGGTGCCCGCCGACCTCGACATCCTTTCAGGAAACGGTCTTCCGGAACTGCCTTCCTTCGCGATCACGCTTCATCTCGCGGCGGGTGTCCAGGGCCCCGCCATGCGCGAACTGGCTCACCACCTTCGTCAGGCCACCGCGTCGAACAATCGACAAGCCGTTTGACGGCGCTTCTAGTCGAAGAGGGAGGGAGCGATGCCAAAGACCGTGGTGGCTGCCGCAGCCGCAGTAGCCTTGGGGCATGCAGCGGCGCAGCCGCTCCCGTCCGTCTCAATCACGACGACTTACCATCGCGTCGTGATCGATGGTGTAGGCGTCTTCTACCGAGAAGCCGGTCCGCGCGACGCACCCACGGTCCTGCTGCTGCATGGCTATCCGTCGTCGTCGCGGCAGTGGGACCCTTTGCTGCCGCTCCTGGCCGATCGGTATCACTTGGTCGCCCCTGACTATCCGGGCTTCGGCCAGAGCGATGCACCATCGCCTGCGCACTACAGCTACACCTTCGACAACCTCGCAGCGACCATGGAGGGCCTGGTCTCTCACCTCGGCATCGGGCGGTACACGCTCTTCATGCAGGACTATGGCGGCCCGGTCGGCTTCCGCATGGCAAAGGCACATCCCGAACAGTTGACCGCGCTTATTATCCAGAATGCCAACGCCTACGCGGAGGGCTTGGGTGTCAAATGGCAGGGCATAGCCAAATACTGGGCCGACCCTGCGGCTCACCCCGAGCAGCTCGATGCCTTCACCTCGCTGGAAGGGTTAGTAGTCCTGACACGGCAGTCCCCAGCTCTGGGCGAACGACCGCTTGAAGAAGGCGCTATGTCTTTCGAGCGACCTCCTTGGGCGCGAAAGAGCCGGCGCAGCATGACCCGGAAGGTCCGGTTGCGAGCAGGCCTGAACGAAGGGGAGTGGACCGACTTGGGTCGTGTCCGGCGGTTCGGCGGGTCTCGACCACTGCAAAAATTTTATGGACAGCCCGATCTTGAGATTGGCAAAATCTCTGCATCGAGCAATCCGTAGGCCGACGGCTCCAGAGCAATGACTATCCGTCTGGGCCGGGCCACTGGTGGAGCTCCCGATCGACGAAGGCGGGTGGACGGAAAGGCTATCGATGCTGTTGGGACTGGATTGCGGGTCGACGGCCGTGAAGGCGGTCCTGTTCAGTGCCGACGGAACCACGATCGCGACCGGCACGCGCCGCACCGAGCCGCTGCAGCCCGTCCCCAACCGCGTCGAGCACGACATGGATCGGCTTTGGCAACTCGCCTGCGCGGCGATCGCCGAAGCCCTGGCGGCGGTTCCGCCGGGTGCCGGGACGGTCGACGCTGTCGGCGTCACGGGGCATGGCGACGGGCTCTACCTCTGCGACCGTGCGGGTCGGCCGCTCGGCCACGGCATCCAATCGGTCGATAGTCGCGCGCGCGACGTCACGGCCGCCTGGGACGCCTCGGGCGTCCTCGACAGCGTCGTCGCGATCACCGCCCAGCGGCCCTATCCCTACGCGGCCTCGACCCTCCTGGCCTGGATCGCCCGCCACCAGCCGGAGCGCTTCGCGGCCATCGGCCACGTCATGTTCTGCAAGGATTGGATCCGCTATCGGCTGACCGGGCGGGCCGTCACGGACCCGACGGACGCCAGCACCGCTTTCACTGAGGCGCGGTGCCAACGCTACTCGGACGACCTCCTGGCGTTGCTCGGTCTCCAATCCGTCAAGCCGGCCCTGCCCCCGATCCTGCCGAGCAACGAGGTCATCGGGCGGGTGTCGGCCGCGGCCGCGGCCGCGACCGGCCTCGTCGAGGGCACCCCCGTCGCGGGCGGCATGCACGATGTCACGGCGAGTGCGGTCGGGCTCGGCAACCTGCAGCCCGGCGTGCTGTCGATCACGGCCGGCACCTTCAGCATCAACGAGACCCTGTCGGATCACCTCGTCGTCGATCCGCGCTGGACCGCTCGCGCGGGGCTCCGGCCGGGCCAGTGGATGAACATGTCCATCTCTCCCGCCTCCTCGAACAATGCCGACTGGTTCATCCGGCAGGCCTATGGCGCTGAATGGGAGACCGCCGCACAGGGAGGACCTTCGGTGTGGGACATCGTCGAAGCCGACCTCTCCCGACCGGTCGCGGACGACGCGCCGCTGTTTCACCCCTTTCTCTACGGCTCGCCCTACGACGAGCCGGCGAGCGCCTCCTTCTTCGGCCTCAGGTCGTGGCACGGTCGCGCCGACATGCTGCGCGCGGTCGTCGAAGGAGCGGTGTTCAACCACCGTTTCCACGCCGATGCCCTTCGGTCCGCATTCCCGGTTGACCGCGCCGGGATCACGGGTGGTGGCACGTCGCGGGAACGGCCGGCTCGACTGTTTGCCGACGCGCTCGGTCTCCCGGTCGAGGTGTCCGAGGTCGCCGAGGTGGGCGCGCTCGGGGCCGCCCTGGTGGCGGCGGTCGGAGTCGGGATCTATGCGTCGCTCGAGGACGCCGTGCGGCGCGCCTGCAGGGTCGCGGCCCGCTACGAGCCGGACGAGATCCGACGGGCCGTGCTCGAAACACGCTTCGCCCGCTACGTCGCCCTGGCCGAGGCCGTCCGCCCGTTTTGGTCGGGGAGCCTGCCTCCCGCGACCCCTTCGCGGGTCTCGGACGCATGACGACGTCGCAGGTTCGGTGGTCCGCCACGCTCAGGCGTGCCGATCGGCGGCCATGACTTCTCGAGGCGGACGAAGCCCGCCGGGCTTGGATCGCACGGGTAAGGACCGCTCTACGGCTTGCTTGAAAGAGATGTTCCATCGTGAACACCTTGGTTGGTTCCGCGCCTGACCCTAGTGCCCTATCAAGGTGCTATGGATGTAGCCGGCTTTGACCTGAACCTGCTGAAGGCGTTCGACGCTCTCTATGCCGAGCGCCACGTCACTCATGCCGGGCAGCGCATCGGCCTGAGCCAATCGGCAATGAGCGGCGCGCTCACCCGCTTGCGCGAGGTGTTCAAGGACGAACTCTTTGTTCGGTCGCCTACGGGCATGCAACCGACGCCGCGCGCCGATGATCTTGCCGGCCCCGTGTCGGCGGCGCTTCGCCTCATGCGGGAAGTGTTGCAGGCGGACACGTTCGATCCCGCAGCGTCCGAACACACAGTCACGGTGGCGATGACCGACTACGCCGCCTTTGTCCTGTTACCGCCACTGCTGGCGCGGCTCGCTGTCGAGGCCCCCCGGCTCGATGTGCGGGTGCGCGGTATTTTCGGCCGGGCCGAAGCTCTCGATCTGCTCGACAACGGCGAGGCGAATCTGGCGATCGGCTTCCCCGTCGAAGCGTCGGCTCGCATCCTGGTCCACCCGTTGCTCCATGAAGGCTTCGCGTGCATCGCGCGGCGTGGCCATCCGGCCTTTGCGGAGGGTGCAGGTCTTGAGGCGTTCGCAGCCGCCCCGCACCTCCTGGTATCGCCCGAAGGCGACCGCATCAGTCTCGTCGACCACAAGCTGGCCGCGCTCGGCCTCGAACGCCGCATCGTGCTGAGCCTGCCGCAGTTCCTGGTCGCGCCGTTCGTGGTCGCCGATACCGACCTTGTCGCGACGCTCGCCTCGCGTGTCGCTCGGCGGTTCGCCGCGGCCAGCCTCGGCATTG
>CAXTME010000181.1:0-5478 GCA_964245215.1 uncultured Lichenihabitans sp.
AGAGTCGCCAACAATAGTGCAGCCGATCACTGCACCCGTGTCGCCCCGTTCTCGGCGTCGAGCGTCAGATTCGGCGAGTAATAGGGATCGTCGAGCAGGCGGTTGCCCCAGCGCAGCTTGAGATTGGCGGTTTCGCGGATGAACCGCTCCGCCGTCTTCGGACTGAGATCGCGTCCGCGGCTGACGCTCTCGTGATGGACCAGTTCGGCGAAAGGCGTCCAGAGATTGCGGTAGCCGGCCGTCGCCACTTTCAGGCAAAAATCGACATCGTTATACGCCACGGCGAAACGATGCTCGTCGAGGCCGCCGACCTCGTCGTAGATCGCCTTGCGCACGACCAGGCAGGCGGCCGTCACGGCAGAGACCTCGTTGACGGTGACGAGACCATCGAGCTGGCCGCGATCGCCTCGCGCGGCGCGCTTGTGACGGTGCCCGGCTGCCCCGGCGATGCCGGTGACGACGCCGCCATGCTGGAGCCTTGCGTCGGGATACCAGAGCTTGGCCCCGACGCAGCCGATGCCCGGCTGCAGGGCCAGCCCGACCAGCTCGTCGAGCCACGAGGCGTCCTCGACCTCGACGTCGTTGTTGACGAGGCCGAGCAGCAGGCCGTGCGCGACGGCCGCAGCGCGATTGTTGAGCCGGGCGTAGTTGAAGGGGGCGTCGTCGCGGATCACCCGGATTGCCGCGTCGCCGGCCCAGCTCTCGAAAAGACGGAAGGTCTCGTCCTCGCGCGAACCATTATCGACCACGATGATCTCGAAGGCCGGATACGCGGTCTTGGCCCGGATCGAGCCGATCGACACGCGTAGGAGATCCGCCCTGTCGCGCGTCGGTACGATCAGCGAGACGAGCGGGCGCGCTTCGGGCGCATAGGCGAGGCGCGGATGCGGCGAGCGTGGGTCCGACGTCACCCGAGCCTCGACGCCGCGCCGCGCCATGGCGTCGCGAATGACAGCCTTGCGCGCCTCAACGGCTGCTTCGGGCCGCGCCCCCGAGACGTGGCTCAGCACTTGGGCGATGTGGAGCACTTCCCGTGGATGCAGCTCCTGGGTGATGCGCAGAAGAAGGGCGTGGCGGGCACCATCGCCGTCGAGCCCGGCCTCCGGTCCGACGGCGCGGAGCAGCGGAAGCGCGATGCAGCAAGGGTCGCCGATATAGTCTGCGGTAGCGAGACGCTGCGGCGACCATGCGGGCTTGAAAGCGGGAGCCGTACGCTCGGCCGGCGCGGCGGTTCGAAGCCGGTCCTCGTCGGCATAGACGATCTTGGCCTCCGGAATGCGATCCAGCGCCAAAGCGAAGACCGTAAGGGCATGGGGCCGGAGCACCGTGCCGGGCCGCGGCAGCAGGACGGCCTCGCCGCGCGCTCCGGCCAGAACCTGCGCCGATGCCGTGTAACGGCGGATGCGGGGGTCCTGGGCGGGAGCGTCGCCCGGCAGGAGCAGCTCCCAACCGGAATAGTACTGCGCTAACAAGCTATCTTGCAGAAGCGCGGTCGCGGCAGCGTCGAAATCGGGTCCCGCCACGACTGTGAACAGCGGCTTCCGCACCATGCGTTCGGCCCGCGCCCGTTGGAAGCCGGCCTCCGCTTCGGGGCGTTCGTCGAAGCGCTCGCGCCATAGCGCGTAGGCATCGTTGGGGCTGCGAGACTCGGTGGTCTGCGGAATGGTGGTGCGACCCTGACGCTGCAGCTGAACGGCGAAACGCGCGGCGCGCCACAGGAACCCGCGGGGATCTCCCTTCAGTACCGCCAAGCAGCGGCGCAGCAGGGCACGCCGTTGTTCCCACGGGGAGACCGCGCGGAACACGATCTGGCGCGGAGCGGCCAGGTTGCCGGATCCCGAGACCGTGACCGCTACCCCGGCGAGAGGCGTTCCGGGCCGGTAAAGGCCGTAGAACGCATGGCGGCCCGTCTTGGCGAGATGCTGCGGCAGCCCCGTCCCATCCTCGAACAGCAGCTCGATACGGGCGTCGACCACGCCGGGCGTGTCGTAGTCGAGGGTCAAACTGTACCAGCCCGCGGTTAAGGCCGGCGCGAAGTCCTGCACCAGCCGCACTGACGGCTCCGGGTGACGCAGTGTCGAAGGTTCACGGGTCGTGGCGCCGTCGGACGTCGTTTCGGTATCGAGGCGCCACCCGGGCGGAAGCGTCATCCGGAGGACGCGCGGTCAGGCCTGATGGCGTGGGGCCAGTCCCCCCGCGCCACTGCCGTGGTCGGCCAGCACCTTGAACAGATAGGTCCCATAGGTGCTCTTGCGCAGCTTCTCGGCCTGGCGAACGAACTGCGCCGTGTCGATCCAGCCCTGGCCAAGAGCGATCTCTTCGGGGCAGGCGATCCGGAACCCCTGGCGCTTCTCGTAGACGCGGACGAATTCCCCCGCTTCGAGCAGGCTGTCGGGCGTTCCCGTGTCGAGCCAGGCAAAGCCGCGACCCATGCGCTCGACGTGCAGAGCACCGCGATCGAGGTAGATCTGATTGAGGTCGGTGATCTCGAGTTCACCGCGCCGGGACGGCTTCAGGTTGCGGGCGAGGTCGACGACCTCGGCATCGTAAAAATAGAGGCCGGTGACGGCCCAGCTCGTCTTGGGATGGGCCGGCTTCTCTTCGATCGAAACGGCCCGGCCCTGGGCATCGAATTCCACCACGCCGTACCGCTCGGGGTCGATGACGTGGTAGGCGAAGACGGTCGCGCCTTCGCGCCGCAGCGTCGCCGGGCGCATCAGCTCGGGAAGGCCGTGGCCGTGGAACACGTTGTCGCCGAGGATCAGGCAGGACGGTTCGGTGCCGATGAAATCCGCGCCGATCACGAAGGCCTGGGCGAGACCGTCCGGCGACGGCTGCTCCGCGTAGGAGAGCGCGAGGCCCCATTGCGACCCGTCGCCCAGGAGTTCGCGAAACAGCGGCAGATCGCGCGGGGTCGAGATCAGCAGCACGTCGCGAATGCCGGCCAGCATCAGGGTCGACAGAGGGTAGAAGATCATCGGCTTGTCGTAGATCGGCAGCAGTTGCTTCGACAGCACATGCGTCATCGGATGCAGCCGCGTGCCACTTCCGCCCGCCAGGATGATACCACGCATGACACCTCTGCCTCGTTCGGGAACGGAGCCGCTTGGTCGTACAAAACCAGGCCGGCGCCATGGCTAGCCCTGCTTGCGCCATCCGGCAAGCCGTGCCGCATCGCGAAGCGCTGCCGGTCAACGCCTTCCGACCCCTCAGCACCACGCTGATCGGTTGAAAATGCGACAAAGATGCGGGCGCCGAACGATCGAAGCCTTCTCACCGTTAAGACTTTTTCCGCAATCAGTCATCATCTTCATCGGATACGTCCAGAGTGATTGCAATGAGCAATGGAAGTTCAACAGAAGGTGAGCGGGACGGATCGCTCATATCGGAGCAGATCCAGGCTGTCTGCGTGAACCAGCTGTTCTCCGTGCCGATGAACTGCGTTCTCGCGCTGTCCATCAGCGTGATCGTACGCGATGACGTTAAACCCAGTGTGTTACTCTCTTGGTTTCTCGCCAATCTGCTGATCAACACAGCCCGGATGGGTCTCGCCTACTATTCGAACCGAGCCTCGGCTTCCCGAAGAACACGTGGCATGCTCCGTCTCAATGGATCGCTGATGCTGGCAACGGGTTGCCTATGGGCCCTTGTCCCTGCTCTCATGTTTGATATTTCCAATACGCGCGCACCCTATATTCTCTTCATTCTAGCTGGAATCAGCGCGGGAGCGACCGTTCAGGCCGGCACTTACTCAGTGGGGGCGATCGCTTTTGTTCTACCGATCTTTGGAACCCTAATTTTTAATCTTCTCGTGTGCGGTGGAGAGCGGAACTACATGATCGCTCTCGACGGCGTACTTTATCTGATCCTGCTCGTCGTCAGTGCGCGGAAAGGCGAGAAAGCGCTCGTCAAGACCGTGCTGTTGCGCATCGAGGCGACGACCTTGGCGGCGTCCCTCGATCGGGAACATACGGCATCGAAGGCGTCGGCCGCCCGGTTCTTCGAACTCGCCAACCACGACACCTTGACCGGCCTCGCCAACCGCGCCGCATTTTCCACGAATCTCAACGTCTGGCTCGAACGCGCGCAGGAGAGCAGCACCGGTTTCTATCTTTTTCTGCTCGACCTCGATCACTTCAAGTCGATCAACGACACGCTCGGCCACAGCGCCGGCGACGGTATCCTCAAGGAAGCGGCGAACCGTCTGATCCACACGATCGAAGGCGAACACGTCGTCGCCCGGCTGGGCGGAGACGAATTCGCCATCCTGCTGGCGGCTGCAGCCAGCTCATCGGGGCTCATGCCGCCCGAAGACGATGAGGCCGACCGCGTCGCGTCGCGTCTCCTGGGCAAGGTGAGCGGCGCGTTCCACCTCGGCGAACATGCCGTCAGTATAGGCGTGAGTATCGGGGTGGCCAAATTTCCGGACGATGGCGCGACGGTCGAGGACCTTCTGGCGCACGCCGACCTCGCCCTCTACGCGGCCAAGGATGGCGGACGACACCGATGGCGCCGCTTCGATGCATCCCTGCTCGCGGACGCGACGATGGCGCGCGACATCGAGCACGATCTCACGGCCGCGCTCGACAACGGCTCGATGCAGGTCTTCTACCAGCCCCAGGTCTCGCTCGGTAATGATCGGCTGGCCGGCCTCGAAGCTCTGCTGCGCTGGAACCACCCCGTCCACGGCTGGGTTCCGCCGCCGGCGGTTGTGGCGGCGGCCCGTAGGATCCGCAAGTCGGAGCTTCTCACGGGCTTCGTGCTCGATCAGGCGTGCCGGCAAATCCTGCGCCTGTGTGACGAGGGCGTGACCGATGTCGTGGTGGCCATCAACGTGTCGCCGAGCGAACTCGACCACTATGCCCTGCCGGCGTTGATCGAGCGCGCCGTCGCCGAGCATGGTATCGATCCGCAGCGGCTCGAGGTGGAGATCACAGAAGAAGCGTTCGCGGCCAGCGAAAGCGCGCTTGCGACACTGTCGCAGCTTTCGGCCATGGGGGTGCGGCTCGCGATCGACGATTTCGGCACCGGCTATTCCTCCATCGCCTACCTGCGCAGCATGCGGGTCGAGCGCATCAAGATCGACCGCAGCTTCGTGACGGGCTTCGCGGATCGCGCCGGCGACCGGATCCTGGTCCAGGCCATCCTCGGGATCGGCCGGTCCTTTGGCATTGAGGTGCTGGCGGAAGGTGTCGAAACGGCGGAAGACGTCCTGCTCCTCAAGGCCTTCGGCTGCGCCGTCGTTCAGGGCTATTATTTCGCCCGACCGCTCGCGCCCGACGCCTTGACGGCCTGGATGGCGGCACGCCGGGACGGCGATCATGCCGTCGCAGGCGACGTGACCACTTACGACCGCTCTCCCGTTAACGCCGAAGTCGCGGCTTGACACGGTCGCGGCCGGGCTGGAGCACGCAGCGCGTATCTGCCGTGCTCTAAGCAGCCTTGCGTGGCGAAAGCCACGATTGATTTGGCTTTTTC
>CAXTME010000182.1:0-4126 GCA_964245215.1 uncultured Lichenihabitans sp.
TTCGCGCGGCTTACGCGTCGTGCGTCGGGCCTGCTGCCCCGTAGTCGACCGGCGTGGCATGCCAGCCGTCGCGCCGCCGCGACCAGAAGGCCTCCCGGATGGCGGTCGAGATCGGGCCGGGCCGGTCGTTGCCCATGATGCGGCCATCGATGCGGGCCGCCGGCATCACGCCGCCGGCCGTGGTGGACAGGAAGATCTCGTCGGCGTTCCGCGCTTCTTCGGCCGAGACCCGCCGCGCCTCCCAGGCGAGGCCCAGGCCGTCGCAGAGCTCGAAGACCGAGCGGCGCGTGATGCCTTCGAGCACGCCCGCGTCCGGCGTCACGACGCGACCGTCGATGACGAAGAAGACGTTGAAGCCCGGGCCTTCCGTGACGTTCCCCTCGCGGTCGAGCAGGAGGCAGAAGTCGGCGCCGCGGTCGTGCGCCTCGAACTGGCCGCGCGTGAGGTCGGCCCAATGGAAGTTCTTGGCCGTCGGGTCGACGGCGTCGGCCGGGATGCGCAGCGTCTCGGCGATGACGAGGTGGGCGCCGCGCTCCTGCACGGCAGGACTCACCACCCAGACCCAGGGGATCGCGAAGGCCGTGATGTAGTTGCGGGCATGGACCGGATGGTAGGGCATGCCGGGTGCCGGCCGGCCGCGCAGGCAATCCATGGCCACGTAAGCGCTTTGCAGCCCGCTCAGCGCCACGCAACGGTGCAGCACGGCCCGGATGTCGTCGTCGCTCTCCCTGGGCTCGAACCGGAACTTCCGCATGGAGGCCCGGAAACGCGCGAGGTGATCGTCGAGCCTGAAGAAGCTGCCTTCCCAGACGCCGACGACATCGTAGGTGACGTCGGAGCGCCGGTAGCCCCAATCCGTGATGGGGATCGCGGCTTCGCCGATCGGCATGAAGCGACCGTCGATATAGGCCGCGCCGGCGCTGAAGGCGCCGGTTGCCGCAGTCGGAAGGCCGGCCGGGGCGGCACGCGAGGAGGTCGTGGTCACGGTCATGGCCTCGGGTCCTGGCCGTCGCAAGGGTGAGGCCGGAAGGTATCGACCGTCGCCCGATCGGGCAAGACCATCGCGTGCCTCTTCTCCGATCGCGTCTCTTCAAGTCGGAACGCGTCGATCCATCACCCGATCCGATGGAGGAGGTCGGCTCCAGTATCTTGCACAGGTGACGATGGCGACGCGGTCCATTATTGCCGAGCCTCGGCGATCGCCAGCGTGTCGATATACTGGCGAAAGCGGGTGATCTGTCCGTTCCGGACCGTCCAGACGTGCGCATAGCGGGCGTCCGACCGCTTGCCCGTCGTGGCGTGCACACCGGAGAAGTCGCCGAGCGAGACGACGGTGTCGCCTGCGGTGATGAATTCGTTGGGGACGAGCGAGAAGCTCGACCATTCCGCCATCAGCGGCTTGAACAGACCCTCGGCGACCCGCTCCGGGCCTCGGCCGTCGACCTTGTAATGCCACATCGTGATCCATTCGATGTCGGGCGCCATCAAGCCGAGCGCGCCCGGTGCGTTGCCGGTCGAAAGCTTGCCATAGAAGCTGCGGACGATTTCGGTGGGGCTCGTCACTGGGATCTCCTGGAATCAGGCGACGGATTGTCCCTCGCCTGCTGGGTCTTTGAGGTCCGGGCGCTCAAGGTACGGCGACCAGACCGAGCGTTCAGCCGATGTGGTGGCCGAGGAACTCGCGCATCGCCGCGCCGATCTCGCTGGCGTGGGTTTCCAGCGCAAAGTGGCCGCTGTCGATGAACCGAATGTCGGCCGACGGCACGTCACGCTTGAAAGCTTCGGCGCCGGGCGGGATGAAGAACGGGTCGTTCTTGCCCCAGACGGCCAGCACCGGCGGCTTGTGCTGGCGGAGATAGGCCTGGATCGTGCCGTAGAATGCCACGTTCGACTGGTAGTCGAGCATCAGGTCGAGCTGAATCTCGTCGTTGCCCGGCCGCGCGAGGTAGAAGTCGTCGAGGTTGCGGCCATCGGGCGAGACCAAGCTCGGGTCGGCCACGCCGTGCGTGTATTGGAACAGCGTCGTCTCGGGCTTCAGGAAGCTCCGCAGCGCGTCGCGGTTGGCCTGGTTCGGCGCGTTCCAATAGGCTTGCATCGGCGCGAAGGCCTCCGAGACGCCTTCGAGATAGGTGTTGCCGTTCTGGGTGACGATCGCGGTGATCCGCTCGGGGTGCTGCACCGCGAGGCGGAAGCCCACCGGGGCGCCGTAGTCGAAGACGTAGACGGCGAACCTGTCGAGGCCGAGCACCTCGGTGAAGCGGCCGAGCACTGATGCGATGGTCTCGAATTTGTAATCGAACTGGTCGCGGGCCGGCTGCTCGGTCATGCCGAAGCCCGGCAGATCGGGGGCGACGATGTGAAAGTCGTCGGCGAGCTCCGGGATCAGATCACGGAACATGTGACTGGCGCTCGGGAAACCATGGAGCAGCAGAACGGTCGGACGACTGGGATTGCCGGCCTCGCGATAGAAGAGCTTGAGGCCGTCGACGTCGACCGTGTTGAAGGTGACGGGCATCGAGAATTTTCCTTGAACTAAACGTGAGTAAGGACGCGGGGGTCGCGCACCTGCGTCGGCGGACTAGACTGGAAGGAAGGGCAGGCCGCCTTGCGTCCGGCTATGCGGGCGCCGGCTTCTTCCCGGCGCTTTGATGCGTGACATCGGACCGCGCTCCTGACCGCGGGTCGCCACTGGACCGGTGCAGGATTGAGTATGGCCTTCCGCCTGACGGCAGCAGCCGTTAAGCTCGCAACCCAGACTTCCGCATTTCGAGAGGTGAGATGGATCGGTTCGAAGCGATGCGCACTCTGGTCGCCGCGATCGACGGTGGCAGTCTCTCCGCCGCGTCTCGAACCCTGAACGTGCCGCTCCCGACCGTCAGTCGGCGTGTGTCGGACCTCGAGGCGCATCTTGGTTCACAGTTGGTGGTCCGCACCAGTCGCAAGCTTCTGCTGACCGAGGCCGGAAGCGCGTATGTCGCCTCGGCACGCCGGGTGCTCGATGAGTTGTCTGAAGCCGAGCGGGCCGCTTCCGGTGAATACCGCGCGCCACGCGGCGAACTGCTGGTAACAGCACCGATCACATTCGGTGCACTGAACGTCGCTCCACTCGTTCACGACTTCCTCGCAGCCTATCCCGATGTCACGGTTCGCCTGGTCCTGTCCGACGGCGTGATCGACATCGTCGAGTCTCACATGGACGTCGCAGTCAGAGTGGGTCACCTCCCGAGTAGTGCCTTGGTGGCGCGCCGAGTCGGCGAGATCCGTTGGGTGGTTTGCGCCAGCCCGGACTATCTGCGCAGGCGCGGGGAGCCGCAGGCGCCCGCTGAACTTTCAGAACACGACTGCATCGCGTTGGAGGGCCTGCAGCGTCATCGCGAATGGCCCTTTGTCAGCACCGACAGCGTCGAGCAGGTCACCATCACGCCCCGCTTCTCGGTCAATACGGCCGATGGGGTGATCGGGGGTGCGATCGCTGGCGTCGGAGTGGCGCGGGTTCTAACGTATCAGGTCGCGGCGAGTGTCAGGGATGGGAAGCTGAAACCCATCCTCTCCGATTGGGGGCCCCCGGCCATTCCGGTGCAACTGGTGCATGCTGCCCACCAGCAGCAACCGCTCAAACTGAAAGCGTTCATCGATTTCGTCGCACCGAGACTACAAGACAGACTGCGCACGATCGCGGCTCGGTTTGAGCCCGGCGCAACCAGTTCAGGGAGTGAGCAGCGGTTCGCTGGTTAAAATATACAATGTACTATCTGGCTCGCTAGATTCAGCCTACTCTTCGAGGTGACCCATATCCTGCCGGTTGCGCTCGTAGCTTTTCAGAGGCTGGAAGGGCGGCAACCAGGATTCGCGGCGAAGGATCCAGCTCTCGTAGGTTGGCCTCAATTGATCGGGAGCATCTAGCGATCCCAGATGCACTTCGATCTCGCCCGGGGCCAGTGCGAAAACGGACGAACCGCACCTGGGACAGAAATGCCGCCCGTTATAGTCGCTTGTCTCGCCCTCGATCGTCACCGCATCCTGAGGATAGATGGCGGCCGCGTAAAAGAGAGCCCCATGATGCTTGCGGCAGTCGAGACAATGGCAGAGACCAACCCGGAGGGGCTGCCCTCGCGCTAGAATTCGG
>CAXTME010000182.1:4226-5440 GCA_964245215.1 uncultured Lichenihabitans sp.
GAGGCTTGTCATACGGTTTCCGGGTGAACGACTCGTCTGAGCTTTAGGTGGGCTCTGTGGATCCCCATGAGCTGAGGATGATCCTACGTTGATCACCCGCCTGCGCCTGACAGAACCGCCGCCCGACGCGGCCTGTGGTCTCTTTGACGCGACACCTCTACGAGCGAACCAGATCCGCAAGGTACTCGGAGGTGGGTGTCACACCGGTCAGCAGCAGGTGCTCGCGTGCCCGGGTGCAGGCAACGTAGAGCAGGCGGCGCTCGGTTTCATAGATGTCGTCGAGTTCCGCCTCGTCTGCCGCATCGGCGACACGCTCGTCGAGCGGTAGGACCCCCTCGTCGCAGGCCATGACCACGACGGCGCGGAACTCGAGGCCCTTGGCGAGGCTCATGGGACCCGTCACGATCGCGGCGGAGCCTTCTAGCCCGTCGATGGCCGCCCGCGCACGTGGAACGAGATGCGGCGTTCGAACGAAGAGACCGATCTCGTGAGCCGTGAGTCCCTCGCCAAGCCAGCCCGCGACCGTGTCCCGAACGCTTTCGGCCTCGGCCGCCAGCGTGGCAAAGGCTTTGATCTCGGGCGGCGGTCCAGCGAAAACCGAGACAATCCCCCGCCGCTCATCCTGCGAGCCATCATTGTCGCGCAAGACGATCGGCAGGAGCCGATCCGCGGCACGGCGGATCTGCTGCGAGGTGCGGTAGCAGACCTTGAGGGTCTGCGAGCGGCCCCGGACGTCGACGCCGAGGCTTGCCCAGGAATAGGGATGCTGGAAGATGCGCTGACCAATGTCGCCCGACAAGAACAACCCATCTGCACCGGGGGGAGCCAGGGCCGCAAAGAACCGCAACTCCGCCGGCGCGAGATCCTGCGCCTCGTCGATGACGACATGGTCGAAGGGTCTGGAGGTTAGCGACTCCGCCAAGCCGGTGAAAACGTCTGCCCAGGTCGTGATGCGTTCCGTCGCCAGCGCGGTCCTGACGGCTGCGAACACCGGCCATAGGTGTTCGCGCTGATTGGGACCAAGCCGACTCTTGCGGCCCATGCGCTGCACGGTCGAATAGGCTTCGAGGGAGCGCAGGCCCCAGGCATCGATGACGTTGGTCCATTCCGAGAGCAGGAACCGCTCCGAAAATCCCTTGAGGCCCGTCGCGGCTGCGGCCGCGCGGAGCCGCTCCCGCAGCGTGACATCGGATGCAATGCGGGGGCGGACGCCG
>CAXTME010000183.1:0-5436 GCA_964245215.1 uncultured Lichenihabitans sp.
GCGACGGATCAGCCGTCGCTCGCGGCTGCAGCCTCGACGCCAAGGTCGCTGGCGCCGAGATTTTCTTCCCGGAGCTCACGTGGCTGAACCGTCGCGGCATCCCCCTCGTGAACCATGAGCAACAACCGGCCGCGGATCGTCTTTCTTACGTTGTCCGACGACGTCGGGTCGGAGCGTATCGTATCGGAGATGGGCCGCCAAGGCGCAGCCTGCGCGGTTCTGGGGCAGCCCGGGTGTCTGGCCAGCCTCTGCCGGGACGTCATCCCTTATCACCTCCCCGGCTATGCGGGTACCTGGGCCGCGGCCGTCGCAGTGCCGCGCCGTCTGGAAGCGCTAGTAGCCGATTGGCGCCCCAATGCCGTCGTGCCGATCGACGACCTTTCGGCGCAACTGCTCCGAGATCTCGCCACGGCGAAGCGCACGAGCCTTGAGCTGCGCAAGCTGCTTTATGCCTCTCTGGGCGACCCGGACCAGTATCGAACGGTTTGCAGCCGGGGCCGGCTCATCGAGCTTGCGGCTTCCTTGGGCATCAGGACGCCCGGCCAGCGTTCGGTCATCGACCTGCAGGCCGCGAAGGCAGCCGCGACAGAACTGGCCTATCCCGTGCTGCTGAAGCGCGAGCAGACCTGCGGGGGCCGCGGGGTGACGTTGGTCGATGACGAAGATTCTCTGTCCAGGGCTTTCCGAAGCGCGGACCGCACGGCCAAGGCCAAGCGCTGGGCGCGCCGGCTCGTAGGCCTTGCCACCTCCGGCGATCCACCCCTGACCCTGCAAGCCCATGTGCCGGGAGCATTAGCTCTGCGGACAGTTGCGTGCCGGGAGGGGCGCGTCCTCGATGGCATCACCTTCGAGGCGGAACGACTCGATCCGCCTATGACGGGGTCGAGCACCGTCATCCGACGGATCGATGATCCCGAAATCGATGCTGCCGTGCGCCTGCTCGTGGCGACCCTCGGGTGTAGCGGTTTCGTCAGTTTCGACTTCCTGACCTCATCGAGTGGCCCGAGTACCCTGATCGAATTGAATGCCCGAACGGTCGGAAGTGGGCATCTCGGCGTCCGCTTCGGCCATGATATCTACGGCCGATGGCTGGCACAGTTTCCAGGCATGCCTGGGAGAGGCACGGACCCGGCCCGCATCGATCCAGCGCGGCCGATCGCGCTTTTTCCGAAGGAGATGCAACGCGACCCCGCGAGCGCGTGCCTGTCGCCGGATGCGGTACATTTTCACGATGTTCCCTGGGACGAGCCCCGCGTTGTCACGGCCTATCGCAACCGGCTGATCCGGCAGCATCCCGCTCAGGCGAACCTGATCGCTCGAAGGCTCGAGCAGGCGTCCGAGGCCGAACACTCCTGGGCACGAGATGACGAGTCAGCGAGTGGCGATGAGCTGGTGACCGGGCTCGAGAGCAGTTCCGAACCGACCCGAAAGTCGCGACCGACACGCGCCTCCGTTGGGTGAACTGTCTTTCCCAAAGCTCGTGCCTCGGTGGCCTACACCACAGTGCAATCGCGACCGGATTGGCGCGCGGTTTCGAGATGACACGTCGACAGTTCGCCTGATAGGCTAGACTAGATTGCCAAAACGCGCTCGGGTCTTTTCACACCCGCGCTTGCCCCCTCATCCATGGTTGCCGCTGCCCAGTGGCTTCCGATCGGCAATGGGAACCGACGAACTTGTCGGGTCGGGATCGCCACAAGGCACGCTATGGATCGCTTCAACCTCGGCTCTTATCGGCGACCCATTTCAACCGACTCGCCAACAGCTCAGCGCTGGTTCGATCGAGGACTGAACTGGTGCTACGGCTTCAATCACGAGGAAGGAAGCCGGTGTTTCGCGAGAGCGCTCGACGCCGACCAGGGCTGCGCCATGGCGCATTGGGGCTCGGCTTACGCAGCGGGGCCCTTCTACAATCTGACCTGGAAGGAGCATGGCGAAGCCGAAGCCGAGAATGCTGCGAAGCGCTGCTTCAAACAGGCTCGGCTTGCCCTGTCCAAAGCCTCACGCTGCACCGCCGTCGAGATCCGCTTGATCGAGGCACTTGGATGCCGATTTCAGAAGCCGCACCGCGTCGCCGTCGCGGAGTTCGAGCATTGGGACAATGAATACGCAGCCGCAATGCGGCGCGTCTTTCGCGATTTTCCACTCGACCACGACGTCATGGCCCTGTTCGTCGAGGCCCTGATGATGCGGACCGTGCGACGTCTGTGGAACCTGAAGACAGGCGCGCCTGCCCCGCACTCCGATGTCCTCGAGGCGCTGCACGTCTGCGAACGATCGATCGGGCTGGCGGACGAAGCCGGTCAGGATCAACACCCGGCGATCGTGCACCTGCATCTTCACCTGCTCGAAATGTCCACGACGCCGGAGCGCGCGATGCGCTCGGCCGACAGGCTCGGCACGATGTGTCCGGACGCCGGGCACATGAACCATATGCCGGCCCATATCTACGTGCTGTGCGGCGAATACGAGAAGGCGAAGATCGCGAGCGAGAAGGCGGTTCGCGCGAACGACCTCTACCTCGCGTATGCCGACGAGCCCACCTACTATCTTCTGGGCTGCTGTCACGACCTTCATCTCTTGATGTTCACCTGCATGTTTCTCGGACAGTTCGCGCCGGCTCTGGAGGCCGCCGACAAGGTGCGCCGGCTCGCGACGAGACGGGTTCTAAGCATCGAAGACCGCCCGAAGCTGACCCAGACGGTGGAAGGCTACCACGCCATGCGATCGCATGTGCTGGTCCGCTTCGGCCGTTGGCAGGACATCATCGACGAACCGATGGCGGACGACCCCGAACTCTATGTGCTGACGACCGCCATGCAGCACTATGCCAAGGGCGTGGCGCACGCGACGTTGGGACACTTCGCCGAAGCAGGGCTGGAACGCGAACGCTTTCACCGTCACCTCCAGCGGATCCCCGCCGGGCGCCGGTTCCTGAGTAACCCGACCCGCGCATCCCTGGCGGTCGGCGCGGCTTTGCTCGATGGCGAACTCGCCTATCATCAGGGCGAACACGACGCAGCCTACAGGCATCTGCGTCAGGCGGTCGAGCTCGACGACGATCTCTCCTACACCGAGCCCTGGGCCTGGATGCATCCACCGCGCCATGCGCTCGCGGCCCTGCTTTTGGATCAGGGCCATGTCGACGAAGCCGAGCAGATCTATCGTGACGACCTCGGCCTCGGCGGCACCGTCCAGCGCTGCGCCCAGCATCCGGACAATGTCTGGGCGCTGCACGGATTGGTCGAATGCCTGACCCGTCGCGGGGGCGAGACTGGGTTGCCCGCGTTGGAAGCGAAGCTCGCGACGGCCCTGGCTCTCACGGACGTCCCGATCACGTCGTCGTGTCTGTGCCGGATCAACGCCCAGGCTCAGGACACCTGCTGTCACCGACCCTCGTGAGGATCGCTCGCGACCGAAACACCGAGCCCGCGGGGTCGTTGGCTTGGCGTCGGTTCAGTGCGGTAATTCGGGGAACAGCGCCGGCACCGTGCGGGTCGCAAATTCCATGAACGCCCGCATCGGCCGGGACATCTCCCGCGCGACGGGATGCACCAGCGAAAGATCGAAGACGGGCAACGTCCAGTTCGGCAGGACTTCGACCAGCCGTCCGTCGCGCAGAAGGTCCGGTTGCACCACGGGTGGGAGATCGCCGATACCGCCGTCCGCCAGCATCAGCGAGGTCAGGCCGGCATAGTCGCTCATCGACAGATGTGGCCGGAAACGCAGCGTCTCCCTGCCCTGCCCCACGGTATCGGTGAACGTCCAACTGTTCTCAAGCCCCGGAAACGCAAAAGCGAGCAGAGGGTGGTCGAGCAGGTCTCGCGGCGATTGGACCGGCGTCGCGGCGCGAAGATAGGCGGGGCTGGCAACGAGCTGGTGGCGATAGGTCAAGATCTTCTGAGCGACCAGCGCGGTGTCGCGGCGTGGCCCGATCTTCACCTCCAGGTCTACGCCCTCGGACATCTCGTCCGTGATCCGGCCGGAGATGAAGACTTTCACGCGAATGTCGGGAAACGCCTGGCAGAACGCTGCGACGAGCGGCGCCAGCAGCGAGTCGGAAATGCTGGGTGGTGCCGAAAGCCGCAGCACTCCCGTCAGGTCCATCCGCTTGCTCGCCATCAGCCGGTCGACCGCGTCGCTGACCTCGGCACTTTTCCGGGCGTGCTGGATGACTTCGGATCCGGCCTCCGTGAGCCGCACGTTGCGCGTCGAACGCACCAAAAGGCGCGTCCCGAGCGCGGTCTCGAGATCCGCCACGCGCCGGCTGACGGTCGAGACCGGCATGGCGAGCCGACGTGCCGCTTCCGAGAAGCTTTTCGCTTCGACGACCTTGGCGAAGATCATAAGGGCGTTCAGATCCGTCATCACCATTCCAAATTTGGAAATGTTTTTCCCAGTTTCGCCGTCTAGTTGTGGGCGTATGATTCACATACGTTGAACTCATCGGTAACGGAAGAACGGACGGACCAATGCCGGCCACACCTCTCGCCTGCGCATGTCTCGTGTTCGCGCTGCTCTCGGTGACAGGGGTCGGCCCTGCCGCTGCGGAGACGTCGCCGATCATGATCACGGCCACCACGGTATCGACCGATGAGACGGCGATAAGAAGCGTGTTGGCGTCCTATAACAAAGCCCTCAACGGCGGCGAAACGGCAGCGGTCCTACCGCTCTATACCGGAGACGGCATCTTCATGGCGCCGTTCAGCCAGTCCAATATTGGAACATCCGCGATCCGCAAGGCTTACGACGAGGTGTTTAGGGAACTCAAGTTCAATGTGACGTTCAACATTGACGAACTCGTCCAGATGGCGCCGACCTGGGCCTATGTACGGACGAACTCGGCGGGCACGACCCGGCACCACTCGACCGGAAAGACCACCTCGGAGGCCAACCAGGAGCTCTTCATCTTGGCCAAGGGCGACGACGGCCGGTGGCGGATCGCGCGCTATAGCTTCTCGCCGACCAATCCTCCGGCTCGCTGACGGCACCCCGTCACTGCTCGCAATACGTCAGCAAGACCTGCAACCAGGGTTCGGCGCCCGCCGCGCCTGGAGTAATCATCATGACGCAAGATCCGCTCGACGTGGTCCGCGCCATTCTCGCAGCCCCGACCGACTTCGACCTCGTGAGCAAGCTCGCGGCGGAGGACGCCACTTACGTGTCGCTGAATTTCGACAATCCCGACCTCAAGAAGCTGATGCCGTGGGCCGGTACGGGCCATGGGGCAAAGGGCATCGTCGAAACCTTCGTCGATGTGGGCCGCTACTGGAGGAAGGATGCGTTCGAGATCAGCGACATGTTCGGCTCGGGGGAGCACGTCGCCGTCTTCGGCCGGTTCACCTACACGTCGACCAAGATCGGCAGGACCGTCACGAGTCCTTTCGCGATCCTGGCCAAGGTCTCGAACGGCAAGGTCACCACCATGCAATTCAT
>CAXTME010000184.1:0-5319 GCA_964245215.1 uncultured Lichenihabitans sp.
CAACCGGTGTGGCGGCTCCTCGGCGGGCTCAACGGCACGGTCAAGGCCTATGCCTCGTCGGGCACGCTGCGGGCTCCGGCCGAACTCGCCGACGCGGCCGAGCGCTACGTGGGTCTCGGTTTTCCGGCCCTGAAGATCCGCTTCCACCGCGGCAACTGGCGCAAGGACGTGGCGGCGCTCGAAGCCGTGCGGGCCCGGGTCGGGGATCGGCTCGACCTCATGGTCGATTGCAATCAGGGCTGGCGCATGTCCTGGGACGCCTACCCGTCCTGGAGCCTCAAGGATGCGGTCCAGGTGGCGCGCGAACTCGAGAAGATCGGCGTCTATTGGATGGAGGAGCCGTTGCATCGCGGCGACCGCGAGGGCATGCGGCGGCTGCGCGACACCGTCGATATCCGCATCGCGGGCGGCGAGATGACCCGTGAACTCTACGAGTTCCGGGATCTCATCACGCAGGGCTGCCTCGACGTGCTGCAGCCGGATGCGGCACTGGTCGGCGGCATCACGGGCCTGCGCCGCGTCGCCGCCATGGCCGAGGCCCACAATCTCGTCTTCACGCCGCACACCTGGACCAACGGCATCGGGGTCCTGGCCAATGCCCACCTCGTGGCCGGGGTCGCCGACGCGCCCTTCCTCGAATTCCCCTTCGATCCGCCCGAGTGGAGCCTCGACCGCCGCGACTTCGCCATGGCCGAGCCGCTGCAGGTGGACCACGAGGGCGCGATCGTGCTCGGCGACCGCCCCGGACTCGGCTTCGACCTCGCCGAGGATGTCCTCGGCCGTACCAGGATCGGCTGAGCCGCCATGAAGGCCCGCCCCGGTAGCGTGCATACGATGGACCGGCAGTGGCTGCCGTTGAATGCGCTGCGGGCTTTCGAGGCGGCCGGCCAGTACGGGAGCTTCACGGCCGCGGCCGCGAGCCTCACCGTGGCCCAGAGCGCGGTCAGCCGCCACGTCATCGTGCTGGAGAAGTTCCTCGGCACCCCGCTCTTCGAGCGCCGACCACAGCAGCTTGTGCTGACCGAGGCCGGCCGTCATCTCCTGCCGGTCGTGACCCGCAGCTTCGACCGGATCGATCAGGCGCTCGGAGATATCATCAAGGAGCGGGGGACGCCGAAACGCATCCTTCGCGTGGCCTTGCCGCCCACCTTCGCGTTCCAGCTGGCGATCCCGATCCTGCGGGATTTCCGGGCCGAACATGCGGAGCTGACGATCGAGATCGCGTCGCGCCCCTCCGGCGAGCCCGACGGCGAATCCGCCATCGCGATCAGCTATTCCGAGCCGCGCGTCACGGACGCCATCAACGATCTCTTGTGGATGGAACGCTTGGCCGTGCTCTGCGCTCCGGGGGCTCTGGCCGGCGGTCCGGGCCGGCCGGACCTGCCGGAGCTGGTGGCCCGGCACGACCTGCTGCACGTGAGGATCGGCGGACGGCCGCACCAGCACATGTGGCAGCTGATGGCCCGCGCCATGGGTCGGCCCGACCTCGCTGTCGACCGCGGGATCGTGTTCGACACGGCACAACTCGCCGTGCAATACGCCTTGTCCGGGGATGGCTTGGCGCTCGTCGACCCCATGCTGTTCCGCGACGACCTCGCGGCCGGCCGCCTCGTCAGCCCGTTCGAGACGCGGCTCGCCTCGGGCTACGGCTATTACCTCGTGACGGCTCCCGAAGACCTCGACGAGGCCGTGGCCCTGTTCCGCTCCTGGCTGATCCGCCGCTTCGCCGAGGTCGTGGGCGAGCCGGCCGGCGACCTCCCTCTCGTCGTGGAGGCGCCATGACGGAAAACCCCGCCTCGGAGGCTCCGCTGTGACGAGACTCAGCGGCCGACATCGCGCCACCCTGGACAGTAACTTCAGCGATCCCCTACGTTCGAGCGTGATCTGGGCCGACGTCGAAGCATTGTTGAAGGCGTGTGGTGCAGAGCTTGATGAGGGCCGGGGCTCTCGGGTTCGAGTTGCCCTGCGTGGGGTTCGCGCTAAAGAGACCGACAAGGGTGCGCTGAAGTCGGTCAGGCGGTTTCTGACCGCGGCGGGAGTGTTGCCATGACGACGATGCGTCTTGATGCCTATGAAGCCATGGTCGAGTTCGACGATGCTGCCGCCTTACTCCACGGCGAGGTCATCAACCTCACGGATGTGATTACGTTCCAAGGGCGCTCGGTCGAGGAGCTTCGGCAAGCTTTTACGGATAGTGTTGCAGACTATCTCGACTTTTGCAGAACCCGTGGCGAGGAGCCCGAACAGCCTTTTTCCGGGCAGCTGTTCGTCAAGGTCGATCCGGCCCTGCATCGCGCCGTGGTGACGGCAGCTCGCCGTTCCGGCGTCACGCCCGACGAGTGGGTTTCACGAACTTTGGCGAAGGCGACGGCGTGAACGCCGACGCTCGCCCGACCGGCCCGCACTCCTGACCAGAGGTCTTTTTCATGAAAACCCACGCGAAAGTGGTCGTCATCGGCGGCGGTGTCGTCGGCGCGAGCGTGCTCTACCACCTCACCAAGGCGGGCTGGTCCGACGTCCTGCTGCTCGAGCGGGCCGAGCTCACGGCGGGCTCCACCTGGCACGCCGCCGGCGGCATGCATACCGTCAACGGCGACCCCAATGTCGCAAAGCTGCAGCAATATACGATCGAGCTCTACAAGGAGATCGAGGCCCTGTCCGGCCAGAGCTGCGGCGTGCATCTCACGGGCGGCGTGATGCTGGCCGGCACGCCGGAGCGGCTCGATTGGCTGAAGATGGCCAAGGCGCGGGGCCGCTACCTCGGCATGGACCTCGAACTCGTCTCGACCCGCGAGGCCAAGGCGCTCTTCCCCTTGATGGACGAGAAGCACTTCGTCGGCGGCCTCTACGACCCCATCGAGGGCCATGTCGACCCCTACGGGGTCACCCACGCCTATGCCAAATCGGCCCAGATCAAGGGCGCTACGATCGAGCGGCAGTGCCGGGTCACCGACCTGCAGCCGCGGCCCGACGGCACCTGGGATGTCATCACGGAAAAGGGCAACGTCCGGGCCGAGCACGTCGTGAATGCCGGCGGCCTCTGGGCGCGCGAGGTGGGCCGCATGGTGGGCCTGGAGCTCCCGGTCCTCGCCATGGAGCATCACTACCTGATCACCGAGGACATGCCCGAACTCGTCGGGCAGAAGGAACAGATCCACTGCATCGACTTCGAGGGCGAGATCTACATGCGCCAGGAGCGGGGCGGCATGCTGATGGGGACTTACGAGCAGAACGGCAAACCCTGGTCGCCGCGCGAGACCCCGTGGGATTTCGGCCAGAACCTGCTGCCCGACGACCTCGACCGCATTTCCGCGAGCCTCGAGGTCGGGTTCGAGCACTTCCCGGCGATCGGCAAAGCCGGGCTCAAGAAAGTGGTCAACGGCCCGTTCACCTTCTCGCCCGACGGCAACCCGCTGATCGGGCCGGTCCGGGGGCTCAGGAACTATTGGGTGGCCTGCGCCGTGATGGCGGGGTTCAGCCAGGGCGGCGGCGTCGGACTGACGCTCGCCAACTGGATGGTCGACGGCGACCCCGGCTTCGACGTCTGGGGCATGGACGTGTCGCGCTACGGTGATTGGACCACCATGGCCTATACCAACGCCAAGGTGCGCGAGAACTATGGCCGGCGCTTCCGCATCCGTTTCCCCAACGAGGAACTCGCGGCCGCGCGGCCGTTGCGGACGACGCCTGTCTACGACACGCTGAAAGCCGAGGGGGCCTTCTTCGGCGATAATTGCGGCCTCGAACATCCGCTCTGGTTCGCTCCGAGAGGGACGAAACCCGAAGAGCAGGTCACCTTTCGCCGCTCCGAGGCGCACCATCACGTCGGTGCCGAGTGCCGCGCGGTGCGCCAAGGCGTGGGGCTGATCGAGATCTCCAACTACGGTAAGTTCGAGGTCACGGGCCCGAAAGCGGCCGCCTTTCTGTCGCGCGTCATGGCGAACCGGCTGCCCGCGCAGGGCCGCATGGTGCTCTCGCCCATGTTGAACGAGAGCGGCAAGCTGATCGGCGATTTCACGGTCGCGCGGTTGGGCGAAGACCGCTTCTTCCTGGTCGGCACGCTGGCGGCCGAAACCTATTACATGCGCTGGTTCGACCGGCACAGGCCTGCCGGCGGTGGTGTCGTGGTGCGCCCCTGCGCGTCCGAATACGTCGGTTTCTCGATTGCGGGGCCGCAGAGCCGCGCGCTGCTGCAGGGTCTCGTGATGGAGGACCTGTCCACCGAAACCTTCCCTTTCATGAGCTTCAAGCCCATGGCGGTCGGCATGGTGCCGGCCTTCGTCGGCCGCGTCAGCTTCACGGGCGGCCTCGGCTACGAGATCTGGTGCAAGGCCGACAGTCAGCGCGCTCTCTACGCGGCTCTGACCGGGGCAGGAGCGCCGTCGGGGCTGAGGCTCGTGGGCGGTCGCGCCTTGAATGCCTTGCGCCTCGAGAAGAGTTTCGGCACCTGGGCCCGCGAGTTCCGCCCGATCTATGGTCCGGAAGAGGCGGGCCTCGGCCGATTCATCGATTGGGGAAAGGGCGACTTCGTCGGCCGTGCCGCGGCCGAAAGGGCAAAGGCCGACGGCGGTGGTCCTCTGCGGCTCGTCACCTTCGCGGTCGAGGCCGGAGACGCGGATGCCATCGGCGACGAACCCGTCTGGCACGACGGCAAGGTCGTGGGGTGGGTGACGTCGGGCGGCTACGGCCACGGCGTCGGCCGATCGCTGGCATTGGCCTACGTGCCGAAGCACCTGGCCAAGGCGCTGTCGGGCTTTGAAATCGAACTCATCGGCGAGCGCAGGCCGGCGACACGTCTCGACGGCGCGGCTCACGATCCCCGAGGGATCGAGATGCGGGCCTGAGACGGACTCATTCCGGGACAGGTCGAGGGAAAGGGATTTCGCTTTCGTTATGCTTTCGATGCCATTGACGTCTCGGGACGCTTTTGACCTGTCCGCGTGAGGCTTCGATGAAATTCTGTGTTGCTCTGGTGGCGCTGACCCTGACCTGCGTCTCGCTCGGAGGCTGCGCGGCGCCGCGCCTGTGTCCGGTCGGAACGCATCCTGGCCCCTACGGCCATCGCTGCTTCCTCAACTGATGAATGCGGCGCGAGCGGCTTCTGACCGGCGTTTTGTTCGGCGCACGCTTTGGCGGCGCCACTTCGCGAGAAAGCGGGTGGGGGCGCCGCCGTGTTCGAGGATCCAGGCCGGTGCTGCGTCTCGGTGCATGAAGTTTTTGCGAAACGGGCATTGACGCGGCCGGACCTGATCCCTTATATCCCGGTCATCGACGGCGGCGCTGCCATTTGTGCGGTGTTTGCGGGGATCGACATTTCTC
>CAXTME010000185.1:0-5259 GCA_964245215.1 uncultured Lichenihabitans sp.
CGCCACCGTCACCGAGATGACGGTATTGATCCCTACGTAGAGGATCGAATTGACGAAACTCGCGTGCCATTCCGCATCGACGAAGATTCTACGGTAGTTGTCGAGCGTTGGATGCTGTGGCCACAGGCTGAGGGCACCCAGGATATCGCCGTTGGTCTTTAAGCTGATGTTCAAGAGCCAGTAGATCGGCACGAACAGGAACAGGATATAAAGCGTCATGCCGATAGGGCGGCCGAGCGACGGGCGCGCGAGCGGCGCCGTCGTGGCCGGAGCGGCCGTGAGCGGAGCGCTGAGGGCGGACGAGCTCATCAGGCGTCCTTTCGTTGATCAGCATGGGTCGTGTAGGTGAAGAACACCCAGCAGACCGTCAGCGTGATGAGGTTGTAGACCAGCGAATAGGCGGCCGCATTGCCGAGGTCGACCTGACCCAGCGCCATCTTCACGAGGTCGATCGAGAGGAAACTCGTGGCTTCGCCCGGGCCACCGCCCGTGACCGTGAAAGGCTCGGTATAGATCATGAAGCTGCCCATGAAACGCAGCAGCATGCCGATCACCAGCACCTTGCGCAGCTTCGGCAGCTCGATGTTGCGGAACACGCTCCAACGGTTGGCCCCGTCGATGCGCGCCGCCTGATAATAGGCGTCGGGGATGGCCTTCAGCCCTGCATAGCAAAGCAGCGCCAGCATCGACGTCCAATGCCAGACGTCCATGACCACGATGACGAACCAGGCCGAGCCGGCGCTCTGAGTGACGTTGAAGGGGATGCCGAGCGCGTTCAGTCCGACGCCCAGCAGCCCGATGTCGGTGCGGCTGAACAACTGCCAGATCACGCCCACGACGTTGTAGGGAATGAGGAGAGGCAGGGCGATCACCACGAGCGTGGCACCGACCTTCCAGCCCGATTTCGGGATGCACAGCGAGACCCCGATCCCGAGCGGGACCTCGATCGCCAGCACGATCGCCGAGAAGCCCAGGTTGCGGAGCAAGGCGCCCTGGAACCGCTGGCCCACCTCGGTCGTCGGATCGAGGAGGTTCTGGAACCAGCCGACGCCGTTCCAGAAGAAGTTGTTCTGCCCCATCGAGTCCTGAAAGGAGTAGTTCACCACCGTCATCATCGGCAGCAGCGACGAGAACAGTACGAAGAACAACACCGGCAGCACGAACAGCCAGGCTCGGTTGGTCCAGACCCTCGTGTCGATCATGAGGCTCTCCCTTCGACGAGGCTCGCGGCCCTGCTCTGACCCAGAGCCATCCCCGGAACCCGCTTCTCGTCCACGTAGATGTGGATGCGTTGGGGATCGAGGCGCAACTGCGCTTCGCTGCCTTCGATACTCATGTCGGGGGGAACCATGGCGACGAGGTTCTGGCTGCCGAGGCTGACATGGGCGAGGCGCTTGCGGCCGAGATCGTCGATCCGGCGCACCTGTACGGGCAGCGTGGGACCGGCGCCCGGGAGCGGGGCGGGAACGAGCGACGCATAGTCGGGGCGGATGCCGAGTTTCACGCTGCTTCCGTTCGCGAGGCCCGGATAGGCGGCCCCGAGCGCGATCTCATGGTCGCCGACCCGCATGCGGGTGCCGTGCACCGTGCCGTCGAGCAGGTTCATGCCCGGCGAGCCGATGAAATAGCCGACGAAAGTGTGCTCGGGCGTCTCGAAGAGTTCTGCCGGCGTGCCGATCTGCACGGCGCGGCCATCGTTCATGACCACGACCTTATCGGCGAAGGTCAGCGCCTCGACCTGGTCGTGCGTGACGTAGATCATCAGAAGGTCGAGGGCGCGATGGACGGCCTTCAACTTCGACCGCAACTCCCACTTCAGGGCCGGGTCGATGACGGTCAGCGGCTCGTCGAAGAGCACGGCCGAGACGTCGGAGCGCACGAGGCCGCGGCCGAGCGAGATCTTCTGCTTGGCATCGGCCGTCAGGCCGCGGGCACGGCGCCCGAGGTCCGGCGTGAGATCGAGCATCGCGGCGATCTCGGCCACGCGGGCATCGATCCGGGCTTTCGGCATCCCCCGGTTCTTCAAGGGAAAGGCGAGGTTTTCGGCCACCGTCATGGTGTCGTAGATGACGGGGAACTGGAAAACCTGCGCGATGTTGCGCTGTTCGGTCGGCAATCGGGTGACGTCGCGCTCGTCGAACAGCAGGCGACCCTCGGACGGGATCACCAGACCCGAAATCACGTTGAGCAGGGTGGTCTTGCCGCATCCGGACGGGCCTAGCAGCGCATAGGCCTTGCCGGCTTCCCAGACGTGATGCAGCGGCTTCAGGGCGTAGCCACTGTCGTCCTTCGGTTTGCCGGCGCCATAAGCATGGCCGATGCCGTCGAGGGTGATACGGGCCATCGCGTCGCCCCTCAGGCCGTCGCGGCCCGGCCGATGCCGGGCATGCGGAGCGCGGGCTGGATCCGCTCGCCGGACGTCGAAAACACGAAGGCGTGCCGGAGATCGAGCTGGACGTCCACCGGCCGGCCCGGCTCCCAATCGTGGATCCCCTCGACGAGACACACCCAGGTGCCGAGGCCGGTGTCGACGTGCACGAAACTCTCCGATCCATTGATTTCGGTCACCGCGACGATGCCCGGAAACGTCGGGAGCCCATGTTCGGCGCCGCCGACCGAGACGGCGTCGGAGCGGAAACCGATGCGGTAGGCGCCGTCGGGCAGGCCCGGCAGCATGCTCTCCGCCGCAAGGCGGCGACCGTTGCCCAGGACCACCGAGGAGCCGGCCTTCTCGGCCGCGAGTTCGTTGAGCGGCGGATCCGAAAACACCCGCGCGGCATCGAGGTTGGAGGGTTGCCGATAGAGGTCGGCCGTGGGGCCCACCTGCGTGACGCGGCCCTGCGACAGCGTCGCGGTCCGGCCGCGCAACAGCAGCGCCTCGCTGGGCTCCGTCGTCGCATAAACCAGGATGGCGCCGGTCTCGGCGAAGATGCGGGGCAGCTCCTCGCGCAATTCCTCGCGCAGCTTGTAGTCGAGGTTGGCCAGCGGCTCGTCGAGCAGCACGAGCCGGGCCTGTTTGACGAGGGCGCGGGCGATGGCGGTCCGTTGCTGCTGCCCGCCCGAGAGCTGCGAGGGCGTGCGGCCCAGCATGGGCTCCAGGCGGAGCAGTTTCGCGGCCCGGGAGACGCGTGCCTCGACCTCGGCCTTCGCCAGACCCTCCACGCGGAGCGGCGAAGCGATGTTCTCGTAGACCGAAAGTGTCGGGTAGTTGACGAACTGCTGGTACACCATCGCGACCGAGCGCTTGCGGACCGCGAGACCCGTCACGTCCTGTCCCGCCTCGACGAGCCGCCCCGTCGTCGGCCGGTCGAGCCCCGCCATCAGCCGCATCAGCGTCGTCTTGCCAGACAGGGTGGGGCCGAGCAGCACGTTCATGGTGCCGGGCTCGAGGCTCATCGACACCTCGTGGATGTAGACTTCTTCGCCGACCTTGTAGCTGATCTTGTCGAGGACGAAGCTCACGCCTGCAACCCCCGCGAAGCGGGTCGCACTCGGGCGGTCGGACCTTCTACCGGCCGCTGCGTCGCGCAAGACCCGCGCATCATTCCTTGCCCCCCTCGAGCGGCGCTCTGAGGGCGCCTGCGGATATTCTATCGTTGAACGTATGTCGAAAGCTAGCGATGCCGCAAGCGAATAAAACGAGCATCGTAACGAAAGACAGCGCTCAGCCCAGATCGTCGATATCGGCCTCGATGGGTCCGCCCGCCTCGATCACCTCGACGGCATGGCTGCGGCAGAGGTCCGCGATGGCGGTCGACGGCAGGCGGTCCGTCACCAGGATGTCGACCTCGCGAAGGTGAGCGACCTGGACCGGCGCCGAGCGCGCGAACTTGCTGCTGTCGGTGACGAGAACGACCCTGCGCGCATGCTCGATGATGGCCCGGGAGGCCTGGACTTCCCGGATATCGAAGTCGAGCAGCGTCCCGTCGGCATCGATGGCCGAAGTGCCGATGATGGCGAGGTCGACGCGAAACTGTCCGATGAGGCTGACCGCGTGAGACCCGACGATGCCGCCGTCGCTCTGCCGTACCGTGCCGCCGAGCAGGAAGACCTCGATCGCGGTGTTGCGGTAGAGTTCTGTCGCCACGTGCAGGTTGTTGGTGATGACGAGCAGGCCGGAATGGCCGCCCAAAGCGCGCGCCACCTCTTCGGTGGTGGTGCCGATGTTGATGAAGACCGAGGAGTGGTCGGGAACGACCCGGGCCGCGGCTTCCCCGATCAGCTTCTTGTGGGGGCCCGCCAGCATCTTGCGGGCGTCGTAGGCGAGGTTGACGACGCCGGACGACACCATGGCGCCGCCGTGCACCCTCACCACCATCTGGGCGTCGCTGAGGTCGTTGAGATCCCGCCGGATGGTCTGGGGCGTGACGGTGAAGTGCGTCGCGAGGTCTTCGACCGTGACGCGACCCTTCTCCCGCAGCCAGTCGACGATCTCCATCTGCCGGCGCGACGGCGTCTTGCCCAGGGTGAGGGTCATGGGTTCAGCATCGTCATCTTAAAGGCTCAGGTTGAACGCGATCGAGATGCGGATGCCGGTGCCGCGGTAGGGGCGGACCTGATGCATCAGCCAGGACGGGAACAGGAACAGCAGGCCGGGCTTCGGCCGGATGATCTCGGCGCCGCCCACTGACGCCCCGTCTTCCCCGGCGAACTTGAGGGCGGGCGCATACATGGCGGGCGCCGGGCCGCGCGGATCCAGCATCTCGAACTCGCCCCCGAGGCTGTGATCGGTCGAGCAGCCGCCATCGTCGACGTAATAGGTCCCCGACCAGAAGGCGCCGGCGTGGTAATGCGCCACATTCGCATGGCCGGCCGTATTGACGTTAGCCCAGGCCTTGATCTTCCAGGCGGGCCGGATCGACTGCCCCTGCCGGTCGGCCGTGAGCTGTCCGGCCATTCCGGTCGCGAGGTCGAGGATCTTGCGCACGTCCGCTCCACCCCAGTCGAGGATGTCGCGATCCGAGTGCCAGCCGCCGGCGTTCGAAGCCTGGACCGACGGGTTCTGCTCCCGCCGCTCGAGGATCAGGCTCTTCAGAATGCCGTTGATCGGTTCGGCGCCCGGCACTTCGAGGGCCGCGACAGGCGTCGCGAACAGGCCGCGAACCGCCAGGTTGAGGCGTGTCGTCATTCGTTCCCCCCACTGTCGCGCATCCTGGCACGAGCCTAAGCAGCCCTGCGTGGCGAAAGCCACGATTGATTTGGCTTTTTCAAAGCAAAATCAATGCTGCTGTGAATTCCCAGTGTAAGCAGACTTGTGAA
>CAXTME010000186.1:0-3789 GCA_964245215.1 uncultured Lichenihabitans sp.
GTCGCCGCCGATCATCATGCAATAGCCGCGCTCGAGGCCCCATACGCCGCCGGACGTGCCGACATCGATGTAGTGCAGCTCCTTCTTTTGCAGCTCCTTCGCGCGGCGGATGTCGTCTTTGTAGAACGAGTTCCCACCGTCGATGACGGTGTCGCCCTTTTCCATGTGGTTGGCGAGATCGAGGATCGTGTCCTCGGTGATCTTGCCCGACGGCAGCATCACCCAGATCGAGCGTGGTGCCTCGAGCTTGGAGATCATGTCCTCCAGGCTAGAGGCGGATGTCATGCCCTCGCCGACCAGCGTGTCGACGACCTTCTTGTCGAGATCGTAGACGACCATCTCATGGCCGTGCTTCGTAAGACGTCGGGCGATGTTCGCGCCCATCTTGCCCAAGCCGATGATGCCAAGCTGCATATCCGTCTCCTTCGCGCGCGCGGCGCTTAACCGTTAGGGCTGTCAGGCCTTGTTGATCGCGATCTGATTCTTGGCCGCCTCGAGGACCTTGTCCGGCGTGAAGCCGAACTTCTTCAAGAGGTCGGGGAGCGGCGCCGAAGAGCCGAACGTGTGCATGCCGATGATCTCGCCGGTCGTGCCGACATATTTGTCCCAGCCCATGACCGCGGCCTGCTCGACCGACACACGCGCCTTGATCTCCGGCGGCAACACGCTGTTTCGGTAAGCCTCGTCCTGGCGGTGAAACAGCTCAATGCAGGGCATCGACACGACGCGGGCGCCGATGCCTTCGGCCTTCAAGGCCTCGTAGGCGCCGACGCACAGGGTGAGCTCTGTTCCGGTGCCCATCAAGATCACCTGCGGCTTGCCGTCGTCGGCATCCGCGAGGATGTAGGCGCCCTTCGCGACGCCCGAAGCCGGCGCGTATTTCGTCCGATCGATCGTCGGCATCGCCTGGCGGCTGAACACGAGCACGGACGGATTGTGCTTCAGGGTCATGACGACCCGATAGGTCTCGACCACCTCGTTCGCGTCGCCGGGCCGGAACGTGAAGAGACCCGGGATCATGCGCAGGCTCGGCACCTGCTCGATCGGCTGATGGGTCGGGCCGTCCTCGCCGACGCCGATCGAATCGTGGGTGAATACCGTGAAGTTGTGCAGTTCCATCAGCGCCGAGAGCCGGATCGGCGGCCGCATGTAGTCCGAGAACACGAGGAAGGTCGAACCGAACGCACGCAAGCCTGACAGCGCCATGCCGTTGCAGATCGAGCCCATGCCGTGCTCGCGGATGCCGAAATGCATGTTGCGACCGCCGGGCGTCTCGGCCTCGAGCGATTCGGCGCCGTCGATATTGGTCTTGGTCGAAGGCGCGAGATCGGCCGAGCCGCCGATGAACCAGGGGCAGACCTTGGCGATCGCGTTGATCACCTTGCCCGAGGATTCACGCGAGGCCATGCCCTTCGCGTCGGCCGGGAACTCCGGCAGGGCTTTCTCCCATCCGTCGGGCATCGTCTTGGCGATGATGTGTTCGACCTCGGTGGCCAGATCGCCGTGCGCCGCGCGAAAGTCGGCATAGCTGTGCTTCCAACGTTCGTTGAGCGCCGCGCCACGCTTGCCGATGCCGTCGTCGAAGTGCTCGCGCACCCCTTCGGGCACCAGGAATTGCGCATCCTCCGGCCAGCCATAGGCCTTCTTCGCGCCTTTGATCTCGTCCTCGCCAGGCGCGTCCGAGTGCGCCTTGTGCGTGCCGGCCTTGGTCGGGAAGCCGTAGCCGATGATCGAGTGGACGATGATGATCGTCGGCCGCTTGGTCTCGGTGAGGAACGCCTCGAGCGCGTTGAGGAATCCCTCGGTGTCGTTCGCGTCGGCGAGATGCAGCACGTTCCACTGGTAGGATTGGAAGCGCCTGCCGACGTCCTCGCTGAAGGCGAGCGGCGTGTCGCCCTCGATGGTGATCTTGTTGTCGTCGTAGATCCAGCAGAGGTTCGACAGACCGAGGTGACCGGCGAGCGAGGCGGCCTCGGACGCCACGCCTTCCATCAGGTCGCCGTCGCTGCAGAAATTGTAGACGTTGTAATCGAAGATCGTCGCGGTCTTGTTGTAGCGCGCTCCCATCCAGCGGGACGCCATCGCCATGCCGACGGAGTTGCCGCAGCCCTGGCCGAGCGGCCCGGTCGTCGTCTCGACACCGGTGGTGAAGCCATACTCCGGATGACCCGGCGTCTTCGAGTCGATCTGACGGAAATGCTTGAGATCGTCGACCGTCAGCGACGGTTCGTTCGAGCCGGGCTTCGCCTTGATGCCGGCCAGGCAGATCAGCGAATAAAGAAGCATCGACGCGTGGCCGACCGACAGAACAAAGCGGTCGCGGTTCGGCCATGCCGGGTCGGCCGGGTCATAGCGCAGCACCTTGTTCCACAGCGTGTAGGCGACGGGAGCGAGCGCCATCGGCGTGCCGGGATGGCCGCTCTTGGCCTTCTGGACCGCATCCATCGCCAGCGTGCGGATCGTGTTGATCGCAAGCTCGTCGAGATGCGCACCCTCGCTCGTCGCATCAGGTGTGGATCTGGCTGCGGCAGTCGCCATGAAGAACCTCCGGTAGGACGTCTGGACCTATCTGATCACGTTCAGCCAGCCGCCGCAGCGCGATGTGAGGATCGCTTATGCAAGGGTCGGGCTTGCCGGACGCTGCGACAACGCGACGGTTGGTGGGGAGTTCAGCTGAATTGTCGCGGTCACGCCCGTTCGATATCCAACGGGATTTCCGCCATAAGCTCGAAGCCTTCGGGGCTATAAATCGCGTCGACCTTGGCGCCGATCTGCTGCGACAGCACGCGCGTCAGGATCATCGAGCCGAATCCATGTCGCTCCGGCGGGGTCACGGCGGGACCGCCGGACTCGACCCAACGACAGGTCAGGATCCGTTTTTCCCGCGCTGGGACGACCGTCCACGTGACGGTAACGCAACCCTCGGGCGTGCTGAGCGCGCCATGCCTGTAGGCATTCGTCGACAGCTCGTGGATCGTCATGCCGAGCGGCACGGCCAACTGCGAAGGGAGCTCGACGTCGGGTCCCTCCAGCACCACGCGTTCGCTCGCGCCGTCCGCATAGGCACCGACCTCCTGCCGCAGGAGGTTAGGGAAGGACACGAACTGCTGGATCTCCTCGGTGAGGAGGGAATGGGTGCGGGCGAGCGAGGAGATTCGGCCGGAGAAGGCCCACTGGTAGTCCTCGATCGTCTCCGCCGTTCGTGCCGTGGAGTTCATCACGCCCTGCACGGTCGCCAGCGTATTGCGAACCCGATGATGGAGTTCGCGGACCAGCATGGCCTGTGATTTCTCCGCACGGACGTGATCGGTGACATCGCTGCCGTCGACGAAGATGCCGGCGACACGCCCATTCTCGCCGAAGATCGGCTGGTAGACGAAATTGACGAAGACTTCCTCGGGGCCGGCGCCCGGCGTCCGCTCGAATTCGGCGCGCATCTGCCGCCCCACGAACGGCTCGCCGGAGCGGTAGACCTTTTCGAGAAGCTGAAGGTAGCCTTGCTCCTCCGTCTCGGGCAGCGCCTCCTTGAAGGTGCGGCCGACGAGGTCGCGATGGCCGACCAGCGTCATGAAGGCGGTGTTCGCCAGCTCGAAGCGTAGTTCCGGACCGCGTAGCACGCACATGAAGCTGGGCGATCGCATGAAGAGGTTGCGAAGCTGCGTGCTCTCGTCGAGCAGCGTCTTGTTGAGCGCCTGGACCCGCTCGGCCCGCTCGAGGATCGAGCTGCCGAGGGCAGCCTTGCCGCGACCGCGTTCGCCATTTTCGGTGTCGCCATGCTCGATGTCGCCA
>CAXTME010000186.1:3889-5223 GCA_964245215.1 uncultured Lichenihabitans sp.
CGATGTCGCCATGTCCGATGTCGCCACGCCCGATGTCTTCACTTTCGCCGTCGCTCCGCCCCCCGAGCTCAGTCTTCAGCCGATGCAGTTCGGTGACGTCCTGCGTGTTCTGCAGGATGAACGCGACGTCGCCCTCTCCCGAAAGGATCGGCGAATGCGTCACGCTCCAATAGCGATCGGTGATCCCACTCTCGTCAGGTATCGGAATGGGATAGTGGATCAGGGGCAGGAAGTCCGGCTGTCCGGTGCGCAAGACGCGCGTCAGCGACGCCTTCAGCTTGCGCTCGGTGTCGCCCGTGGCCGGAAACGCATCGAACACGTTTCGCCCGATCAACGCGTCGCGACCGCGGTCCACCGCATCGGTATATGCGACGTTCATGTCGGCGATGACGAGATCATGGGTCAACAAGACGAGCGGGGTCGGAGTCGCATCGAAGATCGGCTGAAAATCGATCGAACTCGTCGCAGCCACCCAAGTCTCCAGTCACAGGGGCCGCGTTGCCCTTGTTAAGTGTGTCGAATGACATTTACCGCCGCACCGCCCAAAGACAAGGAGGGGCCCGCCCGGCAGGGTCAGCGATAGGTTTCGAGGTCGCGCCCTGAACATCAGGGTGCGTGAGTTCGTTCCAGCATTCCGCGGTGATGGTCGCGATCTCGATGGGATGGTTGACGCGGAGCGGCTCGCCGTGGCCGGGATCGGCACCGGCCCCGGAGCGCGTCGACTGTAGCAAGGGGTTTTGCATACAAAATCGAGGGACGCAATTTCCCGTCGCTAGATCAGCTGCTTAGCGCGACTAGCCCGCTGGGTAGTGATTTGGGCGGCTGACGCATGACGCATCCTGACGCAATTTTGGCGTTCGTGGTGCGGCTTTTCTGGCGGGACACCGGCCCGATCCCAGCCTCCGTCGAAACCGCGCTATGTATCGCCAGATGCTGAACCCTGCCGTTTCTCTTGGGCCGACCGTCACGCGTCGCCTGGCCCTGGCCCTTCTGGGAAGTCTCGCCGTGTCGCGCGCGCGGGCCGAGCCCCCGTTCCTGGAGTTTCTGGAGACCCTCTGGCCCGCCGCCAAGGAGGCGGGGGTGCGCCGCGAGACCTTCGAGGCCGCGATTGCCGACCTGACGCCGGACCCAGGCGTGCCGCGCTCGTCGGGCGGTCAGCCGGAGTTCGAGAAGCCGCTGCAGACCTATTACCGCGAGGCGGTGTCGGGCGGACGCATCGCCAAGGGTCGCGCGCTCGCCGCGCAGTACCAGGCCGAACTGTCCGCAATCGAGGGTCGGTTCGGCGTGCCGGGCGAGATCTGCCTCGCCGCCTGGGGCATGGAGAGCGACTTCGG
>CAXTME010000187.1:0-5217 GCA_964245215.1 uncultured Lichenihabitans sp.
GCACGGGCCCATTCGGCTTCCGCATCCGCCTTGGAGCAGATCTTGATGTCGCGAGACGTCCCCTTCTTCACCAGACGAGGAAGGGCCTTCAGAGCGTCGGCGGCCGTCGCGTAACGGTCGAGCAAGGTCTTGAAGGTGCGCGGCCCGACGTTCTCGCTTCGAATCAGGCGGAGCCACTCCAGCTTTTCGGCTTCGTCGAGGTCCTGCGGCGGCACCGTCACGCCTTTTGTCCGATCCGGCTTTCGGTCCCGGCCAGGAGACGGCTGAGGTTGGCCCGATGCTTCCACCACAAGACGGCGGCGAGGATCGCCAATGCAGTGCCGTCCGTGATCTGGCCGGTCAGAAAGAACAGAGGCGGCGCTACGAAGGACGCGATGAGAGCCGCAGCCGATGAGAACCGCGTCACCGAAGCCACGGCCAGCCAAAGCGCCGCGAAGGCGAGTCCGGCCGGCCACCACAGGCCGAACAGGCAGCCGAGGTATGTCGCTACTCCCTTGCCGCCGCGGAACCCGAGCCAGATCGGGTACAGGTGGCCGAAGAAGGCGCCGGTCGCCGCAAAGACCGCTGCGGCATCCCCGAACCAGTAGCGGGCCATCAGAACGGCCGTCGTGCCCTTCAGGCCGTCGAGGAGCAGCGTGATGGCCGCGAGGTCTTTGCGGCCGGTCCGAAGGACGTTGGTCGCGCCGATGTTGCCGGAACCGATCGTCCTGAGATCGGCTGTTCCGGCCAGCCGTGTGAGGATGAGTCCGAACGGAATAGAGCCGCAACCGTACCCCAGGATCAACCCCGCGAGTTCATGGAGACCGGGCTCGTTCATGATCCATCCTGGCGCCGCAACTGCTGGATCTTATGGTCCCTTCCGGTATACGGCAACGCGGACGACCTCGCGCCAGGTCGATCCCACGACATCGCAAGGCACCTTCCCTCGCTGATATCTTAAGGTGCACGACCCTCGCCGGGATCGCTCCGCACTCCTCCCGGTAGAAGACGGAAGCCTCGCCCGATAGCCCGCCCGACCTGCCATACGGAACCGATGCCTCCAGTTCGCCTCGATCCCGCATCGGCCGAGACGCCACCGCTCCTGTCCCTTCAGGTTCTGCGCGCCGTGGCGGCCCTGCTCGTGTTGATCCACCACGCAGGCTACGACGCCGATACGATTGCCGACCGCACGGCGCGTGCTGCATTCGGACTCGATCGCTTCTTCGATTGGGGGTTCGGCATCCACCTCTTCTTCGTGATCTCCGGTTTCATCATGGTCCGCACCGCCCGCGGCTACGGTTCGGCCAAGGGAGGCCTCGTCTTCCTGACGCGGCGGATCATCAGGGTCGTACCCCTCTACTGGCTGATGACCAGCCTGGTCCTGTTAGGAGCCGCTCTGGCCCCCGAACTCCTCAACATGCCGATCGGCGGCTTGGCTGTGGCGATGGGAAGCTACTTCTTCGTGCCCGTCCTGAGAGACGGCGGAGAGTTGCGCCCGGTTCTCGGCCAGGGATGGACGCTCGATTACGAAATGTTCTTCTACGTTCTTTTCGCGGTATCGATGCTTCTTCCCCGTCGGGTAGGCCTCGCGGGGCTTGCGACGGTCATGATCGGGCTGGTCCTGATCGGCCAGTTCGCGCATCCCGCCACCGCGGCTCTCGGGGTCTGGACCGATACGCTGCTGCTCGAGTTCCTGTTGGGTCTCGCGATCGGTCTCATCCAGGAGGCCGGCGCCAGTCTGGGGTACCGGGTCGCGGTCGCGGTCGCGACGCTCGGCATCGTTTCGGCCATCGCGTTCGGCCCCGTCTGCGCGGCGTGCGGCGGCGTGCAGACCTGGATCGACCAAGGTGTTCCGGCTGCCCTCATCGTGGCCGCCTGTGTCCTCGGCCCGGTCTGGCCCGTGACGCGCGGGACCTTGGCCCTGGCGGCGATCGGCGACGCGTCCTACAGTCTCTACCTCTTCCATCCTTTCGTGATCCGTGTTCTCCGCAATGCCTGGTTGGCCGTCGTGCCTGCGACTGCGCCGCTGGGAGCCGAACTTACGCTCGGTTGTGTCGCGGCGGTCGCCGCGGCGCTCTTTCTGCATCGTTGGGTCGAAGCACCCATGACGTTTTGGCTTCAGAAGCGCAGCCGGCTCGCGCGCTCCGTTCCGCGCCCCATCATGATGGATCTCGCATCGCGTGCCGCCGATGACGAGCGCTGATCACGTTCCGCAGGGATCGTCCGAATCGGCGGCGCTCGCTCGCCCAGGTTTGACTTGGTCGAGTCCGTCCCCCATTTTCCCCTCGCCGCGACCCGGGCTGACCCGGATCAGGCGTCGAAGGACCTTGCATTCATGAATGTCGTCATCGTCGAGTCTCCGGCGAAAGCGAAGACCATCAACGGTTACCTCGGAAGCGATTACGAGGTGCTGGCGTCCTTCGGGCATGTGCGCGACCTGCCGGCCAAGGATGGTTCGGTTGATCCCGAGCAGGACTTCGCCATGCAATGGGAAGTCGACGACAAGGCCGCCAAGCGCCTTTCCGAGATTGTCCGTGCCGTCAGGGCGTCCGACAAGGTCATCCTGGCGACGGATCCGGACCGCGAGGGCGAAGCGATCTCCTGGCATGTCCTCGAGGTGCTGCGCGCCCGCAAGGTGCTGAAGGACAAGAAGGTCGAACGCGTCGTGTTCAACGCCATCACGAAGACGGCGGTCCGCGACGCGATGAACAACCCGCGCGACATCGACCAGCCTTTGGTCGACGCCTACCTGGCGCGGCGGGCGCTCGACTACCTCGTGGGCTTCAACCTGTCGCCGGTGCTGTGGCGCAAACTCCCGGGTGCCCGCTCGGCGGGCCGGGTGCAATCCGTGGCCCTGCGTCTCGTCTGTGCCCGCGAACGCGAGATCGAGGAGTTCAAGGCGCGCGAGTACTGGTCGCTGGTGGCGCATCTCCGCACGGCCGCGAAGCTGCCCTTCGAGGCGCGGCTCGTCGGCGCGGACGGCAAGAAGATCACCCGCCTCGACATCGGGGTCGGAGAGGAGGCCCAGGCGTTCCGGGCGGCTCTCGACGCGGCACGATTTTCAGTCGCCAGCGTCGAGGCCAAGCCCGTCAAGCGCCATCCGTTCCCGCCTTTCCGCACCTCGACCCTGCAGCAGGACGCCTCGCGCAAGCTCGGCCTGTCGCCGGCCCGCACCATGCAGGTGGCGCAGAAGCTTTACGAAGGCGTGGCGATCCACGGCGAGACGACCGGCCTCATCACCTACATGCGGACCGACGGCGTCGACATGGCGCCCGAAGCCGTCACCGGCACCCGTCGGGTGATCGAGGCGCAGTTCGGCGGACGCTATCTGCCGGGTGCACCACGCAAATATACGGTGAAGGCCAAGAACGCCCAGGAGGCCCACGAGGCCATCCGGCCGACCGACCTGTCGCGCCTGCCGCGCGACGTCGCCTCCTATCTCGATGCCGAGCAGTTGCGCCTCTACGAGCTGATCTGGAAGCGCACGATCGCGAGCCAGATGGAATCGGCCGAGCTCGAGCGTACCACGGTCGACATCATGGCCGAGGTTGGGTCACGGCGGCTCGATCTCCGGGCGACCGGCCAGGTGGTCCGTTTCGACGGGTTCCTGACGCTCTACGGGGTCGACGACGACGACGAGGACCAGGAGGGCAAGTTGCCCGCCATGGCGGCGGGCGAAACCCTGGCCAAGGACCGGGTCGAGGCGAACCAGCATTTCACCGAGCCGCCGCCGCGCTTCAGCGAGGATTCGCTGATCAAGCGCATGGAGGAGCTCGGCATCGGCCGACCCTCGACCTATGCGGCGACGCTCGCGGTGCTGCGCGACCGCGAATACGTGCGGCTCGACAAGAAGAAGCTGGTGCCCGAGGACAAGGGGCGGCTCGTCACGGCCTTTCTCGAATCCTTCTTCAACCGCTGGGTCGATTACGATTTCACCGCCAGCCTCGAAGAGAAACTCGACAAGGTCTCGAACCACGAGATCGATTGGCGCGAGGTGCTGCGCGATTTCTGGCGCGATTTCAGCGCCGCGATCGGCGAGACCAAGGACCTGCGCACCACGGAAGTGCTCGACAACCTGAACGTCATTCTGGCGCCGCTGATCTTTCCCGCCAAGGCCGACGGCAGCGATCCGCGGGCTTGTCCGCATTGCGGCGACGGCCAACTCTCGCTGAAGCTCGGCAAGTTCGGCTCCTTCATCGGCTGCTCGAACTATCCGGAATGCAAGTTCACCCGCACGCTCTCATCGAATCCCGACGCGCCGCCGCTCGGCGAAGGCGACAAACCCGGTCAACGCCTGCTCGGCACCGACCTCGAATCGGGGCTCGAAGTGACGGTCCGGGATGGGCGGTTCGGCCCCTACCTGCAGCTCGGCGAGGGGGAGAAGCCGAAGCGATCGTCCTTGCCCAAAGGGCTGTCACCTGCCGCGGTCGATCTCGAAACCGCGTTGACGCTGCTCTCGCTGCCGCGACCGGTGGCCAGGCATCCAGCGTCCGGTGAACCGATTCTGGCCGGCATCGGGCGTTACGGACCCTATGTCCAGCACGGGAAGGTCTACGCCAACCTCGACGGCGACGACGACGTGCTGACCATCGGGGCCAACCGCGCGATCGACCTGATCGTGGCTAAGGAAGAGGGACGCGGCGGCCGACGTGGCGGCGCCCCGGGCGCCAGCTCCGGCAAGGTGCTGGGCGACCATCCGGACGGCGGTTCGGTGACGCTGCGGGCCGGGCGGTTCGGCCCCTACGTGAACGCCGGCAAGATCAATGCGACCTTGCCGAAGAGCACGGATCCGGACGCGTTGACGCTGGATGAGGCGCTGAAGCTGATTGCCGCGAAGGCCGAAGCCACCGGCGTGTCGCCGTCCGGCAAGCGCGCGCCGAAACGGGGCGCCCCGTCGGCCAAGGCGACTGCGAAGCCGAAGGCGTCGACCACCAAGCCGAAGTCCCCCGCGAAGGCACAGATGACGGCACGGAAGAAGACGGCCTGAGGCGCAAAGACCCGCGCCTCGTCTTCCGGACCGTCCATCCCTATCTTGACGGGAGACCCACACCAAGAATCAGTCGAGATGCCCAAATCCAAGACGATGACACCGGCCGCACTGCCGAGCAAAGCCGACATCCTGGCCTTCGTGGCCCGCGAGAAGGAAGCGCTCGCCGACGGCAAGGGGTCGCTCGGCAAGGTTCGCAAGCGCGAGATCGCGCGCGCTTTCGGGATCAAGGGTGACGATCGGGTCGAACT
>CAXTME010000188.1:0-5059 GCA_964245215.1 uncultured Lichenihabitans sp.
GCATCACGATCATCGGCGGGCTGCTGCTCAGCCAGTTGCTGACCCTCTACACGACACCCGTCATCTACCTGCAGATGGAGGCGCTCGGCCGCCGCTTCGGCCTTGGCACGAAGCCGATCGCGCCGGTGGACGCGGAAGCCGAGCCGGAGATGCGCAGAGCGGCGGAGTGAGCGAGCGGTGTGGTAGGCTACATTGAAGTACTGGAGGGAAACATGTCACTGACGGTAGACGTAAGCGATGCCGCGGCTCGACTTTCCGAAATGCTGGCCGAAGTCGAGGCCGGAGGTGAAGTCGTGATCTCACGCGGACCTCAACCGATCGCGAAACTCGAGAAGATCCCCGCGATGAAGACCAGCGACGTCGCGTCTGTCATCGCCGATATTCGGGCCGCACGAAAGAACTTTGCCCCAACCACCGTCGATGAGATCTTGGAGTGGCGGGACGAAGGCCGTCGCTAATGGACTTCGTCATAGATGCTTCCATTGCAGCGGCATGGGTGATCGACAACGAACAGAGTGAGGCTGCTGACCGGTTGCTCGACCAGCTCGAAACCAACCGAGGCCATGTTCCTGCGCTTTTCTGGTATGAGATGCGTAATATTCTGCTGTTGCTCGAGCGCCGCGGCCGGACCTCCGAGGGTTCGGCTGAGCCGGCGATGCACAAGCTGCGCGGGCTTCCGATCACAACGAACGATGTCAGCGAGGACAACGAGAGTTTCGTGTTGGCGCGCCGTCATAGGCTGACAGCATACGATACTCTGTACCTCCAGATTGCAATTCATCTCTGTACTCCGCTGGCGACGGCTGATCGACGACTCGCGTCAGCGGCTCACCGCGCCGGCGTTGCCGTTCTCGACCCTTACGCGACACTGGCCCCATGAACATCTCGGCGCCCTTCATCCGGCGACCGATCGGCACGACGCTGCTGTCGATCGGGTTGTTCCTGGTGGGCGTCGTGAGCTATTTCCAGCTGCCGGTCGCGAGCCTGCCGGCCGTCGATTTCCCGGCTATCCGGGTGCAGGCCTCGCGACCCGGCGCCGATCCGGGCATCATGGCGGCCACCGTCGCGGCGCCGCTCGAACGGCGTCTCGGCGAGATCTCGGGCGTCAACGAGATGACGTCGAACTCGACGCTCGGCTCCTCGGCCATAACCCTGCAATTCGATCTCAACCGCAACGTGGACGACGCGGCACGCGACGTCCAGGCGGCCCTCAATGCGGCGGCGACCGACCTGCCCGGCGACCTGCCGACCCTGCCGGTCTACCGCAAGGCCAATTCGGCGTCCTTTCCGGTCTTCATCCTGGCGCTCACCTCCGAGACGCTGCCGGTAACGGCGCTCTACGACGCCGCCGACACCGTGATCGCGCAGAAGATCAGCCAGATCGACGGCGTAGCCGAGGTCACGGTCAACGGTGCCGCCCAGCCGGCCATCCGGGTCCGCATCGATCCTCAGAGGCTCGCCGCCATGGGGCTCTCGGTCGATACGGTGCGGACCGCCATCGGCAATGCCAACGTCGGCCAGGCGATCGGTTCCTTCGACGGGCCGGACCTGACCGAGACCCTGGCGACGAGCGACCGCCTGTCGACGCCCGAGGAGTACGGCGCCATCGCGTTGCGCAGCCAGAACGGCACGATCGTGCGGCTCGCCGACGTCGCCACGGTGGAGCGCGGCAACAAGAGCCGGCGCGCCGCGGGCTGGTTCAACAAGCGGCCGTCCGTCCTGCTCATCGTGACGAAGCAGCCCAAGGCCAACGTCATCGATACGGTCGACCGCGTGAGAGCGCTGCTGCCGGAACTGCGGCGTTGGGTGCCGGCCGGCGTCGACATCGCGATCTTCACCGATCGCACCGTGACGATCCGCGCCGCGGTGCGCGACATCCAGATCACGCTTCTCATCACCTGCGCTCTCGTGATGGGCGTGGTGTTCCTGTTCCTGCGCCGTGCAACGCCGACGCTCGCGGCCGGTGTCGCGGTGCCCCTGTCGCTCGCCGGCACCGTCGCCTGCATGTGGGTCGCGGGCTTCAGCCTCGACAACCTGTCGCTCATGGCGATCACCATATCGGTAGGCTTCGTGGTCGACGACGCCATCGTCATGATCGAGAACGTCACCCGCAACATCGAGCGGGGCATGAGCCCGGTGGCGGCCGCCCTGCTGGGGTCGAAGCAGATCGGCTTCACGGTCATCTCGATCAGCCTGTCGCTCGTCGCGGCCTTCGTGCCCCTGCTCTTCATGGGCGGCATCGTGGGCAGCTTCTTCCGCGAGTTCTCGCTGACCCTGACCTTCGCGGTCGTCGTGTCGACGCTGGTCTCGCTGACCCTGACCCCCATGGTCTGCGCCCATTTCATGAAGCGTCACGACCATAAGCCGCCGAACCTGCTCGACCGCGCTGTCGAGAGCGGCCTGGCGTCGCTCATCGCCGGCTATGCGCGGACGTTGCGTGTGGCGCTGCGCCACCCCTGGCTCATGGTGCTGGTCATGATCCTCACGATCGGCCTCACGGTCGAGCTGTTCAAGGTGGCGCCCAAGGGATTCGTGCCGGAGGACGATACCGGCCTCATCATGGGCCAGACCGAGGCCGCCGCCGACACGTCCTTCCCGGCCATGGCGAAGCTGCAGCAAAGTCTGGCCGACGTGATCCTGAAGGATCCAGCGGTCGACGGCGTCGGGTCCTTCATCGGCGGCGGCGGCGGCGTCAATTCCGGCCAGCTCTTCATCAGCCTGAAACCCGAAGGCCAGCGCCCCACCGCGGCCGAGGTGATCGACCGATTGCGCAAGAAGCTGGCCCGCCGGCCCGGCATCACGCTGTTCATGATCCCGATCCAGGACCTCCGGGCCGGGGGACGCAGCGGCAAGGGCTCGTACCAGTTCACGTTGTGGGACGCCGATCTCGACGAATTGCAGAACTGGCAGCCGAAGGTCCTCGACCGGCTGAAGACGGTTCCCGGCGTGGTCGACCTCTCGACCGACCGCGAGCAGGGCGGGCTTGAAGCCGAAGTGGTGATCGATCGCCCGACGGCGGCCCGGCTCGGCGTCGCCATCCAATCCATCGACGATGCTTTGAGTGACGCCTTTGGGGAGCGGCAGATCTCGACCATCTACGGGCAGCGCAACCAGTATCGCGTGGTGCTGGAAGTCGCTCCCCGCGACCAGCAGGATCCCGCCGACCTGTCGCGGATCTATGTTCCGGGTAGCGGCGGCTCGCAGGTCCCGCTTTCGGCGTTCACCACGATCGTGCGTCGCGCGTCACCCCTCGTGGTCAACCACCAGGGCGCTTTCCCCTCGGTCACGCTGACCTATAACCTGGCGCCGGGCACGACCCTCGAGACGAGCAGCGACGCGATCCGGCAAGCGGTGGCCGAGATGCACCTGCCCGACGGCTTGCATGCGGAATTCGCCGGCGACGCCCTGGTGTTCCAGCAGGGCGCGGGGGCGCAAGGCCTGCTCATCCTGGCGGCCATCGGCGCCATCTACATCATCCTGGGGGTGCTCTACGAGAGCCTGACACACCCGTTGACGATCCTCTCCACCCTGCCCTCTGCGGGCTTGGGCGCGTTGCTGGCCCTTCAGGCGGTCAACATGGAGCTTACCGTCATCGCGTTCATCGGCATCATCCTGCTGATCGGCATCGTGAAGAAGAACGGCATCATGCTGGTCGATTTCGCCATCCATGCCGAGCGCGACCAGGGCATGAGCCCCCGCGATGCCATCTACGCGGCCTGTCTCGAGCGCTTCCGGCCGATCCTGATGACCACGTTGGCGGCGCTGTTCGGCGCCATGCCGATCGCCTTCGGGACGGGCGTCGGGGCGGAACTGCGCCGGCCACTCGGCGTGACCATCATGGGTGGACTGATCCTCAGCCAGGCCCTGACGCTCTACACGACACCCATCATCTATCTCGGCATGGCACGGCTCTCGCGCATCCGTTGGCCGTTCCGGCGGCGGGCCGTGTCCCTGCGCCCCGTGCCGGCCGGAGAGTGAAGGTAGCGCTTCGAGCTGTAAAAGGGGCGTTCAAAAACGTCTTATGCCGCCGTCGCAGCGTATGGCGTCACGAGTAGCTGGATCGGAATATCCCACGCCGCGCTGATCTTCTGAGCGGCATCGAGCGAGATCCGTCGGCGGCCGCCCAGAAGCTGCGAAGCCAGGGATCGGGACCCAACGACATCGGCGAGTTCGGTCTGGGTGTGGCCCATGTCGCCGATGGCGTAGCGTAGCATCTCCAGTGGCGTCGATGGTTGAACGGGAAAATGATCGCGCTCGTAGGCATCCACGAGAGTTGCCAGCACGTCGAGCTTGTCACCGTCGGCGCTACCGACAGATGCGCCCCAGAGACGATCGATTTCTTTGATGGCGGCGCGAAGATCGTCGTCGTTGCGAATGGGTCGGATGTCCAATGTCGTCCCTCTAGTCTAGATTATTGACACGGTCAGTGCGTCGACGCGATCGTACTCGGCATGGGTGCCAATGAATTTGACAAAGGCAATCCCTCTCGCAAAATCGAAAGCCACAATCAGTCGATAATCACCGCCCGCAACCTGGAAACGGACCCGCTCGCCGTTCAATACTTTGGCTTTTGGAAACGAGAACTGGATTTCAGCAGTGTTTTTCCACAAAGCGGCCCGTGTTCGGAGGACCCATTGCCGTAACGAGGCGGCAGCGGCAGGGTGCTCCGCACCGTAGTTCATCACGTTGCCTCGAGCGATGATCCGCATGACGTGGAGTAGCATGTTCGCAGGATGCAAACGATCGCTGCGCTGCCTTGAAAGAACGCAATCCTTTTCGATACACTCAATGCGCCTCGTCCCAGTTGGACGCCGCACCGGCCTCGACGGCGAGCGGCACCGACAGAGCCACCACCGGATGGGGCGCATCCACCATGATCCGCCGGATCACCGGAATGCTCCGCTCGATCTCGTCGTCCGGCACCTCGAAGACGAGTTCGTCGTGCACCTGCAGCAGCATGCGAGCCTGCAGCCTCTCGGCTTCGAGCGCCGCGTCCATGCGGATCATGGCGCGGCGGATGATGTCGGCGGCCGAGCCCTGGATCGGCATGTTGATGGCG
>CAXTME010000189.1:0-4899 GCA_964245215.1 uncultured Lichenihabitans sp.
AGTTCCTCTGGGATCCCGTGAAGAACCTCGAAATCGGCCTCGAAGTGTTCTACGCTCATATCGACCAAACCCTCGCGCACAACCCCGGTGTTGCGGCCACTGCGCTGCCCGTCGGTATCGCGAAGAATGGCGATGCCTTCGAAACCCGCCTCCGCGTGGAGCGCGATTTCTAAAAATATCGGCTTAGAGTCAGAGAAACCCGGCGGTCATCGACCGCCGGGTTTTTTGCGCTTGCGTAGACCATGGCGCGTCGTGCTGGATCGGCTGTGTGTTTATCACGGCCGTAAGCGTAGGAGGCCGGGAGGTCCGCGAGAAACGGTCGAAGTCTCCCGGATGACTTAGAGACCTGCAGGCAGGCCTCGTCCCCCGAACGGCGATTAGCCATTGCTCTCCGCAGCGAACGCGCACAGCCGCCTTGATCGCGCCGGCTAATCTGGGGGTAAAGAACGTCATGGGATGAGGTGGAAGCGGGGACCCAGTGCTACTCTATCGCTAGCGCTTTGCGTTGTCAGAGTCCGCCAAGTAGGTTCACTCGCACCGGATAACGGTCTTTGCCAAAGAGGCTAAGTCATGCCCGGCGAGTCCTGGTCGCGCAATCCCGATCCGACGACCCTCGACCTCAGTTGCGTTCCCACATCATGATGGAACCGAGATCGCCCATCGAGTGCCACTCGGGCCGTCCCACATCGCCGGTCGACTCGATTGCCATGAGGTTGGCGATCGCAGTCCTGGCCCGGTTGACCCTGCTCTTGAGCGTTCCCAAAGCGCAGCCGCAGATCTGAGCCGCTTCTTCGTAGGCGAAGCCTGAGCCTCCCACGAGAATCAAGGCTTCCCGCTGCTCCGCAGGCAATTTGGCCAGGGCGGTCCTGAGATCCTGCAGGTCCATGTGGCCGTTCTGCTCCGGCACGGATACTAAACGGGCCGCCATCGTCCCTTCGGCGTCCTCCACTTCGCGACGGCGCTTTCGATATTCGGAGTAGAAGACGTTACGCAGGATCGTGAACAGCCAAGCCGACATGCTGGTGCCCTGCGTGAAGGACGCCTGATTGATCCAGGCCTTCATAAGGGTTTCCTGAACGAGATCGTCGGCACGGTCGCCGTTCCCGCAAAGCGAGAATGCAAAGGCGCGAAGGCTCGGGATCGTCCCCAGCATTTCTTCCTTCAAGCGCTTGGCCGCAGCTTCCCCGGTCAAAGCGGCGGGCTCGCTCGCTTGGGTCGATCCGGTCTCCGTGCTCATGACGACCTTCCTGATGACGCGAAAACGCGGTCACTGCCACAGTTATCACAGAGGCGACGAAAGCCCGCGCCTCAACGTCGTGAGTTCGAGATCGAACCGAAAGTGTACGGAATCGTTCCAACGAACCCGGAGTCTCGGATCGTTCCCGTCCGCGGAGCTTAGAGCACCTCCACGAGCCGAGGCGATTCGATGCGCCAAGCGGGATATCGGATGCTTCGGAAGTGAAATCAACCCGTCACTGAGGGGCTGAAACGAGGTGGCCGCTTAAAATCGGCGTCCCGCTCGGCTGTCCGGTCGGTGAGCCCCCCGGGGGCTCGACGGTCACGGCGTAGGTCGCGTCGGTGATGACCGCCGGATCATAGGGGGTGAGAAGTTCGTGGGTCGCTGCCCTGGCCGGAATGAGGCCGAGCGAACGCGGCGATCCTATCGCCGGATTGATGATCCAGAGTTGGTAACTCTTCCCGGCCGGCGTCGCCGAGGCAAGGGATGTCACGGTGAGGCGTCGTGACTTCACGTCGACATCGAGCACCATGGCCGGCGCACTGGCGTCCTGCTGCAGAACAGCCGTGAAGCGATCAGGGCGTTGCGACGTCGCGTCACCCAAGGCGATCCAGGCCAGCAGCGCCGCCGCGATCGCAGAGAGTCCGGCCGTCGTGCCCTGCCACAAACGGACCCGCCGCCTGAGCCTTGCCAGCGCGACCTCGTCGACCGCAACGGATTGCGTACCGAACAGGCGAACCAGCAGATCGTCGAAAAGGTGATCCGGAGGCGCGACGGGTTCGATCGTCTCGATCAGGGGAGCCAAGCGGTCCTGCCACTCGGCGACGGATCGGCCAAACGGCAGGTCGGTCTCGATCCGCGACGCGGCCAGCGCCCTGTCGGCAACGTCCAGGGTTCCGAGGACGTATTCGGCGGCGAGAAGGTCGCTGTCCTCGGGCTCGTTCATTGGTGCAAACAGAGTCTCAGCTGGATGATGCTGCGGTGCAGCCATGTCTTGATGGTCGCCACGGGGCGGCCGTAACGTGTCGAAAGCGCTTCTCGGCTGCAGCCCCTGTAGTAGGCCAGCAGCACCGCTTCACGCTTGTCTTCCTCCAACCGGTTCAGGCAACCGATCAGGGCTTTGAGCCGATCACTGTGCTCCATGGATTCGAGCGCAGTCTCGGTGTCGGCCGCGACATCGAAGCCTTCGGGCATTTCTGCCACGGGAGCCGCCTTGCCGCGTCGTAGATCGTCCAAGGCGCGGTTCCGAGCGATGGCGGCCATCCAGGCGATTGCCGAACCCCGCTCCGCATCGAAATCCGCCGCCTTCTCCCAAATCCGGGTATAAGTTTCCTGCAGTGCCTCGTCGGCCAGACTCCGACGCACCAAGATTCCTAGGATCACGCCATAGAGCTTCGCACTCGTGGCTCTGTACAGAACCTCGAAGGCCGCCCGGTCACGTGCTGCCACGCGGCCCAGTAGATCAACGAGCTCACGACTGCTTTCGACCATCCGGCGCTCACCCCGGCCATTGCTGCCTGAAACGGCAGATTCGGCCTAAAAGATTTGCGCCACGCTAAAGGTCGCCCGCGACGATGCCAAGATACGTTCGGCCGCAGTTGTATTCCGACCATATCCCAAGACACCGTCGGGATCTCCCTTCTCAGGTGGCATCCGGCCTCGACCGAAGCTGCGCACGACGGAGAACCAGGCAAGCCCTGACTGCGAAGGACGTCAAAGCCAACCATCCCAGGATGAGGCATGTACCGCCCACGGGCGCCGCGAGCGGGACCGGGCGGAGCCCCGCCAAGCTCGCGAGGGCAAGGTCTCCACTGAAGAGAATGGACCCGACGGTCAGAAGACCCAGCGCCATTCCAAGCAGGACGTCGGCCCCGTGTCGAAGAACAGCTAGGACACTCGCGGCGAGGACGACCGCCGCATGGATCATCAGGAAATCCGCTGCGGTCCTGGCGAGATCCCCTCCGCCTTTATGAGCGCCGGCTGCCGCCGTCAGCACTCCTGCGCCACCCATCAGTCCGGCGCAGGCTACAAATACCATCGGCCAGACCCCCGGAAGCCTCGGTCGCGAGACCGTGTCGTCCATAACGCGGTGGGAAGGTCGGGCCTGCACAGGTGGCTACGGTCAGCCGGCCGGCAGCATCACGGTGTCGATGACGTGGATGACCCCGTTCGACTGCATCACGTTCGGGATGGTGATGTGAGCGGTATCACCCTTGGCATCGGTCAGGGTCAGTCCCTTACCGGCCTTCATGACGGTCAGGGTTTCGCCCTCGACGGTTTTCAGTTCGGCCTTGCCGCCGCCATCCTTGATCTGGTTCATGAGGTCGGCCGCCGTCAGCGTGCCCGAGACCACGTGATAGGTCAGGATCGCCTTCAGCTTATCGAGATTCTCGGGCTTCAGCAGCGTGTCGACGGTGCCCTTGGGCAACTTGGCGAAAGCGCTGTTGGTGGGAGCAAAAACCGTGAAGGGACCCGGGCTCGCCAGCGTGTCGACGAGACCGGCGGCCTTGACGGCGGCCACGAGGGTCGTGTGGACCTTCGAGTTGACGGCGTTCTCGACGATGTTCTTCGTGGCATACATCGGTGCGCCACCGACCTTGGGATTCATCGCGGCCGTTACGGGCAAGGCTGCCAGCGATAGAGCAACCACGAGACCGGCAATGGTGTGGCGCTTCCCAAAAGACTTGACCATGGTTTTACTCCAAATTTCGTCCCTCTTTTTTGGGGACATCGAAGCTACGGGGTGCCATGGCCAGAGTTTCAAGCGGCCAACGAAGAATTCCCGTCGATACACCGAAAATGCAATCGACGCTGACGAGGTCTGGGCCGGCTGTTCACGGGCCACTAATCTTTGTGTGGTGATTGATGTCGATCGCCGCTCCGAGCACCTCAGCATGGCACGATGCGTAACACCGATCACGGTCGTCCTCGTCATCGATCACGCGGCCATGAAAGGCGGTCAGGCCCGCGTGGCCTTCGACAGCGCAATCGGCCTCAAGCGCCGTGGTCATGAACCGATCATCTTCGCGGCCGTCGGCCCGGTCGACCCGGAGCTGACGTCGGCGGGCATCCGCACGATCTGCCTCGGCCAGAGTGACCTTCTCGGAAACAATTCCCCGCTGGCGGCCGCAGCCCAGGGCTTGTGGAACCGCACGGCCGCCCAGGCGCTGGGCGAGCTCTTGGCCAGCCTGCCCCGCGACAGCACCGTGATCCACGTCCACGGCTGGGCCAAGGCTCTGTCGCCGTCGATCGCCGGCCCGATCGCCGCCTCAGGTCTCGGGGCCGTCTATACGATGCACGAATATTCGCTTCTCTGTCCCAACGGCGGATTCTTCAACTACCAGACAGAGCAGGCCTGTACGCTCGAGCCCTTGTCGGCGAGCTGCCTCACGACGAACTGCGACTCGCGGTCCTACAGCAGAAAACTTTGGCGAAGTCTCAGGCAAGTGGTGATGGAGAAAATCGCCGGGATGCCGGCGATCTTCTCGGACATCATCGCGATCTCGGATTTCCAGCTCGGGGTGGTGGGTCACAGGTTGCCTCATGGGGTCCGGATCCACCAGGTATCCAACCCCATCCGGGTGCCGGCCTTGGGACCTAAACCACTGGGGCCGGCGGGACCGCTGACCTTCGTCGGGCGCATGTCACCGGAGAAGGGCCCC
>CAXTME010000190.1:0-4879 GCA_964245215.1 uncultured Lichenihabitans sp.
TGCGGCAGGCTCGATTTGCCGGCCTGAGTCTCGACCACGGGAATGCCGTGGCGCTCGGCGAAGGTTTTGAGCCGGTCTTCGGCACCGGCGTAGAGCACCCCGCCGCCCGCCACGATGACGGGTTTCGCGGCACTGCGCAAAACCGCGGTCGCGGCCGCGAGTTCGTCGGCGTCCGGGGCCGGGCGGCGGATCCGGCGCAGCCGCTCGACGAAGAAGCTCTCGGGGTAGTCGTAGGCTTCGGCCTGCACGTCCTGGCAGAAGGCCAGCGTCACGGGTCCGCAATCGGCCGGATCGGTCAGGACGGCCAGCGTCCGCTCCAGCGCCGGCATGAGCTGTTCGGGTCGGGTGATGCGGTCGAAATAGCGCGACACGGGCCGGAAGCAGTCGTTGGCCGAGACCGTGCCGTCGCCCCAATCCTCCACCTGCTGAAGCACCGGGTCGGGCCGCCTGTTGGCGAAGACATCGCCGGGGATGAACAGCACCGGTAGACGGTTCACATGGGCGATGCCGGCCGACGTCACCATGTTGGTGGCGCCGGGACCGATGGAGGACGTGCAGGCCATCATGCGACGGCGCCGGCTGGCTTTAGCAAAGGCGACGGCCGCATTGGCCATGCCTTGCTCGTTATGCGCCCGGAAGGTCGGCAGGCTGTCCTGTGCACCTTGCAGGGCCTCGCCCATCCCCGAAACGTTGCCATGGCCGAAGATCGCCCAGATGCCGGCGAACAGCGGCACGCGGGCACCTTCGATCTCCGTCATCTGCCGGCCGAGGTAGCGCACCAGCGCCTGCGCGGCGGTCAAGCGAAGCGTAGCCATGCCGGTCTCCCCTACTGTGTTTCGTTTGTGCCGAAGGGTTCAGTGCGCCGGACGCAGCCGGCTCCAACTCTCGACGAGCGTGCCGAACCGCTCCGCCATCTGGTCCACGACCTGCTGGTCCGAAACGCGCCTCTCGAGCCAGGCGCGGGCGGGTTCGCCGAAGATCGTCCGGCCGACCGCGAAGCCCTTCACGAGGTCGCAATCGGCGGCCGAGCGGAAAGCCTCCGAAAGAGCCTCGGACGGCGCATCGAGACCGAGCAGCATGATGCCGCGGCAGCGCGGATCGTTCTCGCGGATGGTCGCGGCGATGCCGGCCCAGGCGGCGCCGGACGGTTGGCCTTCGAGCTTCCACCAATCGGGCCTGATGCCGATCCCGTAGAGGCGGGCGACGACGCGCGCCACGGTGTCGTCGCGCAACGTGCCGTGCTTGCCCGCGATGATCTCGACCAGCAGTTCCCGGCCGATCAGGCGGGCGGCGTCCTGCAGGCGCAGCAGTTCTCGCTCTTGTCTGTCCCGCAGATCCGCCGGGTCGTCCGGATGCATGAAGCACAGGCACTTGATCGTGTGGTCGATCGGCCATTCGATGAGCTTGGCGGCCAGTGACCCGCCGCCCTCGAAGTCGAGCGGGCGCGAACCCGGCAGTTCCACCGGACGGCCGATCCAGAACGGCAGTTCTGACGCCCGGAACAGGGCCTCTCGGCCGTAGGTGCTGTCGATCAGCATGCCGAAGCCGGGGCGACCGGCCGCGATCCGGTTCGCGGCTTCGACCGCGAGGAGCTTCAGGTCGCAGATGCGCTCGCGCGGCGTGCCGGCCTCGTCGGCCATCGCTTCGAGCTGCATGCGATGATCGATGGCGAAGGCCATGATGCTGTCGGGATGGGCCGAGACGGGGCTCCGGGAATCACGGGTGGTGGCCCAGTGCAGCGCGTTGAGGTTCGCGTCGTGGCGCAGCGCGCGCGAGCTCGCACCATGCTCCAGGAAATGCTGCAGTTCCGCCCAGGTGGCATATTCCGCCGAACAGAGCAGCCGCGACACCGCGAAGGCCCCGCAGGCATTGGCATAGGCGCAGCAGGTCGCGACCGGCTCCTGGCGCAGGTAGCCTCTGAGGAAGCCGGACATGAAGGCGTCGCCGGCCCCGAGCACATTGTAGACTTCGACCGGAAAGCCCGGACCCTTGATGCCGTCGTCGATGTTCGACGGGATCGCCGCATCGAACACCACGCAGCCCATCGGGCCGCGCTTGCACACGATCAGCGCCGTCGGTGAGAGCGCGCGGATCGCCCGGATCGCGGCCAGCGGTTCCTCGACGCCGCCCGCGATCATCAACTCCTCTTCCGTCCCGACGATCACATCGCAATCGCCGAGGATGGGAGCCAGATGGGCGCTGACCGTGTCCGAGGCGATGAACCGCTCCTCGCCGGCGCCATGGCCCGCGAGACCCCAGAGGTTCGGTCGATAGTCGACGTCGAACACGATTCTGCGGCCATGCGTCTTGGCGTAGCGCATGGCGAGCTTCTGCGCCGCAGCCGTGTTGGGCTTGGCGAAGTGCGTCCCCGTCACCACGATGGCGGCCGCACTCGCGATAAAGCTTTCGTCGATATCGGCTTCGTCGAGCGCGCTATCGGCGCAATTGTCCCGGTAGAAGATCAGCGGAAACTGCTTCGAATTGCGGATGCCGAGCAGAACCAGCGAGGTCAGACGTTCGGGATCGGTGTGGACGCCGGCGGTATCGACGCCCTCCCGGTCGAGCTGTTCTCGGATGAAGCGACCCATGTGTTCGTCGCCGACCCGGGTGACGAGACCGCTCTTCAGTCCCAGCCGGGCCGTGCCGACCGCGATGTTGGTCGGGCAGCCGCCGACCGCCTTCGAAAAGCTCGCCATGTCCTCGAGACGGCCACCCACCTGGGCCCCGTAAAGGTCGACCGAGGAGCGGCCGATGGTGATGACGTCGAGCGTCGGCGAGGAGGTCACGAGGAGAAGCCCGCGGAGGTGGCTGCGGCGCGGCCGAGACGGCGCATCCGGACGATGCTGGGCATGGTCACCTCCCTGAGCTCGACGGCTTGGGAAACGCTCTGCGCTTCGCCGCCGTTCACGAGAGAATGAAACAGCATTTCCGTTTTTTGGTCAAGACGGAACGAACGTATCGCTTCACGCAGCGGTGGTTTTCCAGCAGCAATGCACATCGCAGAAGGTCACCGAAGCCACGACCTACAGGGACAGCGTCCTCAAGCCGTGCCGGATCAACGCCGCGGTCGCAGCCTCGGCTCCCAGGGCGGCCGCGGCAGCCGTCACGGCGGAGGCGGCCTGAGGTCGGCCGTAACCGAGATTGACCAGGGCCGAGGCGGCGTCCTCGACGTTGCGGGGCAGAGGAGACGCCGGGTCGTGGCCGGGGATCGTCGGGACGTCGACCGCGCCGCCGGGTCCCTTGTCCTTCAGCTCGGCGACGATGCGGGCCGCGAGCTTCGGGCCGACCCCGGGGGCCCGCGCCACGGCCGTCTTGTCGCCTCCCGACACCGCGAGGGCGAGGTCCCGGGTCGTGAGGATGCCGAGAATGGCGAGAGCCACCTTGGCGCCGACCCCTTGCACGCTCTGCAGCAGGCGGAACCATTCGCGTTCCGCCTCGGTGGCGAAGCCGTAGAGCCGGATCATGTCCTCGCGGACATGCGTGTCGATCTGGAGGGAGAAGCGCTCCCCCGCCGTTGGCAGCGCCGACAAGGTCCGGGACGAGCAGTGCACCAGGTAGCCGACGCCGCCGACGTCGAGGATGACGAAATCGATGCCCTGGCTGTCGACGGTTCCGTTGAGCTTGCCGATCATCGTGCGCGACCCGTCACGAGGCCGAGCGCGTCGCAGCGGCGCGGATCAGCGCGGCCTGCACGGTCGCGGGGCGGCGATGGTTGGCATGCGTGATGGCGACCGCCAGCGCATCGGCGGCGTCCGGCGAAGCCGCGGCACTCTTCGGCAGCAGGAATTTCAGCATGGCGGCCACCTGACCCTTCTCGGCGTGGCCCGTGCCGGTGACGCTCTTCTTGACGAGGTTGGCCGAATATTCGGCGACCGGCAGGCCGGCCAGGGCCGGCACCACGAGCGCGATGCCGCGCGCCTGGCCGAGCTTCAACGCCGATTGTGGATCGCGGTTGACGAAGGTTTCCTCGACCGCGGCCTCGTCGGGCCATTCGGCCTCGATCACCTGGGACAGGCCCACGTGGAGAAGCCGCAGACGTTCGCTCAACGGCAGGCCGGATTCGGTGTGGATGGCGCCCGACGCCACATAAGACAGTCGCGAGCCCTCCGCCAGGATCACGCCCCAGCCGGTATGCCGGAGACCGGGATCGATTCCGAGGATCTTGACGGCGCGGCTCATCGTGATCCTGAAATATTCGGCTTCGGTGCCGAGGGCTAGGGAACGTGAAGGGTTCGCAGCTCGGCGTGAGACGTCAGGCGTTCATCTTGGCCACGAGCGCGTCCGAGACCTCGAAGTTGGCATAGACGTTCTGGACATCGTCGTTGTCTTCGAGGGCGCCGACGAGTTTGAGGATCTTCTCGCCGGCCTCGTCGTCCACCGCGACGGAGGTCTGAGGACGCCAGATCAGGCTGGCGCGGCGGGGCTCGCCGAACTTGGCTTCGAGCGCCTTCGACACGTCGCGGAGCCCCTCGAGAGAGGTCAAGACCTCGAAACCGTCCTCGGTCGAAACGACGTCGTCGGCGCCGGCTTCGAGAGCGGCTTCCATCATCGCATCCTCGGTCCCGGCCTTGCCGTCATACTCGACCTGCCCGATGTGATCGAACATGAACGCCACGGCACCGGTCTCGGCCATGGCGCCGCCCGATTTCGTGAAGTAGCTCCGGATCTCGCCGGCCGTGCGGTTCCGGTTGTCGGTCAGGGCTTCGATGATGATGGCGACGCCCCCGGGTGCGTAACCTTCGTAGCGCACCTCGTCGTAGTTCTCCGCATCGGCCCCGCTGGCCTTCTTGATGGCGCGGTCGATGTTGTCCTTGGGCATGTTCTCCTGCCGGGCCGCGATCACGGCAGCCCGCAATCGCGCGTTCATGGCGGGATCCGG
>CAXTME010000191.1:0-4847 GCA_964245215.1 uncultured Lichenihabitans sp.
GTGGCCGTGGCCGTGGCCGCGTCTGAAGCCGTGGCGTTTGCGCTGCTTGCGATGTTTTCGGTGGCGTCGGTATCAAGCCTCAGCATAGCTGCCGGACTCCGTACCTTGCGCCGATCTCTCTGGCGAAAGCTGAAAACTCTCCGGCAGCTTATGTAAGCGTTCAAGCAGAGAGCGGCAGGCGAGGCGGCGCGGATGCACCGTCGCCTCGCCTTCGAGACTACTTGCATATCACGAGAGCGCTCGCGGGTGTTTGGATCTCACGCCCGAGTACGAGGTGTGACGCGAGCAGCCATCATGGCCGACAGTGTGCACAAGCGTAATCGTATTATTGACAGTCGTCAGGCGGATAGGGCCGTGACATTCGACGCACCGCCTTAGCCGGCGGGGATCGAAGACGCTTGCCTGTTCGAGCGAGATCACTCTCCACTCGCCACGCCACTTCATTTCGCAAGAGACAATACGCTGTTCACTCATAAGCAACTTAATCGCCCGCCGACCGAATTCGGTCAATCTATGCACAAACATGAATCTTTCCTGTGGCCCTCGCGCATCAGGTTATGACAGATTCAGCCGAATGCACTGCGGCAAAGGCGCCTGGACGCTGACCATAGATAGAGGCCGGACTACTGAAGCGCTTATCGCGTTGCCGGCGGATGGAGCGCGAGGCCTTGCTGCTCAAGGATCGAAGCGTGCCTCTCGATCATTTTGGAGTCCAACGCTTCGAGGCGGATCGTCCTTTGCGAGCCCGTCTAGGCTCTGGAAGAGGTACATAGGCATGCCAGAAAAATCGTAACCTGAACGTGTAAGACGACAGCTCTCGCCCGGTCTGCCGCACTGGTACTTCCCGGGCTTCCCTGTACTGGGATCGCCGCAACCTGCGCTGTGCGGCTCGGGACGAGTTAATCGACGCAACTCTATTGCACGATGCGCCATTCCGCGTGTGCTGACGATGCTGTCGGCAGGGAGAAAACAATGAAAAATCAGAGCAGAACGATTGCGCTCGCTTTCACGGCGCTGCTTGTCGCGGCGGTCCCGGCCTATGCGGCGGAGGGCGCTGCCACTGGCAACGGTACGTCGACACCTGCCGGTCCTGCAAGCGGCAGCGGCGGACCGTCCAAATCTGCGGGAGCCTCAAGCATGTCCTCCGCTGGCAGCATGAAGATGAAGAAGAACCACCACCATCATCATCATCACAAAAGCATGTGAAACGCGCGCAGCCGAGAGGTCGGCATGAACAAGAGGGCCGCCCTGATTGAAGGGCGGCCCGGCTAATCAGGTGCTGTGCTAGAGCGGCCTGCATTCCCCGGACGGCAGATGGCGCCCTCGACGATGGACGCAAGCCCCAGCTGCAGTCGTAGGTCTTTTCAGCAAATAGCCTACGCTGCCTGGCGCTCTTCGCCAGCCACGATCGCCGCAGCGCGCGCCTCGAGCCGCGCCCGGACCGCATCGAGCACCGGACCGCTATCGACGTACGGCCGGCAGAAGTCGGCATGCGTGCGCTGCGCAGGATCGGCATCGGGTCCGGCGGCGAGGTCGACGACATCGGCCTCCTTGAAGAAGCCGCGGTTGCCCATGTCGAGATAGCTCTCCGCCGGGAGGTTCTCGGCGAGGATCACATCGTGCGTTTCAAGCTCGACTCGCCAGTAGGTGACGGTGTCGACCTCGACCTGGAAGATCGTCGAACCGTTCACGAGCAAGCCGGCCGGGATCAGCACCTCGCCAAGGACGTCGACGCAGATCGCATGCCGGGGGATAAGAATAGATCGCGGGAGGGTAGGTCTTCGCCGAAAGCATTCGCCGCGATGCGAATCGGCAGGACACGCTCGGGGTGCGGATGGCGGCAACAGTCGATCGTGCGGTGGCCGAGCCATTTGATTTGCCGATGCCGGCCGCAAACCGTTCGAAGCGCCTCGCCGATCTGCAACTCTTCGACGGAACGGAAACCATCTTTCGTTTCGATTGAAGTTCCGGACACATAACAGACCGTCGTTTAAGCTACGGGAACAGCCCCGCTGGAGTAATTTCGGCCAGAGTTGAGGGTCAAATCGACTTCAGGTGGATTTTGAGAATAATACTGTATTTTACTTCGTCGCCGGTTTCGAATGCCGTAAGTTGAATCAAGTATATCGCTAATGTTGCGAGCATGAACATTCGCAGGCTCGCGTCTCGCACGAACCGGATTTCTGGATAGCGGTATGTCGCTCATAGAGTGACAAGGATCATACCTCACAGTAGCTTGCAATTCTTAAACTTGAATATGGTTTCGACGCTGCCTCCGCGAGCAGAAACAAATATCTTGCCAAGCGCAATTAAGTATATCTAGCAACTTCACGCCGCAAGCTATTATTTAAGTGCTAATCAGCTCAGCGAGGTGAACATGCTTTTCAAAGAAGCCGTCGAGCTGCCGGTACGCCACTTGACCGAGCGAGAATTGGAAGCGCGGATCACGGCTCTCGAACGTGAAGTTGCGTTCTATTGCCGTAAAGAGAAGGCAATGCGGGACGCTCTCGTTAAAGCCCGGGCAACGATAGTCATTCTTCAGACCGCTGGCCAGGGAGGCTGCAAACAGCAAAAGGCAAGCAAGCTTTCCTGGCCCTTGCGTGGAATTGGCGGCTTACGGGGATCACAAAAATCTGCCGAGCGTGCCTCATCCATCTACGTTTCTCGATCTCGTCTTGAAGAGGCAATACTTCATCAAGCCCGTTTTTATGCCCGAGGTGTAGAAAGCGTTGTCGTTGAATTCGTGCAGCTTCCGACAGGGAGCGCAGAGCCCAATTGGCGCGTCCTTGGTATTGCGAATGGCAAGCTGGAAGGTGAGGTGGCGTCTAGGGCCGTTGAAGAAGCAGCACGCTACTTTGCCTCATACGTAATGGTAGCGGATAACAGCCCCCTTGATGGGCGGCTCGTCGGAGCACAGCCTCGTAAGGACATCGAGGCTTTGAGGCGCAAGGGTGGTTTCACTCAAGCCCCCTAACAGGCTGCTGAAGAAGTCTCCGTTACCAGCGTCGAGCCTTGAAGGTTGTGTCGTCGCCGTTGTGGAAGGCAATCTCGCCGACAATCGTGTCGGGGCCGGACAGCTCGGCCCAGCCGTTGCCGGAGACCTCGTCGCCCTCGTCGGAGCCGGTGAAGTCGAAACTGACGTCGCACCTGGTCTTGTCGAAGGCGCAGTCGAGCGCGGCGGTGACGACACCGAAGGCCATCTCGCCCATCGCGCCGGCGGCGAAGGTGATGAAGCCCGGCTCGACGAGGCCGATGTAATCGTTGTCCCAGGTGCTCATAGCGGTGATCCGCCAGCGGCCGAGGATCATCGCCGCCGTCGTCATGCCGCGACGAGCTTCGGCAGGCGCACGAGGTTGTAGGCGGCGGCGCTGAACGCGAACGAGAGGCCGACGCGAGGCAGGCCTCGGAACCGCGTGCGGCGCATCGCACCGACCTCCTTGCCCCAGCCGAACGCCTCCTCGATGCGCTTGCGGATCCTCTGGCTTACCGCGTAGCCGGCGTGCCGGGTCACCCGGCCGTCGATGGCCGAGCGGCGCGAGGTGTTCTGGGCGACATGCGGCGTCACGTTCATCGCGCGCAGATCGTTGACGAAGTCCTGGCTGTCGTAGGCCTTGTCGGCGCCGACCGTGATCTTGCTCGGCCGGTCCGCGACGCCCTCGATCATCGCCAGCGCGGCGTGGCGCTCGGCATGGCCGTCGGCTCGCGTCACGCAGGCCTCGACGATCAGACCGTTGCGGTTCTCCATCAGCACATGGCCGAGATAGCTGAGCTTGGCCTCGCGACCGCGTCCCTTGCGGTAGAGGCGTGCGTCGGGATCGCTCGAGCTCGCATGCGTGGCGTTGGACCGCTTCTCGCCGTGGAAGTCGACCTCGACGTTGCGACCGCCGCCCGCGGGCGGATCGTCCGATGGCTGATCGTCGCCGTCCTTGGGCTTGAAGCTCTTCATGCTCGCCCACGCCTCGATCAGCGTGCCGTCGACCGTGAAATGATCGCACGACAAGAGCCGCTTCACACGTGGGATCACCAGCACGGCGGCCAGGAAGGCGTGCGCGACCTTGCCTTCGAGCAGCCGGTCGCGGTTCTTGGTGAAGGTGGTGGCGTCCCAGACCGGATCGTCGATCCCGAGCCCGACGAACCAGCGAAACAGCAGATCGAACTCGATGCGCTCCATCAGCTGGCGCTCCGAGCGGACCGAGTAGAACGCCTGCACCAGCATCGCCCGCAAAAGCTGCTCCGGCGGGATCGACGGCCGCCCGATCCGCGAGTAGAGCGCCGCGAACTCGTGGCTCAGGCTTGCCAACGCCTCGTCGACAAAAGACTTGATCGTACGCAGCGGATGATCTCGCCGCACCCGCTTCTCGATGTCGACATAGGAAAACAACGAGCCGCTGCGTCGATCCTCACCTCGCACTGCCATCACCCCCCGCAAATCATGCGGGAAGTGAATCACGACATCGCCAAGCGGGGTACCTTTTTCAGCAGCCTGCTAGATGTTCGCAGACCGCTCGGCGCGGCAGACGCCGAGCGGTCCAGGCAGCCTAAACTACTTTCCGGGCTGCTGAGACTTCGTATCGGCTGCCGGCGCAGCGCCTACTGTGCCCGGTGACGCTTTGCTGCTGTTGCCTTGCTGAGCCTGGACCTGCTGCGGGTCAGTCGCGACACCATTGGCAGGAGCGTTCTGCATTGCGCCCGTCGAGCCTGGCGACTGTTGCTTGGGGTTATCGTGCTTGTTCATCGACTGCGCTTGTGCGGCGCCGATACAAACGGTCAAAGCGGCCACGGCGATAAAGATGGACTTCATGTTTCCTCCTTGGCCGGTATCGTCCGACCTGACCGCCTAACATCAG
>CAXTME010000192.1:0-4759 GCA_964245215.1 uncultured Lichenihabitans sp.
TCCCGGAACGCCAGGACGCAGACGACGAACACCGCGCCTTCGACCACCGTGACCCAGGAGCCGAGCGACGCCAGGTAGAACTCGAGCGCCACGAAGACGAGTGCGCCGAGCGTCGGTCCGAAGATCGTGCCCACGCCGCCGATCAGCGTCATCAGCACCACCTCGCCCGACATGGTCCAATGCACGTCGGTCAGCGATGCCAGCTGGAACACGAGGGCCTTGGTGGATCCCGCAAGTCCGCTCAGCGTCGCCGACATCACGAAGACGGCGAGCCTGTAGCGGTCGACCCGGTAGCCGAGCGACAGCGCGCGGCTCTCGTTCTCGCGGATGGCGCGTAGCACCTGCCCGAACGGCGAATGCACGATGCGGGTGATGAGCGCGAGGCCACCGAGAAAGACGATCGCCACCAGGACATAAAGCACGCCGTCTCGCGAGAGGTCGATCAGGCCGAAGAGCCGCCCGCGCGGCACGCCCTGGATGCCATCCTCGCCGCCCGTGAACGGGGCCTGCAGGCAGACGAAATAGACGATCTGCGCCAAGGCCAGCGTGATCATGGCGAAGTAGATGCCCTGCCGCCGGATCGCGACGACGCCGAAGATCGCGCCGAGCAGGCCGGCCGACACGGTGCCGAGCAGGATCGAGATCTCGGGCGTCAGGCCCAGGGAGAGCGCCGCGGTGGAGCAGACGTAGCTCGCGACGCCGAAGAAGGCGGCGTGACCAAAGGACAGGAGCCCGCCGAAGCCGAGCAGCAGGTTGAAGGCCGAGGCGAAGAGCGCAAAGCACATCACCCGCATGACGAAGACCGGATAGGCCACGAAGGGCGCGACCGCGATCACCAGCACGAGCCCGGCGAAGATGGCACCCTGCACGGCCGTGTCGTTGCGCGGCGTCGCGGGCGAGGGCGCTCGCGGCCCGGGTGCGGCGCCGAACTCGGTGTCGACCGTCGGGGGTGCGACGAGCGGCTCGGCGGACTTCATGCGGTCCGCCCGAAGAGGCCGCTCGGCTTCAGCAGCAGCACGGCGATCATGATCACGAAGATCACGGTCGACGAGCCTTGCGGATAGACCACCTTGGTCAGGCCCTCGCAGAGGCCGAGCGCGAACCCGGTGATGACGGACCCCAGGATCGAGCCCATGCCGCCGATCACCACCACGGCGAACACCACGATGATGAGGTCGGCCCCCATGTTGGGGTTCACCGAATAGATCGGCGCCGCCAGCACGCCCGCCAAAGCCGCGAGCGCCACGCCGAACCCGTAGGTCAGCGTCACGAGGCGCGGCACGTTGATGCCGAAGGCCGAGACCATGACGGGGTTCTCGGTCGCGGCGCGGAGCGTGGCGCCGAGGCTCGTCTTTTCGATGACGAACCAAGTGGAGAGGCAGACCACGACCGACACGACGATGACCCAGCCACGATAGATCGGCAGGACCATGAAGCCGAGGTTGCGGGCGCCCTGCAGCGCGGCAGGCGCCGCATAGGGCATGCCCGACACGCCATAGGCGTTGCGGAACAGGCCCTGGATGATCAGGGCCAGCCCGAAGGTGAGGAGCAGCCCGTAGATCGGGTCGAGCCGGTAGAGACGGGCGATCATGGTGCGCTCGACCACCATCCCCACGGCACCGACCGCGAGGGGCGCTAGCAGCAGCGCCCACCAATAGTTCACGCCGAAGACGGTCAGCAGGATCCAGCTCGCGAAGGCGCCCATCATGTAGAAGGCGCCGTGGCTGAAGTTGACGATGTTGAGCAGGCCGAAGATGACCGCGAGGCCGAGGCTCAAGAGCGCGTAGAAGGCGCCGTTGATGAGGCCCAGCGTCAGTTGGCCGAACAGGACGGGCGTCGGGATCCCGAGGAAGCTATGCACCGATGCCCTCCAGGTCCGCGCCGAGCCTTACTTCACGAGCGGACAATGGTCCTCGGCGAGCGGCCGGAAGGCCTGATCGCCGGGGATCGTCTCCAGGAGCTTATAGTCGTCGTTCGGATATTTCGATTCGGCCGGGCTTTTCACCTGGTAGAGATACATGTCGTGGATGACGCGCCCGTCGATGCGCAGCATGCCCTTGCCGAACAGCGGATCATCGGTCGGGATCTCGCGCATCTTGGCCATCAGGGCCGCCGTATCCTTGCCCTTCAGGGCGTCGACGGCTTTGAGATAGTGGAGCACGCTGGCATAGACGCCGGCCTGGTCCATGGTCGGCACCTTGCCGCCGTTCAAGGCCTGGTAGCGCTTGGTGAAGGCGCGCGTGCCGTCGTCCTTGTCCCAATAGAAGGCCGTCGTGAGGTTCAGCCCCTGGGCGACCGGCAGCCCCACCGCATTGACGTCCGAGATGAAGACGAGCAGCCCCGCGAGCTTCTGCCCGCCCGCCACGATGCCGAACTCGGCCGCCTGTTTCAGTGAATTGTCGGTGTCCGATCCGGCATTGGCGAGGCCGATCACCTGGGCGCCCGAGCCCTGCGCCTGCAGCAGGAAAGACGAGAAGTCGCTCGTCGGGAAGGGCGCGTTGACCGACCCCGCGACCGTGCCGCCCTCGGCCGTGATGAACTTCGTGGCGTCGCTCTGCAGCGCGTGGCCGAAGGCGTAATCGGCCGTGATGAAGAACCAGCTCTTGCCGCCCTGCTTGATGATGGAGGTCGCGGTGCTTTTGGCGAGCGCATAGGTGTCGTAGGTCCAGTGCACGGTGTTGGGGGAGCATTGCTCGCCGGTCAGCACCGAGGTTCCGGCCCCGGAATCCATGAAGATCTTGTTCTTCTCGCGCGTGACCTTCGCGACCGCGAGCGCCACGCCCGAGTTCGGCACGTCGACGATGACGTCGACGCCATCCTGATCGAACCATTGGCGGGCGATGTTGGCGCCGGTGTCGGGCTTGTTCTGGTGGTCGGCCGAGACGATGTCGACCGTGATTCCCTTGGCGGCGGCACCGAAATCATCGACCGCCATCTTGGCCGCGACCACGGACGCCTCGCCGCTGATGTCGAGATAGGGGCCCGAACGGTCGTTGAGCACGCCGATCTTGACCGCCACGTCGGCGCGCGCCGCGGCGCCGAGTGCCAGAAGGGCCGTCGCGGCCAGAAGGGTTCTCGTCAGCATCTCGGTTCCTCTCCCCAATGTTGCGTTGGCGCCATCATACGCCGAGATAGCCGTGCAGCTTGTCGAGATTGGCTTCAAGGTCGGCGTTGGCGAAGCTGTCGACGACGCGCCCCTGTTCGACGACGTAATGCCGGTCCGCCACGGTGGAGGCGAAGCGGAAGTTCTGTTCGACCAGGATGATCGTGTAGCCGTCGGCCTTCAACCGCGCGACCGTGCGGCCGATCTGCTGGACGATGACGGGTGCGAGGCCCTCGGTGGGTTCGTCGAGCAGCAGGAGGCTCGCGCCTGAGCGCAGGATGCGGGCGATGGCCAGCATCTGCTGCTCGCCGCCCGACATCTTGGTGCCGCCGCTCGAGAGCCGCTCCTTCAGGTTGGGGAAGAGCTCGAAGATCGTCTCGCGCGACAGTCCGCCGGGCCGCACCACGGGCGGCAGCATCAGGTTCTCCTCGACCGACAGGCTCGCGAAGATGCCGCGCTCTTCCGGGCAGTAGCCGATACCGGCGCGGGCGATGAGGCGCGACGGCATGCGGATCGTCTCGGCTCCTTCGAACACCACGGAACCCTGCCGCTTGCCGATCACCCCCATGATGGAGCGCAACGTGGTGGTCTTGCCGGCGCCGTTGCGCCCGAGCAGCGTCACGACCTCGCCCTTCGGCACGTCGAACGTCATGCCGTGCAGCACGTGGGACTCGCCGTACCAGGCCTCGAGGTCGGCGACGCGCAGGCACGGGGCCTCGGCCGCGAGGGGCGCCGTCACGCCCTTTCTCCCTGAGGCGCGTGCGTGCTTCGACACGGGCCTTTCAGGCCCGGCTCAGCATGAGGCGCCTTTGATGAGTTCACTACCGCCTTCATCCTGAGCCGGCTGCGCAGCAGCCGTGTCGAAGGAGCAGGGAAACACTCCGCCCTCTTACGCATGGCCGGTCCCGATATAGGCTTCGACGACCCGCGGGTCGCGCGACACCTGCTCGTAGGGGCCTTCGGCCAGCACCTTGCCGCGGGCCAGTACGGTGATGCGGTCGCTGAGCGAGGCCACGACCGAAAGGTTGTGCTCGACCATGAGGACGGTGCGGTTGCGGGCCGCGCGCTTGATCAGGGCGGCCGTGCGGTCGATGTCCTCGTGCGCCATGCCGGCCATGGGCTCGTCGAGCAGCAGGAGTTCGGGGTCGAGCGCCAGCGTCGTGGCGAGTTCGAGGGCGCGTTTGCGGCCATAGGAGAGGTCGGCCGCGAGGCCGTCGGCGAAGCTCGCGAGCCCCACCTGCTCGATCAGCCCGAAGGCTTCGGCATCGTAGCGGCGCAGCAGCTTTTCCGAGCGCCAGAAATCGAAATTGCCGCCGCGCCGGCGCTGCAGCGCGATGCGGACGTTCTCGAGCACCGTGAGGTGCGGGAAGGTGGCCGAGATCTGGAACGAGCGGACGATGCCGAGCCGCGCCACATCGGCCGGGGGCGTGCGGGTGATGTCGCGGCCCTTGAACGTGATGCGGCCGCGCGTCGGCGACAGGAACTTGGTCAGCAGGTTGAAGCAGGTGGTCTTGCCGGCGCCGTTGGGTCCGATGAGGGCATGGATGGTGCCGCGCTCGACCGCGAGGTCGACGCCGTCCACCGCCACGATGCCGCGGAACTCCTTCGCCAGCCCCTCGGTCGCAAGGATGATCTCCGCTGACAAAACCCCTCCCG
>CAXTME010000193.1:0-4715 GCA_964245215.1 uncultured Lichenihabitans sp.
CCAATCAGGGCATGCTCGAGTTCGTCGAGATGTTCAAGGCGCCGATCAAGATGCTCCACCCCCTCCTGACCGCCACGCAGGAAGGCAACTACGTCGGAACCGAGAACATCGGGGCGATCCCGTTCACCGGCATCATCATGGCGCATTCCAACGAAGCGGAATGGCAGACCTTCCGGTCGAACAAGAACAACGAAGCCTTCATCGACCGTATCTACGTGATCAAGGTTCCGTATTGCCTGCGGGTGACGGAAGAGAAAGCCATCTACGACAAGCTGATCCGGACGTCAGAGCTGTCGGGGGCGCCCTGCGCGCCCGGCACCCTCGATATGCTGGCCCGCTTCTCGGTGCTCTCGCGGTTGCGCGAACACGAGAATTCCAACGCCCATTCCAAGATGCGGGTCTATGATGGCGAGAGCCTGCGCGAAGTGGATCCGCGAGCCCGCAGCATGCAGGAATATCGCGACGCGGCGGGCGTCGACGAAGGGATGGACGGCATCTCGACCCGGTTCGCCTTCAAGGTGCTGGCCGCGACCTTCAACCACGACACGACGGAGGTCGTGGCCGACCCCGTGCACCTGATGTATGTTCTGGAACAATCGATCCGCCGCGAGCAGTTGCCGGACGACGTCGAGAAACGCTATCGGGAGTTCATCAAGGCCGAACTCGCACCCCGCTACGCCGAATTCATCGGTCACGAAATCCAGAAGGCCTATCTCGAATCCTATCACGACTACGGGCAGAACCTCTTCGATCGTTATGTCGATTACGCCGATGCCTGGATCGAAGATCAGGATTTCAAGGATCCCGACACAGGGCAGCTGCTCAACCGGGAGCTGCTCAATCAGGAACTCACCAAGATCGAGAAGCCTGCCGGAATCGCCAATCCGAAGGATTTCCGCAACGAGGTCGTCAAGTTCTCGCTGCGCGCCCGGGCGCATAATGGTGGCCGCAACCCGTCCTGGACCAGCTACGAAAAGCTGCGCGACGTCATCGAGCGACGGATGTTCAGTCAGGTCGAGGACCTGTTGCCGGTGATCAGCTTCAGCTCCAAGCGTGACAGCGAATCCGAGAAGAAGCATGGTGAGTTCGTCGAGCGTATGGTGGCGCGAGGCTATACGGAGCGTCAGGTCCGCCGGCTCGTCGAGTGGTATATGAGGGTGAAGAAGGCCGGCTGACGGATCTTCGGAAGCGAGACGCCATGCACATCGTCGATCGACGCCTCAATGCGGGTGGCAAAAGCCTCGCGAACCGCCAGCGGTTCCTGCGCCGCGCGAAATCGCTGGTCCGTCAGGCGGTTCGAAACTCGTCGAAGGACCGCAGCATCAAGGATGTCGATCAGGGGGGTGAGGTCACGATCCCGCTCGACGGCTTGAAGGAGCCGCGGCTGCGGCGTTCATCCTCGGGGGGGCTGCGGGAAGGCCTCTTCCCGGGCAACAAGAAGTATCTGCAAGGGGACAGTATCCCGCGCGACCCCTCGGGAGGCGGTGGCTCCGGCCGGGAGGGGGCCGAAGACGGCGACGGAGAGGACGACTTTCGCTTCGTCCTGTCTCGCGAAGAATATCTCGACCTGTTCTTCGACGATCTCGAACTGCCGGATCTGGCCAAGAAACGCCTTGCCAGTGCGGAAAGCACATCCTTGAGCCGGGCCGGGTACTCGACGTCCGGGTCGCCCGCCAACATGTCGCTCGCCCGGACCATGCGCAACAGCCTGTCGCGGCGGATCGCATTGCGCCGGCCGAAGGACGAGCACCTGCGAGCCCTCGAAGACGAGATCGAAGCGCTGATCCGGTCGGGAGCCGATCCGGAGCGGCTGGTCGCCCTGCAGGCCGATCTCCTCCACATGAAGGAGCGCACGCGCCGCGTCTCCTTCGTCGACCCGATCGACATCCGCTACCGGCGCTTCCAGCAAGTCCCGAAGCCCATCGCCCAGGCCGTGATGTTCTGCCTGATGGACACGTCGGCGTCGATGACCGAGCACATGAAGGACCTCGCCAAGCGTTTCTTCTCGCTGCTCTACATCTTTCTCAAACGGCGTTATCGGCACGTCGACATCGTCTTCATCCGCCACACCCATGAGGCGAAGGAAGTCGACGAGGAAACCTTCTTTTCGTCGCCCGAAACCGGCGGCACCGTGGTGTCGAGCGCCCTCGACGAGATGATCAGGATCGCGGCTCAGCGTTACCCCAGTGCGGATTGGAACATCTACACGGCGCAGGCTTCGGACGGCGACAATTCTTCAGGCGATACGGACCGGACCACGACGCTGTTGCGAGACGGGGTCCTGCCGCTCTGTCAGTACTTCGCTTACCTGGAAGTCGGGCGCGAGAACGACACGCCCCACATGGGCTTCGTGCAGCGACAGACCGAGCTCTGGCGGACCTACGAGGCCGTGGCCAAGGCGGGCTCGGATTTTGCCATGTGCAAGGTGCGGCATCGCTCCGAGATCTATCCCGTGTTCCGGAAGCTCTTCGAACGCAAAGGCCTGACGGCACGGCAGGGGGCCACATGAGCGATCTGCGGACGGACGGGCTGCTCTTCGAAGGCACCGATTGGGACTTCTCCACGATCCAGCGGATCCATGATGCGGTCGAGGCGGTCGCCGAAGGCGAACTCGGCCTGAAGACCTATCCGAACCAGATCGAGATCATCACGACCGAACAGATGCTGGATGCCTATTCCTCAGTCGGCATGCCTCTGTTCTACAAGCACTGGAGCTTTGGCAAGCACTTCGCCCAGCACGAGGCGGGCTACAGGAAGGGGCTGCGCGGCCTCGCCTACGAGATCGTCATCAACTCCGACCCTTGCGTCAGCTACATCATGGAGGAAAACTCCGCCACGATGCAGACGCTGGTCATCGCGCATGCGGCCTTCGGCCATAACCACTTCTTCAAGAACAACTATCTGTTCAAGCAGTGGACCCAGGCCGAGGGGATCCTGCAATATCTCGATTTCGCCAAGGGCTTCATCGTCGATTGCGAAGAGCGCTACGGTCATGTGGCCGTGGAACGGACCCTCGATGCGGCGCACAGCCTGCAGAGCCACGGAGTCCATCGCTACCCCCGCAAGCGCAAGCCCGATCTCCTGTCCGAGCAACGGCGCGAGCGCGACCGCCGGCTGCACCAGGAGCAGGTCTACAACGACCTCTGGCGCACCGTGCCCGAGTCCGGAAAGGGCAAAACCGAAGCTCTCTCCGAAGAGCGACGCCGATCGCTCATGGAACTGCCGCAGGAGAACATCCTCTACTTCCTGGAAAAGACGGCGCCGCGGCTGCAGCCGTGGCAGCGCGAGATCATCCGCATCGTTCGCCTGATTGCGCAGTATTTCTATCCGCAAGGCCAGACGAAGCTGATGAACGAGGGATGTGCCACGTTCTGCCACTACGAGATCATGGGGCGCCTTTACGACAAGGGTCGGATCTCGGAAGGCAGTTACCTCGAGTTTCTCGGCTCGCACACCAATGTCGTGATGCAGCCGCAATATGACGATCCGCGGTTCGGCGGGATCAATCCTTACGCGCTCGGCTTCGCCATGATGCAGGACATCGCCCGTATCTCGACCAAGCCGACCGACGAGGACCGCGAGTGGTTCCCGGATATCGCCGGCACGAACGATCCATACGGCACTCTGGCGCATGTGTGGGCCAACTACCGGGACGAAAGCTTCGTGTCCCAGTTCCTCAGTCCCCGTCTGATGCGAAGCTGGAAGATGTTTCAGGTCAATGACGGGGGCGATCCCGAGAAGGATCTCGTGGTCGAGGCCATTCACGACGAACGTGGCTATCGCTCACTCCGTCGCGCCCTGTCGCGCTCCTACGATGTGGCGTGGCTCGATCCCGACATCCAGGTCATCGATGTCGACCTTGCGGGCGATCGCCGCTTGATGCTGCAGCACAACATCCTGAATGGCGTGCTGATGCAGGAGCGCGAAACGCGCGAGGTGCTCCAGCACCTGGCCGATCTCTGGGGCTACGACGTTCACCTGAAGGAGGTGGATCAAGGGGCGGGCGGCAAGGTTCTCAAGGAACACAGCGCCAGCGCCCGTCAGGCGTTCCTGGCCGGAGGGCAATAACCGGGCAGGTCCGCGTGATCGACGGATGCTCGGCAGACTTGTTGAACCGCCGTCTACCTGGCAACAGCTGGTGCGCTATAGATTGCCCAGTGGCGCTTTATGATCGACCCGATGTCGATCCGCTGTCAGTTCGCCCGGCGAATGCAGAAGTCCACGACGTCGAGCAGGGCTTGCTTGTGGTCCGAGGCCGGGAAGAGTTCCAGCGCGTCGCGCGCCATGGCGCCGTAGTGCCGCGCCCGCTCGATCGTGTCCTCGATGGCGCGGTGGCGCCGCATCGTACCGATCGCCGTCTCGAGATCACCGTCGGCGATGTCGCCCTTCTCCAGCGTGCGGGTCCAGAACTCTCGCTCGATCCCTGACCCGCGCCGGAACGACAGCACCACGGGGAGGGTGATCTTGCCTTCGCGGAAGTCGTCGCCGACATTCTTGCCCAGCGTCGAACTCGACCCGCCGTAATCGAGCGCGTCGTCGATCAGCTGGAACGCGATGCCGAGATTGGTGCCGTAGGCCCGGCAAGCCGACATCTCGGCCTTCGATTTGCCGGCCAGGATGGGTCCTACTTCGCAAGCCGCGGCGAACAGCGCCGCCGTCTTGGCCCTGATCACGGCGACGTAATCGTCTTCCGTCGTGGCCGTGTCCTTGGCGGC
>CAXTME010000194.1:0-4703 GCA_964245215.1 uncultured Lichenihabitans sp.
CCGAGCCTCAGCCCCAGGCTCGCCAGGAACCGAAAGCGGAAGACCCGAAGCCGGCCGACCCTCAACCCGCCGAGCCGCCCGTTCCTGCTCCCCCGCCCCTCGTCGCGCCGCCGCCCGACGCCGCGCCAGCCACCACGCAGGCGGAGGTGAACAAGCCGGCCAATCTCGAACCCGAGCAGAACCCGGTCGCCGAAGCAACCCACGAGGCCCGCCCGCCCGATGTGCCGGACGTTCTGACCACGGCCGACCCGAAGGCCTCCTTCGCGATACCGGCCAAGCCCGAGCCCAAGCCCGAGCCTGAACCGAAGCCCTCTCCTGCCGTTCCCGACAAGGTGCCGAGCGAGACCGACAAACTGGCGGCCGCGCTGCCGATGGACACGAGTGCCATGCCGTCGAGCTTCCGGGCGGTGCTGTCGGGCAGCGGCACCTTCGTCAGCGCCGCCTACAAGGGTGTGGTGTTCGGCCGTTTGGGACGGGATCCGGGGATCAACGAAAAGGCGCGGCGGCAGCATCTCAAGGGCCAGGTGCTGGTGTCGTTCTCCATCGGGGACCGTGGAGAGCTGAAAGACCTGTCGGTCCTGCAAACGAGCGGTAATGCGGCGCTGGACGCGTTGGGGCTGTCGATGATCCGCGCCGCGGCACCCTTCCCGCCACCGCCCCCAGAGGCGCAACGCGCCTTCACGCCCGCCCTGACGTTCGGTGAGTGACGCCTCTCGGCGAGGGCATGGCGTGGACCCGGCTGACTTCACGCCTGCCAGCCGATCGCCTCCCGCATGAAGCTGAAGCCGAGCGCGATGAAGGCAGCCCGCTCCGCATTATCCTTGCCGTAGCCGTGGCCTCCGGCGGCAGGCTCGTAGAGATGGGCCGGGTAGCCCATGGCCTGGAGTTTGGCCGCCATCTTGCGGGCGTGACCGGGATGCACGCGGTCATCGCGGCGCGTCGTCGCGATGAGGATCGGTGGATAAGGCCGCCCCGGCTCGGCCGTATGGTAGGCCGACATATGCTGCAGGAACGCCCAGTCCGCCGGCACGTCGGGGTCGCCGTATTCCGCAATCCAGCTCGCCCCGGCCAGCAGCTTCGAGTAGCGGCGCATGTCGATCAGTGGAATGGTGCAGAAAAGCGCACCGAAGCGCTCCGGGTAACGGGTCAGCATATTGGCGATCAGCAATCCGCCGTTCGAGCCCCCCTCGGCCGCGATCCGGCCCGGCCGGGTGATGCCGCGGCGCACGAGATCGGCCGCCACGGCCGCGAAATCATCATGGGCCGACCGCTTGCCCTCGCGCCGGCCCGCCTCGTGCCAGCGCGTGCCGAACTCGCCGCCGCCCCGGATATTGGCCACGACGCCGGTCCCGCCGCGCTCGAACCAGAGCTTGCCGACCGACGTGCGGTAGGTCGGCAGATCGGAGACCGCAAATCCGCCATAGCCCGTCAGGTGGACCGGGGCGTCGCCGGTCTCGCGGGCCGGCCCCGTCTGCGTATAGGGGATCCGCTCGCCGTCGAGCGACACGGCCTCGTGGCGCGTCACGACGAGACCCGCGACATCGAATGTCGCAGGGCTTCGCTTAAGAACGGCAGGGCTCGGGGGTGGGTTCGAAGCGGCGACGTTCATCAGCATCAGGGTCGGCGGCGTGATCGGATCCTGCGCGCTGACCAGCACCGTACCGTCGCTGTCCTCCGCCTCCGCATCGAGGCGTCGCAGGTTGACCACTCCCGTTTGCGGCAGAGTTTCGAGCTCTTCCCGCTCCCAGACACCCTCGACGAAGCGCAGCAGGACGAAGCGCGGCGCGAGGTTGTCGAGGATCGACAAGGCGAGCCGGTCGCCGGCCCAGATGAAGTTTTCCAGAGAACGGCGGGCCGCGGGTTCGAACAACACTTCGAAATCGCGATCCCCGGCCATGAATTTTTCGAACGACAGGCCGAGAAGCTGGTCGGGCTCGTAGGTGCGGCCCGCGATACTCCAGGCCGTGCGCGGTTTGACCAGAAGAACGTCGCCATGGACCTGCCATACGGCATCGGTCGGAAGGTCGATCCGCTCCTTCGCTCCGGTCCGATCGCCGAGCCAGGCGATGGTGTCGAAGAACCCGGGCTTGGTGACGTACCAGAGGCGCGGCGGCGTCGCCGTCCGGTCGACGTCGCCCCAGGCCGACATGGCCGTGGCATCGGTCTCGAAGAGGACCCCCGCTGCCCTTGCATTCTCTCCGCGGCGCCAGAGCCGAACGGTCCGCGCATAGCCGGAGGTCGTGGCCATGCCCTCGCCGAAGGCGCTCGAGAGCAGGAGGGTATCGGGGTCGAGCCAATCGATGCCGCCTTTGGCTTCGGGCAGAACGAACCCCTCGGGAAGGAAGACCCGTGTCTCGAGGTCGAACTCGCGCAGCACGACGGCATCGCTGCCACCCTGCGACAGACGCAGAATGGCGCGACGCTGCTTCGATGGCTCGATCGAGCTTCCCGCCCAGATCCAGTCCTCGGTCTCGTCTCGCGCCAAGGCATCGAGGTCGAGCAGCACATGCCATTCGGGGTTCGGCTCGCGATAGGAGTCGAGCGTCGTGCGCCGCCACACGCCCCGTGGCTGATCGGCATCCTGCCAAAGATTGTAGAGATAGGCTCCGCGCCGCGTTACCCCGGGGATCCGGTCGGGCCGGTCGAACAGATCCGCGAGGACCATGCGGTCATCGTCATACCGGCCTCCGCCGAAGCGCCGCAGCGTCTCGGCCGTCCGGTCGTCGACCCAGGCCGTGGCACGTTCGCCCTCGATCTCTTCGAGCCACAGGAACGGATCGTCGTCGGGAGCTGCCAGTGTCGGACGATCGGTTCCCATCGTCATGCCGTTCTCCCGAGATCGACGCTCGGCTGCCGAATGATAGACCGGCCGCCGGTTGCGGCACGGTAGAGTTTCCACGGGGTCGCTGGCAATCCCAGGTACGGCGTCAGGGATGGCAAGGCGGCTCCCCGGGATGCCCGCAGGCCGGCCGCTTTCTTTCCGGTCCTCCTTCGCCCTGCGGTCCCTCGGCCGGACGTGGCGTTCCGGGTTGCGGTTGAACCCGCTGAGCCGGCGCAAGGTGGGTTTCGGGCTGAGGCCGTGGTTCCGGCGCCAGGCGTTGCTGGGGAGCCGCTGCGGGGGGCTGGCCTGGCACAGCATGCGGCTTCGAGGGAGCAGGCACCGGTGGGGCGCCAACCGGGGCCGGCACCGGCGCGGCGCCGGCCGGATGCTTCGGGTTCCCGGCGGGTCCCGCACCCTGTCGCGCAGCGGCAAGAGGGGTCGGCTGACCTGGGGCCGCCGGTTGCGCCGCGGGCTGTCGGGCAGCGGGATGTAAGGCAGGCGCCGGGGTCGCGGAAACCGGGTCGGTCGCCGTGGGCTTCGATCCGCGCGGGCTGATTTTTTCAGGGTTCGGCAGCGGCTCGCCGGAGCGCGGCGCCGAAATGCCGGCTCGCCCCGGGGCACCAGGGGTCGGAAGCGGGTTCGCACCCGGCGGTGTCGTCGGGGCCGGCCCAGGAGCGGGCCGGCCCGTGACCATGGCTGGAGGTGCGGGAGGGGCCGGTCGGCTCACCGATGACGGTTGATCCACGGGACGAGGTTGGCCCGCTGGCGGGCGCTGGCCCGAGTCGGGCAGCGGGCGAGAGGTGGGCAGCGGGCGCGGAGACGGTACGGCCTGAACCTGATCGGGGGCGTTGCCCTGACGCGGGCCGGGCGGCGGCACGCCGTCTTCGACCACGAGGCCCTCGCCGTTCGGCCCGCGGACGAACGGCCGCGGGTGCGGATAGGTGCCCCTGACGGTCCTTGGCGGGCTGATGATGCCGGCGTCGCCGAACCCTCGTACCGAAGGGATGGCGACAGGCACCGGGATCGGCAGGAAACCGGGTCCCGGCGGTCGCGGTGGGGGTGGCGGTGCGGTCTCGACGGGCGGCGGCAGCAGGAACACGGGTGGGCGGGGCGGCGGCGGGAAGTCCGGACCGTCGAAGATGATGGGCCTGTCGAAGACGACGATCTCCGCTTCTGGCGGGGGTGGCACGTCGAAGACGAGCGGCGCGAAGCTCGGCGGGACCGACCCGACCGCGAGCCGCGACAGGCGGCGCCGAGCCTCCGCGGCGTGCGGACCTTTCGGGTAACGCGCCAGATAGGTCCAGAACGCAGGCGGCGTGCTGCCGCGGACGGCAGCGCTCCAGAACAGCGCCTCCCGGCGAACCGCCTGAAGCAGCCGGACACGCCGCACAAGGGGATTATCCGGGAAGGCGGTCAGGAACTCGGAATAGGCCGGCAAGGTGTCGCGAGCGATGGCGACGTCATAAGCCTGGTCCGGTGGGAAGTCCCGCAACGGGCGTTTCTGCAGGGCCGAGAACGGAATCTGAGCGCTCTCGACGAGCGGTGCATCGGCGGCCCTTTCGAAGAACTTGAAACTGCGCGTGAGCTTGTCCGAGTCCCAGGGCACCATGGCCCCGCCCGTCGCGGTCTCGACCGAGAGCCGCAGCCTGTCGAACACATCCTCGATGGGAGCGCCGCCTTGCTTCATGGCCTGGACGAAGCTCTGGGCGTAGATCCCGTAGGGACCCGCGGTCTTCGGGGCCACGGTTCCGGGCGCGGTGTTGAAGGCGAGGAGTTCGCCCTGCTCGGCCTCGACGAGCGCCAGCCCCGGTGGCAGGCCCACATCCGCGGGCTGGCCCGCATAGGCGCCGTCGACGACGACCACCTTGGCCTGAATGGGAAG
>CAXTME010000195.1:0-4669 GCA_964245215.1 uncultured Lichenihabitans sp.
GAGTATATCGAGCAGGCGCTGCACACGGTTCTGCGTCGCCGCGACATCCAGACCAAGCTGAGTGGCAAGGACGTGTTGCCGCTGGGGGGCGAATATACGGCGCCCGTGCTGGTGAAAGGCCTTGAACGTTTCATCGAGACCTACGCCCCCGCGCTGCTCGGTAACCGGCCACCCGTGCCGAGCGCCGCCCTCGTGCTGGCCGACCCCAAGGTGAAGCGCCTGGCCGAGGTGGTGCCGCCGCGCCCGGCGGGCTTCTGCATCGGCTGCCCCGAGCGCCCGATCTTCGCCGCCATGAAGCTCGTCGAGCAGGAACTCGGGATCCATCACGTGTCGGCCGACATCGGCTGCCACCTGTTCTCCATCCTGCCGCCGTTCAACATCGGCGCCACGACCATGGGTTACGGCCTCGGTCCCGCCTCGGCCTCGGCCTTCAACGTGCCGGCCAAGAAGCGGCCGATCTCGGTGATGGGCGACGGCGGGTTCTGGCACAACGGTTTGACCAGCAGCGTCGGCAACGCGGTCTTCAACAAGCAGGACGGCGTGATCCTGGTGGTCGACAATTTCTACTCGGCCGCCACCGGCGGGCAGGACATCCTGTCGTCGCGCGCCGACAACCCGCGCCGGCTCACCAAGAACTCGATCGTTGCCGCCGTCAGGGGCATCGGCGCCACCTGGGTCCGCCAGGTCGACCGAACCTATAGCGTGGCCAAGATGCGAGACACGCTGAAGGACGCGCTCACCAGCCCCGCAAAGGGACCCAAGATCATCGTGGCCTCCTCCGAGTGCATGCTGAACAAGCAGCGTCGCGTCCGGCCGCTGATCGCCAAGGCCATCAAGGACGGCAAGAGGGTCGTGCGCGAGCGGTTCGGGGTCGACGAGGACGTCTGCACGGGCGACCACGCCTGCATGCGCCTGTCCGGCTGCCCGTCGCTGTCCGTGAAGGAAACCACGGACCTCCTGAAGGACGACCCCGTGGCTGCCATCGATCACACCTGCGTCGGTTGCGGCAATTGCGGCGAGGTCGCCGAAGCCGCGGTTCTTTGCCCGTCCTTCTATCGCGCCGACATCATCTCGAACCCGACCGGCTGGGATCGTCTCCTGGCGAGGCTGCGCGGCGGGATCATCGGCGCGCTCCAGCGGCGTCGCGATGGCCGCCGCGTCTCGTTCGAACCGACGGCTTCGCGCCTCGGCTCGATTCCGGCCCTCCTCCCATGACACTCGTCGACGCACCGAGGACCCAGCGGCTCTCTACCGACCGGCCAACCTCGATCGCGATCCTCGCGATGGGCGGGCAGGGCGGCGGGGTGCTGGCCGATTGGATCGTGGCGCTCGCCGAGGCGCAGGGCTGGGCCGCGCAGTCGACCTCCGTGCCGGGCGTGGCGCAGCGCACCGGGGCGACGATCTACTACATCGAGATGCTCCTCGAGCGGGACGGCAAGCGGCCGATCTTCGCCCTCATGCCGGCACCGGGAGACGTCGACGTAGTGCTGGCCGCGGAATGGATGGAGGCGGGTCGCTCGATCATGCGGGGTCTCGTCACGCCCGACCTCACGACCGTGATCGCCTCGACCCATCGTTCCTTCGCGGTGCAGGAGAAGGAACGGCCGGGCAACGGCATCGCCGATGCAGACGCCGTGATCGCGGCGGGCGATGTCGCGGCCAAGGCGATCATCAGTTTCGACATGCAGACCATGGCGGAGCGCAACGGCACGGTGATCTCGGCGACGCTGTTCGGCGCGCTCGCGGGTGCCGGTGTGCTGCCCTTTCCGCGCGATGCCTACGAGGCCGCGATCAGGGCGGGGGGCAAGGGGGCCGAGCCGAGCCTCAGAGGGTTCGAGGCCGCCTTCACGCGGGCCCGGCTGAAGCCGCAAGACGTCACGCATGTCGAACCCGAGGCGAAGACGGTTCCCCTGCTCGGGGAGCGCACCGGACATCCCGCCCTCGATGCCTTGGTCGACCGCATCCATCGCTCGCTTCCGGAACCCGCCCGGATCCTGGCCCGTGCGGGCGTCGAGCGGCTGGTGGACTACCAGGACGTCGCCTATGCGGGCGAGTACCTCGATCGGCTCGAGCCCCTGCTGGCGCTCGACCGGCAGTACGGCGGCTCCGCCAAGGGTTTCGCGCTGACGGCTCAAGCCGCGAAATACATCGCGGTCGCCATGAGCTACGACGACGTGATCCGCGTCGCCGACCTGAAGACGCGGGCGAGCCGCTTCGACCGCGTCCGACGCGAGGTGGCGGCGAAACCCGATCAGGTCCTCTACATGACCGAGTTCATGCATCCGCGCATGGAGGAGGTGCTGGGGACGCTGCCGCGCGGGGTCGGAAGCGCGATCGCGGCGCGGCCCGGGCTCGTGGCGATCCTCGACCGCTGGGTCAACCGCGGGCGCCGCGTCCGCACCGGAACGGTCCTCTGGTTTCTCGGCCTGTCCACGGTCGCGGCCCTCGGCCGGTGGCGTCGTGGCTCGCTCCGCCACGCGCGCGAATGCGAACACGTGGCGCATTGGCTGAGCGTCGTCACGGCCACCGTTCCGCGCGATTACGACCTCGCGGTCGAGGCTCTGGTGTGCCGCCGTCTCGTGAAGGGCTATTCCGACACCCACGCCCGTGGTCTCTCGAAATTCGATCGCGTGCTGGCCGAGGTGCCGTTCCTGACCGGCCGCGTCGAGAGCGCGGCTTGGCTGCGCCGGCTGAAGGAGGCCGCGCTGGCCGACGAGCAAGGGGCGGCGCTCGATGGGGCGTTGCGCACCATGCGCAGCGCCTATGCTGAGTAAGCAGGCTGTCGAGGAAGGGTGTGGTTCACGATTGCAAGGCGGGGGACAACCATGATCGGCCAACGCACCCCCGATCAGTCGCCTCAGGAGTTTGGAACACCGCAAACAACATCGAGACGCCGATGACCGACGCAGCGGATCCCTTCCGAGACGACGAAGGCGGAGTTCTCATCTTCCGACCCGCCGTCGAGCCACAGGATAGGGTCTGGTGGGAAAGAACCTTCGGCCAGACGACACCCCGGAATTTGGCAGAGCGCCTCGCCTCTGGTCTTCCGGGGAACAAGACGTTCACATACTCCATCGACGGCCAGCTCAATCGCTTCGCGTTGGACACGGACGGGCGGGAGGGAAATGCCGTCGTCTGGTACTCGTCGAGCGTTCTCGAGATGCGCGAGGCGCACTTTTACGAAGATGGCGTACAAATCGACGAGAAGCGTCGTGGCGCAGGGCTCGTGCAGCTCTTGTTGGGCAACATCGCCGACCTCGCTGACGAAATCGCCATCCCCCGAATAAGCCTCCATGCAGAGAACATAGGCGGCTATTCCTGGGCCAGAGCCGGCGCCGTTCCGGTCGGAGAGACCATGTTTCTACGCGACGACCTGCTGAGGCGCATGGACAGGATCGCCGTGCGGCGAGAACTTACGTCCGAAAGGTTCGGCGTGGCCGTCGAACTTATCCAGGGGTTGCGAAAAGAGCCTAGGGCGATCTGGGCCATCGCCGCGCTCTCCGATGTCGTGACTTCGGTGCACATGCGAGACATGAACGGGCCGAAGTCGATGACGCTTGGCCGGGAACTGCTGATAGGAACGAGATGGCATGGGTCGATAGACCTCCTGGACCCCATATCGAGGGCCACGTTCGATCAATGGAGAAATAGATGGGACGACAGCAGAAACAAAGCAGAACGGTCGAAGGGCGGCCCGACTTCCGAGACGTCGGGGCCGGGCTCGCGATGAGGCGGCTCGGTTTTGAGGATGCCACCATCGCCAGCGTCCTGGGATACCTCCCAGATCTCGACATCCCGGCTTCCGAGATCGAACGCTACGCCAGGGAACTCGGCGAGCGACGCCGAAGGGCAGCAATGGGCGCCGAGTAGTCAAAGCGCCGACGCGACCCAGCCCAGTCGCAAGGCCGACCGAGCCGCAAGCGCGTCCTGGAACAACCGCTGAGTGCTTCGTCGGTGCACGCCCCGCGACAACGAACTGTAGGGCTCAAGCTCCTACGTCGGTTTGACCTAATCCAGTTTTGAGGTCGTGCATGTGGAAACCGCCGGAACGCCTTCGCTACGCGGCCCAACTCGGACGGATCCCGACGCAGGAGGCGGCGGCGGCATCGCGCCTCTTCTCCCCGGTGCGCCTTGGCGCGCTGACCGTGATGCAGCGCACCTGGGTGCCCGCGATGGTCCCCTGGCGCGCGACCGAGGACGGCTTCGTCACCGATGCCGTATGCGACTGGTACGCACGCTTCGCGAAGGGGCGGCCGGGCGCGATCGTCGTCGAGGCGACCGGCGTGCGGGACGTGCCAAGCGGACCGCTTCTGCGCATCGGCCATGACCGGTTCATCCCGGGGTTGCGGCGCTTGGTAGAGGCGGTGCGGCAGGGGAGTGACGGGCAGACCCGGTTGCTGATCCAGCTCATCGACTTCCTGAACATCCGCCGACGGCCCGATCCGCAGAAATACTTCGAGAAGTTTCTCGCGATCACAGACCGCCACAGGCAGGCGCCGGCGCTGGCGGGACTCGATGACGTGGCCATTCGCGACGCGTTGGCGGCTATGCCGGACAGCGAGCGCGATGCCATCCTGATCGAGCGCGAGCTGGAAGCGCTCCGGTTCGGCGCGCGAGAGCGGGTGACCGACACCCATCTGACACATATTCGCGACCTGCCGCAGGTCCT
>CAXTME010000196.1:0-4593 GCA_964245215.1 uncultured Lichenihabitans sp.
GGCCGCGATGATCGAAGGCTCCGCCCGTTCCATGGGCCTCGAGGTGGTGGGGTAACGCACATGGCACATGTCGCAAAGAAGCTGGTCAAGGCCCGCGAGGGCATCGATCGCGTCAAGCTCTACCCGATCGACCAAGCCGTCGCGCTCGTCAAGGAGCGCGCCAGCGCGAAGTTCGACGAGACCGTCGAGATCGCGATGAACCTCGGCGTCGACCCCAAGCACGCCGACCAGATGGTCCGCGGCGTGGTCAACCTGCCGAACGGGACCGGCCGGACCTTGAAGGTCGCGGTCTTCGCGCGCGGCGCGAAGGCCGACGAGGCCAAGGCCGCAGGCGCCGATATCGTCGGCGCGGAGGAGCTTGTCGCCACCGTGCAAGGCGGGACGATCGAGTTCGATCGCTGCATCGCCACGCCGGACATGATGCCGCTCGTCGGTCGACTGGGTAAGGTGCTCGGTCCGCGTGGATTGATGCCGAACCCCAAGGTCGGCACGGTCACGATGGACGTCACGGGCGCGGTCAAGGCTTCGAAGGGCGGCGCGGTCGAGTTTCGGGTCGAGAAGGCCGGCATCATCCAGGGCAGCGTCGGCAAGGCATCGTTCGGAGCCGACCAACTCGTGCAGAATATCGCGGCCTTCGTCGATGCCGTCTCGAAGGCCAAGCCCTCGGGCGCCAAGGGCACCTACCTGCAGCGGATCGCCATTTCCTCGACGATGGGACCCGGCGTGAAGGTCGATCCGTCAAGCGTCGCGGCCGGTTCTCCCGCTTGAAAGCGCGGAAACGAGAATTTGCCACTTGGCAAGGGCTATTTCAGCCGCTAGATAGGTTTTTCGGGATGGGCACAGCGCCGTTCCGAAAACCCAATCGAGATATCTCGTTGCGTCTTGACGACACTTCATCGGCCGTAGGGCCGTGACGAGATTGGATGGCCGGAGGACCCGAGGTTTGCCTCGTGTCTCGCCCGGCCATGTCCTGTCCTAGACTGCCGGCGCGTTCGACCGGGCTTAGCCCAAGATGAGCGCTTAATATTCTCTGCTTCGCCCGGTTCCATCCGGCCGAACGCGGGATGCCAGCATAGACGGGGAAAGCCGGATAGGGCTGTCGGTTTCGCACCCGATGGTCTTACGATTTTGGTTCGTTCCCTCTGCCGGAATGGCGTTCGCCAGACCGGGGACAGGTGTCGCGCCGCTTCTCCCGCTTCGGCGAGGGAGGCGGGTTCAAGCAACCAGCGGGTCGAGAGACTCGCGCCAGGAGACAGCATTGTCTCCGGGAGACGCACTGTGGACAGAGCGGAAAAAAAAGAAGCTGTCGCCGAACTGAGCGAGGTCTTCAAGACCACGTCGGTTGTGGTGGTGGCTCACTATTCCGGCCTGACAGTGGCCCAGATGCAAAATCTGCGTAAGCGGATGCGCGAAGCTGGTGCCAAGGTTCAGGTCGCCAAGAACCGTCTGGTCAAAATTGCTCTCGAAGGGACGTCGAGCGCGTCCATCTCCGGTCTGATGACCGGCCCGACCCTGATCGCCTATTCGGACGATCCGACCGCCGCCCCCAAGGTGGCCGTCGGCTTCGCCAAGGATTTCGACAAGCTCGTGATCCTCGGCGGTGCAATGGGCGAGACCGCGCTCAATCCCGACTCGGTGAAGTCGCTGGCGACGATGCCGTCGCTGGACGAGCTTCGCGCCACGATCATCGGCCTCCTTCAGGCGCCGGCGACCAAGCTCGCGCAGCTGCAGACGGCTCCGGCCGCCAAGCTCGCCCGGGTCTTCGCCGCCTACGCCGACAAGGACAAGGCGGATGCTGTGGAAGCCGAGGCCGCCTAGCAATTCGAACAGATACTTAACGAACCAAACTCACGCGAATCCGAAGGAAGATATCCATGGCCAATCTTGAAAAGATCGTCGACGACCTCTCCAGCCTGACCGTCCTCGAAGCAGCCGAGCTCGCCAAGCTCCTTGAAGAGAAGTGGGGCGTCTCCGCCGCCGCCGCCGTCGCCGTCGCGGCTGGCCCGGCTGCCGCCGCCGCCGCCCCCGTCGAGGAGCAGACCGAGTTCACGGTGATGCTCACCGCGATCGGCGAGAAGAAGATCGAGGTCATCAAGGAGGTCCGCGCGATCACCGGTCTCGGCCTCAAGGAGGCCAAGGACCTGGTCGAGGGCGCTCCGAAGGCCGTCAAGGAAGGCGTCAACAAGGACGACGCCGCCAAGCTCAAGGCCCAGCTCGAGAAGGCTGGCGCCAAGGTGGAGCTCAAGTAGACCAGATTGCCCAGCAATCTCCATACGATGATCGACGAGCACGACCCAGTCGTGCTCGTCGCCGCCAACCGGAAGGCCTGACGGCCTCTCCGGGTTTCGCGTTTGCGGCCGATTTCACGATCGCGCTGCCGAGGGGTGCTTCGTCACCCCGGCCGACGCACCAAGGTTTCATGCGTCCCCGCGGGGACGTCCGGCGGGTCCCGGGACGGGATCGCCTCCAGAGGACGCGAGGAGCACCAGATGGCCGAGATTCAAGCGCAGACGTTCAGCCCTCGCAAGCGCGTTCGCAAGGTCTTCGGGCACATCGCGGAAGTCGCGGAGATGCCGAACCTCATCGAGGTCCAGAAGGCCTCGTATGACCAGTTCCTGCTCGTCGACGAGCCGTCCGGTGGGCGCCCGGACGAGGGCCTGCAGTCCGTCTTCCGTTCGGTGTTTCCGATTTCCGACTTCGCTCAGACGTCGCTGCTCGAGTTCGTGAAGTACGAGTTCGAGGCGCCGAAGTTCGACGTCGACGAGTGCCGCCAGCGCGGCATCACCTTCGCGGCGCCGCTGAAGGTCACGCTTCGTCTCATCGTGTTCGATGTCGATCCCGACACCGGCGCGAAGTCCGTCAAGGACATCAAGGAGCAGGACGTCTACATGGGCGACATGCCGTTCATGACGATGAACGGCACCTTCATCGTCAACGGCACCGAGCGCGTCATCGTCTCGCAGATGCATCGCTCGCCGGGCGTCTTCTTCGATCACGACAAGGGCAAGAGCCATTCGTCGGGCAAGCTGCTGTTTGCCGCCCGCATCATCCCCTATCGCGGTTCGTGGCTGGATATCGAGTTCGACGCCAAGGACATCGTCTACGCGCGTATCGACCGGCGCCGGAAGATCCCGGCGACGTCGCTGCTCTATGCGCTTGGCATGGACGGCGAGGAGATCCTGTCGACCTTCTACAAGACGATTTCGTACGACCGGGTGAAGGATGGCTGGCGCTACCCCTTCAACGGCGATCGCATGAAGGGCCTCAAGGTCACGAGCGATCTGATCGACGCGGATACGAACGAAGTCGTCGCCGAGACCGGCAAGAAGCTGACGGTCCGTTCGATCCGCCAGCTCGAGGAAAAGGGTCTCAAGTTCCTCAAGGCGGCCGACGAGGACCTGCACGGCCAGTACATCGCCTCCGACCTCTTCAACCCGGCGACCGGCGAAATCTTCGCCGAGGCCGGCGAGGAGATCACCGCGAAGTCGCTGACGGCGCTGATCGAGGCCGGCTTCGAGGACCTGCCGCTGCTCGACATCGACCACATCAACATAGGCCCCTACATCCGCAACACGCTCGCGGTGGACAAGAACCACTCGCGCGAGGAGGCGCTGTTCGACATCTACCGCGTCATGCGTCCCGGCGAGCCGCCGACGCTCGACACGGCCGAGAACATGTTCAACTCGCTGTTCTTCGATCCGGAGCGCTACGATCTGTCAGCGGTCGGCCGTGTCAAGATGAACATGCGCATGGACCTCGACGCGCCGGACACCCAGCGCGCACTGCGTCGCGAGGACATCCTCGCGGTCGTGCGCGCCCTTGTCGACCTGCGCGACGGCCGTGGCGAGATCGACGACATCGACCATCTCGGCAATCGTCGCGTGCGCTCGGTCGGCGAGTTGATGGAGAACCAGTATCGGCTGGGCCTCCTGCGCATGGAGCGCGCCATCAAGGAACGCATGAGCCAGGTCGATATCGACACGGTGATGCCGCAGGACCTGATCAACGCGAAGCCTGCGGCCGCCGCCGTGCGCGAGTTCTTCGGCTCGTCGCAGCTGTCGCAGTTCATGGATCAGACGAACCCGCTGTCCGAGATCACCCATAAGCGTCGTCTATCGGCGCTTGGGCCCGGTGGTCTTACTCGTGAAAGAGCGGGCTTCGAGGTGCGCGACGTGCACCCGACGCATTACGGCCGCATCTGCCCGATCGAGACGCCGGAGGGGCCGAACATCGGCCTCATCAACTCGCTCGCGACCTTCGCCCGCGTCAACAAATATGGCTTCATCGAGAGCCCGTACCGTCGCGTGAAAGACGGTCAGGTGTCGATGGACGTCGTCTATCTCTCGGCGATGGAAGAGGCGAAGTACTACGTCGCGCAGGCCGACGCGCCGATGGACAAGCAGGACCATCTCACCGAGGACCTCATCGTCTGCCGGCACTCCGGCGACGTGATGATGGTGCAGCGCGACAAGGTCGACTTCATGGACGTCTCGCCGAAACAGCTTGTTTCGGTCGCCGCGGCGCTGATCCCGTTCCTCGAGAACGACGACGCCAACCGCGCGCTGATGGGCTCGAACATGCAGCGCCAGGCGG
>CAXTME010000197.1:0-4508 GCA_964245215.1 uncultured Lichenihabitans sp.
GGGGGATCGAAGGGTTTGTCGAGGCGGTGGCTCAGGAAGTGGCGCCCTTCGGGATCGCGGTCACACTTGTCGAGCCGGGTCCCGTCCGCACGAGCTTCAGTGCGGGCCTCGTCAGTCCCTCGCCGATGGCGGCCTATGACTCTACGCCGGCCGGTGACGTACGGCGCGCCGTCCGATCCGGGACGTTTCAGGTCAAGGGCGACGCCATGAAGATGGTGGAGGCCATGATCGATTGTGCGGACCGCAGCCCCGCAGCACGGCGTCTGACGCTCGGCACCGGGGCCTATCGCTCGATCCGGGCCGCCTTGGTGGACCGCATCGCCGCCCTGGACGCGCAGAAGGACATCGCGTTGTCGACCGAGAGGGACGAGTGAAAATCCGAGGCGATCCGCATCGGAGACGCGCGAAGCCAGGGGCTACGATGCTCTCTTCTGGCTGCGCCGGCAGGTCGTCGGACGCTTCTTCGATCGGACGCCCATCCATTCGCCTGCACCTCGGATCCGCTGATCGGCGCTTCCTTCAGGCTCCGTCGAGGACCTCGCGCCGCCCCTCGGCGGCGACAACCCCGGAGCACCCCGGTCTACGCCCGTGCCGGCTTATAGTGACGGCCCATCGCTTGCGATCTTGCCGAGCGGGCCAGTGCGCGCAGGGCCGAAGCATTGGCGTGGCCGTCGTCCCCGAGTTGGAACTGGCCGATCAGGCGCACCAGCCCATCGGTTTCCTCAGCCAAAGCATGGCTCGCGGCGGTCGTCTCCTCCACCATGGCGGCGTTCTGCTGGGTGACCTGATCCATCTGATTGATGGAGGCGTTGACCTCGCCGAGACCGGCGGCCTGTTCCTGCGCGGAGGCCGCGATCTCGCCCACGATGCCGTTGATTTCGTCGACTTGCGACACGATGCGGTCCAAGGCGTCGCCGGTCTGGCCGACGAGGTCGACGCCTTGTCCGACCCGCGCGCTCGACGCCGAGATCAGCGCCTTGATTTCCTTGGCGGCCTCGGTCGAACGCTGCGCCAGGGCCCGGACCTCCGAAGCCACGACAGCAAAGCCCCGCCCCGCATCCCCGGCCCGCGCCGCCTCGACACCCGCGTTCAAGGCCAGCAGGTTCGTCTGGAAGGCGATTTCGTCGATGACGCCGATGATCTGCCCGATCTGCGCGGATGACGTCTCGATGCCGCTCATCGCCCCCACGGCCTGGCGAACCACCTGGGCCGAATGTTCCGCATCCTTCTTGGCCCGGCCGACGACTTCGCGGGCATGTTTCGACCCCTCGGCCGTCTTGTGGACTGTCGCCATGATCTCGTCGAGGGCGGCGGCGGTTTCCTCGAGGCTGGACGCCTGCTGCTCGGTCCGCTTGGACAGATCTTGGGATGCCGTCTTGATCGCGCCCGTGCCCGAACGAATGGCTTGGACCTTTTCGCTGATCGTCTGCATGGTTCGTCGGAGCTGGTCGATCGCCGTGTTGAAATCGAGCCGTAGCCTGTCTGTTTTGGCGACGAAAGCGGTGTCGATGCGGTGTGCCAGATCTCCCGAGGCCAGCGAACTCAAGCCCTGTCCCAGAGCGTCGATGGCGAACTGGTCCTGCCGGGCCGCATGTTCTTTAGCCGCCTCGTGGGCGAGCCGCTCGCTGTCGGCAAGGCGTCGCGTCGCGTCGGCGTCGGATTGCAGCTTGATCTTGGCGATGGCCGCATCCTTGAAGACGAGAACGGTCCGGGCCATCTGGCCGATCTCATCGGCCTGATGTGCGGTGGGGATGTCGACGAGATTGTCGCCGGCGGCCAGGCGGCCCATCACCTGCGTGAGGCGGGAGATCGGTTTGGAGATGAGGCGCGTCAGGCTGAAGGCCGCCGCGAGCGCGACGACCAGAGCCGTGATGACTGCTGAATTCATCGATAAAAAGGAGGAGCGTCCCACTGCGCTCGCCGTGCTGGCCTGGATCTGAACGATGTCTCCGACAGCATGCGTCGCCTTTGTCGAACTGGCTTCCGTCTCCCCTCGTGCCGCCGAAAAATCCTTCATTGTCCGGGTGAGCACTGCGAGACTGTCCTTGAACAAGGCTGTCGCCGACGCCGGATCCGCCAGCCCGGACAGGCTGACCTGCAGGCCGAGCGTTTGCGCTTCGTCGAGCTTGGCGGCCGTCGCGGCTTCCTGGGCAGGCGTCGGTGCAAGCCGATAGGCGAAGAGCGATGCTGCGAGCTTGCTCGTCGCCTCACTGAACGCTCGTCCCATCTGGGCCGCCGCCACAGCTTCGTTGCGATCCTCCTCGGTTCGCTTGAGGTCGATATTGCTATTGGTGGCTGCCGACTTGAAGGCACTCATCAATCTGAAGGTATTCTTGGCGATGGCATCCAGGTTTGCGAGTACCTGCGCGCGACGCTGATCGACGTCTCCGGGAGACGCGGCAAGCGCCTCAACGGCTTGCGACGTGTCGGCGACCAGCGACTGCAAAGCATCCGAGTCGTTCTTGACGGTTGGAACGAGATTCGATTTGACGATGTCGCCGATCGGCACTCGGATGGACGCGACGCCGGCACGTGCCCTCACGAAGGCATCGGATTGCGGTCCATCGGTCGCCTGGATGAAGGCAAGCGAAGCTCGATACGCACCAGCTTGGACAAGGGCGGTCTTGATCGCAAGCACTCCGATGCCATCGTTGCGCTGCGCGATCTCCTTGGCGCTGGCGACGGCCCTGGCCTCGGCGTTCAGCCCCTTGGTTTCGGCAACGTCGGCAGTCTCTCTCAGTGTGACGAGCGCCGCTTCCATATCGCTATCGGCCTTGGCGATCGCGGTCGATGTCTTCTCGAGCCGTTCCACGGCCGAACGAAAGGTGGCAATCGCTTCATAGGTCGGGATGAGCAAGGGGTCGCCACCACCCCCGAGCGCATCGAGTTGGCCGACGGAGTCGGAGAGCGAAATCTTGGCGTCTGCGGCTGCGGTCCGATCGTTGTTGTTCAGGAATCGGCTGACCGAGACCCCCGCATTGTTGACGTCGGTGAGGATGTTGGCCAATCGGCTGGTGCGATCGACCGTCTGGTCCAGCTTGGTGACGCTCAATAATCCGGCGCCGCTCACCACCATCGTGAGGATGGTCATGACCATGACACCGGCGGCGATCTTGGCCGCAATCGAACGGTTGGAAACAAAGGATGACACACGGCTCATGTAGATGCTCGTTCCTGGTCATCATTCGGTAGCACAGAGCAGTTAACATTCCGTTGATTGCAAGAAACAGGTTACTGTTTTCTCTCTGTCTCGAAATTCTATGGTACCGGTATTGTCGCAGACGACACCGCAGGCGTACATAATAGATTATGTTTTCCGTGCAGCTTTCGCCTCAAGGAGATGCTAGCTTGCCAGTTGCTCGCCAGGGAAAGCGGCGATGTTTCGGCATCGACTCTTCTGCAACCTGCTCTAACCCGTCTCCTGTGCTGGTCTAATCCAGGATCACCTGGACCGACGCACGCAGGGCTCGCAATCGACGGGATCGATCGATCAAATTCGATCAACGGTCGGGGCTCGATCGCGTTGCCGATCGAAGCAGTTGCGACGGAGCGCCCCTTTCGATCTCCGGGCCGCGCTGAAACTCCCTGCTGCCTTTCGCGTAGCTCCAGAGGCGGTCAATGAGCCCGCCCCACGGCCTCGTCGAGCGTCGGTCCACTCGCATGGCGGGGCCGTGGACCCTGGCCACGCTCTCCCGAGGCTGCAGACCAAGCGGCCTTGCCGGATCGATCGGGCGACGCTACCGATCCGCTTCATCGTGCAATGACGACCGCCGCCCCAGTGTCACGCAACAGCGAACCCTTGACGTCAGACCTCACGCTCCGCCCGCTCGTGCCCGGCGAAGCCGAAGCCGCGGCGGCCTTGATCCGGGTCGCCTTCGCGGCCCAGCCGGTCGCGACCCGCCCGCCGTCCTCGGCCCTGAAGGAGACCACCGAGAGCATCGCGGCCTGGATCGCGGCCGGTGGAGGTTTCGGCCTGTCGCAGGGGCCGCGTCTCGTCGCCCTGCTTCTGTGGGCCGAGCGCGATGGTGGCCTCTATTGCGGCCGGCTCGCGGTGCACCCCGAGTTTCGCGGCGGAGGATTGGCGCGGCGGCTCATCGCGGCGGCCGAGGGCGAGGCGCGCCGCCGTGGCCTCTCGCGTCTCGATGTCCGGGTTCGCATGGAACTCCCCGACAACCTCCGGCTCTTCCGGTCCTGCGGGTTCGGCGAGATCGGGCGCGACGCGCATCCCGGCTTCGCGATGCCGACCATCTTGCTTCTGGAGAAGCGGCTCGATCGCCCGGCGTCCTGACCCGGCGCGGAGCTTGCTTTCCTCGATTCCCATGCGGGTGGTAAAGCTTTATAGCGGCACCGGAAGGTCGACCGCGCCGGCGCAGCGCGGCGGACCACCGTTCGGGACGGCGCGCCAGCGTTAGGGAATCGCTCAGCATGGACAAGATCAAGGTCGCACATCCGGTCGTCGAACTCGACGGCGACGAGATGACCCGCATCATCTGGCACTACATCCGCGA
>CAXTME010000198.1:0-4409 GCA_964245215.1 uncultured Lichenihabitans sp.
CGGCGTGGCGCATCCGATCGATCTGCTCGTTGATGGTCGATTCCTTCTCGATGTAAGTATCAGACCGCGGCACATAGGCCTCGGGCTGATAGTAATCGTAGTAAGATACGAAGTATTCGACGGCATTGTCGGGGAAGAAGCTCTTGAACTCGCCGTAGAGCTGCGCCGCCAGCGTCTTGTTGGGCGCGAGGATCAGGGCCGGCCGGTTGGTGGCGGCGATCACCTGGGCCATGGTGAAGGTCTTGCCGGAGCCGGTGACGCCGAGCAGCACCTGGTCGCGCTCCTGGCGCTGCACGCCGTCGACGAGTTCGGCGATGGCCGTGGGCTGGTCGCCCTTGGGCTCGTATTCGGAACTCAACTTGAACGTGATGCCGCCTTCCGACTTGTCGGGCCGGGCCGGGCGATGCGGCACCCAGGCCTGCGCCTTGAGGCGCGGATCGCCGGATTGCAGGAGCTGCTGGAGCACTTCGGCCGTGGCCGCGGCGCCGCTGAGGCCACGCGGATGTTCGGCGGCCGGCGGTTCCGTCTTCCGGCCTTTGCCGGATGGCAGCGTCACCAGGGTCCCGGCCGGTATGGGTTCGGCCGAGTCGAACGGCGCCTGCGGGGCTTCGGCAAACCCGTCGGCACTCCGCAGGGCGGAGCGGTCCGGTACGGCCGCGCTGCGGCGCCCTTCGTTCAAGGCCGGGTTCAGCAGCGCCGCGAGGTGCTCGTCGAGCGGCACAACGTCGGGACGTCCGGCCTTCCCGACCTTGGGGCGCTTCGGCGAAGCGGGGGGCGAGGCTGCAGCCTTGCCGGGTCCGGGCGAGCGGGCGGGCTTCGGAGCGGGTTCTGCGTCGGTCGAGCGGGCTTTCGGCATCCCGCCAATATGGGGTCCGACGCGCCATGAGGGAAGCCTGGACTCCCTTCTCCCGCACGCGGGAGAAGGTGGCCCGACGCAGTTGGGTCGGATGAGGGGAACCTCTAGGGCACGCCGGCCACGCTCTCGGCCGCTGCCTGCGGACGGAACCGCTCGCGCGCCAGGGCCGCGAGGCCGCTCGCCACGATGATGCCGGAGCCGATCAGCACCGGCACGGTCGGGATGTCGCCGAACACCGCCCAGCCCAGGATCACGGCCCAGACGATCGACGCATATTGGAACGGCGCGAGCAGCGACGCCGGCGCGAGGCTCAGGGCTCGCGTGATGCAGACGAAGCAGGCCATCGACACGATGCCGACCGAGAACATCAGCCCGAGGTCGAGCGCCGTCGGGGTCACCCAGGCGGCGGGGCTCGCCACGGCCCCCACGACGCCGGCGCCGACGAACTGCCAGGTCGTCAGGGTCAGCCAGTGCGTGCGGCGGAGCTTGCGCGTGATCGTGATGGCGCAGGCGAACATGAAGGAGCCGAAGAGCGCGATCAGGGCGGTCGACGACACGGCGGCGCCGCTCGGGCGGAGCGCCACCAGCACGCCGCCGAAGCCCACCAGCACGGCGCCCCAGCGGAACGCGCCAACGGCTTCGCCGAGGATCGGCAAGGACAGCGCCGTGATGATGAGCGGCGCCGCGAGATAGAACGTCATGACGTCGGCCAGGGGCAATGTCCGGGTCGCGAAGTAGAACGCGAAGGTGTCGGCCGCCATGCAGGCGACGCGCAGCAGATGGATCGGCCACTCGTCGCGGATATCGAGGTCGGGCCGGGTCAGCCACAGCATCGGCCCCAGCACGATGAGGGCGCCGACGCTGCGCAGCAGCAGCAGTTCGCCCACCGCGTAGCTGCCCACCAGCCATTTGCCGAGCGCGTCGTTGACGGCGAAGAAGAAGATGCCGAGCGAGAACAGCAGGACGCCGGTTACCGCCCCCGGGGACTGGCGCATCAATGCGACCGGCTGCCGGCTTGCGCGGGGCCATCGCTGGCTTTTGGACCATTGCTGGCCTTCGGGCCAGCCATGTAGCGATGCGACAGCGTATGGTAGACGCCGTGCGGGTAGATGACCTTCGACGCGGCATTGGCCACGAGCGCGCAGAGCATGATGGGGATCACCAAGGCGTGGTTCTCGGTCATCTCGGACACGATGACGAAAGAGGTGATGGGCGCCTGGACGACGCCCGACAGGTAGGACACCATGCCCAGGATGGTGAGGACGCCGATCGGCACGGCCGGCAGGACGCCGTGCAGGTTCGCCGCCATGCCGGCGCCGACCGCGAGCGAGGGTGCGAAGATTCCGCCCGGAATGCCGCTGATCGACGAAAGGGTCGTGGCGACGAATTTCAGCGGCCCGAACGTCCACGGCAATTGCGAGGTGCCGTGCAGAATGGCCTTGGCCTGGTCGTAGCCCGTGCCGAAGATGCTGTTCTGCGAATAGGCGCCGCAGAGCGCCACACCCGCTCCGCAAAGCGCCGCGAAGAGGATCGGCCTCGCCGATATGGTCCGCCCCACGGCGCCGGGGAAGCCACGGCCCGCCACGATCAGGATGCGGCTGAACACGCCCCCTAAGAGACCGCCCGCGATGCCGACCACCGGCAGCGAGACCCATTGCGGCCCGAACGGCAGGGTGTCGGCCGTCGTCCCGAAATAAGTGTAGTCCCCGACGATCGCGAGCGACGTGAGACCGGCCGCAATCACGGTGGCGAGGATCAACCCGCTCGTCCTCGCCTCGAAGGAGCGGCTCATTTCCTCGATCCCGAAGATGATACCGGCCAGCGGCGCATTGAACGCCGCCGCGATCCCGGCCGCCGAGCCGGCGATCAGGAGCCCCGGCTGTCGATGCGGCGCGAGGCGACCGAGCGCGAACATGACCGACGCCCCGACCTGCACGGTCGGGCCTTCTCGACCCGACGAGGCCCCGCAGGCGAGCCCGAGCAGCAGCAGCAGGATCTTGCCCGCCGCCACCTTCAGGCTGACCAGCGGGCCGCGCGATAGAGGTTCGGACATCTGGTGGGCCGCGATGACCTGCGGGATGCCGCTGCCGCCGGAGTTCGGGAAGTAGCGGCCGGCCAGCCAGGCCGCGAGCGCGAAGCCGAGGGGCGTCGCGACGAAGGGCGCCAGCGGCCAGCGGCCGTGCAGCTGGGCGAAGAGGAGCTGCGCGCGGTCGGCCAGGATCGCCATGGCGACCGCGAGGCCGCCCACCGTGATGCCGCCGAACAAGAAAAAGGCTCGGCGCCGCCAGCGCGGCAGCCAGATGCGGATGGCCCGAAGGTGCAGGCTGCGTCTGAAGGTGCGGGAGCGGGCGGCGGGCGAGGACATGGACGTCCCCTACAGGATGTCGGCCCGACAATCACCCGTCATCGGCGGCGAGGCCTTGGCGGCGAAGCGCCTGCAGACCGCGCCGAGGCAACTGCGGGTTCTCGCCGGCAACAGCAATCGTGGCGCTTCCGATTCGATACGGCACTGCTCGTCATCCGGTTGCGGTTGCAACCGCGAGGACACCCCCGACGATCAAGCAAATCCCAAATATTTTGGTCGTGGGCATCATTTCTCCAAATAGAAAAAAGCCCGCTGATGTCGTTATGACGATACCCAGCGCTACAAAAGGATAAGCGGTCGAAAGCGGTACCTGAGACAGGACGAACAACCACACGATCGCACTTAGGCCAAAACAACATAGACCTAGGAAAACCAAAGGACTTAAGCCTATGCTCAGTATACTGCTAAGCCCCATCGGGCTGCTCATCGCGATCTTCACGTTCGGAGATGTCATGCCATATTTCAGAGAAATCTGGGATCCCGAGGATAGTAGGACGCTGACGACGATAAGAAGAAGTAATTGAATACGCACGTCATGATCTCCTATACGAAGTGGATCGGCGCGGATGGAGGTTGCTTCAGGGGTAATGCGCTCTATCCAGAGTCAGCAGCCGGATGCGTTTTGGCGTGTCGGTCGTAAAAGTCCGTGCATGAAGCTGAACTTCGACCAAGAGTGCCGCAGAACGATCCGTCGGCAGAAGCCGCGGAGTGGCGCCGTCTTGATCCCCCAGCCTGTGCTTCTCTCGCAGACCCAAAGCGAAGGTTGGCTCATGACCTGCCCTCCTCGACAGCTCGCGGCACGTAGAGCCGCCACGAGACGGACGAGGACGAAGCGGCCCAGGCGAACGGCATCGTCGTGACGGTTTGGCTATCTGCCAGGCGAAAACAACAGTCGATCTGGCTCTTCATCGTCGGCCAGTCGTCAAGCGCCTTGAAACCGTCCTGCGAGGGCCACGTCGCATCCGTGATCAGAATCGCGTCAGGGGGAGACGACTGGAGATCTTTGATGAAGGTTTCCCGCCAAGCCTCCTTCCCCGGATCGAGAAATAGCCAATAAGCGTAAGGCGTCGCTTGCCGCATGCCGGCGCGCGCCATGGCCAGAAAGGCTCCACCACTCATGTCGAGCATCTGGACACGCGCGCCGCGCGGCAGATGCTGCGTCAAGGATGCTTCCATCGCACGGCTGAC
>CAXTME010000199.1:0-4354 GCA_964245215.1 uncultured Lichenihabitans sp.
CGTCGAGCCAGCCTTGCGCGAAGGCGCGGCACTGGCGTCGGAACTCGACGACCGGAACGGCATCCTTGTTGCGGCCCTTGGCGCGATACTCCTCCTCGATCTTCCATTCGATCGGCAGACCATGACAGTCCCAGCCCGGCACGTAATCCGAGTCGCGACCCAGCATCTGCTGAGACTTTGTCACGATGTCCTTCAGGATCTTATTAAGCGCATGCCCGATATGGATGTTGCCGTTGGCATAGGGCGGGCCGTCGTGCAGGACGAATTTGGGCCGGCCCGCACTCTGCGTCCGCAGCCGGCCGTATAGACCCATGTCGGCCCAACGGGCCAGCAGTTCGGGCTCTTTCGACGGGAGCCCGGCCCGCATCGGAAAGTCGGTCTGCGGGAGATACAGGGTGGCGGCGTAATCGGTCTCGGCCGGGCGGAGGGCGGAGGGCGAGGCGTCGGTCATGAGGTGAAACCAGTCGTCGAGCGAAGCTGAAAGGCGATCTCAGCGCTTCGTGCCCAAAGGCGCGGCAGGTCGGGCCGGTGAAGCGGACAAGCTAACGGCTCCCGCGCGGCGCGAGGCAACTCAAGCGCCGCACGGGCCCATAATGCTGACGATCGCGGGCCCCATGCTCATCCGGCGCTGCTTACCAGGGGGCCGCGCAAATGGGAAGCGGCGTGCTGAGCCTCTCGTGGAAACATCCGTCCCGCAGATCCTCGGGTGCCGGATGCGGGCTCCCGAGGATCTGCGCGTCGGTTCGCAGCATCCCCAAGCCAACCATGTAACCGACCGGCCCTGTCGAGCGTTCTCGATCATCAAGCGTCGGGAAACGAAGCGATCGAGGGAGCAGCCCATGATAGATTCGGTCGACCAACGGCAGTGGCATATGTTCCGCCGCCGCGAGGAAGAGCTCTGGTGTGCCGTGCCGGTGGAATCCGCAGTGCCGCGCTTCCTGTTCTCCGGGGCATGGGACTACAGCGATCGGCATCCGGAGCAACGGGCGATTCCCGGATACCAGCGTGGCATCGCGGACCAGTCGATGCTGATCAACGGATTTTACCTTTTCCAGTCACTCGGCGTCGATTGATGACCGGGGTCTGCGCTCCGGTCGCTCCAGTTCGCGACGAAACCGAGCGGGAAAGGGTTTGATGAGCAGGATGATGCCAAGCTTGCGGCACTGGTGTTCCAGAGGCCGATGGGAGGAACAGAAGCGATGCACCGTCCTCTCGTGATCCTGGGACTCGGACTGGTCGCGGTAGCTCTGCTGATCATGGCCGGTGCGACGGTCTGGTACGAACGTCCCACTCAGCTGACCGTCGCGATCTCGAGCAGCGACAGCGACGACTACGCCTTGATCGGTGCAACCGAAAAACTTTTGAAGCGCGGCCGTGACGCCGTGCGGATTCGTCTCAAATCGGTCGACAGTGCTGCAGCAGCTTCGGCGGCGGTCGACGATGGCGAAGCCGATTTGGCGGTGATCCGCACCGATGTCGCGATCCCGAGTCACGCACAGACCGTCATCATCCTGCACCGTGACGTCACCCTTCTCGCAGCACCCGGCGGCAGCCCTATCGCGGCCGTCACCGATCTCGCGGGGCATACGGTGGGGATCGTACACCGCGGTCCCGGCAACCAGGAGCTGATCGAAACGGCGTTGTCCGAATACGACATCGCGCCGGGTGCCGTTAATATCGTGTCACTCGCGCCGGCGGACGTGACCGAGGCCCTGAAATCCCATACCGTCGACGTCGTCATGGCGGTCGACGCGATCACGAGCCCGCATCTGCGCGACGTCGTGAAAGCCGTCGCTGCGGCGGGCGACGGCGCGCCGGTGTTGATCCCGATCGAAGAGGCCGAGGCCATCGCCCAGCGATCGCCGGCCTACGAGAAGATGTCGGTCGTGCACGGCGCATTCGGCGGAGTGCCGCCGCGGCCGGCCGACGACTACGACACGCTCGCCATCACGCACCGCCTCGTCGCCAACGAGAGTGTCGCGGTGGACACCGTGACCGCTCTCACGCGGTTTTTGCTGAGCAAGAAGCAGCAGATCGCCGCCATCGTGCCGATCGCACAGAAAATGGAGGCCCCCTCGACCGACAAGGATGCGGCGATGCCGGTTCATGCGGGCGCCGCGGCATATATCGACGACGATGAACAGACGTTCTTCGATAAATACAGCGATATGATCTATCTCGGGGCGATGTTTTTCGGGGTTCTGGCCTCGGGCGCCACGGCGGTGCTGGGGCGCATCAACGGTCGCCGCACGGCGTCGGTGGAGGAGTCCGTCCGTCGTCTCGTCGAGATCCTCGGGCTTGCGCGCAACGCGGGTTCGGGATCGGCCCTAGACGCGCTGCAGAACGAGGCAGATGAACTCCTGGCGTCTGCCTTGAGAGTCGCCTCGGCAACCGGCGGGGATGAAGGGCGTCTCGCGATCTTCGGCCTTGCGCTCGACCAGGTGCGGGCGGCCGTTCGTGACCGGCGCGACCAGTTGAGCAATGCCCGGCCGTTCGAGAATGCGCGTTCGGCCTGACACGCTCCAGCGAGTCCCGGGTGCAGTGCACAACACGAGGGTTTTCAAGAGCGTGCGGATCCTGTATGGGTCTGCGGCTCACGGGCGGCAACTTTCCTGCAAAGGGACGACACGCCCGGTCGCATGAATGTCGCATCCTTCCTATTTGGGATGCGGTGCAGCCTGCGACGGCGCGCTAACGACGAAATCCCAAGATCAGCCCCTCCGACGAACCGGAGGGCTGGTCCTCCCTGTGTTCGCGCCAAGCCGAAACGCCCCCAGCGTCGGCTTGGATCGACAACGCCCGACGAGACCCATGAAGATCCGTAACATCGCCATCATCGCCCACGTCGACCACGGCAAGACAACGCTGGTCGACAAGCTGCTCCAGCAGGCGGGTTCCTTCCGCGAGAACCAGCGCGTCGCCGAACGCGTGATGGACTCGAACGATCTCGAGAAGGAGCGCGGCATCACGATCCTGGCCAAGGTCACATCGGTGGTTTGGAACGACACCCGGGTCAATATCGTGGACACGCCGGGTCACGCCGATTTCGGTGGCGAGGTCGAGCGGATCCTGTCGATGGTCGACGGCGTGATCGTCCTGGTCGATGCTGCCGAAGGCCCGATGCCGCAGACCAAGTTCGTGGTCGGCAAGGCCTTGAAGCTCGGGCTCCGCCCCATCGTGGCGATCAACAAGGTCGACCGTCCCGATGCCCGCATACAGGAAGTCGTCAACGACGTGTTCGACCTGTTCGCGGCGCTCGACGCCAACGACGAACAGCTCGATTTCCCGATCCTCTACGGATCCGGCCGTAACGGCTGGATGGCGGACGCCCCCGATGGCGCTCAGGACGGCATGGCGCCGCTGTTCGAGCTCGTGTTGAAGCACGTTCCGGAGCCGCGGGTCGAGGAAGGCGCGTTCCGGATGCTCGGCACGCTGCTCGAAGCCAACCCCTATCTCGGCCGCCTCATCACGGGCCGCATCCAATCGGGCAGCGTGAAGCCCAATCAGAACGTCAAGGTCCTCGATAACGACGGCAACGTGGTCGAGACCGGCCGCGTGTCGAAGATCCTGGCGTTCCGCGGCATCGAGCGCACCCCGATCGATATCGCCGAGGCCGGCGATATCGTGGCGATCGCCGGACTGACGAAGTTCAACGTCGCCGACACGCTCTGCGTGCCGGAGGTGACGGAAGCCCTCCACGCCCAGCCGATCGACCCGCCGACCTTGTCGATGACGTTCATCGTCAACGACAGCCCGCTCGCTGGCACCGAGGGGGACAAGGTGACGAGCCGTGTCATCCGAGACCGCCTCTACAGGGAAGCCGAAGGCAATGTGGCGTTGCGGATCTCCGATTCGGCGCTGACCGACAGCTATATCGTGGAGGGTCGCGGCGAACTCCAGCTCGCGATCCTGATCGAGACCATGCGGCGGGAGGGCTTCGAGCTCGGCATCTCGCGCCCCCGGGTCGTGTTCCGCGCCGACGACGAATCGGGCGAGCGTCTCGAGCCGATCGAAGAGGTGGTGATCGATGTCGACGAGGAGCATTCGGGCGTCGTCATCCAGAAGATGTCGGAGCGTCGCGCCGAGATGCTGGAGATGCGGCCTTCGGGCGGAAACCGCCTGCGCCTCGTGTTCCACGCACCGACCCGCGGGCTCATCGGTTATCAGGGCGAGCTGATGACCGACACCAAGGGCACGGCCATCATGAACCGGCTGTTTCATTCCTACTCGCCCTGGAAGGGCGAGGTGGCGGGGCGCCGCAACGGCGTACTGCTGTCGACCGACGCCGGCGAAGCCGTCGCCTACGCGATGTGGAACCTCGAGGACCGCGGCCCGATGATGATCGAGCCCGGCT
>CAXTME010000200.1:0-4273 GCA_964245215.1 uncultured Lichenihabitans sp.
TTGCGGAGGTGAGGTCCTGGATCATGACGTTCGTCGATCTCGACGAGCTGCAGGCGCAGGTGAGCGAGGCGGGCCTCGCGATCGGTATCATCCGCACGACGAAGGAATTTGGCGAGAGCGAATGGGTGAAGGAATGGGGCGCCGTGGTCCCGGTCGACGACCGGAACGGCGGGACAGTGGCGATGCCGGGCAATCCCTGGATCTTCAGCCTCTCGACGCTGCCGTCGCCCGGCATCCCGTCATTCCAGGGTGAGCACAACGTCGAGATCCTGCGCTCGATCGGTGTGCCCGAGACCGACATCGAATCTCTGCAAGAGCGCAAGATCGTGTTGAGCCGGCGCAGTCCGGTCGGCGCGTATGATTGAGGCCAGGCACATGAAGGTATCGCTCGATCACACGCACGACCAAACCGCACGCAGCTGGGTGCGCTCTGCAAACGAGCCGGGGACCGATTTCCCGATCCAGAACCTGCCGTTCGGCATATTCCGGCGGAGCGGGTCGAGCGAGCCGTTTCGCGGCGGGATTGCCATCGGTGATCGGATCCTCGATCTCGCCGCGCTGGCGAGGGCGGGCATCCTCGCGGGTCCTGCGGCGACGGCGCTCGCGGCGAGTACGGGCGACACGCTGAACCCTCTACTGAAGCTCGGGCCGGAGTGTTGGCGTGCGTTGCGCCACGGGGTCTTTGAGCTGCTACACGAAAAGAACGAAGCCGCGCAAAAGCGCCTCGAGACATGTCTAGTCACGCAGTGGCACTGCGAGCACGCGCTGCCCTTTCAGATCGGCGATTACAGCGACTTCTACACGTCGCTTTACCACGCGACGAACATCGGCCGGATGTTCGGCATCGAGACAGCCGGCACCAATTTCGAGTGGTTGCCGATCGCCTACCACGGCCGCGTCTCGAGCATCGGCGTGAGCGGCCACAGCTTCCGGCGCCCGGCCGGCCAGATCAAGGAGACGCCCGACGCGCCGCCGTCGGTCGCGCCCACTCGCAAACTCGATTACGAGCTGGAGCTTGCGATCTACGTCGGCCAGGGCAACGCGCAGGGCGTGCCGCTCTCGCTCGAGGCGGCGGAGCAATCGATCTTCGGCCTGGGTCTCTTGAACGACTGGTCAGCGCGCGACATCCAGGCCTGGGAGATAAAGCCCCTCGGCCCGTTCCTCGCCAAGAGCTTTGCGACAACGCTGTCACCATGGGTCGTCACCATGGAAGCGCTCTTGCCCTACCGGCGACCGTTTGAGCGCGTCACCGGGCCGGCGCCGCTGCCCTATCTGGACGGTACGAGCCTTCGCGAGACTGGCGCGCTGGACCTACAGCTCGACGTGAGCATTGAGACGCCCCGCCATCGCGACCAGGGTGTCGAGCCGACGCTCCTCTCACGCACGAACTTCAAGCATCAGTACTGGACGATCGCGCAGATGGTGGCGCATCACACGATCAATGGCTGCAACTTGTGCTCCGGGGACCTGCTCGGCAGCGGCACAATCTCGGGTCCCGAGACGAGCGAGGCGGGCGCGATGATGGAGCTGGCCGAGAACGGCGCGGCGCCGGCCCGGCTCGCCACCGGCGAGGAGCGCAGCTTCGTCGAGGATGGCGACACGGTCATTTTCCGTGGCCATTGCGAGGCTTCGGGCTTCGCCCGCATCGGTTTCGGCGAATGCCGCGCGACTGTTTTGCCGTCCGCGCTCCGGGTGGACGCATGATCTTTCTCTTCGTTTGCGCCGCGACAGGGCTCGGCGCAATCGCGCCAGCCGAAACTGGCGGCATGAGTAAGTCTCACTTTGCCTCCGCAACTTGCCGCGGTGTTGACGTGACCGACTTAGCGAGCTTGTCTCGAAGCTTTCAACTCAGCCAACGACTGCTTCCCTTGCTTCACCGTAGACAAGCAGACCAGCCGCTCTCGTGAAGAGTTTCGGGCGCCGTTAGGCGTACGAAAGTGGCCGAAGAACGAACCCGCGGGCCGCCGGTGGAGGTCTATGGGGTTTTGAGGAACGGCTGATGCCCGGGTACGCGAGGACAGGCTCGACGAGTGTCGCTGGCGGCGGCATGGAAGCGGGTCGAGGGACCCGCTGAGCGGTCGTTTGGAGGCAGCTGAAGGTTAGATCTCATACGATCGGTGAGGATCTTCAGATACAATCGCGCGATCAGGCGCAGGAAGACGCGTGGGAGCGATCGTCGAGGCCACTGGGCCAAGACGTGAGGGAGGTGTGGGCCGTGCCGGGTCACGACGTCACCGTCCGGGTCGGCGTGACGGTATCCGGCGGCGCTCGCGCTTGCCTCCCGCGCTCGAAGGTCTCGATGATCGTCATGCGGCCGCCGCAGCATGGGCACAGCGGTCGATGGTCTGGCGGTGCGGTGGGCTCCTCCGTCGCGCTTGGCGCGGGCACGGCGAGCAGGTCCCTGGCCTTGGCGAGATCGGCCTTGCGGCCGGCTTGCGAGCAGGCCGTAGTGCCGGATGCGGTGGAAGCCTTTGGGCAGGACGTGCAGCAGAAAGCGGCGGATGAACTCGTCGGTGCGAAGCGTCATGGTGCGGTGGCGCTCGTCGCGACGATAGTCCTTGTAGCGGAAGGTGATACCGGCCTCGTCGTGCGAGACGCTCGAACTGCGCGAAGGAGAGCAGCACGTTGAGCGTGAGCCGACCCATGCTCGAGGTCGTATTGAACGACTGCGTGACCAACAAGAACGACACGCCGATCGGCATTCGACCCGTGCAGTCATCCGATCCGAGATGGCCGACAGCACCGTCCGCAGCATGTTGTCACCCAACGGGGCAGGGGGCGTGCGCTTCTCAGGCGGCAGATTTATAAGCCAATGAATGCGCCTCGCTAAAAAACCGTGCCTCAGCTATGCGAAAGCAGTGAGTTCACCGGATTGAATGACCATGACCGACCAACTTCGTTTCGAACTTTTCGGCTTCTGGCGGACCTCGGCGACTTATCGCGTGCGGGTCGCGTTGAATCTGAAAGGCATGACGGCGCAGGAACATCGCGTCAACCTCGACGCGGGTGAACAGCGCAGCAAAGCGTTTTTGGAGATCAACCCGCTTGGCGCGATTCCGGCGCTTGTCGAGAAGGGACATGCACCCTTAACCCAGTCTCTGGCCATCCTCGAATTTCTGAATGAGGTCACGCCCGATCCGCCCCTCCTGCCTGCCGATCCCTATGGCCGCGCCCGCGTGCGTTCAATCGCCGCGGCGCTTGCTGCCGACACCCATCCTCTAATCGTGCCGCGCGTCAAAAAGTATCTTACAACAACCGGCGGGTTCGACGAAGAGGCCTGGCGCGCTTGGCAGATTAATTGGTTCAGCACCGGCCTTCAGGCGGTCGAGGCGCGGCTGGCCGCTGACAAGGAAACCGGCCCGTATTGCCACGGCGACAGCGTCACGATTGCGGATATCTGCCTCGCGAGCATTACCGCCGTGATGAAGATCTTCAAGATTTCCGTCGCCGATCTGCCGACGGTTGAACGAATCATCGAGCGTTGCGAGACACTTGAGGCCTTCGCGAAGGCTGATCCGTTCAAGCAGGCGGGTGCCCCTGAAAGCTGAGCTCCGTGAAAGCCGAAGCTCGTACGTACGCGCTTCGACTCTCAAGGATAGTACGCCTTCAGGCGGCCAGCCGGCTCGACAGCCAGGAGGTAAAGATCCCAACGACTTCAGTCGATCCGGCATATGCATCGAACCGAAAGTGGTACAACGGAAACGAGATCATGTCGGAGAAGACGAAGGGCTTTGGGCTTTTGTTGGTGGCGGCGATGTAGCGGGTGATGGCCTGTTCGAGGTCGTCGACCGAGCGGAAGACTCCCCGCTTCAGGCTTTGCCGGGTGAGCTTGGAGAAGAAGCCTTCTACCACGAGGTCGGCGTGAAGTGGAACGTCCGTCGCGGATGCGCCGCGAGCCAAGCCAGCACCTCGGGTGCTTGTGGGCGGCGTAATTGTCGAGGATGGCGTGAATGACCTTGCCTGGCGGCACGGATCGCTCGACGGTCGCGATGAAGCCGATGAACTCCTGGTGGCGATGGCGGGGCACGCAGCGGCCGATGACCTTGCCTTCGAGCACGCTGAGTGCCGCGAACAGCGTCGTGGTGCCGTTGCGCTTGTAGTCGTGTGTGAGGGTCGCGCACCTGCCCTTCTTCATCGGCAACCCGGGCTGCGTGCGGTCGAGCGCCTGGATCTGGCTCTTCTCATCGATGGAGACCACCACGGCATGACGAGGCGGGTTCATGTAGAGGCCGACGACGTCGTCGAGCTTGGCGGCGAAGTCGGGATCGGTCGA
>CAXTME010000201.1:0-4263 GCA_964245215.1 uncultured Lichenihabitans sp.
CCGACCGACAAGATGCTGAGTTTCCAGGGACCGGCCTGACGGGTTCACTCGGTCGTCAGGCACCAGCCGTCACCGCGCAACCAGCAGACGTCGTCGGGCAGGTCGTCGCGACGACGCAGCCGCGTGACCCGGCTCCCATCATCTTGGGCCAGGGCTCGGCCCAGGGCTTGGTCCGAGGCGGCGTCCCGCATCGCGGCACAAGGATAAATCGCGACCGCCGAGATGCGCCGCGCCTCGAAACCGTCGTCGCGGCGGGTGATCAGGAACACGACCCCGTGGCGCTTCATCGTCCCGGCTCCGATCGCGCCGGCGCCCTGCGATGTCGTCATGGGCAGGATCAGGCGGCCGCCCTGCTTCAGCCTGTCCAGCCACAGGTCGGCGGGCCGTGTCGTCCCCGCATTGACGTAGATCACGTCGGCCGGTTTGATCTCGGCCACGGTGCCGTCGCCTTCGATGAGCTCGATCTGGGCGTAGGGCGCCAAGTTGCCGCGAGCCCGCGCCGCGAGATCGGCCTCGTATTCGATGGCCGTCACCTGCCCGCCCGACCCGACGAGATGCCCCAGGATCGCGCTGTAATAGCCGACGCCGGCCCCGACATGGACCGCGTGTTCGCCGGGTTGCGGCGCCGCGCAGGCCATCAGATAGGCATGAAATGACGGCTGCCCGTTGTTGAGCTTGCGCGCCGGGTCGATCGCGACGAGGTCGTCCGTGTAGAGGTAGACCGGATCGGCGCTGGGGCTCGTCACGGTTCCGGCCCATCGCAGGATGGGCCACGGACCGGGGCCCAGGAAGGCTTCGCGGGGCATCGCGGCGAAAGCCGCTTCGACGCGCGCATCGCGGACGTCCATGACGGCCAGGATCTGCTTCGCATAGGCGCGCCTGACGATCCCGAGCTCCTGCTGGTTCATTGCCTTCTCCTCGAGCCGTGTGACCGATCATTTGGCCGATGCAGACGGGGGCATCGTCACGATGTTCCGGGCAGACCGGAATAGATGCGAGCGGGAGCGTCGAGCGTTGATTTTCGATCAGGCTCTGTCTTAGACGTCTTTCCGGTGGCCGATCCTGATTAGCAGGACCCGCAAGGCTCCGTCTTCGATCCGCGAAACAATACAATAGTCCCCGACCGGGTACTTCCCGAACACCCCGAGAGCGGAGCCTTTCAGAGCTCGCCCTATGACTCTTGGATCATCCAGCTCGGCCACACGATCGTGAAGGAAGCGCAGTAGTCGCTCGGCGATCTGTGGATCGCGACTGCGTAGATTACGATGATCCGGTCCGGCCTGCCACGGTCGCGACGCAGCGGACCCGAGCAGCTCAAGGCGTCCTCGACCGCAACTCGACACCTAGCGACGACAGCGCATCCCAATAGCCCGGATAAGTCTTGGCCACACAACCGGGGTCGAGGATCGTCAGGCCGCGGATCTTCAGGCCGGCGAGCGCGAAGCTCATGGCGATGCGATGGTCCGCGTAGGTCTCGATCCCGGTCGGCAGGTCCTGGCCGGCCAGCGCCGGATCGGACGCGACCAGGAGGTCGTCACCGTCCTCGCGGGCGAGCCCCGGTCGGATGCGGGCGAGTTCCGTCGACAGGGCGCGGACCCGGTCGCACTCCTTGACCCGAAGATTGGCGATCCCGGTGAACCGGACCGGCGTTCGGTTGAACACGGCCAGCACCGCGAGCGTCGGCACGGCGTCCTGCATCTGCGAGCCGTCGATCTCCGCCGGCATGTCGGGGAAGGCGTCGATGGCCGCCTTGGCGCGGGCGTCGGGCTGGGTGAAGGCGTCGGCCGCGGTGCCGAGATCGATGGCGCCGCCGGTCAACGCCTCAGCAGCCCAGAGATAGGTCGCGGCCGAGGCGTCGGGCTCGATGTGGAAATCGGCGGCGCGATATCCGGTCGGGCGCACCACCCAGGCTGCGGCGTCGCGCTCCACGATCTCGGCCCCGAAACCGCGCATCGCGGCCAGCGTCAGGTCGACGTAGCCGCGCGCCCCGATGTCGGCACCGGCCAGCGCCACCTCGACCTCGCCTTCGCCCAGCGCCGCCATCATGAGAAGCGCCGACACGTATTGGCTCGACAGGCCGGCGTCGATCGTCACGCGGCCGGCCGGGACAAGCCCCCTGCCCCGCACCGTGACGGGCGGGCAGCCGCTCGGCGCCTCGATGTCGATACCGAGGGCCGCGAGCGCGTCGACGAGAGGCCGGATGGGACGCTTGCGCATGTGGGCGTCGCCGTCGACCACCACGGTGCCGTCGACGGCCGCGACCGCGGCGGTGAGGAAGCGCGTGGCCGTGCCGGCGTTGCCGAGGAAGAGCGGCGCCGCAGGCGCCCGGAGGCGGCCGTCGCCGGTGACGACGAACAAGGTGTCGCCGGGCTCGTCGACCCGCACCCCCATGGCCCGCAGAGCCTCGGCCATCAGCCGCGTGTCGTCGCTCTTCAGTGCCCCCGTGAGGCGGCTGGTGCCGCGCGCGAGACCGGCCAGCAACAGCGCGCGATTGGTGATGCTCTTCGACCCAGGCGGTGACACCCGGCCCCGTAACGGCTTAGCTGGCGGCACGATCGTGACGGCAGGGCTTTTCAGATCGAAGCTCATGGGCGGGGCTCACCAGCAGATTGTCTCTCCCCTCTCCCTTGTGGAGAGGGGCCGGGGGTGAGGGTCGAGGGACGGGGTTCCATGCCGATCCGCGACCGCCATCGGCGGCGTCCCTCCGCCTTCGGTACTCGACGACCAGCGACCCTCACCCCTAACTACTCCACAAGAGAGAGGGGAGAATGCGCCCCACCTTCTCCCGCGAGCGGGAGAAGGATAAACCGGGCTCACCGCTTCCTGTTCTTGTCGTAGGGGTTCTCGCCCTGGCGCATGATCATGCGGATCGGGACGCCCGGCAGGTCCATGGCCTCGCGCAACCCGTTGACGAGATAGCGCTGGTAGGACTTCGGCAGGGCGACGAGCTGGTTGCCGAACAGCACAAAGGTCGGCGGCCGGGCCTTGGCTTGGGTCATGTAGCGGATCTTGATCCGTCGGCCGCTGACGGCCGGCGGCGGATTGGCATCGATCGCGTTCTCGAGCCAGCGGTTGAGACGCGACGTCGACAGGCGGCGGTTCCAGGTCTCGGCGACCCGGAAGGCGGCTTCGAGCAGCTTGTCGATGCCGAACCCCGTCTGCCCCGAGACCGGGACCACCGGAGCGCCGCGGATCTGCGGCAGCAGACGCTCGGCCGCTTCGCGCATCTCGCTGAGCTTCGAGCCGCGCGCCTCGATGAGGTCCCATTTGTTGACCCCGATCACGATGGCACGCCCTTCGCGCTCGGCGAGATCCGCGATCGTGAGGTCTTGTTTTTCGAACGGGATCGTGGCGTCGAGCAGCACGATGACGACTTCGGCGAACTTGACGGCGCGGATCGCGTCGCCAGCCGCGAGCTTCTCGAGCTTGTCGTCGATGCGGGCGCGCTTGCGCAGTCCTGCGGTGTCGAAGACCTTGAGGTCGCGGTCTCGCCACCTCAACTCCAACCCGATCGAATCGCGGGTGATGCCGGGTTCCGGGCCCACCAGCAGCCTGTCTTCACCCAGGATGGCATTGAGGAGGGTCGACTTCCCGGCGTTGGGGCGGCCCACCACCGCGATGCGCAGCGGCTTCGTGGGATCGAGCTCGGTGCCGTCCTCGTCCTCGCCGAACAGCGGGACGACATGCACCTCCTCGGCCTCCGCCTCTGCGGGCTTCGGCAGCACCGCGGCCAGCGCGTCGTAGAGGTCCGCCATGCCTTCGTTGTGCTCGGCCGAAATCGCCACCGGCGTGCCGAGGCCGAGGTCGTGGGCTTCGAGCGCCCCCGCGTCGCCCGCGCGGCCCTCGGCCTTGTTGGCCACCACGACGATCGGCTTGTCGGCGCGCCTGACCAATTGTGCGAAATGCTGGTCGCCGGCCGTGATGCCGGTGCGGCTGTCGATGACAAAGAGGATGACGTCGGCTTCGAGCACCGCGACTTCGGTCTGCTGGCGCATGCGGCCGGCGAGCGTGCCTTCGGCGGCGTCGTCGAGTCCGGCCGTGTCGATCAGCGTGAACTCGAGGCCGCGAAAATCGACCTCGCCCTCGCGCCGGTCGCGGGTCACGCCCGGCTGGTCGTCGACCAGCGCCAGCTTCTTGCCGACGAGCCGATTGAACAGCGTCGATTTGCCTACGTTGGGCCGGCCGATGATGGCGACCTTGCTCATGGTGTTGGGGCTGGCTGGCCAGCGGCTGGCTGTTGGCCAGCGGCTGGCTGTTGGCCAG
>CAXTME010000202.1:0-4180 GCA_964245215.1 uncultured Lichenihabitans sp.
TTGCGCGACGAGGCAGACAGCCACGTCGCGCGATGTCGGGAAGGTCCGAGCAGCAGGCTCTAGGATGCGGCCGTCCAACGGGCCATCGTGTCTTGGGCCGTGGTCTTCAGCATGACCTTGTCGGCGACCGAAGCCACAGATGACACCATGATAAGATGGTGTTGTCCGCCGGCAGCAGGATCCATCTTCTTCAGCTTGATCGTATCGCCGTCGACATGGTCGATAACGCCGACGTGCCGGCCGTCGGAACCGACCACCTCCATGTCCTTGGCGAGACGGGTCCGGAAATCGCCGGCCAAGCCCGACGTGACGGTCCCGACCGTGCGACCGTCCTCGATATCGACCTTGGTGCTGCGGACCGTGTCGCGGATCGTCTCGGTCCGGTCGGTCACGTCCTTGCGGATCCCGATCTCCTCGACGACGCGCGCAGACTTGCCGACGACGGCTTCCTCGTCGATCTCTTCCATCTCGATCGTGCGATCCCTGAAGGCGTCGACGCCGAGTTCGCCGACCGAAACGGCACGATCGACGGGGCGTCGGTCGATGGTGACGGTCTCGTCGCGCAAACTCACGTTCTCGGACACGGCGGTCTCGACCACATAGGCGTGCAGCCGAACCTTGCCGCGGCTGACCGATCGCTTGCCGACATTCAGGCGCTCTTCGACCACCTGCACCATGTCATCGGTAGCGGCGCGGGCCGTCGTCTGCACCGGTACCGCAACCTTGGGGACCGGGGCTGCCGTTCGGAGTTCGCTCGTGGGAACCGTCGTCGGAGCGACTGTCTTTCCCATCGCCAGGCCCATGGCGCCCGCCTCCACCGCGGTTGGGGTAGCGATCGCAGCGGCCGTCGAACCGCTCGTCCAGCCTTCGCCTCGCCATGACGTCTCGCGCTCATCGAGATCGACCGAACCGTGCTGTTCCAGGATCTCGATGGCTCTGTCGACATGTGTCTCGTCGACGTGTGCGGTCAGCAACGTACCGCCGCGACGCAGTCCTTCGGTGTAGGTGCCATGGTCGTCGGTGCCGCCGAACATCTTGTCGAGAGAGGCCCAGAAGCCCGTGCTCTTCGGCTCGGCATAGTCGTCTCCGATCCCTAGTTCGTCGCGAGCGGTGTCGGGCGAGACCGTGATGTCGAGCGCCGGCACGCCGGCTTGCTTCAGCATCGCGGCGGCCCGATCGGCTTCGACGCGGGTGTCGTAGAGTGCAGTGATGGTTTGCTTGGTCATGGTCATGGGATTTAGCTTTCGAGTGCAGCCCTAGACGGCACCCCCGGTGGAGATGTCGCGATGGCGAAGCGGATGGAGTCTGAGATGAGGGACCAGCGGCCGTCGCCGCTGGCCAGGACGGGTTTTCACCGCCGGTCGTATCACTCCGCGGGGTGAACCCGGGTGACGCGTCCCGTGCTCAGCAACTGAGCCGTGACGGTCGGATCGACGGTGCCGGCGCGGCCACCGAACCAGGCCGCGAGCGCGCCGAGAACCAGGGCCAGGCTACCCAGCAGGGCCCCGCGCGAGACCGACTTGGCCGCCGTATCGGCCGCCTCGGCCGCCTGCTGCTTCATCTGCTCGGCCTTGTCGCGATACTGCTTCTCGTAGGTCGCGACGCGCGTCCGGGCGTCGTCGATCGAGATGGACTGAGACCTGGAAAGCGCCTGGGCGGCGCGCTCCCGGGCATCGTTGGCCTGCGCTTCGTCCCCTGTCACCAGAGCGCGCAGCGCCGACGTCGTCGCGTCCTTCAGGGCCGCCGGGTCGTTACCGGTCGAGCCCTGAACCTGCTGCTCGATCGCGGCAAACGGATCGGCACTCTTCGTCAGGGCCGGAGCGGCCGTCTGGGCTGCCGTCGCGACCGTATGGCCGAGACCCCCGAGGGCGCCGCTGACCGTGCTGAAAGCACCGCCGACGAGGCTGCCGACGGCCGAGCTGAGCAGGTAGAAGACGACCAGCGTGGTCAAGGCCCAGGACGTCAGGCCGTGCCATCCGCCTGTCGAAGCCTTCGGGCGACCGGAGAGGCGGCTCGCGATATAGCCCCCGACAAAGGCCGCGATGATGCCGGACAAGGCCCACCAGAGACCCGCCCCGATGGAGAAGCCGCTCGCCGAGGGGTTGTCCCCCGTCATCGGATTGAGCGTCGAGGCACCGATGCCGATGCCGATCATGTTGAGAACGAGCTGCGTCACCAGCCCGGCAGCCACGCCTGCGAGGACACCGCCCCAGGACACGTTGTTGATCAGGATCGTACGGGCGTCGTCGGCGGGGCTGACCGGCGTCATGTGTGGAGCATCGAGGTCGCCGCGCGAACGCGGGGTGTCTGCGGGGGTGGTCGCCATTGGCTCGGTCCTATGGGCGTGCGTCGGCGCAATCCGCCGGCATGGCGAATACGACGCTCGCGTGGGAGAGGGTCGTCGATCGACCGCCACTCGGTCCGCAGCGCCCCGACGAGGGCCGCTGGTCATGCTGGCGACGCCGTCCTAACCGGCGTTTGCCAGCGAGGATGCATCCGAAATCCGGAGATCCACTATGCGTCCCTGCATTCGGACGAGATCATCCGGGCAGGACCGCTTTGACGATTTCGGTGATCGCCGATGCCGTCGCCCGGATGCGGGGCGTGCTGCGGCTGTCCTTATGGAAGAGGAGATAGACGTCGGCCGGCGGAGCCGGACTGGGCGTCGCAAGCTTCGTGAGCGCGGGGTCGGCATCGGCCCGGAAACAGGCGAGGCACGCCAGGCCTCCGCCGCTGCGCGCCGCGACCACGAGAGCCTCGTGGCTGCTGGTCTGCAGACCGGAGCGGGCCCGCGACGCGAGGTCCGCCACCCAGCGTTCCTGGTCGTCGCCATCGACATCGTCCAAGGACGTCATCAGGCGGTGGCCCGCGCAACCCGCATCGAAATCGGGAGCGCCGTGGCGTTGGAGATAGAGCGGGGACGCGTAGAGCCCGAACCCCACGCGACCGATCCGACGCACGACGAGGTCGTTGCGATCCGACGGCACGAGGCGGACCGCGATATCGGCTTCCCGCATCGAAAGGCTGACCTGCGCCGGGTTCGGGACCAGTTCCACGAGGATGTCCGGGTGGTGATGCTGTAGCGCCACGAAGCAGGGCGCGAGCACGTGGACCGCGATGGTTTCCGTGCAGGTGATCCGCACCACGCCTTGCAGCTTCTCGTCCTGTCCGCCGACCGTACGCTCGACCGTCAAGGCTTCCGCCTCGACCCGCTCGGCCTGGGCTTTGACGCTCTCGCCCGCTAACGTCAGCCGGTAACCCTCGGGAGTCCGGTGGAGCAATCGGACCGACAGGTTGGATTCGAGCGACGCCAGGCGACGCCCGACGGTCGACTGGGCCACGCGCAAGTCCTTCGCGGCCCCCGTGAGGCTGCCATGACGGGCGATGGCGAGAAAAAAGCGAAGATCGTCCCAGTCGAGCACAAAAGCCTTTATGCAAAATCGCTGATCCGAAAACCGTTTTTCGCGGACTGCGGATAATGAACCAAGAGGGTTGTCGTGTGGATCCATGACCTTTTGGGAACCACGCCGTGACAGACGGATCCGCCGACACTCCCGACCCGGAGCGTGAACTCGACCCGAAACAACGAGGGCCGCAACCGAACCTGGAGGCCGGGCACACCCGCACGCTCGCGTGCAGAACCGTCGCCACGGGACGGCTCCAGCAACGCCACCACATCCGCGACCTGGAGCCGATCGGAGGAGGCCCGGACGTCGACGAACAGCCGTCGCTTCTGCGCGAAGACAGCGAGCCTCACCCTTTCGAAATGCTGCTGTCGGCCATCGGGGCTTGCTTGTCGATCGGCATCCAGGCCAACGCGGTCGCGCGGGGGATTCCAATCCGCAAGCTCGAGGTCCATACCCGGGGGGACATCGATCCGTCGGCGCTCTGGGGTGCGGGCGACGGGCGCGTCAAGCCGCTTGGCTTCAGGTCGGTTGAAATCGACGTCCACATCGACGCGGACGCCGCGCCCGAAATCCTGAAGTCTCTGGTCGACCATGCGGTCCTCTGGTCACCAGTCGCCAACACGATCCATGATCCTGTCGACCTGCATGTCGCGATCGTCCGGAACGCGCCCTGAACCGGCATGGACCGCGCCTCGCAATAGCAAACGGTGAAGCTCAAACCTCAACGATGATCCGACACACTCAAATGCACCGAAACACGCCCGGCGCCTAGG
>CAXTME010000203.1:0-4167 GCA_964245215.1 uncultured Lichenihabitans sp.
AGAGCACTACCTTGACATGGTAGGGGTCACAGGTTCGATCCCTGTCGCGCCCACCACGCGTCCGAGCGTCCATCGCTCGTTCGACCTCGCCGGCCGTCGACGAGTCGGAAAGGCAGCAACCGTCGGGACCTGGACGGTGCGCCTGCCGACGGCGGGGTATCACGGGCAGGTCGCAGCGTCGCCTCGGGCAGCCGGCGCCGGCTGTTCACGGCCCGGTCGCTTTGCGGCAGGGCCGCGTGGGACAGCCGCGCCACCTTCGGCACGGAACCTCGCAAGGCGAGCAATCTTCTGTAGAAACGCCGTCGGGCACGATCGGCACGGCGAGACGGAGTTCGGCATGGCGGACAAGCACATCGACGGCACACCGCAACGCTACGACGGGGGCGTCGTGTTCCGTACCTCGATCCCCAACGGCTCCGTCGTCGTTCGGATCAGCGACGCGGCGCTCGACGACTGCGAGCAGTCGAGCCGCGTGCACAGCGACCGTCTCGCCGTGTTCCAGCGCAACCGCTACGCCATCGAAGGCGTCGCTCGACGCAAGCAGACGCAGAACAGGCGGGAGCAGGATGGCTCGATCCTGATCACGACGGACGACCTGAACGGCTGAGGTCAAGGCGGCGACGAAGGCGCGAACGCAGGCATTGCAGCATCGGCTGGAGCGCTCGACGTACAGCCTGCTCCGACGAGTAGTGCGGCCGGGGCCGTCGTTGGGGACGGGCGGTAGATTGCCGGTTTCGGGATGAACACGTTTGAGGTGCCGAGCGGCGTCGAGGTTACCCGTCGATCCGGCCTTGCATGCTTACGTTTGCCGCGTCGGGCGGTGTGGATGCCAATCGGCTCTAATCTCGACGTGGTATGATGCGCGCGGTCCGGACGTTCCGCGTCGGCGTTATGGGAGTCGATCGATACGCCGGGGGTCATGAGGTGCCGGCTCGCATACCCGCCACGGCGGAGGCTGCGAGGGGACTCGAGACTAGCCATGCAGATGGACGCCGTTTACACCGTCGGCTTGCTTTCCCCGCTCGCGACACGGTTCCCTCCAAGCCGGCAGGAGACCATGGCTCGTCGAGCCTATGCCAACCCCGGCGGGCACGCCGCGACCGACAGGCCTGCCATCCCAGCCGGCGACAGCGTCGCGCGCGGTCATCCTGCGCAGGCTGCGCTTGGCCGCGGCAAGGGTGGTTCGAGACGATATCAAGGGGCGGTGCGTCATGGTACGGGCACGCTACGCCAAACCTTCGGGGTACATCGCGATTGATGCCTAGCATCACAGCCGAGCGGGTCGAACGCCTCCACGACGAAGAAGCCGAACTCTCCACGCGACTGACGGCGATCCGGCGGGAGTTGCTGAGCCTGGGTGCGGAACCGCGGCTGCCCATCGAGGCGACCGGCCGCACATCGATCGACGTCGATCCCGACATCCTGTTCGCGGCGCTCGAAAAGACCCGCATGCCGATGGTGGTGACCGACCCGCGCCTCGACGACAACCCGATCATCTTCGTCAACCGCGCCTTCGTCGACCTGTCCGGCTACGGCAAGGACGAGATCGTCGGCCGGAACTGCCGGTTTCTGCAAGGCCCCGACACCGACCCCGTCGACGTGCGGAAGGTCGGCCAGGCGATCCGCCATCGCCGCGACATCTCGACCGTCATCCTCAACCACCGCAAGGACGGGAGCACGTTCCAGAACGAGCTCTACATCTCGCCCGTCTACGCACCCGACGGCACGCTGCTGTACTTCTTCGGCAGCCAGGTCGACGTGACGAAGTTCGACGCGACGCAGCGCCTCCTCGGCGAAAGCGAGGCGCGCTACCGCTCGATCCTCGACAGCACCCTGTCCCTCGCCATCATCGTCACCGACGGCGAGGGTTGCATCACCCATTGGAACCGTGGCGCCGCCCTCATTCTTGGCTGGTCCCTCCAGGAGGTGCTGGGACAACGGGTCGACTTCATCTTCTCCCTCGACGACCGCCGCGCCGGGCGCCCGATCGAGAACATCCGGCGCGCCGGCGAGGCCGGTCGCGCCGACAACGCCCGCTGGTACCTGCGCAAGGACGGTTCGAGCTTCTTCGCCGCCGGGGAGACGGTTCCGATCCGGCAATCGGACGGCGCGATCCGCGGGTTCCTGATCGTCCTGCGCGACACCACGGAACAGCACCTCACCAGCGAGGCGCTGAAGGAAACGGCGACGCGCCTGTCCATGGCGATGAGCGCCAGCGAACTCGGCGAGTGGGACCTCGACCTCGACACCGACCGCTCGATCCGCTCGCCGCGCCACGACGAGATTTTCGGCTACCCGTCCCCTCTCGCGGAGTGGGGCTTTCGTCATTTCATCGACCACGTCGTGCCCAACGATCGCGAGCACGTGTCGCGGCTGATGGCGGAAGCCCTGGAAACCGGGCGGGCGTGGCACGTCGAGGCGCGCATCACCCGCGCGGACGGAGCCCAACGCTGGATCGAGGTCCACGGCGAGCCGGTCCTGCGCGAGAACGGCAGGGCGACCCGCATGATCGGGATGATCTCCGACATCACGGTGCGCAAGGATGCCGAGCGCTCGCTGGTGGACCAGAACGAGCACCTCGAAGCCCAGGTGGAGTCGACCACCCGCGACCGCGACCGCATCTGGCGGAACTCCCAGGACCTGCTCATCGTGGTGAGCAAGGAGGGACTGATCGAGGACGTCAACCCGGCCTTCGGACGGCTGCTCGGCTGGACCAGCGAGGACCTCGTCGGCACGCTGCACCACGCGCTTAGCCACCTGGAGGACCAGGGCACCGCGGATGCCAAGCTCGACGAGATCCTGCGCGATCGCGTCATGGTCCCGTTCACGGCCCGCCTGCGGCACAGGGACGGGTCGCACCGCTGGATCGCCTGGACGGCCTCCGCCGACGACGGCAAGGTGTACGCCCACGGGCGCGACGTCACCGCCGAGCGCGAGCAGGCGGAAGCGCTGGCCGGCGCCGAGGAGGCGCTGCGGCAGTCGCAGAAGATGGAGGCCATCGGCCAGCTCACCGGCGGCATCGCGCACGACTTCAACAACCTGCTCACCGGCATCGTCGGCTCGCTCGACCTGTTGCAGCGGCGCGTGATGCAGGGCCGGTTGAAGGACGTCGAGCGCTACGTCCAGGGCGCGATTTCCTCGGCGAACCGTGCCGCCGCCCTCACCCATCGCCTGCTCGCCTTCGCGCGCCGACAGCCGCTGGAACCAAGAACGGTCGACGTCAACGACCTTGCGGCCTCGCTGGAGGACCTCGTGCGCCGCACCATCGGCGAGGACGTCCGCCTCGAGCTCGTGAGGGCCGCGGACCTGTGGCCGGTGATCTGCGACCCGAACCAGCTGGAAAGCGCGATCCTGAACCTCGCCATCAACGCCCGCGACGCCATGCCGGACGGCGGGCGCCTCACGATCGAGACCTGCAATGCGAGGCTCGATCACGCCTACGTTCGGCAGCACCCGAGCGTCCAGGCGGGCGAGTACGTCTGCGTGGCCGTGTCCGACACGGGGACGGGCATGTCGCCGGACGTGGCCGCCAGGGCCTTCGATCCGTTCTTCACGACCAAGCCGCTCGGCCAGGGCACGGGCCTCGGGCTCAGCATGATCTACGGCTTCGCCAAGCAATCGGAGGGACACGCCAAGATCTACTCCGAGCACGGCAGGGGAACGACGATCAAGATCTACCTTCCCCGGCACCACGGCGACGTCGCGGACGATGTCGTCCGCAAGGGCAGCATCGACGATCATCGTGGCGGCGGCGAAACGGTGCTGGTGGTGGAGGACGACCCCGTGGTGCGCGGTCTCGTGGTCGAGGTGCTGGGCGACCTCGGCTACCGCGCCATCGAAGCCTCGGATGGCGCCGCCGGCCTGCTGATCCTCGAAGGCGCGCGGGACATCGATCTGCTGGTCACCGACGTCGGCCTGCCCGGCATCAACGGACGCCAACTCGCCGACCGCGCGAGGGCGGCCCGCCCCGGCCTCAAGGTGTTGTTCATCACGGGCTACGCAGAGAACGCGATGTTCGGTGCCGGCTACCTCACCGCCGGCATGGAGATGGTCACCAAGCCCTTCTCCATCGAGACGCTCGCCGAGCGCATCAAGCAGATGATCGGGCGGACCTAGCACCACCGCGGGCGGTAAGTGCGGCAGCGGGAGCGTTCGGCCGACTGCCCT
>CAXTME010000204.1:0-4090 GCA_964245215.1 uncultured Lichenihabitans sp.
TGCGCGGCGACCCCGCGAGGGTGGTGCGCGGCGACCCCGCGAGGGTGGTGCGCGACGGCTAGGCAGAGCACCATCAATCGTCATCGCGCGCACCGCGAGCGGAGCGTGGCGGCACCAACTTCATCCTGGGTCATAGGCTGGGTTGCTTCGGCGCACCGCGCCTCGCAATGACGAGCGGTGAAGTTCAAGCTTCAACGACGCCGGATGGATGATAGGGTGGCTCATCTTGCGCGAAGCAGGACGGATGACGCCCATGACCCCCAACCGGATCGTCGTCGCCGGAGCTGCAGGCGACCTCGGCCATCGGATCGTCCGCGCGCTTGTGGCCAAAGGTGCCGACGTGCAGGCGCTCCTTCGCGTCGGTTCCGATCCTGCGAAGGTCGAGCGGGTGCAGCACGCCGGTGCTGCCGCCGCGTTGGTCGACTTTGCCGATCGGGCCTCGCTGGCTCGAGCCTGCGGCGGTGCCGGCTGTGTCGTCTCTGCGTTGAGCGGCCTCGGAGACGTGATCGTCGAGACGCAGAGCCGATTGCTCAATGCTGCGATCGAGGCCGGCGTGCCGCGCTTCATCCCGTCCGACTTCTCGCTCGACTACACCGGGCTGCCCGAGGGGTCGAACCGCAATTTCGATCTCCGCCGCAGCTTCCGGGCGCGGATCGACCAGGCGCCGATCCGTGCCACGTCGATCTTCAACGGGGCCTTCGCCGACATGCTGGCCGGACAGATGCCGCTGATCGTACGGCCGCTCCGCCGCGTGCTCTACTGGGGCAGCGCCGACCAGCGTTTTTCCCTGACCACGAAGGACGACACGGCCGCGTTCACCGCCGAGGCCGCGCTCGATCCCTCGGCGCCGCGCGATCTCCACATCGCGGGCACGGAAGCCAGCGTTCGCGATCTCGCCCATCTCATGACGGACGTGTCCGGGCATCGCTACCGGCCGATGCGCGCCGGATCGCTCAAGGGCCTGTCCGTGATGATCGGCGTGGTCCGGCGCGTTTTTCCGCAGCCGCAGGCCGTGTTTCCCGCCTGGCAGGGGATGCAATATCTCCACAACATGTTCAGCGGCGGCGCCCCGTCCGGCCCGGTCGACAATGGCCGCTATCCGGACCTGCGCTGGACCGACCTGCGGGAGGTGCTGTCGCGCTCTTCCGATTGATATCAATAGTGAAAAGGTCTCACCCATCCTCATGCTGAGCGGAGCCGGCTTGGGGCTCCGACGGGCGGAGCCAGTGGGAGAAGCCGGCGGAGAGCGGCCCGCAGGGCCGTGTCGAAGCACGCAGGGCCGGCAGCCATGGGCTCTGGAGCATCCTTCGATACGACCGCGTTCCGCGGCCGCTCTCCGCCGGCTTCTCCAACACGCTATGCGTGCTGGAGCCCCAAGCCGGCTCCGTTCAGGATGAGGCGTGTGACTAATACGAATAGTTCTTTCCGCTGGTATGAGAGCGGGCCACAGGTGCAGGGTCAGGGCAGGATCACGATCTTACCTCCGGCCTTGCCGGCTTCCATCAGACGGTGCGCCTCGACGATGCCGTCGAGCGGGAACGTCTTGCCGATCTGGATCCGCAGCGTCCCGGCCGCGATCTGGTCCGTCAACTCCTGGAGAGGGGTCCGCATGAAGTCTCGCGGTCCGCCGTCATAGGTGGTGAGGCCCACGGCGGTCGGGATCGTCTCCATCGGGCTGAAATCGTCGATGGACCAGGCATTGCCCACCATGCCGGTCATGCACACGAGGCCGGGCTGCCGGGCGCAGCGCAAGCTATCCTTCAGCGTCGTGGCGCCGACGAGTTCGAGCACCTTGTCGAACCCGTCCGGGCGCGCCTGCCGGACCGGCCCTGCGATCGCGCCGTCGTCGATGAACACCTCGTCGGCCCCGCTCGCCCGTAGCAGGTCGGCACTCAAAGGGTTGCGGGTCGTCGCCGCCACCGCGACGCCGCGGGCCTTGGCGATGGCGGCCGCCGCGAGTCCCACCGACGTGGTGCCGCCCCGGATGAGGAGGGACTCGCCGGGCGCCAAGCGGAGCGCGGTGTACAGCGATCCCCACGCAGTCTGCAGCATCTCCGGAACGGCGCCGAATACGTCCCAGGGCAGTTGGGTCCGGATCGCCTGCACCTGGCCTGCGGGGACGCAGGTATACTGGGCATAGCTGCCGTCGAACTGCCGTCCCATGCCGCCCATGGCGGTCGCCACGGTGGCGCCGTCCTGAAACTCTCCTCCCGGCGCCCCCGCCACCAAGCCGACCGCTTCGATTCCGAGGATGCGGGGGAACGGCACGTCGGGCGAGAGACCCTGGCGGGTGAACATCTCGGAGCGGTTCAGCCCGAAAGCCTTGATTTGAATCAAGACCTCTCCCGGCTTGGGCACCGGAACCGGTCGAGCCTCGATCTTGAGGACCTCCGGCCCGCCGGCCGCGTGGATGACGGCAGCCCTCATGGTCGTGGTCATTTGCTCATCCCTCGCCCTGCACGGGGTCGGTGTTGAAGATGTAAAGCGCGATCTTCCAATCCCCGGCGATCTTGTGAAGAACGAAGACCTCGCGATTGAGGTCGACCACGTCCTTGCCGCCCTCGACCACGGTCGCCCCCCTATGGTGGAATGTCCTTACCACGGCGGTGTCGCCGACGACGTCGATGCCGGCGTAACCGAACACAGTGGAGAACCTGGCGACCTTGAACAGGGCGTCATAGGCCGCCTCCTTCTCTCCCAACGTCGTGAAGGTCGGTTTGTCGTTCCATTCGGCGACGCCGTCGGTCGCATAGAGGGCAAGCATCCCGGCCGTGTCGCCGCTGTTCAGCAATTGCTCGTAGCGATGCACGACATCGTAGGCCGCGTGCTGCCCGGCGCTCACCGCGGGATCAGTGGAGAACGCGAAGGCAGGCGCCGCCTCGGCGGCTCTCGCGGGAGCGAGGTGCAGCAGGAGAATGGCGGCCAGCCCCGCCAGGGCCGGGCGCAACGGGGAGGGTCTTCGCATCGGATCGGTCCTTGCTAAGGGCATCATGAAGCGAGTTCGCGCGCCGGCCCGGTCCGGCGGGACGACAGCAGCCCATCGAGACCGAAGGTCGGCGCACCCCGCCGGGCGAGCAGCAGGAACCCGCCCGCCATCGTCAGGTTCTTGAGAAAGTTGATCATCTGGTTCTGGTCCGCGAAGGCGGTGTGGAAGATCAGCGCCGTGAGAAGGCACCAGCCGGCCAGAACGAAACCCAAGGGCCGTAGCCCGTATCCCAGAAGCAACAGCACCCCGCCGCCGATCTCGAGCGCCGCGGCGGGCCAGAGCAGGAGGCCGGGGACGCCGTAAGCCGCCATATAGGCCTGCGTGGCCGCCACCGCGGTGATCTTACCCACGCCCGACAGCAGGAACAGGATCGACATCAGGACGCGGGCCGGAAGATCGACCCATCTCGGCAGAACCAACGGGAGGCCGATCATCAGGCGCCGGCCGGCGAGGTCGTGGAAAAGCAATAACGCGCGATCTTCCAGGTCCCGTCGACCTTCTGGAACACGAAGAGCTCCTGGTTACCCTCCGGGACGCTCTGGCCGGCGGCCTTGAGCGTGATGGTTCCCGACGAGGTCGAGCGGAGGAAGGCCCAGTCGGGGGCGAGTTGGCGGATCTCGGCGATCTCGAACCGAATCGAGAGCGCGATGGCGCCGAACATACCCTCATAGGCGGCGCGGATCGCCGCCGCGCCCACGCAGGACGGGCTTTCCTGCGCCATCAGCACGCCGTCGTGCGCGTAGAGCTGCGCCACGGCTGCGGCATCCGACGCATTCGCGGCAGCCTCGTATTGCCGAAGCACGGCCGCGATGGCAGTCTCTTCACTGGTCATATGCGAAATCCTCAATTTAAAGTGTGTCGGCTAGCTTTGAAAGCAATGTATACTGTCGATCGTCATGCGAGCGCAGCGAAGCAACCCAGTCCATCCTGGATCGCGCGCTGGGTTGCTTGGTCGTTACACTCCTCGCAATGACGCTCTGTGGAAAACAGCTTGGAAACAGAGAGCTTATGCATATGGAATGACGGTGCTGGAGGAGGGGTCAGCCGTTCTCGGCACCGACCGTCACCTCTCCTCCATCGGGATCGCTCTCGAAGTGCCAGATG
>CAXTME010000205.1:0-3901 GCA_964245215.1 uncultured Lichenihabitans sp.
CACGTGGTAGAGCCAGACCGCGTGGCTGATGATCTGCCTCGGAATGCGGTGGCCGTGAGGAGTGTCAGGTCGCTGGCTCATGCTGATAGCCTGCATCGACCGACCAACTTCGACCAGACCTCCGCAACGTGACAATGCCCGCGGGAGATATCAAGCGGCGGGCCGGAAGCTCGCCGCGTCGATGACGAAGCGGTAGCGGACGTCGTTGCGCAGCATGCGTTCGAAGGCGTCGTTGATCCGGTGGGCGGGGATGAGCTCGGTCTCGGCGACGATCGACCGCTCGGCGCAGAAGTCGAGCATCTCCTGGGTCTCCTTCAAGCCGCCGACGTTGGAGCCGGCCAGGCTGCGGCGCCCGCCGATCAGCCGCGCCACCGAGGGCGACGGGTGGCGGTTGGCGGGAATGCCGACCAGGACGAGCGTTCCCTCTCGTCGGACAAGGGCGAGCGCAGGGTCGAGGTCGTGCGGGACGGCGACCGTATCGACGATCAGGTCGAGGCCGCCGGCGTGGACGGCCATTGCATGCGGATCGGTGGTGACGACCACCTCATCGGCGCCAAGGGCAAGCGCGTCCTCGCTCTTCGAAGGCGACGTGGTCAAGGCGACGACGGTGGCGCCGAGCGCGTGGGCGAGCTTGAGGCCCATGTGGCCAAGGCCGCCGATGCCGATGATGCCGACCCTGCGGCCTGGGCCGGCGTCCCAGCGGGTCAGCGGCGACCACATCGTGATGCCAGCGCAGAGCAGCGGAGCGACGCCGCCGAGCTGCTCGGGCCGGTGGCGGACGTGAAGCACGAAGCGCTCGCGCACGACAATCCGGTCCGCGTAGCCGCCGCGGGTATTCTCGCCGTCGATCCGGTCGGGCGAGTTGTAGGTCCAGGTCGGGCCGCGCTCGCAATAGCATTGCATGTCGGCGGCGCAGGCCTCGCAGCGGAGGCAGCTGTCAAGCATGGTGCCGACGCCGACCAGGTTGCCGACCGCAAATCCGCTCACCGCCGCGCCCAGCTTCTCGACCCGCCCGACGATCTCGTGGCCGGGGACGCAGGGATAGAGGGTGCCATCGGGGAAGACGCTGCCCTGCCAATGGTTGCGGACCGCGTGCAGGTCGGAATGGCAGACGCCCGAGTAGAGGATCTCGATCTGCACGTCGTCGTCGCGAAGCGCGCGCCGGTCGAAGGCGAACGGCGCGAGCGGTGTGTCGGCGGAATGGGCGGCATAGCCGTGGGTCAGGACGCGCATCCTTAGGCTCCCGCAGCGTTCGGCTGTAGCACCGGATAGTCGGTGTAGCCGACGGCATCGAAGGTGTAGAAGGTCGAGCGGTCGTAGGCGGCGAGCGCTGCACCCGACCGGATCCGTTCGGGCAAATCAGGGTTGGAGATGAAATGCCGACCGAAGGCGACGGCGTCGGCGTCTCCCTTCGCGACGACGGCGGCGGCGGTGTCGGGCTCGAAGCCGCCGGCGGCGATGATCCGGCCCCCGAACACCGGGCGGAGCCGCTCAGAGGCGACCGGCCCGCGGTCCTCGCCGACGAGCGTGTTGCCCTTGATGCGGGGCTCGATGACGTTGAGCCAAGCGAGACCAAAACGGTTGAGCGTTCTGGCGACCTTGGAAAATAGGCCGAAGGGGTCGCTGTCGGACATGCCGTTCCAGGTGCCGGCCGGGCCGATCCGAACGGCGACGCGGCCCCGACCCCACACGGAGACGAGCGCCTCGACGACCTCAAGCAGGAGGCGCATCCGGTTCTCGGGCGGGCCGCCGTAGCGGTCGTCTCGGTGGTTGCTGCCGTCCTGGAGGAACTGGTCGAGGAGGTAGCCATTGGCGGCGTGCAGCTCGACGCCGTCGAAGCCAGCGCGCAGCGCGCGGGCGGCGGCGGCGCGGTAGTCGTCGACGATCGTCGCGATGTCGTCGAGGCTCAGCGCCCGATGCGGCGAGGGCTGCGTCCAGCCGCTCGGCGTTGAGACGAGGTGGGACTTGTCCTGCCAGTACTCCGGATCGACGGAGGCGGAGCCGGGGACAAGGCCGCCGGTCACCTCGACGTGGGAGGAGCGGCCGGTGTGCCAGAGCTGGGAGAACATGAAGCCGCCCTTGGCATGGACGGCGTCGACGATCCGGGACCAGCTCTCGGCCTGTGCGTCCGCGTAGAGGCCTGGAGCGCCAAACCAGCCCTTCGCCGCGACCGAGATGGAGGTGGCCTCGGAGATGATGAGGCCGCCGTCGGAGGCGCGCTGGCCGTAGTACTGAAGCATCAGCGGGCCGGGCAGGTCGCCCGGCTGCTCGGAGCGCGAGCGGGTCAAGGGCGCCATGACGATGCGGTGCTTGAGGGTGATAAAACCGAGGTCGAGAGGGGTGAAAAGGGTCTGGGCTGCCTGGGTCGACACCATCACGCCACTCCTCCCATCGCGGACGGCCCAGTGGTAAAGGGTGCGGCCGTCGGGTTCTTGCACGAAGCCGTTCGGTTATGGACGAAACGCAGGCGTTTTCGCGGGCTGCGCTAGTCGCGGGCGACGCGGCGCCAGAGGCTGGGGCTCTGTTGGACGGTCCGGGAGAAGACGCGCGAGAAGTGGCTCTGGTCGCTGAAGCCGCAAAGGATGGCGATCTCAGACAGGCTCAGGGTGGTGCGAGCAAGGAGGTTGCGGGCGAACTCCGTACGCCGCAGTAGCAGCCACTGGTGAGGTGGCAGCCCGGTGGTCTCTTTGAATGCTTTGGCGAAATGTCCTGATGAGAGGGCGCAGTCGCGCGCGAGGTCGGCGATGGTGTGCTTGTGGCCGAGATCTGCGAGCATGAGATCGCAGACGCGTCGGAGTTGTCCCGGCGTCAGTCGCCCGCGTTCGCGGCGGGTAACTGAGCGGCCACCGTAGATGTGGGTCACGTGGGCGTAAAAGGCGAGGGAGATGTGTTCCACGAGCATCGGCGGAACGTCCTGGGGGCGTTCGAGCTGGGCAGCGAGCGACAGGCCTAGGCCATGCAGGAAGGGATCGTGGTACCCGGGCTCGGTGGCCAGCAAGCCACCGATCCGACGGTGGCCGTGCTCGGCGGCCAAGTAGTCGATGGTCGTGTTGGATATGTAGAAGCGGACGAGGTCAAAAGGATCGTCGATGTCCAGACGGGGATCCTCGCTCAGGTCGAACAGGAAGACTCCGCCCGGTGGGGCACAAGGCAGGGGCTGCTCGCGCCCGCGGCGAACGGAGCGCCAGGATCGGAGACCGGCGAGGGGAAGCTGGATGGTGAAGGCGCCCTCCGGCGGGACCCTGCCGCTGCGGCCGCGATTGGGAACCTCGGATCGAAGACGCGAGAAAGCTATAGCCAGCCCGGGCGATGGGGTGACAAGGCTGGGTGCCGCCGGCAGTCGGAAGCGCCGGCTGAGCACGTTGCTGAGGGCGCTGCCGTCCATCGCGGGTGCTCGTGTATGGTGATGAGGGTTTTCTTCTCGACCTACATTTTCCCACTCTGGAAGATGTCAGTCCAGAAACATTCGCTTCTGCGACGAACCCGCCAGGACTTAGTTGCTCTGCAAACTCGACGCAGTTTACCGGTGGCGGCACCGTTCGAAGACAAGTTTACGTTAGGTCCTGTTGCTCTGTCGGAAGCCGCGGCCGGCCACCCCTCGGCTTCGGCGCCTCAGGCGGCAAGAGCGGCGCGATCGCCGCCCACAACTCTTCGGGAACAAGAGGTCTGGCCATACCTCCCACAACGCACCGAAACCGGTTTCGTTAGGCGCTCTTAGTTCACCATGGGCGACGACGTCGGGCAGGGTGAAGGTATAGCGGCCGAGCATGTTGATGTGTTCAAAGCCGAGCAGCTACAGGCGGGCTACAACCTCGTCGCGTATGTGGAAGTCCTCGGCCCGGAGCCGGTTCAGCGCCGCATCCATGTAGATCGTGTTCCACAGCACCACGACATTGACCGC
>CAXTME010000206.1:0-3847 GCA_964245215.1 uncultured Lichenihabitans sp.
ATCCTGAGAAACGACCCCGCCGAAGTCGGCACGGCGCTCGGCTATTGGGCAGCCTGCTTCCTGCCTCTGCCGCCCGCGACAGGCGCCCCGCCGAAGACCGACGATCCCGCCGAGGTCCTGGCGCGCGTCGCCGCCCTCCCCGGGTTGAGAGCCCTGCCGGCTTACGACCATCTCTGGCACGGCATCCGCGCGGTCGGCGCCGACCCGGACTTCGCGCCGGCCGTCGATTGGCTGCAGATCGGGCCGCGCACCACCGCGCGGGCGGCCGCGACCGCGCTGGCGCTCTTCGCCGGCACGATGGATTTCGCGGCCCTTCACGCCGTGACGGGATGCCATTGGGTTCGCCTCGTGGCCACGGTCTGCCCCGATCCGCTGCTGTTGCGGCACTTTTGGCAAGCGGTCGCGGCGCTCGTGCCCGCGATCGGCTTCCCAGAACTCCCGGGCCCCGAAACGCTTCGGCAGTGGCGCGAGCAGCCCTGCCCGGAGTGGCCAGCCATTGCGGCGAAGGCGGTCCGATCCGACGACGAACACGACATCAGCCTCGTGTTCTCGGCTTTTGAAGAAGAAAAGGTCTACGGCGACCGGCTCTACCGGGTCGTGGCGGCCCGCCGGGTCGGGTTGATCCCGTGACGGATGACGCGTCGACCCTGCTGCTGACCAATGCCAGACTGGCCGACGGGCGCAGCGTCGATGTCGCGGTGGCGGAGGGGGCGATCCGCGCCGTCACGCCCGCCGGGGAGCAAACGCCTACGGACGGGTGGGCGGTGCTCGACTGCGCCGGGGCTCTCCTCGTGCCGTCGTTCGTGGAAGGCCATATCCACCTCGACAAGACGCTGCTGGGCCTGCCGCTCATCCCGCACCGGCCGGGGCCGACGGTTCTGGATCGGATCAGGAACGAGAAGGAGCTCCGCGCCACCCTCGACCTTTCGATCGAGCAACGCGGCGGGCGCCTCGTCGAGCAGGTTGTGGCGTTCGGGACCGGCGCGCTGCGCACCCATGTCGACATCGACACGGACGTCGGGCTCGCCGGGCTTGAAGCGGTGCTCCGGTTGAAGGAGGCCTATCGCGACCTCGTCGACATCGAGATCGTCGCCTTCCCGCAGAGCGGTATCCTGCGCGATCCGGGCACCGCGGATCTCATGGCCGCAGCGATCGACGCCGGCGCGGATCTCGTCGGCGGCCTCGATCCGGCCGGCATCGACCTCGACATAGAGGGTCATCTCGATGCCGTGTTCGGGCTCGCGGCCCGCAAGGGCAAAGGCATCGACATCCACCTGCACGACCCCGGACCGCTCGGCGCCTTCGAGCTGCGTGCCATTGCGGCGCGGACCCTGGCCGCGGGCCTGCAAGGTCGCGTCGTGGTCAGCCACGCCTATGGGCTCGGCGCCATCGACGACGCCGACTTCGGCAGAACCGCCGAGGCGTTGGCGCGGGCGGAGGTGGCCATCATGACCAATGCACCGGGGGTCGGCCCCATGCCGCCCGTGCTGCGGCTCGCGGCGGCCGGCGTATCGGTCTTCGCCGGATCCGACAATATCCGAGACGCCTGGTGGCCCTATGGCGATGGCGACATGCTCGACCGGGCCGCCGTCATCGGTTACCGGCAGGGCTTCTTCACCAACGAGGATCTGGCTCACGCTTTCGCCATGATCACCGACATCCCGGCCCTCGTTCTCGGCCGGGAGCGCTACGGTATCGCGCCGGGCCGAGCCGCCGATCTAATGCTTCTCCCCGCGGGCTCCGTCGCCGAGGCGGTTCTCGATCACCCACGCCGGCGGACCGTGCTGAAACGCGGTCGCATCGTGGCCCGGGACGGCGTAATGGTCGCGAAAGCCGGTCGTTTCTCGCACGAGGATAGACAATGAACGTTCATGTGGCCGAGGGGTCTTCCGACGCCAAGAGCGTGGCCAGCCATCCGCTCGATCCCCTGAGCACGGCCGAGATCCGGCGCGCCGCGACCATCATCCGCGATCACTATGCGTGGGGTGACGATCTCCGGGTCGAGACGATCGACGTGGACGAGCCCGCCAAGGACGTCGTGCGCGCCATGGTCCCCGGCGCGCCCTTCGAACGGATCGCGCGTTTCAACGCCTTCAGGCGAGGCCACTTCGGGGTCTGGCAAGGCCGGATCGACCTCGAGACCGGCAAGGTCGTGTCCGAGCATTTCGACGAGACCGCGCGGGCCATGGTGGCGGTCGAGGAGGTCTTCGACATCGAGCGGGCCGTGAAGGCGGATCCGCGCTTCCAGGAGGCCTTGCGGCGCCGCGGGCTCATCGACGAGCTCGACTACATGTGCGTCGACCCCTGGACGGTCGGGGATTTCGGCCACGAGGTCGAGCGCGGGCGGCGCGTCCTCAACTGCTTCATCTGGATGCGCACCTTCCCGCTCGACAACTACTATGCCCATCCGGTCGAGGGCCTGCATGCCCTGATCGACCTCGCAACGCTCGAGATCCTCGAAGTCGAAGATCATTTCGAAAAGAACGGCGACTACATCCCGGTGCCCCGCACGCCGCTGAACTACGATGCCGAACTGCTGACCACGTTCCGCCAGCCCTCGGCCCGACTCGATGTCGTGCAGCCCGACGGGCCGGGGTTTCGCGTTGAGGGGCGCCAGGTCACCTGGGAGAACTGGGATTTCCGGGTCGGGTTCAACGGTCGCGAGGGCCTGGTTCTGCACAGGATCGGCTACACGGTCGACGGCACGCGCCGCCCCGTCGTGTACCGCGCGTCGATCGCCGAGATGGTCGTGCCCTACGGGACGCCGGAGCGCAGCCATTATCGCAAGAACGTCTTCGACAGCGGCGAACTCGGCTTCGGCCGCATGGCGAACTCCCTCACGCTCGGATGCGATTGCCTCGGCGCCATCCACTATTTCGATGCCGTGGTGCCGGACATCTTCGGCAGCCCGCGAACCATCGAGAACTGCATCTGCCTGCACGAGGAGGACGCGGGCCTCTCCTGGAAGCATTTCGACGTGCGCACCCGGCGCACCGAGGTGCGGCGCGCGCGCAAACTCGTGGTGTCGTCCATCTCGACGATCGGCAATTACGAATATGCGTCCTACTGGTACCTGCACCAGGACGGCCGCATCGAATACGAGATGAAGGCGACCGGCATCATCAACACGGCAGCCTGCCATCCGGGCCATCCGGGCCGTTATGGCACCGAGGTCGCGCCCGGCCTCGTGGGTCACATCCACCAGCATATCTTCAGCGCCCGCCTCGACATGGAGGTGGACGGGCCCGACAACACCATCGTCGAATGCGACACGGTCGCGCCGCCGCCCGGCCCCGACAACCCCTACGGCAACGCGTTCTATGTCGAAGAGAATGTCCTCGCGTCGGAACTGAAGGCCGTCCGCGATACCGATTTCGACCGCATGCGCAGCTGGAAGATCACCAATCCCGGGGCCACGAACTGGCTCGGCCAGCCCACCGCCTACAGGCTCGAGGCGAAGTCGCCCGTGCGCCCCTTCACGCATCCCGACTCGCCGTCGGGTCGGCGCTCGCGCTTCATCCAGCATCAGCTCTGGGTCACGCGGTTCGATCCGGACGAGCGCTACCCGGCCGGCGAGTTCGTCAACCAGTCGACCGGCGACGACGGCCTGCCGAGCTGGATTGCCAAGGACCGCCCGCTCGAGAACACCGACATCGTGATCTGGCACAGCTTCGGGGTGCATCATGTGCCGAGGCCGGAAGATCATCCGGTTCAGCCCTGCGTCGTCTGTGGCTTTACGCTCGCGCCCGCCGGCTTCTTCGATCAGAACCCCGTCATCGACCTGCCGCCGCAGACCAACAAGGCCAGCTGCTGCACCCCTTCGGCCGCCAAGACGTAGCGGTCGGCC
>CAXTME010000207.1:0-3644 GCA_964245215.1 uncultured Lichenihabitans sp.
AGCAGTTCTTCGGCAAGGAGCCCCATAAGGGCGTCAATCCGGACGAGGTCGTGGCAATCGGCGCCGCAGTCCAGGCGGGCGTGTTGCAGGGTGACGTCAAGGACGTGCTGCTGCTCGACGTGACCCCGCTCTCGCTCGGCATCGAGACGCTTGGCGGCGTGTTCACGCGCTTGATCGAACGCAACACCACGATCCCGACCAAGAAGAGCCAGGTCTTCTCGACGGCGGAGGACAATCAGACCGCCGTGACGATCCGCGTGTTCCAGGGCGAGCGCGAGATGGCGGCCGACAACAAGATCCTCGGCCAGTTCGACCTCGTGGGCCTTCCTTCGGCGCCGCGTGGCGTACCGCAGATCGAGGTCACCTTCGACATCGACGCCAACGGCATCGTCAACGTGACGGCCAAGGACAAGGCGACCAACAAGGAGCAGCAGATCCGTATCCAGGCGTCGGGCGGCCTCAGCGACACCGACATCGACAAGATGGTGAAGGACGCCGAACTGCATGCCGCCGACGACAAGAAGCGGCGTGAAACGATCGACGCCAAGAACCAGGGCGAAGCCATGATCCACTCGACCGAGAAGTCGATGAAGGATTACGGCGACAAGGTCTCGGCGGCGGATCGCAGCACGGTAGAAGCCGCGATCGCGGCGTTGCGCCCCGTCCTCGAGGGCGAGGACGTCGAGGCTATCAAGGCTCGCACCAACGACCTTATGCAGGCTTCGATGAAGCTCGGTGAGGCGATGTACAAGGCCGGCGCTGCCGGTGGTGAGTCGCCCGAGGGTGAGACCCATGCCGCGCAGGACGACGTCATCGACGCGGACTTCAAGGAAGTCGGCGAGGACGACAAGAAGCGCCGCGCCTGATTGGGTTCGACCACGATCGCAGATGAAGGGGTGGGCTCATGCCCTCCCCTTTTTGCAATCCCGCGCGGACTTTGTGTTCGGAACAGCACGCCGGTCGGCGCGTGACACCCGAAGTTGCAACATCCGCGGTCCCGGCCCTTGTTCCCTTTCAAAGCCCATGTCACCAAAGGACAAGGGGATGAGCGGTCGGTGCCGCCTGTCGTGAAATGATCGTCCACCTTGCGTCGGACCGCGATGCCTCGGGCATCGCCGATGTCGCCTCAGAACGGATCTGGACCCGGCTTCGATGGCCAAACGCGATTTCTACGAACTGCTCGGCGTCGCCAGGACGGCGACCGACGCGGAACTGAAGTCGGCCTTCCGCAAGGCCGCGCTGCAATGCCATCCCGACCGCCATCCTGGCGACAAGGATGCGGAGGCGAAGTTCAAGGACATCAACGAAGCCTACCAATGGCTTTCCGACGCGCAGAAGCGCGCCGCCTATGACCGGTTCGGGGCCGCGGCGGTGGAAGGAGGCGGCGGAGGCGGCGGCATGGGGGATGGTTTCTCCTCTTCCATGGCCGACATCTTCGACGATCTCTTCGGCGACATGATGGGTCGGTCGCGCGGTGGGCGGTCCGGCGGACGGGAGCGCGGCTCCGACCTGCGCTACAACCTCGAAATCACGCTCGAGGACGCCTTCAAGGGCAAGACCGCGACGGTAAAGATGCCGATTTCGGTCGCTTGCGACAATTGCACCGGGTCCGGCGCGAAGCCGGGCTCGAAGCCGCGCACCTGCACGACCTGCGCGGGGCATGGCAGGGTGCGGGCCCAGCAAGGCTTCTTCGCGATAGAACGGACCTGTCCGGCTTGCGGCGGTCGCGGCGAGGTGATCGACAATCCCTGCCCGGCCTGCGCCGGGACCGGACGCGTCACGCGCGAACGCGCCCTGTCGGTCAATGTGCCGGCCGGGGTCGAGGACGGGACCCGCATTCGCCTCGCAGGTGAAGGAGAAGCCGGTTTGCGCGGCGGACCGGCGGGAGACCTCTACATCTTCCTGGCCGTGAAGCCGCATCCGTTCTTTCAACGCGACGGGGCGGATCTCTATTGCCGCGTGCCGATCTCGTTCATTCAGGCGGCGCTCGGCGGCGACTTCAGTGTTCCCACGCTCGACGGCAGCGATGCCAAGGTACGGATCCCGGACGGGACGCAATCGGGCAAGCAGTTCCGCATCAAGGGCAAGGGCATGCCTGTCCTCCGGTCGCGCGACGTCGGCGACCTCTACATCCAGGCCGTGGTCGAAACGCCGCAGAACCTGACCAAGAGGCAGCGCGAGTTGCTGATGGAGTTCGATTCGATTTCATCGCAGAAGACTCATCCCGAGGCCGATGGCTTCTTCACCAAGATGCGCGATTTCTTCGATAATCTGAGTACGTGAAAATGGTTTCGGCCTCCAACCGACCCGGCCGTTGTCTTGATTATGAAGGTTGGATGACCGACAAGGCAGCCGTCGCTGCGGCCCGATCCACCCCTGGGAGAGGGTGTGCCTTCCAAGCGGAACCGGGCGGGACCATGTCAGAGGGCGAAATTGCGCGCTGAACTCCGAAACGGCCGGTCGGCTAAACCGAAGCAACCTTTCGACGAGCGTCTGGCCGACGAAGCGCGTTTCATCAAGACCTGGTTCGAGAATCCGCTCGGCACCGGCGCGGTCTCGCCGTCGGGTCGTTTTCTAGCCCGCGCCATGGCGCGCTATGTCGACCCCAACAGCACCGGCCCCATCATCGAACTCGGTCCCGGCACCGGTCCCGTTACCGAAGCCCTGATTTCGCGCGGCGTGGCCCCCGAGCGCCTCGTCCTGGTAGAGTTCGACGCGCAGTTCTGCAAACTCCTGGCCCGCCGCTATCCGCGGGCCACCGTGATCCAAGGGGATGCCTATTCCCTGGCCGAGACGCTGCGCGGTGCCCTCGACGCGCCAGCAGCGACCGTGGTGTCGAGCCTGCCGTTGCGGACGCGCCCGGAACGGCAGCGCCTCGTCCTGCTCGAACAAGCCTTCGATGTGCTTCAGGCGGGCGGCAGCTTCGTTCAGTTCACCTACGGCATCGCCTCGCCCATGCCGCTGCGGGCCGCCCATAGGCCCTGCTTCGAGGCCGAGGTCTCGCCCCCGGTCTGGCTCAACCTTCCGCCGGCGCGCGTCTGGATCTATCGTGCCGCCGAAACGCCGGCCGTCATCCGGAGGCGCAATGGCACTTACCTGAAGCTGAAGACCGGCCCCGAGTTGCTCGGCGAGGAACTGCGGGAACAGGGCGACAAGCTGAAACTCGGCATCCGGCTCAAGGCCGAGAAGGCGAAGGCGGAATTCAGGGTCCATGCCGAAAAGATGATGCATGGGCTGAACCCGAGGCGCCGCGGACCGCACCGGAACGAGCCCCTGACGCCAGCGGACGCGACGGGGTCACGCGGGCGGGCCCGCGGGCGGCACTGACACCGGGCGGACCGCATTCGCTGTTCCTTCCGTAGGCTAATGGCTGTAAGCACGAAGCCCGATTTTCGCTCGGCCCCGAGCGCCGTGCTCGCTCATCCGAGCCGGTGCCCGAACCCGAGCCCGATGACGAAAGATCCCGAGGATGGCCGGCCATAGCCAGTTCAAGAACATCATGCACAAGAAGGGCAAGCAGGACGCCGTACGGTCCAAGCTCTTCTCGAAACTCGCCCGAGAGATCACGGTCTCGGCCAAGATGGGATTGCCGGATCCCGCCATGAACGCGCGATTGCGGGCTGCCGTGATCGCGGCCCGGCAGG
>CAXTME010000208.1:0-3625 GCA_964245215.1 uncultured Lichenihabitans sp.
GGGAAGACGGTGGTGGCGTTTCACCCGGCCGGCCCCCTGCTGCGCCGGGCCGGGGTCCCGGACGACATGGTGTCCCGGCTCGATCCCGCGCAATCGATCCTTCTGGAGGCTCTGAAGCCATGAGCGAGACCTTGACCTTGACGGCCGCCTCCCGGTCGCGTCTGGAGTACGTCCCGGTCGGCCTGTTCGGTTCCGTGATGGGGCTGACCGGCCTTTCAATCGCCTGGCAGCTTGCGCAGCAGCGTTATGGACTGCCCGCGTGGCCCTCAATGGCGCTGACCGCGCTCGCGACGGCCGACTTCGCCGTGCTCGGCGTCGCCTATCTGACGAAAAGCCTGACCGCGCCCGAGGCCGTGCGGGCCGAATGGAGGCATCCGGTCGCGGGCAGCCTGTTCGGCACGATCCTGATCAGCCTCCTGGTGTTGCCGATCGTGCTCGCTCCGATCAGCCTGCTTCTCGCCCGCGTGCTCTGGATCGTCGGCGCCTCCGGCATGGTGCTCTTCGCCTGGCTGATGGTGAGCCGCTGGATGAGCGACCGGCAGCAGGTCGCGCATGCGACGCCGGCCTGGATCGTGCCGGTCGTCGGCCTGCTCGACGTACCGCTCGCACTTCCCGTGCTCGGCCTCCCGGACCTGCAGGGACTGTCGGTGTTCTGTCTCGCGGTGGGCTTGTTCTTCGCGGTGCCGCTGTTCTCGATCATCCTGTCGCGGCTCCTGTTCGAACCGCCGATGCCCGATGCACTGAAACCGTCGCTTCTGATCCTCGTGGCGCCTTTCGCGGTGGGAACCTCGACTTACGCGGTCACGACGGGAAGCAACGATCTCTTCGCCGAGGCGCTCTACGCTTTGAGCCTCTTCATCCTCGCGGTCCTGCTCGGTCAAATGCGCCACCTCGCCCGTTGCTGCCCGTTCCGCATCTCCTGGTGGGCGGTCAGCTTTCCGCTCGCGGCCTCCGCCATAGCGGCACTGCACTTCGCCATCGCCAATCCAGGATGGTTCACGAACACGGTGGCGCTGGGCCTTCTGGTCCTCGCGACCGTGAGCATCCTGGGGCTGCTGGCCCGTACGCTGTTCGGCGTCGCGAGAGGTGAACTCCGGGCTCTTAGCGCCTGACGAACCGTACGGCGTCGTCGCGGGCGCCGCCGTGGAGCGTCGAGCCTGGGCCTCGCGTTGCTCGCCATCCGGGGCCAGCGGCCGAGGCCGGCCAATATGGTCTCGCCAGCGGATTTCCCAATTGCCACTTGACGTCGCTGCCGCGGCATGAAACTTTTTACACAACGAGAATGAAAATTCAGGGCTGGACACGTGATCCAAGGGGCTAAGCCGGATCCTATCATCGAAGACGACTCGAGCCTCGCGGCGCGTGCGGCGTGGCTGCACCACATCGGTCGTTTGACGCAGAACGAAGTCGCGTCGCGTCTCAACGTGCCCACCGGAAAAGCGCATCGCCTGATCGCGCGCGCCGGACGCGAAGGCATGGTGCGCGTCTTCGTCGACGGTGCGATCGCCCGCTGCATGCAGCTCGAGCAACGCCTCTGCCGGGCCTATGGGTTGAGCTTCTGCGAGATCGCGCCCGAGGTGGACGACGAGCCGCTCCCTTTGCGTTCGCTGGGAGTCCTCGGGGCGCGCTACCTGCGGCTCGCCTGCGAACGAGGGCAAGACCCCGTGATAGGCCTCGGCTATGGCCGAACGCTCACGGCCTGTGTCACGCAACTGCCGCGGATCGACGTGAAGAGGGTCCGCTTCGTGTCGCTGCTCGGCGGCTTCACCCGACGTTTCGCGGCCAATCCCTTCGACGTCATCAATCGCATCGCCGAGCGCACGGGCGCCGAGGCCTATGTGCTTCCGGTGCCGTTCTGTCTCGACTCGGCCGGTGATCGCGCCTTGCTGATGGAGCAACGCGGCCTCGGCGAAGTGTTTGCTCTGGCCCGCAGTTCGACGTTGCGCTTCGCCGGGATCGGCATCGTCGACGCGCAGGCGGCTTCGCTGGCGACCTCGGGCATGATCGAGCCGCAGGAATACGACGAGGTTGCCCGCGCAGGCGGCCGGGGCGAGATCCTCGGACATTTCTTCGATCGTCGCGGCGACCGGGTCGAGACCGAACTCTCGGGGCGGCTCGCCTCGCTGTCCTACGAAGAGTTGAAGGTCGGCAAGCTCGTGGCGGTCGCGGGTGGAACCGCCAAGCGGGAGGCAATCCACGCCGTTCTATCGAGTGGACTCCTGCACGGCCTTCTCACCGACGAGAAAACGGCGGCGGATCTCGTAGGACCGAGACCCAATCCGTAGCAAGATCAAGCGACGCAAGAAGTAAAAAACTTCGCGTCTCGATGCCGGAGGAAACCAGATGCTCCACACGACGAGAGGCCTCGGCGGGCACGGCAAGGCAAGATCGGCCGACCTGCGCGCGGCATCGGGCCAGCGGTGTCGAGCGCTGCGGGTACGATGGCTGATGTCGCGCGACCTGCAGTCCTCCCCCGCCGGCATCATGCGCAAGCGGTTTGCCGCTCCGCGAGGCGGTACCCAGGTCGGTACCGCGGCTCATTTCCAAGGTCTTGGCGCTCCTGTCGGTGTCGGCGCAACGCTCGCTCGCCCGGCCAGCCGCCACCGTTCGTCTGCGGACCGGTGTAGGGCTGCGCGGAGAGAGAAGGAGATCGCGCTATGACGGATCACGGGACGGTCGATCTTGCGGTTATCGGCGGCGGCGTCAACGGGGCCGGCATCGCGCGCGACGCCTCGGGCCGCGGCCTCAAGGTTCTGCTCTGCGAGAAGGGCGACCTCGCCGAGGGGACGAGCTCGCGCTCCGGCAAGCTCGTGCACGGCGGCCTGCGCTACCTCGAGTATTACGAGTTCCGCCTGGTGCGCGAGGCTTTGATCGAGCGCGAGGTGCTGCTGCGCTCGGCGCCCCATATCATCTGGCCGATGCGCTTCGTGCTGCCCCACTCGCCCGAGCAGCGCCCGGCCTGGATGGTGAGGACCGGCCTCTTCCTCTACGACCATCTCGGCGGCCGCAAGATGCTGCCCGGCTCGCGCAAGCTCGACCTGCGAAAGGCGCCCGAGGGCCGTGCCATCAAGGCCGACTATGCGACCGCCTTCGAGTACAGCGATTGCTGGGTCGACGATGCGCGCCTCGTCGTGCTGAACGCGCTCGATGCCAAGCAGCGTGGCGCCGTTGTCCTGACCCGCACGGCCGCCACCTCGGCCCGGCGGGGCGACGACGGGCTCTGGGTCGTCACCCTGAAGGGAACGGACGGGACGGCCAGCACCGTGAAAGCGAGAGCGCTGATCAACTCGGCCGGCCCCTGGGTCGAGGACGTGGTCGGCCGCGTCGCGGGGCGCAACAGCTCCTACAAGGTCCGGCTCGTCAAGGGCAGCCACATCGTCGTGCCGAAGTTCTGGGACGGGCCGCAGGCCTATCTGTTCCAGAACGACGACAAGCGGGTGATCTTCGTCAACCCCTACGAAGGCAACCTGTGCCTGATCGGCACGACCGATATTCCTTTTACGGGCAGGCCCGAAGAGGCGTCGATCGATCAGGCGGAGATCGACTACCTCCTCAAGGTGGTCAACCGCTACGCGGCGAAGCCGCTCGAGCAGAGCGACATCGTCTCGTCGTTCTCGGGCGTCCG
>CAXTME010000209.1:0-3468 GCA_964245215.1 uncultured Lichenihabitans sp.
AACGAACCTTCCTCTCGCCAATACTCCGTCCGGTCGAACGGAGTCTCTACAGGCTTTGCGGCTTCGACGAAGCGCACGAGCAGACCTGGCTGTCCTACCTCGTCGCCATGATCTACCTCCACGTCGGAGGCTTCCTGGTCCTCTACGCCATCCTGCGGCTCCAGGGCACCTTGCCGTTCAATCCCGCCGGCCAGGGCGCCGTTGCGCCGGATCTCGCTTTCAATACGTCGAACAGCTTCATCACCAACACGAACTGGCAGAGCTACGGCGGCGAGAGCACGCTCTCGTACCTGTCGCAGATGCTGGGGCTGACGCATCAGAACTTCCTGTCGGCCGCGACCGGCATCGCGCTCGCGGTGGCGCTCATCCGGGGTTTCGCACGCGCCTCGACCAAGACCATCGGTTCGTTCTGGGTCGACCTCACGCGTTGCACGCTCTACGTGCTGCTGCCCATCTGCATCCCGTTCGCCCTCTACCTGGTCTGGAGCGGCATCCCCCAGACGCTCGGGGCTTACGTCGACGCGACGACGCTCGAGGGCGCCAAGCAGACGATCGCGCTGGGACCCGTGGCGAGCCAGGTCGCCATCAAGATGCTCGGCACGAACGGCGGCGGCTTCTTCAACGTCAATGCGGCCCATCCGTTCGAGAACCCGACGGCGCTGTGCAACTTCGTCCAGATGATCTCGATCTTCGCGCTCGGTGCCGCCCTCACCAACGTCTTCGGCCGCATGGTGGGCGACCAGCGCCAGGGCTGGGCCATCCTGGGCGCCATGGGGGTCCTCTTCGTCGCCGGTGTCGCGGTGGTCTACGGGGCGGAGTCCGCCGGCAACCCGCTCCTGCATGCGCTGGGGCTCGAAGGCGGCAACATGGAGGGCAAGGAGGTGCGCTTCGGCATCGTGGCCTCGGCGCTCTTCGCCACCATCACGACCTCGGCGTCCTGCGGGGCCGTCAATGCCATGCACGACAGCTTCACGGCGCTCGGCGGCATGATCCCGCTCATCAACATGCAGCTCGGCGAAGTCATCGTCGGCGGCGTCGGTGCCGGCCTCTACGGCATGCTGATCTTCGTCGTCGTGGCGATCTTCGTGGCCGGCCTCATGGTGGGGCGCACGCCGGAATATCTCGGCAAGAAGATCGAGGCCAAGGAGGTCAAAATGGCCATGCTGGGCATCCTGATCCTGCCGCTCATGATGCTCGGCTTCACGGCGCTCGCCGTAGTGCTGCCCTCGGCCGTGTCGGCCACCAACAACCCCGGGCCGCACGGCTTCTCGGAGATCCTCTACGCCTACACGTCGGCCGCGGCCAACAACGGCTCCGCCTTCGCGGGACTGTCGGCCAACACGATGTTCTACAACGTCACGCTCGCCATCGGCATGCTGGTCGGCCGCTTCTTCATCCATATCCCGGCGCTCGCCATCGCGGGATCGCTCGCGGCCAAGAAGACGGTGCAGGCCGGAGCCGGGACGTTCCCGACCCATGGCGGGCTCTTCGTGGGGCTGCTGGTCGGGGTGATCCTGATCATCGGCGGCCTCACGTTTTTCCCGGCCCTGGCGCTCGGCCCGATCGTCGAGCATCTCGCGGGCGCCGCGGGCCAGACCTTCGCGTCGGCGCCCTGAGCCCAGGTCCGCTTCGCTAGTGCCCCTTTCGTGAGCGCCGCGGCGCTCACGCGACCCTTTCCTGACCTTCGTACCCGGAGCCATTCCATGGCCAAGGCTCAATCCAGCATCCTCGACGCCCGCATCCTCGGGCCGGCGGTCGGCGGCGCCTTCCGCAAACTCGACCCGCGCCTCATGATCAAGAACCCGGTCATGTTCGTGCTCGAGGTCGTGGCGACCCTGACGACCGTTCTCCTGATCCGCGACGCCGTCACGGGCGGGGCCAACCTCGGCTTCTCGTTCCAGATCGTCGTCTGGCTCTGGTTCACGGTCCTGTTCGCGAATTTCGCGGAAGCCGTGGCCGAGGGGCGCGGCAAGGCCCAGGCCGAGAGTCTTCGCCGCACCCGCACCGAAACCCAGGCCAAGGTTTTGACAGGTCCGGGAGCGGCGGTCGGCGGTCCACGGGCGGGCTTCAGGACGATGCCCGGCGCTGGCCTCAAGGTCGGCGATGTCGTGCTGGTCGAAGCCGGCGACATCATCCCGTCGGATGGCGAGGTGATCGAAGGCGTCGCTTCGGTCAACGAGGCCGCCATCACGGGCGAAAGCGCACCCGTGATCCGCGAGTCGGGCGGCGACCGCTCCGCCGTGACGGGCGGCACGCAGGTGTTGTCCGATTGGATCAGGGTGCGCATCACGGCCGCGGCCGGCTCCACCTTCATCGACCGCATGATCGCGCTGGTCGAAGGCGCCGAGCGGCAGAAGACGCCGAACGAGATCGCCCTCAACATCCTGCTCGCCGGCCTGACCATCATCTTCGTCTTCGCGGTCGCCTCGATCCCGTCCTTCGCGGCCTATGCGGGCGGCTCCATCCCGGTGATCGTGCTCGTGGCGCTCTTCGTGACGCTGATCCCGACCACGATCGGGGCGCTGCTCTCGGCGATCGGCATCGCCGGCATGGACCGCCTCGTCCGCTTCAACGTGCTGGCGATGTCGGGCCGTGCCGTCGAAGCCGCGGGCGACGTCGATACGCTGCTGCTCGACAAGACCGGCACCATCACGCTCGGCAACCGGCAGGCGACGGAGTTCCGCCCGGTGCGCAATGTCACCGAACAGGAACTCGCCGACGCGGCCCAGCTCGCGTCGCTGGCCGACGAGACGCCGGAAGGCCGCTCGATCGTCGTCCTGGCCAAGGACAAGTACAACATCCGGGCCCGCGACATGGCTGGCATGAACGCGACCTTCGTGCCCTTCACGGCGCAATCGCGCATGAGCGGGGTCGACGTCGAGGGCTCCTCGATCCGCAAGGGCGCGGTCGATTCCATCCTGGGCCACGTCCAGGTGCTCCCATCGTCCTCCGCACGCGGCGGCGGCCTGGCCTTGAAGCCGGTGGTCGCGGGAGACGCCGTGCGCGAGATCCAAACCATCGCGGACGAGATCGCCAAGGCCGGCGGCACGCCGCTCGCGGTGGCGCGGGACGGGCGGCTGCTCGGCGTCATCTACCTCAAGGACATCGTCAAGGGCGGCATCCGGGAACGCTTCGGCGAGCTGCGCCGGATGGGCATCCGCACCGTCATGATCACCGGCGACAATCCGATGACCGCGGCCGCGATCGCGGCGGAAGCCGGGGTCGACGACTTCCTGGCCCAGGCGACCCCGGAGGACAAGCTGGCGCTGATCCGCACCGAGCAGTCGAAGGGCAAGCTCGTCGCCATGTGCGGCGACGGCACCAACGACGCGCCGGCCCTCGCCCAGGCGGACGTCGGTGTCGCGATGAACACCGGCACGGTCGCGGCGCGCGAAGCCGGCAACATGGTCGACCTCGACAGCGACCCGACGAAGCTCATCGAGATCGTCGAGATCGGCAAGCAGCTGC
>CAXTME010000210.1:0-3452 GCA_964245215.1 uncultured Lichenihabitans sp.
AAATATGGTCGGAGTGATAGGATTCGAACCTACGACCCCCTCGTCCCGAACGAGGTGCGCTACCAGGCTGCGCTACACTCCGACATGCCCGGACGTCATCATCTCGTCCCGGTGTCGAGGCTTATAGAGACCGCTGCCCGCTTCCGCAAGCCTGGTTTAGAGTAGGCTCCAATCGGCTCGGGACCGTCGTCCACGATGAGTGTCTCAGTGGCGAGCAAGCTTCCCCGATGCCGGCCCCGACACGGCAAAAGCGACAGGTCCGGCCCCATGACGCAGTCGAGCTCCCAACCTTCAGCTGCGCACCACGACACGTCGGCCGAATGGGGACAGCGCCCGCTCTGGTTGACCTTCGATTGCTACGGCACACTGATCCAATGGGACGAGGGTCTGACGGCCGCTGCCGAGCGGATCGTCATGCGCCACGGTATCGCAGGCGTTTCGGCCGACGACCTCGTCGCTGCCTATGATCGGTACGAGCACAGGTTCGAAGCCGACGCACCGCACCGAAATTTCCGCACCGTGGCGGGCAGCGCGTTGAAGCGCGCCATGGCGGATCTTGGTTTGCCCTGCGACGAGACCGACGTCGACGAACTGACGTCGTCGATCTCGGCCATGATCCCGTACCCCGAAGTTCCCGACGCCCTGGTTCTGCTGAAGGGCGCCGGCTTCAAGACCTGCATCATCTCCAACACCGACGACGCGATCATCGCGGGCAATGTCGCCCAATTGGGCCCGGGCGTGATCGACCGGGTCGTGACCGCCGAGGCGGCCGGTGCCTACAAGCCGTCGCGTAGGATCTTCGAACACGCCTGGAGGCTCATCGGTGTCACGCCGCAGGAGGTGGTCCATATCTGCGCGAGCCCCCACCTCGACCACGCGGCTGCTCGCGACCTCGGCTTCCGCTGTCTGTGGATCGACCGCGGGACGGGTCGTGAGATGCTCCGCGACTACGTGCCCGACATGACTTTGCCGACCCTCGATCGCGTTCCGGCCTTCTTCGCCTGGATCGGCTGGATGACGGAACCAAGATGAAGTCGACCAATCGCGCGAAGGATGCGATGGTCAAGCGCCACTGGCTTAGCGCCGCGACAGTACTGCTGCTCACTGCATCTGCCGTAGCCTCGCAGCAATGGCGTCGCTATATCAACGGTCGCTTCGGGACGTCGGCCGACGTCCCGGCCGATTTCAAGGTTGGACCGGCGCCCGCCAACGACGATGGCCGTACCTTTACGTCACCTGATGGTCGCGCCACGATCAGGATCTTCGCGAGTTATGCGCCCTCGACCGTGACGGACGGCGCTGAAGCCTATGAACGATGGCTCGAAGATCAGGAGCGATCCGACGGCCTGACCGTCAGTTATCGGTTGAGGCGCCGTCCCGCTTTCGTCCTCTCCGGGACGAAAGCGGGACGGCTCGTTTACCGGCGCGTCGTTGCGGGCTGTGCCGACCGCTCTGTCGCCCCCGAGCTCTCGATCGATTACGATGCGACCGACAAAGGCGGTTCGACCCCATCGTGACCCATCTGGCACGATCGCTGAGAGCCGGCGACCAAAGCTTCTGCCGCTGACGGGTGCGAGGGCTACATTCCTTTCTCGACCTGGCCGCGCATTTCGCCACCTTTGTTCATCGCGGTATGGATATTGAAGTACAGGTCCCCGTTCATTAGCGCCTTCGCCTGATCGTCGGTCAGTGTAACCGAACCCTTGATGGGACTGGCGAGATCACCGGTGATCGGCACCATGACGCCGGCGTTCTTCCCCGCCGGTGCGGGTCCGTGGAAATGTGCCATCGTGGCGGGGCCGGTCAGGTCAGCATAACCGACCTCGTAAGCCAGTGTCCTGCTTGACGTATCGTAAGTCGCGGTGAGGTGGCCCGTGGCCTTGCTGCCGTTCGGTGGCACCTCGGTCGAGGGACTCACGGTCGCCCGATAATGGACCATGTCGGCCGAAGCCGGTGCCGCAAGCACAAGACCGAGAAGAGTGAAGCCCGATACGAGAGCTATGGAACGCATGATGGAACCTCCCTGACGAGGCATGCTGATCGGCCTCCCAAGGATTATAGGGTTGGGGCGGGCTTAGCCAAGCTCAGGCCAGGCGCTTTAGCGCTTGGCGGTTTGCGCGGCGCGCTGCAGAGCGAAGCTCCGGCCACCATCGAGTGTCCCGGCGATACAGCGTGAGCGGCACGGCCGAGAACCGAGGAACCACGCGGCGTCCAGGGCGAAAACCCGCCGCGATACCATGAGCATCGAGCCGGCCGGAGGCCCTGGCCCAACCAGCGGCCCATGAAGGCTTCGATAGCGGGATTTCTACACAGAGGAGGAAGCACCTCCTCCACCATGCTTCGCGCGGTCCCCCTCCTCCGCATCGCGGAGGAGGATAGTCAACGTGCGAACTTCTTGTACTTCAGGCGATGCGGGATGACGCTGTCGATGCCGAGGCGGCGCTTCTTGTCTTCCTCGTAGTCGGCGAAGTTGCCTTCGAACCATTCGACGTGGCTTTCGCCCTCGAAGGCCAGCATGTGGGTCGCGATCCGGTCGAGGAAGAAACGGTCGTGGCTGATGATGACGGCACAGCCCGCAAAGGCCAGGAGCGCCTCTTCCAAAACCCGGAGCGTGTCGACGTCGAGGTCGTTGGTGGGCTCGTCGAGCAGCAGGACGTTGGCGCCCTTCTTCAACATCTTGGCCAGGTGCACGCGGTTGCGCTCACCGCCCGACAGCATGCCCACCTTCTTCTGCTGATCTGAACCCTTGAAGTTGAAGGCCGAGCAATAGGCACGGGAGTTGATCTCCTTCTTGCCGAGATAGATGATCTCGTTGCCGTCCGAGATCTCCTCCCAGACGTTCTTCTTGCCGTCGAGCGTGTCGCGGGACTGATCGACGTAGCCGAGTTCCACCGAGTCGCCGACTTTCATGCTGCCGGCATCGGGCGTCTCCTGCCCGGTGATCATGCGGAACAAGGTCGTCTTGCCGGCGCCGTTCGGGCCGATCACGCCCACGATGCCGCCGGGCGGCAGCTTGAACGACAGGTCGTCGATCAGCAGGCGATCGGCGAAGCCCTTCTTCAACGAGTCGAACTCGATGACGTTCTGGCCCAACCTTTCCGCCACCGGGATGACGATCTGGGTGATCGAGGGTACGCGCTCCTCGCTCTTGGCCAGCAGATCCTCGTAGCGCTGGATGCGAGCCTTGGATTTCGATTGCCGGGCCTTCGGCGACGACGAGATCCACTCGCTCTCGGCTTCGAGGGCCCGCATGCGCGCCTCGTCCTCGCGGCCCTCCTGGAGCAGACGCTTCTGCTTCTGCTTCAGCCAGGTCGAGTAGTTCCCCTCGTAGGGAATGCCGCGGCCACGGTCGAGCTCGAGGATCCAGCCCGTCACGTTGTCGAGGAAGTATCGGTCATGGGTGACGATCAGGATCGCGCCAGGATAGGCTCGCAGATGACCTTCGAGCCACG
>CAXTME010000211.1:0-3443 GCA_964245215.1 uncultured Lichenihabitans sp.
CCGAAGCTCGCGAGAGCCGCCATGCCGGCGGCGCCAGCCCCGGCCGAGCCGCGCAGCAACGATCGTCTGTCAAGCATGGTGATCCTCTCTAGTGGTCGAAAAGGCCCGCGCCTTCACAGGAAGAAGGACGGAAAGGCAGTCTCGAAAGCCTTGGCGAAGCCGAGAACGCGCGCATCCTCGCCGCGTGGCCCGATGATCTGCAGCCCGATCGGCAAGCCCGACCCCGTCAAGCCGCAGGGTACGGAGGCGGCCGGCTGCTGCGACAGGTTGAGCGGGAAGCTGAAGCCGGCCCACTCGAACCAGCGCGTCATGCCGCTGCCGGGCGGGACCTCGTGCCCGGCCTCGAACGCCGGTATGGCGGTGGCGGGCGAAACCAGGATATCGAACCGGTCCAGCAGTGCGTCCATCCGGCGGCCGAAGTCGGCACGGGCCGCCATGGCTTCGACATAGCGCACCGCACCCAAGGCGTCGCCGGCCGCTATGATCTCGCGAAGCCCGGGGTCGAGGCTGGCGCGGGCCTCGGGGGAAAGGGAAGCGGCCCGCGTCGCAGCGCCGCAGGACCAGAGCACCGTGAAGGTCGCAAGGTGGTCGCCTTCCGGCAGGTCGATCGGCACGAGTTCGGCTCCGAGGCCGCGAAGGTCTTCGACGACGGTTGCGAACCGTGCCGCGATCTCCGGATCGACGGCGCCGCAGGGCGGCCGAGACCAGACGCCCACTTTGGCGCCCACGAGACCGCGAGGCTCCCGGTCGAGCGGCGGCAGCCGGAACGGCCCCTGCAGCCAGTCCTGCGGGTCCCGTCCCGACATCGCCTCGAGCATGGCCACGGCATCGTCGACCCGCCGGGTCATCGGGCCGAGATGCGCCACGGTGCCGAACGCGCTCGCGGGGTAGGCGGGTACGCGGCCATAGCTCGGCTTCAGGCCGACGACGCCCGTGAACGACGACGGAACCCGGATCGAGCCGCCCCCGTCGGTGCCGAGATGAAAGACGCCGGCCCCCGTGGCGGCCGCGACCGCGGCGCCCCCCGACGATCCGCCGGGCGTCGTGGCGGGGTTCCACGGATTGCGCGTGATGCCGCTGAGCGGGCCGTCGGTCAGCGCCTTCCAGCCAAATTCGGGCGTGGTCGTGAGCCCCAGGATGATCACGCCGGCCGCCCGGAGGCGGGCGACCGCCGGCGCATCCGACGTGCAGGGCATGTCGCCGGTGCTCGGGCTGCCGTAGCGGACGGGCCAGCCTTCGACCCAGACGATGTCCTTGATCGTGGCCGGAACACCGTCGACCGCGGACGCCGAGGTACCGCTGCGCCAGCGGGCTTCCGAGTCGCGCGCCGCCGCCATGGCGAAGGGCCGGTCGATACGCGTGAAGGCATTGAAGCGGGAGTGGATCGCCTCGGCCCGGTCGAGGGCTGCCGTCGCGACCTCCACGGGCGACAAACGGCCGCTCGCGTAGGCGCCGCTCAGTTCGGCAGCGCTCAACGTGAGAAGAGGATCCGCGTCCGAGATCGGCGTTTTCGTCCCGCTACTCAACCCCACGCCACTACCCCGGTCGAACCATCGATCCGGTTCAAGGTAGGACGGGTTCACTCAGCGGCACAATACTTTCTTTTGCTTATACCCTCCGAGTCGTCGTCGTCCGAGTGGGTTCTGGGCCATCGAGGGCCGGCCGTGCTCAGAATGGCGGCGGGCGCTGCGGACTCCCCAGCCCGACGCAAGGATTCCAGATCGCAGTCGGATCGTAGATGCCGCCCGGACCGCAGATGCCGCGCACGACCGCTCGGAACCCGCCCGCGCCGGCGCCCGCGTAAAGGTTGATCAGCTGGCCGAAACTCGACGGTCGGAAGGTATCGGTCGCGTTGGCTATGGCGGCCACGATCGGTGTCGCAGCCGATGTCCCCCCGTAGACGACCCAACCTGTGTTGGCGGGGTCGTTGACGATGAAGGAATAGATGTAGACGCCGCTATAGGGGTTGGCATCGGCGGAAAGGTCGGGCGTGGCCCGCATGGCTCCGGTGAGGTATCTCACCGGGTTCTGGTAGCGCGGGGCGGGAACGAAGGCGCTGGGCCCTCCTCCGCCATCGCTCCAGGTCGCTTCACCCAGGAAATTGCCGGTGGCCGGGTCCCTGGCGATCGTCGTCCCACCAACGGCGACGACGTAAGCCGAGGATGCCGGATACAGCGTCCCCGGGTCGTCGCCCGATGCCGCGAAATAGACCACGCCGGGCGTCTTGAAATGCGCGTCGTATTCGGTTTCGCCGGCGAACTCGCTGCTTCCCCAACTCATCGACACTTCGCCGCCGCCCGCCTGCGCCACGAGACGCGAGGCGACGTCCACTGCGGCATAGAGATCTGACGCTGTCGGGGCCTCGACCAGGATGATTTGGGCGTAGGGCGCCAGCGCGTGGGCCAACTCGACGTCGAGGGCTTCCTCGATCTCCCACCCTCCGGTCGGGTCCCGAGCCGGCCGGGAGCCACTCGAATAGACGACGCTCAAATTGGCCTGGGGCAATCCGAACTTCGTCGAGTAAGTCGCCAGATCGGCAGCGATATCGGGATGGTCGTAGGCATCCACGATGGCGATCACCCTCGACCCGCCGATGGCGGTGGCACTGGCGGTGCTCGGCGAGCAACGGTCCGACCGGGGGATGCGCCTGTAGACGCAGGCCAGCGAGGCAGGGGTCTCGAAATAGACGCCGATGGAACTCTGAGGCTGCGCCGCGGCGGGGTTGGTCGTCAGGAACTGCCGGGTGTTGGTGTGCGGAATTCTGCCACCGCTATCGGGCATCGGCCTGCTCGAAAGGGGCGTGACGACCGTTCCCTGAGGCGAAGTCACGGTGACGAGAGGTCCTGTCTGCTGAGCCACCGCGATGCGGCTGCCGAGCATCACGAGCAGCAGTGTGCCGATGAACTTCCGCAAGCTGGCCGTTGTCCTGCCGTTCATTGCTGCCCTTCCGTGTTCCGCGCATTTCCGGTGATCGTATCTCACCTGGAGACCCTGAAGGAATTGCTCAAACGCGCGGCGAAACGTCAGCTGTCGCCCATTCAGCGCCGCGCAGCTATGTACGATTGAACAATGTGAGTCTACCGTCACGACCCGCAGCACGAGAAGCAAGTCTCCAAGAGGGATGAGACGGCGATCCTCGGTGGCCAACTTGGCACGTCCCGCGCCACGCTGCGAAACTCTAGCGTAATGTCGAACGTGTATGTATCTCGGCCTGTAACCAACGATGCTGGACGCTTCGGCACCGTCGAGACCTGCGGCCGAGTATCGCGTTTCAAAGCCATCGACAGGCTACCGATCTGAAAGGAAAGCGAGATGTCTGGGTACTACGGCGGAAATTATGGTTACAGTGTCGGCACCGGGTACACTGGTTATGGCTACAGTTATGCTGGCTATGGCTACGCGGGTTATGGGTTTACGGGCGTTGGCTACGAAGGTTACGGCTA
>CAXTME010000212.1:0-3435 GCA_964245215.1 uncultured Lichenihabitans sp.
TCGGTGGCGGCCGTGCTGATCCACGAGGCGATCGGCGAGCAGCTCACCTGCATCTTCGTCGATCACGGCATGCTGCGCGCCGGCGAGGCGGAGGAGGTGGTCACCACCTTCCGCGGCCGCTTCAACATCAAGCTGATCCACCGCGACGCGAGCGCGCTGTTCCTTGCCGCACTCGAAGGCGTCACCGATCCCGAGACCAAGCGCAAGACCATCGGCGGCCTGTTCATCGACGTGTTCGACGAGGAGGCGAAGAAGCTCGGCGGCGCGGACTTCCTGGCCCAGGGCACGCTGTACCCGGACGTGATCGAGAGCGTCAGCTTCACCGGCGGTCCCTCGGTGACCATCAAGTCGCACCATAACGTCGGCGGCCTGCCGGCGCGCATGCACATGAAGCTGGTCGAACCGCTGCGCGAGCTGTTCAAGGACGAGGTGCGCGCCCTCGGACGCGAGCTGGGCATCCCGCAGAACATCGTCGGCCGGCATCCGTTCCCGGGTCCTGGCCTGGCGATCCGCATCCCCGGCGCCATCTCGCGCGAGGGCCTGGCGCTGCTGCGCCGGGCCGACAGCATCTTCCTGGAGGAGATCCGCGCCGCCGGCCTGTACGACGCGATCTGGCAGGCGTTCGCGGTGCTGCTGCCGGTGCGCACGGTCGGCGTCATGGGCGACGGCCGTACCTACGACCAGGCCTGCGCGCTGCGGGCGGTGACCAGCACCGACGGCATGACCGCGGAGGTCTACCCGTTCGACATGGGCTTCCTGAACCGCGTCGCCGGACGCATCGTCAACGAGGTGCGCGGCATCAACCGCGTCACCTACGACATCACCTCGAAACCGCCCGGCACCATCGAGTGGGAGTGAAGGGGGGAGTGTCGTGGAGTAGTGTCGGATAGCAGAGGACACCCGGGCGTCTCCCCGCTCTTCGAATGGCGCCCCTAAGCCGATTACGGCTCCTTCTTGAACAGATCCTGGAAGATGAGCTGGCCCCAGCTGCTGCCGCGTGCGTGCACCAGCGCTCCACCCTCGTTGAGCTTGCCCAGCTTGACGGGTGCGAACCCGAGTTGTTTAGCCAAGGCCGCCACGGGAGCGGTCGCGTCCTCGTCGTCGCTCGACAGAAAGACGACCCGGTGGCCGCCCCCAACGATCGGATCGGCAGCCAGGGTGGCCGCGATCAGGTGATTGAAGCCTTTCACGAGCTTGGCGCCGGCGAACGCCTTGGCGACGAAGGCGGAGGACAGGAGGCCGTCCAGCTCCTCGAGGGGAACTTGCGTGTTCATCGCGTCGATGACCGTCTTGCCTTCCCAGCTCGGCAGGGCCTTCGCAATCTCGCGATGCTCCCCGAACGGGACTGCCAAGATGATTGTGTCGGCCTCGAGTGCATCCCGCAGCGACCTGGCGACGACCGTGGGTCCGATCGCCCCAGCCTGCGGGGCCAACGCCTCGGGCGGCCGGCGGCTCGCGACGGCCACGTCGATGTTCTTACGGGCGAAGGCGTGGGCGAGGGCCTGGCCTATCTTGCCGAATCCGACAATCGCATAGCTCATGATGCTTCTCCGATCCATGCTGGTATTGTTCCCGGGCCTTTGACGGCGCTGGGTTTTTCGTTCCGCTGTGTGGCGACCTTCGCGTCGTCCTCCTGCCGTGAACGACTTCCGCGCGGCCAAGGCGACCATTCAGTGCGGAAGTCGTTCCACCATGGACATGCTGTTTCCGAAGATCAGCCACTTCCGGCGATCAGGCGTGATCTCAGATGGCCGAGAAGCCGCCGTCGACAGACAACTCCACCCCATTCACGAAGCTCGAATCGTCCGAAGCAAGAAACAGTGCGACCGCCGCGATTTCCTCAGGACGACCCATCTTTCCCCGCGGGATCAGGGATTCGAACATCCGCTTCGCCTCCTCGGTGAGAACCTGGTCCTGCATCGGCGTGGCGATCGGCCCCGGGCTCAGCACGTTCACCCGGATGTTCCTGTCCTTCAGTTCATTGAGCCAGGTGCGCGCGAATGAGCGCAACGCCGCCTTGCTCGCCGCATACACACCGTAACCGGGAAAACCTTTCACCGAAGCAACTGACCCGGTCATGAAGATCGATCCGCCGTCGTTGAACAGCGGCAACGCCTTCTGAACCGTGAACAGCGTGCCGCGCGTATTCAGGTCGAAGGTCGCATCGAAATGCTGCTCGGTAATCTCGCCCAGCGGGACGGCTTCGCCCACGCCGGCGCTCGCGTACAGAACGTCGATCCTGCCCTGTTCCCGCTTGACCGTGTCGAACAGACGGTCAAGGTCGTCGAGATTGGCCGCATCGCTGCGCACGCCGGTGACGTTCCGGCCGATCAGATTGACGGCGTCGTCGAGCGCCTCCTGCCTCCGGCCCGTGATGAAAACATAGGCGCCTTCCTCAACGAACCGCTTGGCGCTCGCCAGCGCCATGCCGCTCGATCCACCCGTGATGACTGCAATCTTACCTTCGAGCTTTCCCATGACTTTTCCTTTCAGGTTCCGTCCTTGGTCGTTCGGGGATGCCCCCGAGGACCTCGAGATGGGGCTGCCGGGGTCAGGCATTGAGTGCGGAAGCGCGCACATGGGTGGTGCAAAATCGATCCGGCTGAACGACTGGGGCCAGCCGCGATGATCGGTGTCCGCCGCTCGAAATCGGGCCGCGCTCGTCGGCATAGGCTATGATGACCGCCCGTACTGCTGTTCGATGTGTTGGATACGGGCTTTGGAAGGCGCACCGCGCGGTGCCGGATCGCACCATGATCGACTGGGATGACGTTCGCTACTTTCTTGCCGTCGCGCGCGGAGGCTCAGTGCGGGCCGCCGCCGAGCGCCTCGGGGTGAATCACTCGACCGTGCTGCGACGCATCGCTCAGCTCGAGGAACGCCTCGGGACGCAAATGTTCGAGAAGTTGCCTTCGGGCTACCGCCTGACGGCTGCGGGCGAGGAGGTCCTCGAACTCGCGAACCAGATGGAAGCGTCGTCGCACCAGATGGAGACGCGCGTCTTCGGTCGCGACCAGAGCGTGCGCGGGCTTCTGCGGGTGACGCTGGCACCGCCTCTCGCGACACACCTGCTCATGCCGGACCTCGCCGATTTCGCGCTTCTGCATCCGGACATCGAGATGGAAGTCCTGTCGTCCGGCGAGTTGGCAAATCTGACCAACCGAGAGGCCGATGTTGCGATCCGCGTCGTCTACGACCGCAAGACCCTGCCGCTCAATCTTCACGGCCTGACGGGACCGGAGCTGTTCGGCGGCGTCTACATGTCTCGCGATCGACTGGCCGCGTGGCGTGCGGGTGCACCTGGTCCCATCCGGTGGATCGTCATAAGCATGCATGGAATTCCGGAGTGGGCTGGCGAGGGTGAGGTTCGTGCCACGGGGGTGGTCGTGTCCCATTGCGTGGTGTAGGAGTGCCGGTTCCGGGTTCTCCTGGACG
>CAXTME010000213.1:0-2071 GCA_964245215.1 uncultured Lichenihabitans sp.
GGCGCTCACGCGCCCGGCCGCAAGGACCCGCTCGCCTGTCTGAAAGCCACCCACACGGTCAATCTGGCGCACGGGCTGGGGTTTCGGGCTCTCAAATCCGTCAATCCATCGCTTCAGGTGGGGAGCGTCTTCGACGTTGCTGCAATGGTTCCCGCCACCGAAACCGAGGCCGATCGGATGGCCGCGGAGCGGTGGCACAAGTTCCTGAATCTCTGGTTCGCGACGCCCGTTCTCGACGGACACTATCCGAAGGGTGTGCTTCCGTCGGGCCAAGAGGAAGCGCTTCTCGGCTTCCGGCCCGGCGACGAGGTCCTCATGCGAGCGCCGCTCGATTTCGTGGGACTGAACTATTACACGCGCTACACCGTCCACGACGCACCGGAAGGCAACGGCATGCCGGGCGTGGACGTGCGGGCCGATTGGGCGGAAGGTCCCGGGCTCGAGAAAACGGATGGCGGATGGGCGATAGACCCGAAGGGCTTCTACGACATCCTGGTCCGCATGGCGGATGCGATCGGTAAGAGACCGATCGAAATCACCGAAAACGGCGCCGCCTACAATGCCTTGCCCGACGCCAGCGGCCGTGTCGCCGACGGCAAGCGCATCGATTACCTACGCGCTCACCTCATCGAACTCCAGCGAGCGATCAAGGACGGCGTTCCGGTTCGGAGCTACCACTGCTGGAGCCTGATGGACAATTTCGAGTGGGCGGAGGGTTATACGCAGCGGTTCGGCCTCGCCGCGGTGGATCCTGCCGGTTCCCGGCAACGGACCATCAAGGACTCGGGGCATTGGTACGCACGCGTGGCCAAAAGCAATCGGATCGTCTGAACCGTGCCGGGCTGCTCGGCCTGCTTGAGGTCGCGGGGTGTCCTGTGATAGGTCGACCGACGGTGGAAGGCCTTACCCGACGCATCAGCACACGCGCACCCTTCACATCGAGAGCATCTCTCCGGAACCCGGATCTGATTCGCAGATCGACCCTCCGGCGCATTGACGACGAACGAATTCTGGAATAAGTATTCCACCAACAGCAAATAATGAACGATCTGCTCCGTTGTTGGGCAGGTCCGGGGAGAGAAGATGGCCGTTGCCGGCCCTATCGATCCAGCCTTCTGAACGGCCGACCGGAACCGTGGCACGCACGGGCCGCAGACTTCCATCGGCAAGCTGATACCGAGGCTATGGACCCTCCGCTCGGGCGGAGGATGTTCGGATCGAGAGGGACTCTGATGCCGGGACAAGACTTCGCCCTGAACCACATGGTGGCACCGCGCAAGAGCCTGCCGGCCTTCATGGACATGGCGCGCAGTCTCGGTGTCGATCAGATCGAGATCCGCAACGATCTGCCGGGTCAAGCCATCACGGACGGCACCCCGCCCGAGAAGGTGCGGGCAGCGGCCGAGCAGGCGGGCCTGTCCATCGTCAGCATCAATGCGTTGCAGCGCTTCAACCAATGGACTCCGGCGCGGGCCGAGGAAGCTGCCGAACTCGTCGCCTACGCCAAGGCCTGCGGGGCCAAGGCGCTGGTCCTGTGCCCGGTCAACGACGAGAGCTTCACGCCCACGCATGCGGAACGGCTCGCCGGCTTGCGCGAGGCGCTGACCGCTTTGAAGCCCATGCTGCGCCGGGCCGGCATCGTCGGTCTCGTCGAACCGCTCGGCTTTGCGGAATGTTCGCTGCGGCTCAAGCGCGAGGCGGTCGATGCCATCGCGGCGGTCGACGGAAACGACACGTTCAAGCTCGTTCACGATACCTTCCATCATCATGTCGCGGGCGAGACCGAGATCTTCCCGGCCTCGACCGGCCTCGTCCACATCTCGGGCGTGACCGACCCCGCGGTTGGTGCCGAGCGCATGCGCGACCCGCACCGGATGCTGGTCGACGCGCAGGACCTTCTCGACAATGTCGGTCAGGTGCGGACCCTGACGGATGGCGGCTATCGCGGCCCGATCTCGTTCGAGCCTTTCTCGTCCGACGTCCACGACCTCGCCGACAGCGAGGGCGCGATCCGGGCCAGCATGGAGTTCATGTCCGCCGGTCTCGGTCGACCTGCACCATGACGGCGGCC
>CAXTME010000213.1:2171-3425 GCA_964245215.1 uncultured Lichenihabitans sp.
AACGCCATTACGGCCGAGGCCAAGGACAAGGGCGTCTCGATCCAGGCCGAAGATGCCAACGACGATATCGGCAAGCAGATCAGCCAGGTCCAGAACTTCATCGCCCAGAAGGTCGACGCCATCATCGTCAACCCGGTCGATACGTCCGCGACCCCGAAGATCACCCAGCTCGCCGTCGCGGCCAAGATCCCGCTCGTCTACGTCAACCGCAAGCCGGAGGACAAGAACCTGCCGGCCGGCGTCGCCTTCGTCGGCTCCAATGAAAAGGTCTCGGGTGTGCTCGAGGGCGAGGAACTGGCCAAGTGCCTGAACGGCAAAGGCAACATCGTCATCATGGAAGGCCAGCTCTCCAACAACGCCGCGCTCGACCGCACCGCCGATATCGAAGAGGTGATGGCCAAGCACCCCGACGTGAAGATCGTCGAGAAGCAGACGGCCGAATGGGACCGCAACAAGGCCATCGACCTCATGAACAACTGGATCACCACCGGCGACAAGATCAACGGTGTGGCGGCCAACAACGACGAAATGGCGATCGGCGCGATCCTGGCCCTGAAACAGGCCGGCAAGGACCCGAAGACCATGTGCATCGGCGGCATCGACGCGACGGCCGACGGCCTCTCCGAAGTGGCGAACGGCAACCTCTACGTCACCGTGTTCCAGAACTCCAAGGGCCAGGGCAAGGGCGCAGTCGACACGGCGCTGTCGCTGATCAAGGGCGACAAGATCCCGTCCTACGTCGACGTTCCCTTCGAGAAGGTCACCAAGGCCAACCTGAAGGACTACATGGCGAAGTAAGCTGCGCCGGGGCGCAGGCCCCGGCAAAGGCGATCCATCTCCGCGTTCCCGCGTGCTCCGTCCCGCGCGGGATCTAGTCTAAGTTGCAGAGACGACCTGCCTGAGCGATGATCTGTCGAAAGACCCGGCGCGACCGGGATCGGCGCCAACGGAGGACCTCATGCTGAGCCCGACGACGTTCCAGGCGGTCCGCAGGTCGGGAGCGATCCCCGGCGCCGATTACCTTCTCGAGGTCGACAACGTCCGCAAGGAGTTCCCCGGCGTCGTGGCGCTCGACAACGTCAACCTGCGCATCCGGCGTGGCACTGTCCACGCCCTGATGGGCGAGAACGGCGCCGGGAAATCGACGCTGATGAAGATCATCGCCGGCGTCTACCAGCCCGACACCGGCGAGATCCGCCTCAAGGGCAACCAGATCAAGATCGAGTCGCCGCTGCACGCGCTCGAGGCCGGCAT
>CAXTME010000214.1:0-3374 GCA_964245215.1 uncultured Lichenihabitans sp.
GTCGCCGCTCGGCCGCTTCAGGCGAGATGCTCGCGGCGCGACGGCGGTCGAGTTCGGACTGGTCGCGATCCCGTTCTTCGGCCTCCTGTGCGCGACCTTCGACACCGGCCTCGGGTTCCTCGCGGAGCGCAATCTCGACGCGGCCGCGCAGACCGCGGCGCGCCAGATCCGCACCGGCGCGGTGCAGGCGGCCGGCATCGTCAAGGTGTCCGACTTCGTCAACACCTACATCTGTCCGAAGACGGGCAGCATGCTCAGCAGCTTCGTAGACTGCACCAAGCTCATCGTCGACGTGCGGACCTCGACGACGATGACCGGCAACAACCTCACGAACGATTTCTACAAGGCGACGGGTAGCAATCCAAACCAGTTCTGCCTCGGCGCGCCGCACACGGTGACGATCGTGCGCGTCGCCTATCCGATGCCCTGGTACCTGCCGGTGATCAGCATCGGCGGCGTCGCCCAGACCGTGGGGCTCGTCAACGACGTGCCCAACAACCCGGGCTGGAAGCTCCTGGTCGTGTCGGCATCGGCGGTGCGCACGGAGCCCTACCTCGCCTCGATGTACGGTACGTACCAGGCCAACAAGGGATGCTGACCTTGCCCCGAGGCCACGTGCAACAACGCGGCGCGCTCGCCCGCCTCGCAGGCGCGACGACCGGCATGGCCGTGGTCGAGTTCGCGCTGATCCTGCCGCTCCTTCTCATGATCTACATGGGTGGTTTCGACGTGATGCGCATGGTGCGCGCAGCCGACAAGATCGAGACCACCTCGAAGACGCTCGCCGACCTCGTCGCCCAGGAGCAGACGAACTCGTCCGTCCCCGCTTCCGATATCGCGACGTTGATCCAGGCGTCGGTCATTGCGGGAATGCCGTTCAACGATTCGAACTTGACGGTGACCGTCTCGGCCGTCGACCTCGTCGTCAAGAACGGGGTCTGCTGCACCGCGACCGTGAACTGGAGCGTGACCCAGGGCGGGACGCTGCGCCCGTGCAACACCACGCTGCGCCAGATCGGTCCGACCGATCCATGGGCGATCGATACGATCCCGACCAAGATCGCCTCGCAGGGCATCGTCCTCGTCGGCGGTCTCCAGAACTACGCCGGCAGCGCGATCGTCACCGACGTTTCGTACACCTACACCGGCATCACGCCCGTCATATCCGGCCTTCTGTCGAGGAAGATGTGGCGCCATTCCTACACGATCCCGCGGGTCGGCGGTCAGGTGACGCTGACCTCGACGAGCGGGCTCGCCACCGGCCAGACGGGCATCGTCTGCTCATGACGACGGACGCCCGTGGCATCGCCGCGCGGCTCGCCAGCCGCGACAGAATGGATTGAGACAAAACATGCAGGTGGCGATCGGCGCGACCATGGCGGAAGTGAGCGACGACGGTCGCGACGTCCAGTTCCCGGCACCCGCCGGGGCCGGAAACGCGCTCGTGCTTCCCTTCCCCGACATATCGCACGCGTCGAGGCCCACGTCCGGCGCGACGCTGGTCGCCTCGAAGGTCAAGCCGGATTGGCACGCACCGGTGACCGCCCTCGATGGGTCCGCGAGCGCCGCCCTGATCCTGTGCGCGGTAGTGTCGGTCGTCGCGGTGAAGCGGTTCGTCGGCCGTGCCGGCCTTGCCCGAGACGAGGCACCGAGCCGGCTGCACGACGTCCTCGACGATGCCGCCTTCCTCAAACGCTATGGACGCACGTCGTGACATCGAAGCAAACGACGTTTCGCATCCGCCGCGGCTTCCGAAGGGACGATGCAGGCTCGGTGGCGACCATATTCGGATTGTCGTTCATCCCGATGATGCTGACGATCGGCATCGGGGTCGACTACGCCCGGGCGACGACGGAGCGCGCCATGCTGCAGTCCGGCGTCGACGCGGCTGCGCTCGCAGGCATCCTGCAGATCCGCAGGGGCGAGACGGTGGTGCAGGTGACGCCGCTGGTCAATCAGGTGGTTGCAGCCAACGACACCAACAGCGCAGCCTATGTCTCGAACATCAATCTTTCGTCGGACGGAACGACGCTGTGCGTTTACGCCAAGTCGAACACCCCGACGTCCATCATGGCGATCAGCGGCTACCAGTCGCTGGCGATCGGCGCCTACGCGTGCTCGGCGATGCGGCTCGACACCTACGAGATCGCCTTCGCGATGGACAATTCCGCCTCGATGGCGAATTCCGCGCAGAGCGGCGGCCAGACCAAGATGCAGGCGGCGCAGCAGGCGGCGAACGCGCTGATCACGGCACTCGCGCCCTCGGGCACCGGCGGCACCGGCGTGCCGACGAACTATTCGGTCGTCCCGTTCTCGTCCTCGGTGAACGTCGGCAGCTCCTACCTCGGCGCGTCCTGGCTCGACACCAAAGGCCAGTCGTCGATCCACTGGAAGAGCTTCACGTCGCCGAAGACCTACACCAAGCCGACCTCGATCTTCGCCATGCTCAACACGATGGGGGTAAGCTGGGGCGGCTGCGTCGAGGAGCGCCCGTCGCCCTACACCACCTCCGACACCAAGGCCGACGCAAGCACGCCCGATACATTGTTCGCGCCATTCTTCTGGCCCGACGAGACCGACAACAACAAGGTCAACAACGGCTATACCTTCAACAATTACGTCGGGGACCAGACCGGCTCCTGCGTTGCGGGCGACGCCTTCGCAACCGCCGACCAATCGGCACCCGGCCGCGGCGACGGGCAGACCAAGCTTTGCAAGTACACGAAGGCGATCGCCTCCACCTCGAACAAGTACTACGTCACGCAGCAGACCGCCGGCCCGAACGCCGGCTGCGCGACCGGAGCCCTGCAGCCGCTGAACGCGACCCAGTCGACCACCACGGCCTCGATCAAGGCGATGAGCCCGATCGGCGACACGGTGCTCGCGACGGGGTTCATGTGGGCGTGGCGCACGATCTCGCCGAACGGTCCGTTCGATGCCGGCGGCAACACGTCGCCGACGAGCGGCCAGCAGGCGCCCAAGCCCTATGGCTACATCGATCCGAAGACGACGGCAGTGAACCACAAGGTGATCATCCTGCTCACCGACGGCATGGACGACTGGTTCGGGCAGGACAACGACGGCTACACGCAGTACACCCAATACGACCCGAACCTGATGGTCTACAACGGCTTTGGCTATCCGCAGGAGGGTCGGCTCGGGACCACGACGACATCGACCGCGCGCGGCCTGCTCGACAACACGCTGGCGACCGCCTGCACCAATGCGAAGGCCACGACCGACCCGTCGGGAAACGCCGCGCCTGTCGAGATCTTCACCGTCGGCTTCCTCGCCACCGACGGCATCGATGCGACGGGCCAGACCCTGCTGCAGAATTGCGCTACGGATAGCAGCCACGCCTTCATCGCCACCAC
>CAXTME010000215.1:0-3139 GCA_964245215.1 uncultured Lichenihabitans sp.
ACCCCGTCGCCCTCCGCCGGCCACCCCATGGAGCGACAATCCCGCCCACGTCCACAGGCGTCGGGTCGGCGATCTGCTGCATGAAGGGCGCGAGAACCATCACGTGCTGGATGGCGTTCGCCGCTACCTCGGCAGTCTCGTCTTCTCGGCGCAGTACCAGCAGGCGCCCGTGCCGCCGGAGGGCAATATCGTGCGGCGGGACTGGCTGCGCTACTACGACGACCCGCCCGAGACGTTCGACTTCACGATCGCGAGTTGGGACACTGCCTCGACCTTGTCGGCAACCGCGGACTACTCGGTCGGCACTGGGTGGGCATGGGTTGTCGTCATGGATGTGCGCTGAAGGCCGTTCCGAAGAGCATGTTTAGGCCCTCCGCCATGGTCGGATGCGCCAGGATACCGTCGCGCAGGGCGGTGTAAGGCAGGCCGCCCAGCATCGCCATTTGCACCACCGCCAGCACCTCTCCGGCCTGGGCGCCGAGCATCGTGAAGCCGAGGATCTTGTCGCTGTCCGCCGCGATGACGGCTTTCATCAGCCCGGCCCGTTTGGACAGGGTGCGGGCGCGTGGGATCACGTCGACCGGCAGCCGCGCCACGCGATAGGCATGTCCGGACCGCTCGGCCTCGCGCTCGCTGAGGCCGACGCGGGCGAACTCGGGGTCGATGAAGAGGCAGGACGGGATCAAGCGTCCTTCCGTGGTGCGGTCGCCACCCGTGATGCCGCTCTTTGCGACGCGGTAGTCGTCCAGCGACACGTGTGTGAACATGGGGCTGCCTGCGACCTCGCCCAGCGCCCAGACATCAGCCGCCGACGTCCGCAACCGCTCGTCGACCTTGATGAAGCCGCGCCCGTCGAGGTCCACGCCCGCAACATCCAGGCCGATCTCGCGCGTCATCGGCTCGCGGCCCGCTGCGACCAGGAGATGCGTGCACAACAATCGGCGGCCATCGGACAGGACCACCGTGACGCGGTCGCCGGAGCGTCCCTCGACCGCGACGATCTCGGCACCCATGGCGAGGTCGACGCCTTCGGCGATGAAGAGATCCCGGATCGCCGCCGCGATGTCCTCGTCCTCCCGCGCCGCAAGACGCGGCCCGCGCTCGATCAAAGTGACCTCGCTGCCGAGCCGCCGGAACGCCTGCGCCATTTCGAGGCCCACGTAACCGCCGCCGACCACGATGAGACGGGCGGGAAGGACGTCCAGCTTCAGCGCCTCCACGTGGGTGAGGGGCCCGGCCTCGCGCAGTCCGGCGACGGGCGGGATCGCGGCGCGGGTGCCGAGGTTCAGGTAGATCCGCTCGCCCGTGAGACGCCGGATGCCTCCTGCCGTCTCGACCTCGATCACCCGGGACGCCACGAAGCGACCCCAACCGATCACCAGCTCTAACCCGCTCGCGGCGAAGGCGCGTCTATTGAAGTCGACCATGTCCGCGACGACCTCGGCCGTGCGCGCCGCAAGGCGGTGCATGTCCACATTAACGTCGCCGCCTTCCGTGCCGAAGAGCCCGGCATGGCGGACCGTCTCGGCGACCTCGGCGCTGCGGACCAGGGCTTTCGTGGGGATGCAGGCGATATTGATGCAGGAGCCCCCGATCATGCCGGCCTCTATGACGGCGACCCGCTTGCCGGCCTTTGCCTGGTTCATCGCCAGCGTCTTGCCGGCCTTGCCGCCGCCGAGGACGAGGATGTCGTAGACGTCGCTCCCGGTCATGATGGACTCTCCTTCGCTTGTGACGGCCATGGGACCGCGCCTGCCCCTCAAAGCCCGTGTTCGAGAAGCACGATGCCGATCACCACGGTGGAAACTGCCCCCACCAGGAAGGCCAAGGTCCGCACGAAGGGGACACCGGCGGCATAGATGACGTAGTGAACCAATCGGGCAACGACGTAGGTCCAGGCAGCGACCGCCGTGACAGGCGTGCTGAGACCGACCATCGCCGCGATCAGGACGAGCGGTGCGAAGACCGCGAGGTTCTCGACAGCGTTCGCATGCGCCCGCCTCGCCCGGTCCATCCAGGGCGCATCGACCGGATAGCCGGGCCCGGGATTCCCGATCGGGGCGAGGATACCGAAGGTCGCCATCCTCCCGCAGACGTAAGGGACCCACATCAGCGCGGTCGCCGCGGTGATGAGAGCCAAGGCGTGAAGCTCGCTTGTGTAGGGCATGGGCGATGACATTCTTTTGTTTGATGGACCCGAAAGGTTCGGCAGCTCGGGTGAAAGTCGCCGTCGGTCAGGGTCTGCCGGATGAGTGGCGTGGCAGCACGGCCCCTAACCGAGCTTCTGGTGAGACTGTTTTCTCGGCTTCGATCTTTCGACCGCTATTCCCCGAAGGGCTTGTGGCGGATGACCGAAGACCCGGATGAAGGCCCGGCGCATCCGTTCCTGGTCTCCGAAGCCGGTCTCGCGGGCAACGATTTCGACAGGGTGACGGCTTTGCTCGATCATCAGCCGCGCGGCGTCGAGCCTGAGGCTTTCGATTGCTTTGGCGGGGGACATGCCGGTTTCCGCGAGAAATGCCCGACTGAACTGGCGCGGACTGAGGCCCGCGGCCAATGCGAGGTCCTCGACCGAGGTCACCGTGCGGAGGTTCTGGCGAGCGTAGGCCAAAGCGACCTGGATGCGATCGGATTTGGGGTTCATCTCCAGCAACGCCGAATGCTGGGACTGGCCTCCCGAGCGCTTTTGATCGACGACGAGGATCCGGGCGACCGAGAGCGCAAGATCGGGACCGAAATCCTGCTCCAGCATGTGAAGGGTCAGGTCGATCCCCGCGCTGTTGCCCGCCGCAGTCCAGATCGGCCCATCGACGATGAAGATGCGATCGGCTTCCAGCCTGATCTCGGGGAAGCGCGTCTTCAGTTCGTCCGTGAAGAGCCAGTGGGTCGTGACCCGTCGCTCGCCGATGAGGCCCGCGTCGGCCAGCGCGAAGACGCCGGTGCAGATGGAGGAAATACGACGTGACGACTTCGCTGCCCTGGCCATGAACGCAAGGAGCTTGGGGGACGTCGGAACAACCCGGGTGTTACCGCCAACGATCACCGTGTCGAACGGGACGTTGCCGAAGTCACTCGTCTCCAGGCAGGTCTCCGAAGCCGAGGGAACGGGCATGCCGTCCTCCGAAAGGATTCGGATGTC
>CAXTME010000216.1:0-3010 GCA_964245215.1 uncultured Lichenihabitans sp.
CGGAACAGACCGTCGACGATCCTAACCATCGGCGCTCGCCGCCTCGATCGCTGCAATGTCGATCTTCCGCATCGTCATCATGGCCTGGAAGGCCCGCTTGGCCGCAGCCTTGTCGGAGTGTTTCAGCGCCGCCATCAGGGCGCGCGGCACGATCTGCCACGAGAAGCCCCAGCGGTCCTTGCACCAGCCGCAGGCGCTTTCGCGACCGCCGCCGTCGACGATCGCGTTCCAGTAACGATCCGTCTCGGCCTGGTCGTCGGTGAAGACCTGGAAGCTGACCGCCTCGTTGGGGGTGAAGGCGGAACCGCCGTTCAACCCCAGGAACGGCTGGCCGAGGACGGTGAACTCGACCGTGAGCTCGCTCCCCGCTGCGCCGTCGGGGTAATCCGACGGCGCAGCGAGCGCCTGGTCGACATGGCTGTCGGGAAAGGTCGCGGCGTAGAATTCGGCCGCCTCACGGGCCCGGCCACGGTCGAACCACAGGCAGGTGGCGATCTTGCCGCTCATCGTCCCTCGCCCGACCTGCGCGGTCCGACCACGCCGAAGCCGTGTCCCTCGGCGTCGGAGAGCTTGGCGGAAAACTCGCCGCCGGGAATCGGGTCGGGACCCCGGACCAGCGCGCCGCCCTTGCCCTTGGCGGCCGCGACCGCCGCGTCGATGTCGGTTACATGGAGGTACCAGTTCCAGCGCGCCGGGGCGCCGGTAGTCTTGGTCGACATCACGGCGCCAGGGCGAAAGTCCTCGCCGGTGCCGATGAACGTATAGTCGCCCATGTCGCCCATCGGCATCGCGCCCTTCTTTTCCCAGCCGAACAGCTGGCCGTAGAAGTCGATCGCGCCGTCCGGATCTGGGGTGGCGAGCTCGATCCACACGGCATGGCCTTCGCCGCCCTCGCCGCCATGCGCGACCTGCTTGAATGCGGTCGAGTCCTCGGGGCTCGACCCCGTCATGATCATGAAGGGCACGCCCTGAGGGTCGGAGACCGTGGCGAAGCGGCCGACATGGGGGATGTCCATCGGGCCGAAATGCACCGCGCCGCCGAGCCGCTTCACGTCATCGACCATCGCGTCGACGTCGCGGCTCGCGAAGTAGATCGCCCAGCCGGGCAGGCCTGTCATGCCGGGCGGCGGTTTCACGATCCCGGCGACGCCGCCGCCGTCCGGCGCAGTGGCGATGCGGTAGCCGGCATGCTCGGTCGCGTGCGACGTCTGGATCGTCCAGCCCGCCACGTCCTGGTAGAAGTCCTGCGCCCTGTCCTGGTCGCCGGTGGTCAGTTCGAACCAGATCGGGGTCCCGTTGCGATTGGGCATGATCAATCTCCCTTGCTGATGGATGTTCTGCGTGTCGGCCTTTAGGTTGCGTCAGGCGGCGGCCGGTTCGGCCCGTCCGGTCGTGGCGTTCATGGCGCCGACGTCGAGCCACATCGGCTCGAAGGTGTGGCCGTCCAGATCCTCGAACGCGCGGCCATACATGAAGCCCATGTCCTGCGGCGGGCGCGGCTCGGTGCCGCCGGCGGCGAGCGCTGACTCGACGATCGCATCGACCTCGGCGCGGCTGTCGCGCGAGAGGCAGAGCAGCACTTCGCTGGTCTTGCGCGCGTCGGCGATCTCCTTGCCCGTGAAGGTCCGGTAGAAAGCGTGGTCGAGTAGCATGAAGCTGATCTCGTCCGACCAGACCATCGCGGACGCTTGCTCGTTCGAGAACTGCGCGTTCCTGCTCATCCCGATCGCTGCGTAGAAGGCTGTCGCCTTGGCCACGTCCGCGACCGGTAGGTTGACGAAGATCATCTTGGCCATCGGCTGCTCTCCAGGCTGCGTCCAACCGACTCACCGGATTGGCTGCCTTGAACATCCTGCCCAGCCGAGTTATCGAAAGCAACCATGAAGTTAGAAAGAATAACTAGACGAGCCAGGCCAGCGGCGAAGCGATGGTACGACGACGCCTGCGGCACCGCGCTGGCCATGGAGTTGATCGGCGAGCGCTGGTCGCTTCTGATCGTGCGCGAGCTGATGTTCGGGCCGCGCCGCTTCGGTGAGGTGAAGGCGAGCCTCGGCGGCATCAGCGCCAACGTGCTGACGCAGCGGCTCGAGGGGCTGGAGCAGGCCGGCATCCTGCTGCGCCGCACGCTGCCGCCGCCCGCCAACGTGCAGGTCTACGAGCTGACGGCGTGGGGGTACGAGAGCGAGACGGCGATCCAGGAGCTCGGCCGTTGGGCGGTGCGCTCGCCCCTCCATGATCCGACCTTGCCGCTGTCGGCCGCCTCGCTGATGATGTCGGCGAGGACGATGTATGCTGGCGGGATGAACGCGACCGTCGGGTTCCGGATGAGCCTCGAGACCTTCGTCGCGACCCTGACCACCAGCGCGATCGGCATCCGGCGCGCCGACCCGATCCATGCCGACGTGACCTTCGCGGCCGACCAGCATGCGATTGCCGCGGTGATCTATGGCGGGCGTCCGCTCGTCGCGGCCGAGGCCGACGGCTCGGTTCGCCTCATCGGCGACCGCCTGGTTGCGGAGGATTACGTCTCGCGCTTTCCGCTCCCGCCCAAGTTCGGCGCCGGATAGAGCGCGGCACGTCGTCGGGCACCACGGGTGGCAGCATCAGGAGCCCTGCCGCTGCCGATCACCCCCATGATGGAGCGCAGGGTGGACAAGCCCGGTCATGACGGCTGAAAACGACCCACTCTCGGCTGACATCCCACTATGAGACTGACGTCAGAACCCTTGGCATCCTCGTGAGGCGCGTGCTTTGCCCTGTGACCTCGTATAGTTTGGCAGCATGCGACGCGACGAAGTCCTCTCACGCCTGAAGGCGGCCGAGCCGGAGATCCGGGCTTTCGGTGTCGGGACGCTCTACCTCTTCGGGTCGGTCGCCCGAGACGAGGCCGGGGAGACCTCGGACGTCGATCTCTTCGTCGAGCCCAGCACGGCCAGCTTTTACGACCTCGGCAATTTCATGGGGGCCTATCGGCGCCTCAGGAATGCCTTGCCCAGGGTCAAATCGGCTA
>CAXTME010000217.1:0-2966 GCA_964245215.1 uncultured Lichenihabitans sp.
AAGCCCACCCGCCGCCGTGAAGGAACAGGATGCAGCCGGGTTCCGCGAAGTGCGGAACGATCATTTCCGCCGCCACGCTGGGCGTGGCCCCGATGTCGACCGGCTCCACGCCGGCCACGTCCGGCAGTTCGGCGTTCCATCGCTCCGTCGTCTCGTCGAAAAGCCGGCGGGCTTCGGCGGCCGAGAGATCGAGTGGGTTCGGCAGGCCCGCATCCTGCGCCCGGATCCACTGCCACAGCGCTTCCATCTCGGCCGAGCGCACGGCGTCCGGACCGAGGAGATCCGCCTCGTCAGTTCGATCGGCCATGTTCGCCATCACGCCGTCAGGGCCGCAGGCCGCACGGCCGCGGATGGCGGCATCGGGATCCGGTGCTGTGCGACCGGGATCATGGCCCGCACCTTGTCGACCCGGGCCGGGTCGATGCGGGCCGAAACCGTTCCGACCCCGTCGGAGGCTCGGGCCGTCACGTGGCCCCACGGATCGACCACCAGCGAATGGCCGTAGGTGGTCCTTACCTGATTGCCTTGGGTAAAGGTCCCGGTCTGAGCCGCGGCGCAGAAATAGGTCTCGGTCTCGATCGCGCGGGCGCGGCACAGCACCTCCCAATGGTCCTTGCCGGTCGCCATGGTGAAGGCGGCCGGCAATGCGATCATGGCGGCACCGCGGTCCATCAGGGCCTGGAACAGGAAGGGAAACCGCAGGTCGTAGCAGATCGAGCAACCGATCGTGACGCCCTCGCAATCATAGGTCACCACGGCATCGCCGGGTTTGAACGACGCGCTTTCCTTGTATTCCGTTCCGTCCGGCGCCGTGATGTCGAAGAGGTGCATCTTGCGATAGCGCGCCACCTCGGCCCCGTCGCGGCCGAACACCACCGTTGTGTTGCCGATCCGCTCCTCGCCCGGAATGCGCTCGAGCAGCGAGCCCGCATGGATGAAGATGCCGTGCCGCCGCGCGAGGTCGCGAATGAGGGTATAGGCCGGGCCGCAGGGAGCGTCCGGCCCGTCCGGCAGCACTTCGGCGGCCGCGCGCTTGGTGTCGCCCGAGCCTCCCAGGTAGTCGAAACACTCGGGCAGCAGCACCCAATCGGGATGGTCCTCGGCCACGACCTGTTCGATCAGGGCCGCGGCCTGGGCGAGGTTGGCCGGCTTGTCGTCGACCGAGTTCATCTGAATGAGCGAGATCTTCATGGGGTCCCCGGGCGTTCGACCTGTCCCATTCGAGCACGACCGGCCTCGCCTCAGCAAGTCCGTGGGGGGCCGCCGCCCCGCTTCGGCACACAAACCACCCCTGCGCGAAGGCACACGGGTTGCAATCCGAGCAGGACCCCCGATACGGACCGGCTCAGCCGGGCAGCTTCGGGTGGATCCGTCTCGTCGAGGGATTTGCAGTGTCACCCAGCACAACGCTCCACGGATCCGCACTCCGCCAGCGTCGCGTCCGCCGGTTCTTCGGAATTCCGGCTGGACGCGGCAAGACCCACACGATCCTGGTGCGGATCGGCTTCCTGCTGGTGGCGGCGGGGCTCGACGGGGCCACCATTCTGATGACGGCAATCCTGATGGGCGCAATCTTCGAACACGGTTTCGGTGCCGTCAACGATCTCGTCTTCGGTACCATGGCGGCGACGCTGTTCATCGTTCCCGGAGTCGTGCGGCACGATTATGCCATCACACGCTACCTGTCGCACAAGGGCCATGCCAAACGCTCGCTCGGACTCTGGAGCATCGCGGTTCTCGGGGCTCTCGTTTTGGCCTTCCTGACCAAGACGACGGACATCTTCTCGCGCGGCACCTCGGTCGGCATCTTCGCGGTCGGCTCCCTGGGCCTGCTCGGTGTCAGGGCCACACTGGTGCAGGTCATGTCGAGCCGCGCCGCCGCGGGCCGGGTCGCATCGCGTCACATCTTCCTCGTGGGTGACGAGGACATGATCCGGGCCTTCACGGCGCGCCACGTGCCGCACGAGAAGGGTCTGCGGATCGTCGGCGCCGCGGTGCTGCGGCCCGAGCCGGAGAGCCGCGGCGACGACTTGGCGTTGGCCGCGGCCTCGGCCCGGGTCCTGAGGCCAGACGACATCTACATTCTGGTGCCGTGGGGGGAACACGACAAGCTCGAAGCCTGCATCGACACCTTCATGGGACTCCCGGCGACGATCCAGCTGGCGCCGGAGCGGTTCTTCGACAAGTTCGACGACTTTCACGTGGTGCGAAACGGCACCATCGCGTCCATCCACCTGATCCAGCGCCCGTTGTCGTCGAGCGAAGTTCTAGCCAAGCGCGTGATGGACATCGCGCTGTCGTCGATTGCGCTCGGGCTGCTGGCGCCGGTCCTCGCGGCCGTGGCGATCGCCATCAAGCTCGACAGCAAGGGGCCGGTCTTCTTCGTGCAACGCCGCTACGGCTTCAACCAGGAACCGTTCCGGATCCTCAAGTTCCGCTCGATGACGACCATGGAGGACGACCGCAAGCTCCAGCAGGTGAAGGCCGGCGACCGTCGCGTCACCAAGATCGGCCGCTTTCTGCGGCGCTCGAATGTCGACGAACTGCCGCAACTCCTGAACGTCCTCAGGGGTGACATGTCGCTCGTGGGTCCCCGCCCGCATGCCTTGGCGCATGATCAGGCCTTCGAACGCGAGGTGGCGCTCTATGCCCGCCGCCACAACGTCCGTCCCGGCATCACGGGTTGGGCTCAGGTCAACGGCTGGCGCGGCGAGACCGACACGCCCGAGAAGGTGCTGGGCCGCGTCGAACACGACCTCTACTACATCGACAACTGGTCGCTGTTGCTCGACGTCTCGATCATGGTCCGCACCGTCTTTTCGAAGAAGGCCTACAGGAACGCGCAGTAGCGGAGCGACTGTGGGTTCACTTCATCCGGCCCGAAGCCTGGGTTGCTTCGTCACGAAGCTCCTCGCAAGGACGGAGCCTAGCTAGCAGCCAATGAAAATCCTGCCGGTTCTACCAAA
>CAXTME010000218.1:0-2926 GCA_964245215.1 uncultured Lichenihabitans sp.
CCTTGGGCGTGCTGCTGGCCGGTATCGCGGCCGTGGCCCATGCCTACGGGCTCGGCGCCATGGACCAGACGAAGCCCGACTATCAAAGCGTGTTATCGCAACTCGCCGCCGCGATCGTCGGACGGGGCATGTTCTACTACGTGGCGATGGCAAGCGTGCTGGCCGTTTTGTGCCTTTCGGCCAATACGAGCTTCGTCGGTTTCCCGCGCCTGTGCCGGCTCGTCGCCCAGGATGGGTTCCTGCCGCGTCGCTTTGCCATGGCCGACCGCCGCCTCGTGTTCTCCATCGGCATCGCCGGCTGCGGGCCGCCTTGTTGCAACACGGCGGCCCGAGGTTGAACGTCATCATCTCGCCTTGGCGGAGTTGACCGGCGCACCGCCGGTTGGTGCATGGCTAGCGGCTCCGCGGCCGAAGAGAGCATCCCGGCCTCCCCTCGGAGGGGCACTTTGTCCGGTTGCCGACTATCGCGATGATGCCCATCTCCGGAACTGCCGGTCACGGGAGATCCTATGAGCCTCGCCTTCACTTCGACGCCCGTTTCCGCGCTCAAGCACAGTTTTGCGGCTACGCCGCTCGGTCCGCGCGCGCCCGCCCCCGTCCCGCTCGAGAAGCCGCCCGGCACGCTGGAACTGCTCTGGGGGTTGCGATCGAACCCCGTCGCCACATGGACCCGGTTTCATTTCGAATACCCGATCATCTACGGCAATTCCGTTCTCGGCCGTGTCGCGGTCGTGAGCGATCCGGCCGCTATCCGTCATATCCTTGTCGACAACGCCGCCAATTACGGTAAGGGCGTCCTGCAGCGGCGCATGCTGGCGCCCGGCCTTGGCACAGGCCTGCTGCTCGCCGAAGGCGCCGACTGGCGGGCGCAGCGCCGGGCCCTGGCACCGCTGTTCTCGCCTCGCCATGTCGCCGGTTTCAAGCTCAGCATGGTGACGGTGGCCGAGGAACTCGCCGAACGATGGTCCCGGTTGCGCGAAGGCCGCCGGATCGACGTCGCAACCGAAATGGCCCGGGTCACGCTCCGGGTCCTGGGCCGCACGATCTTCTCCGAGGCCATGAACCGGCCGGAGGACGAGTTCGCCAGCGTCGTTTCGCGTTATCTCGAAACGGTCGGCAAGATTGATCCGTTCGACATCCTGGATCTACCGGATTGGGTGCCACGGCTGGGCCGGATCCAGACGAAGCCGATGCTGCGTTTCTTCGAAGCGGCCGTCGACGGCATGATGGACAAGCGTCGCGCCCTCATGGCCGAGGCGCCAGGCGCGGTTCCGCGAGACCTGCTCACGCTGCTGCTCGATGCGCGTGACCCCGAGACCGGCGAGGGGCTCAGCGACCTCGACATCAAGGCCAATCTCGTGACCTTCCTGATCGCGGGCCACGAGACGACGTCGAACGCGCTCACCTGGACGCTTTACCTGTTGTCGCAGCACGAGGAGGCGCGACGCGAGGTCGAGCGCGAGGTCGATGCGCTCATGCCGGATGGCCATGTCGATCCGGATCGGATCGACGACTTCGTCCATACGCGGGCGGCCCTCGACGAGGCGATGCGGCTCTATCCGCCGGCCGCCACGATCTCGCGACAGGCGATCGGCCCGGATCGACTCGGCGACATTAGAATCAAGGCGGGCGCCCTCGTGGTGGTGTCGCCCTATGTGCTGCAGCGCCATAAACTGCTGTGGGACGCGCCGGATCACTTCGTGCCCGACCGCTTCCTGCCTGAAAACCGCGGTGGGATCGATCGGTTCAGCTATCTGCCGTTCGGCGCGGGCCCTCGCGTCTGTATCGCGGCATCCTTCGCGATCCAGGAGGCCGTGATCGTCCTGGCCACGGTCATGCGCAGCTTTCGCCTTACGCTGGCGCCGGGCCACGAGGTCATGCCGGTGCAGCGCGTGGCGCTGCGGTCCCGTGGCGGCATGCCGATGATGCTGAAGCGGCGGTAAGCAAAAGGCCGCGTCGCTGATGCGGCGCGACCTCGATTGTTCGATTCCAAACCTGACAGAGTCACACGGGCAGACCCGTCAGGCGCCTAGAATTCGGTAAGGCAAGGCGCGAAGCGCGTCAGCCGTAGACCTCCCTATGGGCGGCCGCATAGAGGTCGCTCTGGAAGGCGCCGAGCTCGACCAGGTCGGCGTTCGACATCGTGTCGATTTCGGCGATCAGCTGGCGGTAGCGGCGGCTTTTATCAAGTCGGTCCTGCGCGAAGGCGAAGAGACGGTTGAGCATGGTTCGATTTCCTTCAAACGGGTTGATGGATCAAACCTCCCGGATCGGTCTTGATGCCGATGACCACCATCTAGCGCCTGAGATATTGCACCGCAATATGGGTTTGCTGCACCGCAGCTAAGGCGTTTCTGCATGGGCGTCTTAACCCAACGTTAAGCGTTGCACCGATTGCACGGTCGAGCCATCGCGCTTCGCCGGACGATCGATGCAAAAACGCGGTAACGCTTCAGTCGTTGTCAAATGTCGACCCATGAAGCGCTCGGGTGACAGCAGCGATCCTAACCTCCGCGTCGCCGTCTGCCCCGGATCTCTGCGCCCAGCCGTTCCCTCGCCTCCTTTGCGAGACGCAACTGCCTCAGGCGTTCGATCTGCTCCCGGACTTCCCTCTCCGCCCGAGCGACGCTGGATTCGCCAGTATGCTCCGGCTTTCTGAAGCTCGCTTCGGCCTTGGCCCGTACGGCTTCGATGTCATGGCCCATCTCTGTTTCCTTCACCTGCACTACACACGCGGCGCGAGGACCATCGTTCGGGGGATCCTCCAGGCGACATAATCGCCGGGGGTCCATGGCGGATCCTCAAAATCGAAACGGTTCAGGGAAGCCGGCCCTCCTGGTTCAGCCGCTGCACGTAGGCATCGAACGCCGCATAAGTCGCCTTCGCCAACGCGGCGCCGACGCTGACTCGACGCACGCCCACGGCC
>CAXTME010000219.1:0-2925 GCA_964245215.1 uncultured Lichenihabitans sp.
GTCGCACCGCCTATGCTCATCGTCACGACGGCGTTCGATGCGGAAGACCGATGCGTGTCAATCGGCTTTGAAACGGGCCCCCCTATCAGCACCGAAACGGGACCCCTTTGGCGCCGTCCCTCAGTCCGTCTGGCGGTGCGGTGCGGTGCCGGCGACGTAGAGCCGCGCCGCACCGCTTGGCGTCCCCTCACCCCCTCAGGAGCGGTTCTTCAGTCGCCAGCTGTCGTTGCCGGTTTCCACGATGGCGCAGTGATGCGTGAGGCGGTCGAGCAGGGCTGTCGTCATCTTGGGATCACCGAAGACGCTCGGCCACTCGCCGAAGTCGAGGTTGGTGGTGACGATGACGGAGGTCCGTTCATACAACTTGCTGATGAGGTGGAAGAGCAACTGTCCGCCCGATCGCGCGAACGGCAGGTAGCCGAGTTCGTCGAGCACCACGAGATCGAGGCGCGACAGTTGAGCGGCGAGGCCGCCGGCTTTGCCGATGCGGGCTTCCTCCTCGAGACGGTTCACCAGGTCGACCGTGTTGAAGTAGCGGCCTCTGGCCCCGTTCCGGACGAGGTTGGCCGTGAGCGCTATGGCGAGATGGGTTTTCCCTGTGCCGGTTCCGCCCACGAGCACGATGTTGCGCCGTTCGGCGAGGAACTCCCCACCGTGGAGCGAGCGCACCACCTCCTCGCTGATGGGTGTTCCGTCGAACACGAAGGCCGCGAGGTCCTTGATCACCGGCAGCTTGGCCGCTGTCATGCGATAGCGGATGGACGCGGCATGGCGGTGCGCCGCCTCGGCCTGCAGCAGGTCGCCCAGAATATCCATGACGGTGCGCTTGCGCTGCATCCCTGTGGTCACGGCTTCGTCGAAGGCCGCCACCATGCCGCGGAGGCTCAGCTCGCCCATGGCGGCGATCATGTCATGGCGCTGCATGGGGGCCTCGCAGTCGATCGTATCGCGCGCAGTCGGCGATCGGAGCATGGGTCAGCGACAACGCGTCGGACGTGGCAATCCCTTCGGAACACGGAGGCTCTCGACGGCGCGCCAGGATGTTGACGATCACGTCGTCGCTGGCTGTACCGTCCGCCAAGGCTTTGCCGACGGCTGCCTCGACGGCATCCAGGCCATCGTTTTGCACCGTGGCCAGGACGCGAACGAAACGACGGTCAGCTTCGTCGCCGATCCCGAGTCGTCGCCGAAGTCCTGCCAGTGCCGGAGGTAGATCCCAATCTTGGAACGGTGCCCCATTCCGCAGCGCGCCGGGTTTTCTGATCAGAACGGGAAGGTAGTGCCAAGCATTGTAGACGGTGCGGTTTCTGCCGAACGAGCGCGCATGCTCACCCACGACTTCATCGCCGGAGCGAACCACGATGCGATCGGCGTAGGCACGCACCTGGACGGTCCGACGAGCGGTCTTGGCTTCGACTGAATATTTATTGCGGTCGAAGTTGATCAGACATGTGCCGGTTACGGCATGCTCGGTCTCATGGAAGCCGTCGAAAGGCGCCAACATGGCCTGCAACACGGGCTTCTCATCGTTCCAGGCTTGTTCGACAGTGATTTCGGTCCTGTCGGGATGGCGATGCAGATGTGCCCAGCGCCGACACTCCGCTTCGAGCCAACCATTCAGCTCTTCGAAGGTTGAGAACCGGAGCCGTGGTTGAAAGAACCGGCCTCTGATCGTGTTGACTTGATTTTCGACTTGCCCCTTCTCCCAACCCGATGCCGGTGAGCAGGCGGTCGGCTCGACCATATAGTGATCTGTCATGATCAGAAAACGACGATTGAAGCTGCGTTCCTTGCCGATGAACACCGCGTCGACTGCCGTCTTCATATTGTCGTAGATGCCTCGCGTCGGCACGCCGCCGAAAAATGCAAAAGCACGCGCATGAGCATCAAAGACCATCTCCTGAGTCTCCCGGGGGTAGGCCCGAACATAGACGACCCGTGAGCAACACAGCCGCACATGAGCGACTTTGATCTTTGCCGGTGTTCCTGCGATCTCTACATCTTCGTGGCTCCAGTCGAACTGGTAAGCCTCACCTGGTTTGAACGTCAGGGGCACAAACGCCATGGCGCCATCACCAGTCCCTTGACGACGCTCGACCAGCCAACGCGCCGCGTAACGACGGACCGCATCGTATGATCCATCGAACCCGTCCTGCATCAACAGGTCCCAGATCCGTGTCATGCGGAGCTTGTCGCGGCGCGGCCGCGCTTCGTTCTCCGACAACAACACGTTGAGCCGGTCCTGAAACAGCCCCACCTTCGGCAAAGGCTGAATGCTGCGCTTGTAGGTGAAGGCCGCTTCAGGCGACCGCACCGCCTTCCGGACCAGTTTTCGGGAAAGCCGAAGCTCCCTGGCGATCACTTTGATCGGCTTGCCGGCGGCGTACTCACGCCGAATTTTTACGACCGTTTCCACCACAACCATCCCGATCTCGACTGTCTGATTGCATCAGCCAGTCACCCCTAGACTATCGGGGCGGGGGTCCCTCTTCAGCGCCGATCACCCCGATAGGGGGTCCCTGTTCCACGCTTGTCCTCAGGCGAGTAGATCGAGATCTGACGAGCCAACGCTGGTGGCCGTGGTCGAAGTATGCCGCATCTACAACGATCGCCATTAGAGCCGTTGTCCCTCGCTCCGAGTCGGCTGAGGTAGCGCCGGGGCTTTCGATGTGATTCCGTAGTGCCGATCACGGAGGAGCAGTATGGCCGCAGCCCTGTCACTGGATTTGCGCGAGCGGGTCATCGCTGCCATCGAGGCGGGAGCCTCGTGCCGCCAAGCGGCGGAACGTTTCGGCATCGGAGCGGCGAGCGCCATTCGCTGGTACGCCCGCTTTCGGGAAGAGGGCGAGATCGCCGCCAAAGCAGTGGGCGGGGACCGGCATTCGCATCGGGTGGAGGCTCATGCTGCCCTGATCCTGCAGAGCT
>CAXTME010000220.1:0-2918 GCA_964245215.1 uncultured Lichenihabitans sp.
TTCTTGTCCTTGGTGCGGCCGGACAGGATCTCGTCGCCGATGACCAGGATGGCGGCTGTGACGGGGGTCGGCATCGGGGACGATCCTTCAGTGATGCGGTCGCTCGTAGACGACGTTGGTCCTGGTCTTCAAGATCACCGCATAACCCTTCTCGACGATGAGAGCCGGCAGGTCGATGGCCCAGCGGCTGGGTGCATCTTCCACCACGAGGATGCGCGGCCAGAGGCGGGACGAAACGTCGCGAAAGTAGGCTTCGAGAATGAGGTCTTCGGCACCCTCGACGTCGAGCTTCATGGCATCGATCCGCTCGTAGCCCTCTTCGGCCACGATGGTGCCCAAGGCCTTGGCCGGGACCGTCACCTGCTGACCCGCCCCTCGATTGTTGACGAGTCGCATCGAGGTCTCGCCCCTGTTCGACGGATCGACGAAAAGGATGATGTCGCCGTCGCGGTCGGCCACGGCGCATTCGAGCGCCTTCACGTTGGCGAAGGCATTCTGCCGGATATTGAAGACCAAGCGTTCAAAGACGTCGGCCTGGGGCTCGATGGCCAGCACCTTGGCCCGAACGCCGCCTCGCGCCGCCGCGAAGAGCGCATATCCCCCGACGTTGGCGCCGATGTCGATAAAGACGAAATCGCCCGTCAGCTTCTCGGCCAGCAGCCGTCGCTCCTGAGGATCGAAATATTGCGGCGTGAACAGCAGGTTCTTCTCGGCGACATTGTTGCCGGGGTAGAGCCGCATGCGCGCCCCGAGCGACTCGACGTCGAGCGGGCGGCCGCGCAGCGCCCGGATGCCCACGGCGCGCAACGCGAAGGCAAGGCGGCGGCCGGCCCAATCGGCCCCGCAGAGCCGCGCCGTGCGCACGAGGCCCGCGAGCCAGCCGCGAGGAGCGTGGCGGCCGAAGGCAGAGAGATCGTTGGTCGCGTGCGGTGTCATGGCCCTATCTCCCGCAACCGCGGCGGCCTGACAAGCACCGAAAACCGCGACGCTTGGGTCGCGCCCGGCCGTCATCGCCTTGCGGCGCGGTTGCGAGCGGTTTGAACTCAGGCCTTCGATTGTCTATCTTGGCCATCAAGGATCGGCCACCAAACCACGCGTGCTCAGGGCAATGATGACTTTCGTCGAGGCTTCGGCAGCGCCGGGCCGAAAAAACGGCCAGATCAAACTGCACGACGAGGACGCCTTCGTCGGAATGCGGAAAGCGGGCCAACTGACCGCCCAGGCGCTGGACCTGCTGGTCGAGCATGTGCGACCGGGTGTGACCACGGCTGCGCTCGACGCGCTGGTCTTCGATTTCGCGATGAGCCACGGCGCCTATCCGGCGCCGCTGAACTACCGCGGCTTCACGAAATCCATCTGCACGTCTCTCAATCACGTGGTGTGTCACGGCATACCGGACGACAAGCCGCTCCGCAGCGGCGACATCCTCAACATCGACGTCACCTTGGTGGTTGACGGCTGGCACGGCGACTCTTCGAGGATGTACGGCGTGGGCGACCTTCCGCGACGCGCCGAGCGGCTGATCGAGGTCACCTACGAGGCGCTGATGATCGGTGTCGGGCAGGTCAGGCCGGGTGCGACGACGGGCGATATCGGGGCGGCGATCCAGGACTATGCCGAGGGCGAGCGCTGCTCGATCGTGCGCGAATTCTGCGGCCACGGCGTGGGCCGCCTGTTCCACGACGAACCCAATATCCTGCATTATGGCCGGAGCGGCGAGGGCGTGGTGCTCCGGCCCGGCATGTTCTTCACGGTCGAGCCGATGGTGAACCTCGGCCGCCCGCACGTGAAGGTTTTGGGCGACGGTTGGACCGCAGTGACGCGCGACCGCTCGCTCTCGGCGCAGTTCGAACATACCGTCGCGGTCACGGAATCGGGGGTCGAGATCTTCACGCTGTCGCCGCGCGGCTTGCATCATCCGCCTTACGGGCCCGCGGCGGCGCAGTTGAGCCGGCTCGGGGCGAGCGTGCCATCTCCCGTTGCCAACCCCATCCACACTGGCCGATGACCGAACTGCCCCACAGCGCCGCGACTGCTTCGAACCAGACCGAGCAGCCGCTGCACTCCGGGCATCGCGACCGCCTGCGCCAGCGGTTCAATACGGCTGGCGATGCGGGTGTCGCGGATTACGAGTTGCTCGAGCTTCTGCTGTTCCGGGCGTTGCCACGCCGCGACGTGAAACCACTGGCCAAGATGCTGATGGCCCGGTTCGGTTCCTTCGCCGAAACCATCACGGCCCGGCCGGAGCGCCTTCGCGAGATCGCCGGACTCGGCGAAGCCGCCATCACCGAATTGAAGATCGTCGAAGCGGCGGCCCGGCGGCTCGTCAAGGGTGCGGTCAGGAACAGGCCGACGCTCGGCTCCTGGACCGAGGTCCTCGACTACTGCCGCGCGTCGATGGCCTTCGCCGAGCAGGAGGAGTTCCGCATCCTCTTCCTCGACAAGCGCAACATGCTGATCAACGACGAAGTGCAGGGCCGCGGTACCGTCGACCATACACCGGTCTATCCCCGCGAGGTTGTACGTCGGGCGCTGGAACTCGGCTCGACCGCGCTCGTGCTGGTCCACAATCACCCCTCCGGAGACCCGACCCCCTCCACGGCCGACATCCGCATGACGCACGAGATCATCGCCATCGCCAAACCCATGGGCATCGCCATCCACGACCATCTGATCGTCGGGCGCCACGGGCACAGCAGCCTGAAGGCGTTAAAGTTCATCTGATGCCAACGGCGGGTAATGCCCACCCATCTTCATCAACTCACTTGCACTCACTTGCGCGTCGATCTCGAGCTCAACCATCGCGTCCGCGCGATGAAGCCCCGAGCCGGCTCCGCTTAGGATGAAGCGCATTGGTGCCCCCACCGAACCTCATGCTGAGCCGGCCCGCAGGGCCGTGTCGAAGCACGCAGGGCCGG
>CAXTME010000221.1:0-2866 GCA_964245215.1 uncultured Lichenihabitans sp.
CGCCATCTGAAATCCGGTACGTTATCGGCGTAATCGCCCCGGTCCGGGATACTCAACGCCTAGATTAGCAATGCCAAAGTCCGGGGCTTTTTGCGCGCGAAGCCGATTTCCTCGGCCTTTCACCCCCTGGTAGCCCTCACCCCGGCAGTCCCACGTAATTCTCGGCGAGGCTCGTTTGAGCGGCGCGCGAGCCGACGAGATAGTCGAATTCCGCGCGCTGGACGCGCTGCCCGAAGGCATCCATCTCGGGGAATGTGTGCAGGAGCGAGGTCATCCACCAGGAGAAACGTTCGACCTTCCACACCCGGTCGAGCACGCCGGCCGAGTAGTGGTCGATCCCGGCCCGGGAGCGCTCTTCGTAGACCTCGCCGAGTGCGTCGGCGAGGCGACCGACGTCGTGGGCCGCGAGATTGAGCCCCTTGGCCCCTGTCGGCGGGACGATATGGGCCGCATCCCCGGCCAGGAACAGCGTGCCGAAGCGCAGTGGCTCGGCCACGAAACTGCGCAGCGGCGCCACCGACTTCTCCGAGGAGGGGCCGATCGGCAGGCATGCCGCCGACTCTGGATCGAGCCGCGCGCGCAACTCGTCCCAGAAGCGGTCGTCGGACCAATCTGCTACGTTCTCGGTCGCCGGCACCTGGATATAGTAGCGGCTGCGCGTGGGCGAGCGCATGGAACAGAGCGCGAAACCGCGCGAATGATGGGCGTAGATCAGCTCCTGCGAGACCGGGGGGCGCTCGACCAGCACCCCCAGCCAGCCGAACGGGTAGACGCGTTCGAAGGTGCTCAGCGCATCCGGCGGCACGGAGCGGCGCGAGACCCCGTGGTAGCCGTCGCAGCCGGCGATGTAATCGCAGGCGAGGTCCTGCGCCACGCCGCCCGCCGTGAAGCGGACCACCGGTCGGTCGCCGTCGAACCCGTGCAGCGACACGTCCGAGGCCTCGTAGATCGATCGTCCACCGTCGGCGTCGCGTGCCTGCATCAGGTCGCGCGTGACCTCGGTCTGGCCGTAGACCGTGACGTTGCGGCCGGTGAGGCCGCGGATATCGATGCGGTGCCGCACTCCGTCGAACTGCAACTCGACTCCGTCGTGCGGCAGACCTTCCGCGTGGAGGCGGGTCGCAACCCCGGCGCGCTCCAGCAGCGCCACGGTGCCCTGTTCGAGCACGCCGGCGCGGATGCGGGCCAGCACGTAGTCTCGACTGCGCTGCTCGATCACGACGGTGTCGATGCCCCGGCGGTGGAGCAGGCAGCCGAGCAGCAGCCCCGCGGGGCCCGCGCCGACGATGGCGACCTGCGTCCGCATGGCCATCAGAACGGATAATGCTGCGGACCCTCGATGGTGATCCATCGAAGCTCGGTGAATTCGTCGATGACGGCTTTCCCGCCGAAGCGTCCGTAGCCGCTGCCTTTCACGCCGCCGAACGGCATTTGGGCTTCGTCTGCCACCGTGGGACCGTTGATGTGGCAGATGCCGGACTCGATGCGTTTCGAGACGGCGAGCGCCCGGATGATGTCGCGACCGAAGATCGCGGACGACAGCCCGTATTCCGTGTCGTTGGCCACCCGTACCGCTTCGTCGACGCCCGTGACCCGGACGATGGGCTTCACCGGGCCGAAGGATTCCTCCGCGTAGACCCGCATGTCGGGCGTCACATGATCGAGCAGCGTCGCCTCGACCACCGTGCCGGTGCGCTTGCCGCCGCAGACCATCTTGGCGCCCTTGGCGAGCGCATCGGCGATGAGCGCGTCCATCTTCTCGGCCGAGGCGAGGTCGATCATGGACCCGAGGACCACAGGTCCGCGCGGATCGCCGGCCGGCAATCGGGCGGCCTTCGCGGCGAGCTTCGTCACGAAGGCGTCGGCGACCGCCGTATCCACGATGATGCGCTCCGTCGACATGCAGATCTGGCCCTGGTTCATGAAGGCGCCGAAAGCCGCGGCTTCGACGGCCTGATCGAGATCGGCATCGTCGAGAACGATGAACGGAGCCTTGCCGCCGAGCTCGAGCAGCACCGGCTTCAGGTGTTCGGCCGCGAGCCTGGCGATGATCTTGCCGACCTTGGTCGAGCCCGTGAAGTTGACGCGCTTGATCGCGGGATGGGCGACCAGCGCCGCCACGATGGCGGGCGCGTCTTCGGCGGCATTCGAGATGACGTTGACGACACCCGGCGGAAAACCGGCGTCGTTGAGCACCTGCCCGATCAGGTGATGGGTGCCCGGACACGCCTCGGAGGAGCGCAGCACCACGGTGTTGCCGCAGGCGAGCGCCGCCGCGACGGCACGGGTGCCGAGGATCACCGGGGCGTTCCAAGGCGCCATGCCGAGCACCACGCCGACGGGCTGGCGCACCGCCATCGACAGGATCCCCGGCTTGTCGGACGGGATGACCTCGCCTGTGATCTGGGTGGTCAAGGATCCCGCTTCGCGCAGGATGCCGGCCGCGAGATGGACGTTGAAGCCGGCCCAGGGCGCGGTGGCGCCGGTTTCCTCCAGCATCAGCCGGACGAAGTCCGCGGTGCGGCTCTCCATCAGGTCCGCAGCCTTCATCAGCAGCGCGCGCCGCGTGTTGGGACCGGTTTGCGACCAGGACTGGAAGGCCTTGGCGGCGGAGGCCACCACCGTTTCGACATCCGCGAGCGTCGCGGCGGCGGCCGTCGTGGCGACGTCCGCCGTCATGGGATCGCGCCTGTCGAAAGTGGCGCCGTGCTCGGAAGCGACCGGCGCTCCGTCGATGATGAAGTCGATGCTATCCACGATTGACTCCTGGAGGGTTGTTCGAAACGAAGTTCAGAAACCCAGCACTTGTGCGTTGATGCAAGCCTCCAAATCCGGTCCGACGCGGCCTCGTCTGGTCCTGCTCTAG
>CAXTME010000222.1:0-2821 GCA_964245215.1 uncultured Lichenihabitans sp.
GGCAGATCGAGGGCGCCTATGCGCTCGTGGCGCTCACCAACAAGAAGCTCGTCGGGGCCCGCGATCCGCTCGGAATCCGCCCACTCGTTTTGGGCGAACTCGACGGCTGCTACATCCTGGCGTCCGAGACCTGCGCGCTCGACATCATCGGGGCGCGCTTCGTCCGCGACATCGAGAACGGCGAGATCGTCGTGATCTCGAAGAGCGGCATCGAGAGCCTCAAGCCCTTCCCACCCCAGGCGGCGCGGCCCTGCATCTTCGAATACATCTACTTCGCGAGGCCCGACTCGACCGTCAACGGCCGATCGGTCTACCAGGGCCGCAAGAACATGGGAGCGGAGCTCGCGAGCGAGAGCCCGGCCGAGGCCGATGTGGTGGTGCCGGTACCCGACAGCGGCGTGCCGGCGGCCTTGGGCTTCGCCCAGGCTTCGGGCATACCGTTCGAGCTCGGCATCATCCGCAACCACTACGTCGGCCGCACCTTCATCCAGCCGAGCCAGGCGATCCGCGAACTCGGCGTGCGCATGAAGCACAGCGCCAACCGCGGCGTGATCGAGGGCAAGCGCATCGTGCTGATCGACGATTCGGTCGTGCGCGGCACGACGTCGGTCAAGATCGTGCAGATGATGCGCGACGCTGGCGCCCGGGAGGTGCATTTCCGCATCGCCTGCCCGCCCATCACCCATCCGGATTACTACGGGATCGACACGCCCGAGCGCGACAAGCTGCTGGCCGCCCAGATGGATCTCGAAGGCATGCGGTCCTACATGGGGGCCGACACGCTCGCCTTCCTGTCGGTGGACGGCATCTACCGGGCCATGGGGCTGGCGAAGCGCGACCACGTCCGGCCGCAATTCACCGATCATTGCTTCACGGGCGACTACCCGACCCGGCTGACCGACGTGCTCGCCGAGTCGAACCCCAGGCAGTGGGCCATGCTGGCCGAGGCGAGCTGAGCCCGCGCGATCGATCAGAGCTCTATGTCGTCCAACGCAGTGGCGATCGGCTCGATGGTGTGGAAGCGGTCATAGTCGAGGATCGTGGTTCCATCTTCGAGCACCGACAGCACGTCGGCATAGCGATGGTTCCAGTAAATTTCTTCGCTCTGGTAGGTCTCGCGGGCCTGCATGGTCTGGGCCGATGTCTCGTCCTGGCCCGTCACGGTCAGGATGAAGAAGGCGTCGGAAACTTTGAGGTCCTCGGCCGTCAGTCGATAGAGCGGGCTGGTCTCGTCGATCACATGCAGGATGGTCCAGCTGAGCACGAAGGTCGGGTTCTCGGAGCGGATCAGCTTCAGTTCCTCGAAACGCCGAAAGGTCGTGTTCTCGGCGGTCTGGCCCGTGATCAGCATCCAGAGCCGGGCGTTGGCGCTGCTGATGATGTTGAGCCGCGCATTGGCGACGCGGGCGAACAGGGTTCGCTGCCCCTCGTAGGGACCGATCGTCAGGTGTTTCGCGAAGAGCAGGCGCGCCCGTGGCCGCGACACGCGGGCGAAGATCAGCCCGAGCATCGATGCCGTGAAGAACAATCCGGTGAAGGTTTCCACGCTGACCACGATGTGGCCGTATCGGGTCTGCGGGAACAGCTCGCCGTAGCCCACCGTGGTGAGGGTCTCGACGCTGAAGTAGAACAGGTTCTCGAGGTCGCCGGCGCTATTGGCGATGGCGTTTGGCTGGAGGCGGTACAGGATGGCGAAGCAGGCGTTGATCAGCACGAAGGCCGCCGCCAGGGCGCCGAGGAAGGCCGGCCAGCCGGCCGTCATGGCACCGTGATAGATGTCGTTCCAATAGCTCGGCGCCAGTCCCGAGGTCAGGACCTCGCGCTTGCCGATCATGACCTTGCGCAGCTTCAAGACCCGGCCTCCCCGCGTGAAGAGGCCTCTCAACGGACTTTTGGGCCTGCGTATTCGAGACTCGTCGTTCATCAAAGCCCTTGCGTGCTTTCGAGCCGCGGGTCGGCGGCGGCGGCTTGGCTTGCTTAGCGAAAAGCCGGCGTCTAGCTAAGCACAAACCCGTCGGTGCCGCGCCCGCGCTCCATCGCATTCAGGCAGAACTCATGGCTCAATCCCTCGACGGTCGGTTGGCTCTCGTGACGGGCGCATCCCGTGGCATCGGACGCGCGACCGCACTGGCGCTGGCCCGTGCCGGGGCCCATGTCGTGGCGCTGGCCCGGACACAGGGTGCGCTCGAAGAACTCGACGACGAGATCCGCAGGCTCGGCGGAGAGGCGACACTCGTGCCCTGCGACCTGAAGGACAGCGAGGCGCTCGATCGGCTCGGCGCCGCGCTGCATGAGCGTTGGGGCAGCCTCGACATCCTCGTGGCCAATGCCGGGGTCCTGGGGCCGATCACGCCCTTGAGCCACGTCGAACCGAAGCAGTGGGACAATGTCGTCGCGGTGAATGTCACGGCCAACTGGCGGCTGATCCGCTCGCTCGACGCGCTGCTGCGGGCCTCCGATGCCGGGCGCGTCGTTTTCATCTCTTCGGGCGCGGGGCACCGGGCCGACATGCGTCCCTACTGGGGACCCTACGCCGTCACCAAGGCCGCCCTCGACGCCCTGGCCCGCACCTATGCGGCCGAGACCTCGACGACCTCGAGCGTGCAGGTCACGGTCGTCAACCCCGGCCCATTGCGGACCCGCATGCGCGCCGCCGCCATGCCGGGCGAAGACCCCGAGACCCTGAGGACGCCGGAGGATCTGGCCCCGAAGATCGTCGCGCTCTGTTCTCCCGACGCGACCGGTACCGGGAAACTCTACGATTTCCCGACCGACAAGATGCTGAGTTTCCAGGGACCGGCCTGACGGGTTCACTCGGTCG
>CAXTME010000223.1:0-2751 GCA_964245215.1 uncultured Lichenihabitans sp.
GCTTTCGAGGCGCGCTCCATCATGGCGCTGCGATGCCGGTCGCGGTAGGAGCGCAAGGCCTGCTCGGCCGAGGCGATGCCGGCCCGCAGTCGAAGATAATGCCGGGCCTGATCCTCGATCTCGAGCAGGGTCGTGCGCCGCTCCTCTTCGATTCGGGCCACGGCATTGTCGCCCCCTACGGCCTCCACGGCGTCGAACGCGCGGGCATGTTCGGCGAAGAGCGCACGGGTTCGCCCGTCGAGATCGTCGAACCGAGCCTGGAGTTCGATCGCCTCGGCGTCGAGCCCCGCAGGGTCGAGCCCGGCGAGCAGGCTTTCGGCGACCCCGACGTCGTCGACCCTCAAGGCGCCGCGCAGCTCCTGCTCGACGGCTTCCGCCTGTCGCCGGAGGTCGTCGCGACGTTCGATGGCTCGAAGCCGCTGGCCCACCTCGGTCAGGGTCTCGACCCCGAAGAAGCCCGTCATTTCGGCCTTGCGGGCGGAATTGGCTGCGCCGGTCATAGCAACGGTCGATCGGCGTTGGTGCGCTGCTGCGAGATCGCGCTCGGCCTTGAGGCGCGCCTCCTCGTCCTGGCCCGCCTGCCGGACGCGCCGGCCGATCTCGTCGTCGAGATCCATGATGCCGATCCCTTCGGTCGGAACGTTCAGGGCCACGGCCAGGCCCGAGACATCGGCCGCGAAAACGTCCTGATCCTTCTCCATGGCCGCAATGCGATAGGCGAGGTCGCCTTGGGTCTGCAGCACGGGCGTGAGGTCCGCGAGGACCTTCAACACTTCCCGGATCGCATCGACGGACGGGAGGGCACCATCCCGACCGAGCCAACACCCGGCGCAGGCGACGGCCCAAGCCGCAGACCAGCCCGCGTCGGAACGCCTCGCTTCCGCCAGTCGTCGTTCGCGATCTTCCATGGCGCGCTGCCGCTCCTCGATCGTGGTGCGCAGGGCCTTGAGTCCGGCTCCACGATCGAGACTCGCTTGCGCGTCGCCCATCAGGCGATCGAAGCGCGCCTCCGGGTCATGCGGAACGCCGGCCTCCCGCAGAGCCTCGACGATCCTGTCGCGCGCCGCATGCGCATCGGCCTCGGCATGGGACAGGTCGCGCTCCGCCTCGCGCAGAGCCGCCTCGGCCACGAGGGCCTCCCTGCGTCGCGCCATCCAGGCACCGAGCTGCGGCGCGTCGATCTCGGCCGGGAACGGCGGCACAAGAGAACCCAACGTAGCCTCGATCCGCTGCGCGACGTCCTGGAGCCGATGCTCGGCCGCCGCATTGCGATCTCCGGCGCGCGCCAGATCGACCTCGACGGCCGCAAGGGTCAGACTGGTCTGCTGAAGCTTCGCGACATCGGCGGCGCGCCCGAAACGCGCGCTCGTGACCATGTCGTCGTGGCGCAGCAGATCCTCGAACTGGTCGGCCGATGCCGGGTCGAGCGCTCTGCGATGCTCGGCCCAGGCGCGCTCGCGCGCGGCCCGGATCGTGGCAGCCTCCGGCTCGCCGACGACGCCCGCAATGGCTCCCAGCGCGTCGACTTCGGCCATCAGGCGTTGCCGCTCGCCGCTCAGGCGATCGATGTCGGTCCTCTCGCGGTCGACACGGCCGCGGGCCTCGTCCCGGGTCTTGGCGAGTCGCTCGAAGGCTCCGAAATCCGGCAGCACGAGGGCATGCAGCTGGCCGACATCGCCGGCCCAGGGCCGAAGCGCCTCGAGCGATCCGGCCAGCACCTCGCGCAACCGAGGAAGAGCACGTTCGGCCGCGATCCGGCGCGTCGCATGATCGCCGCCGCGCAAGGCCGCCACGACGCCGGCGAGCCCTGAAGCCTCGGCGCGGGATCCGCCGCCGGCCTCCTCCAGCCGGTTGCGGGCCTCTGATAATGCGTGCCTTGCCGCATCGCGTTCGCCCTCCGCGCTGGCGACCGCCGACGCGATGCCGGAGCGGCTCTCCAGGAGCGCCCGCAACGCGCCAAGCGTCGGCGCCGCGAGCGTGACGTCGCGGGGGTCGGTGTCCGGCCCAACACCAAGTCGGTCCAACAGAGAGACGATCGCCAGGGAAGCGGCCCGTGCGGCGAGGCGTCTTTCGGGCAGATCCTTGTCGGCCGTGAGGTGGCGGGCACGCGCCTCGACGAGGCGAGCGACCCGGGGCGACAGACGGAGCCCCGCTTCGTCGACCGCTATCCTTTCCAGGGCAGTCGACAGCGCCTGGATGACGGCATCGATCCCCTTGAGCTCCGCACCGCCTTCGATCTCCCGCCGTTCGATCTCCCGCAGGTCGTCCGGCCACGCGGCCCGTACGTGTGGCAGATCGGCGAGAGGCTGCAGTTCATCCCTCAAGCGACGCAGCGCGAAGAGCCGCGGCAGGGCCGCCGCTTGACGCCCGATCTCGTCCAGGCGGGCCCGGATCCTGGCGCGGTCCGCGAGGGCCGCATCATAATGCACCCGGGCTCGATCGCGTGCCCCGACGAGTTCGGCATAGGCCGCCGCGAAGGTGTCGCTTTCCTCACGCCGCGCTTTCAACGTCGCGAGTCTGGCCTTGAGCTCCGACAGGACTCCGCTCCGTGCCCGAAGCTTGTAGAAGCCGTCCGCCTCGAGGCGCAGCGCCACCAGGGTCTGGCTGAGGTCGGCCAGACCGGCGCTGGCCGAGAACAGCAGCTGGCCGAGGTCGCCTTTGCTGGCCATGATGCTGTCGCCGCCGGCTTCCAGGGTCTCGTCGTCGAGCGAGAACATGGTGCGGTAGCCGGCGCGGTCGATGCCGCCGAGC
>CAXTME010000224.1:0-2618 GCA_964245215.1 uncultured Lichenihabitans sp.
GAAATCCTCGCCAAGAAGCTGTTCTACAGGGCCGCGACGTTCAAGGTCCGCGATGTCTACGACGTTTCGGCGGCGATCGATCTCGAGCCGCGCAAGGCCGCGAGAGCCGTCCGCGCGGCACTGTCGAAGCGCGAGATCCTCGTAAGACGTCTGATCAGTAGAGAGGCGTTGCTTCACAAGACCTCGCGTCGGAGATCATAGGTAGAGAAAGTCAGATCGTTCGTCATGGCTCAACGCGACGACGAACCCCCTGTAGACTTGGCGCACCTATGAGCTTCTCTCCGACCCGTCGCAAGAAACGAGAGCTTGATCCATGAACTATAGCGTCGTTGCGATCGGACTGAGCGCCGTCTCCAATGCCAGCAACGTCGACGTCACCGAGGAGACGATAATGGCCGTCCTCAAGACAGGAGACGGCCCGGGCGGCATCGTGCGCGCGCTGTTCGGTGACTGCTCGCTCGAAACCCTGGATCGCCTGGCAGCCGAGTTCGGGATGACGCGTCGGGACCTCTACGCCTCGTACGCGACCGCGAAGGCGCTTCATGCGGCGGCTAATGCCGAGTTCGAGGAGTAATACTACCTTAGTTGGTACCACCCATTTCATGCTGAGCGGAGCCGGCTTGCGGCTCCAGCGCGCGTAGCGCGTTGGAGAAGCCGGCGGAGAGCGGCCCATAGAGCCGAGCCGAAGCACCCAGGGCCGGCAGCGCGCGCTCTGAAGCATCCCTCGACGCGACCGCGTACCGCGGTCGGCTCGGGATGAGGCTCGTAAAGTGTGGATTGGTTCTTTATCTTCACTGCTGAATGAAGCCGGCTTAGGCCGGCGCGTTGAACGCCTCGGGTCCGGGCACGCGCCCGTCAGATCTCCGACATGCCTTTGAGCTTCTGCACCTCGCTTTCGAGATCGTTGAAGGCCGCCGGTCCAGGAGCGCCGTCGAGCAAGAGTTGCTCGGCCGCGAGCCATTCGGCCGAACCCTTCTTGGCCGGATTGTCGACGACACGCTGCGCCGCGATGCGGGGATCTTCCTCGGTCACCGGATCGGGCGAAGCGTTCATGGTGGCGGGCGTAGAGGAACGCTCGGCCAGAATCTCGTCGAGCCAGGTGGTGTGCATCTCGGGCACCGACGTGATGAGCTTTTCCGTGTAGGGATGGAACGGCGGCGAGAAGATATCGGCGGTCGGTCCCTGCGCGATGATCTCGCCTTTCAGCATCACGGCCGTCCGATGTGCGATGCGGCGGACGGTCCCGAGGTCATGCGTGATGAAAATATAGGCGAGGCCGAGGTCGTCCTGCAGCCCCTTCATGAGCTTCAGCACCTCTTCGGCCACCAAGGGGTCGAGCGCCGAGGTCGGCTCGTCGCAGATGATGACCTCGGGTTCGGCCGCCAGCGCGCGTGCGATGCAGACGCGCTGCTTCTGGCCACCCGAGAGCTGGCCGGGCCGCCGGTCGGCGAACTCCTCGGGCAACCCGACGAGGCGCAGCAATTCGAGCACGCGCGTGCGGACTTCGCTGCGCGAGCGCTTGAAGAAGAACGCCACCGGCCGCCCGATGATCTGGGCCAGGGTCTGCCGGGGATTGAGGGCCACGTCGGGCATCTGGTGGACCATCTGCAGACGACGCAGGATATCGTCGGGGCGCTGGGCCAAAGCCGGCGACAACACCTTGCCCTGGAGCTCGATCTCACCGCTCCAGCGCGGCAGCAGTCCGACGATGATCCGCGCCACCGTGCTCTTGCCCGAACCCGATTCCCCAACGACCGCCAGGGTCTCGCCCTTGGCGAGGTCGAAGGAGGCGTTCTTGACGATCGGCGTCGGGCCATAGCCGGCCGTCACGTTCTTCACTCGCAGGATCGGCTGCACGGCTTTGTCGGGGACCGACAGCGTGAGATGCTCGGCCTCGCGCCGCTCGTTCACCAGCGCCCGGCAATATTCGGTCTTGGGGTTCTCTAGGATCTGCTGGGCGTCGCCGACCTCGACCATCTTGCCATGGCGCAACACCATGATGCGATGGGCGATCTGCGCCACCACGGCGAGGTCGTGCGTGATGTAGAGGCCGGCCGTGCCGAACTCGCGGATGAGGTCGCGCAGCAGCGCCAGGACCTCGATCTGGGTCGTGACGTCGAGCGCCGTCGTCGGCTCGTCGAGCACGATCACGTCGGGGCGGCAGCTCATGGCCATGGCGGCCATCACGCGCTGCAACTGACCGCCCGAGACCTGGTGGGGGTAGCGCTCGCCGATCGTGTCGGGATTGGGGAGCTGCAGGATGCGAAACAGCTTGCGGGCGTAGACCTCGGCCTCGACCCGGGTCATGACGCCGTGCACCACGGGCGCCTCGCAGACCTGGTCCATCAAGGTCATGCTCGGATTGAACGAGGCTGCGGCGCTCTGCGCGATGTAGGCGATGCTTTTTCCGCGCGTATGTCGGCGGTACTAGGCGGTCGAGGCCCGAAGTTCCGTGCCGGCCAGCGTGATCGTGCCGCCCGTGATGCGCATGCCGGCCCGCGCATAGGCCATCGAGGCGAGACCTATGGTGGACTTGCCGGCTCCGGACTCGCCGATCAGACCCAGGATCTCGCCGCGTTTCAGCGTGACGTCCACGTCATCGACGAGCACCCGTCCCG
>CAXTME010000225.1:0-2579 GCA_964245215.1 uncultured Lichenihabitans sp.
CCGACCTTGCGCCACATGCCGACGATCGCCTGGATCATCTCGTAATCCTTCGGCTTGAAGCCTCGGGTCGTCTGGATCGTGAACGTGACCGGCTTCTCGGGCGAATAGCCGCTCTTCTTCAGAAGTTCGGCCGCCATCTTCGGGTCGTACGGCACCGTGATGGAAGAATCGTAGGCCGCGTATTCCGGCGCTTCGAGCGTCGCCAGCGGCACACCATAGCCGCGCAGCAGGCGCTTGATGATCGCCTCCTTGTCGATCGCGGAGATCGCGGCGAGGCGCACGTTCTTGTCGAGCATCGCCGGCGACGTATTGGAGATGAAGATCATGCCGATGTCGGAGATCGGCGTCGCGGCGCCCGCGAGGCCGGGCTTTGCCTTCAGCCGGTCGAACTCCTCATAGGGGATCTCGAGCGTGATGTCGGAGGAGCCGCTCTCAATTTCCGCGGCGCGGCTCGTGGCGTCGGTCACGAACTTGAACACCACGGTCTCGAAGGGCGGCTTGCCACCCCAATAGTTCGGGTTGGCCTTCAGGCGGAGAAAAGCATTGCCCTCGTAGGCGTCGACCATGTAGGGCCCGGTGCCGACCGGCTTCTTCTCGAACCCGTCGGCCCCGACCTTCTCGTAATAGGCCTTGGGCAGCACGTAGCCGGTCAGGAACGCCATCCACTTGAACAGCGTCGGATCGAAGGACGCGACGTCCGCCGTGATGCGCTGGCCATCGACCTTGAAATTGTTGATCTTGGACCAGACGAACGAGATCGGGTTTGCGCCTTTGGGGTCGCCGGCGCGGGTCAGCGACCACACGACGTCCTCGGGCGTGAACGGCGATCCGTCGTGCCACTTCACGTTCGGCCGAACGTCCATCCAGACCTTGGTCTTGTCGTCGGACCACCCCCAGGCCGTGAGCAATCCCGGCTCGAAGGAGAGATCCGGCTTCTGTCCGACGAACTGGTCGAAGATCGAGCGATAGACCGCCTGGATCGTCGGGTTGACGGCCGATGGGCCGGTGGTCGGGTCGAACGACGGAACGTTGACGTTGAACGCGATCGTCAGCGTTCCGGCGTCGCCCGCCTTCGCGGGGATCTTTCCGGCCAGGACGCTCGCGATGAAGGCGCCGGCGCCGAGCGCCAGGGTTTGACGGCGTGAAACGGCGTGCATTGGACCACCCCACTGGAGACGACCGCAAGCGCATGAAAGCGCAGCCGGATTGGTTTAAGTCTAAAGCTTTATTCGACAGTCTGCCAAGTGGGTCGCGCGCCTATGTTGAGGGCAGGCGAAGCGTGTTAAACAGACGACTGCAAGGCTTTGCGGCACGAAGTTGCTGTCGATAGTGTTGACCAGCCTCCTCCACCGCCTTTCAGGCGCTTCCATCCAGTTTGAACGGGGGCCACGCGTAGCGTGGTGGAGGAGGCGGCCGCAGCTACATCGTTCCCGCCGTTGACATCGGGTGCCGGTTCTATGAGGCTGCATAGATCTCGAGACATTCCGGGCTTCGACAGCCGCGACGCGGTGCGGCCCGCCCGACCCTTTTGCTCAAGGAGGATCGAATGGCCGAACGATCGTTTGCGCGCGAAGTCGAAGACCTGAAGCTCGGTGACGGCGACATCTTCCGTGGCGAAGGTATCCTGGCGATCACCAAGGCCCTGCTGCAATCCGGTGTGTCCTACGTCGGCGGCTACCAGGGTTCTCCCATCTCGCATCTGATGGACGTGCTGGCAGACGCCAAGGACGTGCTCGACGACCTCGGGGTTCACTTCGAGTCCTCGGCGTCCGAGGCTGCGGCCGCCGCGATGCTGTCGGCCTCTGTGCATTATCCGCTGCGCGGGGCCGTGACCTGGAAGTCCACGGCGGGCACGAATGTCGCGTCCGACGCCCTGTCCAATCTGTCGTCCGGCGGCGTGATGGGCGGCGCGCTGATCGTTATCGGCGAAGACTACGGCGAGGGTTCCTCCATCATGCAGGAGCGCAGCCACGCCTATGCGATGAAGTCGCAGATGTGGCTGCTCGATCCGCGTCCCAACCTCGAGAGCGTTGTCAAGGCCGTCGAGGACGGCTTCGAACTGTCCGAAGCATCGAACACCCCGGTGATGCTCGAAGTGCGCATCCGGACATGCCACGTTCACGGCCAGTTCGTCGCCAAGGACAACGTGCGACCGCACTTCACATTGAAAGACGCGCTCGAGAACCCCCGGCGAGACTTGAGCCGCATCGTGCTGCCGCCCGCCGCCTACGTCCAGGAAAAGGAGAAGCTCGAGGTCCGCTGGCCTGCCGCCGTCGCTTTTATCAAGAACCGCAAGCTCAACGAGCATTTCGGCCCCGAGGACAGCGATATCGGCATCATCGTCCAGGGCGGGATGTACAACAACCTGATGCGGGCGCTGCAATATCTGGGTCTCGCCGACATCTACGGCGATACGCTGGTGCCGGTCTACGTCATGAACGTCACTTATCCGGTGATCGAAGACGAGGTGGTCGAATTTTGCTTGGGCAAGACAGCCGTGATCATGGTCGAGGAAGGCCAGCCCGAGTATATCGAGCAGGCGCTGCACACGGTTCTGCGTCGCCGCGACATCCAGACCA
>CAXTME010000226.1:0-2164 GCA_964245215.1 uncultured Lichenihabitans sp.
ACACTCCGGGCTTCGGTTTTCCGCGATGGGGCTTCGTTTACGGCGTTTTGCTTCTGGTGCTGGTGATTGCCGACAAGTCGCTCCGGTTTCGAGTTCCCGCAGTCTTGACTTGGCTCGGCAGCATCTCGTTCTCGCTGTATCTCGTGCATCCGATCGTCATCGAATCGACCGGTATATTGTTGCTCGAGTGGAGTGGGATCCGTCCCATGCTCACTGGGTGCCGTCGCGAAGTTGGTTGGAATTGCTTTGGCGCGATCTCCAGCGTGATGAGGCTATCCGATCATGCGGCAAGGTCAATGGGTTGATCGGACGGCTTTTCGGCAAGGGTTTTCCAGCCGTTGACCTTGCGCATGATGATCTGGCCTGACGCCATGAGCGCCCAGAACATCATGGCAGCGGTCTCGGCGGCCGGCAGCACGGTTTGCGTCTTGATCCGCCGCTTGAACTCTTCATGCAGCCTCTCGATGGCATTCGAGGTGCGAATCGACTTCCATTGGTCTGCTGGAAACCGCGTGAATGTGAAAAGCCGGACGCCGGCTTCCTCGAGGCTGGTGGCGACGGCCTGGCATTTCAGCCGCCATTTCCGGAGGAAGGCCTTGCGACGGGTTTCGATCTCTTTAGCCGTTTCCGCATAGATCATGTCTCTGTAATCGTTGGAGAGTTCCTCGTGTAGCCGCTCCGGCGCATGTGCCAGCAGGTTACGATGCTTGTGCACCGTGCAGCGCTGGACCGGAACGTCCGACCAGAGCGCCGCCAGGGCCGCGTCGAGGCCGGAACCGCCATCAACGATGACCAATTCCGGCGTCTTCAGGCCCCGCTTGACGAGATCGTCGAGCAGCGCCCGCCAGGCCGCTTCACTCTCGCCTCCCATATTCTTCACTGCCAACAGCACCTTCTGGCCGTCCTGCCGCACCCCAAGGGCGACAAGAAGGGAGATCGATGTCGCTCTCTTGTCGAGCCTGACCCGAACCACCGTCCCGTCGAGGATGAGACGGATGATCGGCTCCTTGGCCACCGACCGGCTGTTCCAGCCGTCCCAATCGCCTTTGACCTTGCGCCACGTCCGGCTGACGATGTCCTTGCCGACCCCCTTGGCAAAGACCGCCGCCAGAGCGCGGCGCACCCGCCGCGTGTTGGTCCCGGACAAATAGGCCGAGGCGATCAGTGCCTCAGCAGCCTGGGTGCGGCGCTGATACGCCCTGAGCGACTGGCTCTTCCATTCGGTCGTCCTACCATCCTCGCCCGCCAACCGTGCGCGGGGGACGGAGATCTCGGTTGGCCCGAATGTCCCGGTGAGCGACCGCTTCCGGTGGCCATGACGATGGCCGCCCATCGGCGCACCCTTGCCATCCTCCCCCGGTGAACCGAGGTGACGGCCGTAGCGCGGACGACAGAGGGTCGTGCTCAATTCTTCTTCGATCATCGCTTCGATGAAGCCGCGCACCTTCGTGCGCACTTCTGTCTCGATCGGATCGAACCAATTATCGAAAAGCGCGCTAGCGGTCGCGTCAGGCGCCGGTTTCGTCGTACTACCTTCCATGGCGTAATCTCCCTCGGCGTTGACGCGCCGGGTCAGGGGTTGGACAACCTGGAGATTACGCCGCCTTCAAATTCCAACCACTCCCGCGACAGCACCTGCATCCTCAGTCGCCTCCACAACTCGGCTCCATTGCGGCAGCCGGACGCCCATAAGTCGTCGAGCAAAGGCAGGTGTGCCTCAAGAGAACACTGCCGGACCCGGAACATGTCGGTGTGCTCACCTTGGATCACCTGGCGCACAAGTTTGCGGCTGCGCCCCGTCTGTCTCGTGATCTGCCGGATCGGCATGCCGTCCTTGGCGAGCGACAGGATGGCCGCGTTGGTCTCCTGGCGCCGCAGGTACCCCTCGTACTGCAGCCGTTCCGCCGAGGTGAGCAGCGCCGCGTTGATCACCGTCTCACCGACCGCGGCCCGGACCGCCCGCATGGACTTGCGCACCGCGCTGAGAAAGGCCGTGCTGGCGTTCTCCATCAGGTGCCACCGGTCGGCAATCTGAACGACGTCGGGGAGCGCCTTTGCGGCAGCCGCGCCATAGCCACCACCGCGGTCGCGCGACACGATCTTGATGTCACGATGGTTCGCGAGCCAAGCCTCGACGGTCGCGGTTTCACGGTCGGGCAAAAGC
>CAXTME010000226.1:2174-2473 GCA_964245215.1 uncultured Lichenihabitans sp.
AAAGCCTCACGATTCTTCGTCGCTCGAGATCGCAGACGACAGTGCCATATCGATGATTTCGACGGAACGCCCAGTCATCGATGCCGACGATGTTCAGCGGCTCTGCGGGCCGCCGTGACCGGCGGCGAACGACGCGCAGCAGCGTGTCATTGCTCACCGGAAGCATCAAGCGGTTGGCAAAGCTCGCCCCCGGCCGACCCCCGAGGGCCAGTCCGAGCTGGTGCACGAGGTAGTCCAGCCGGCCCGTTCGGCGCGAGCGGACCGCGAGCACACGGTTGTCGAAGCGCTCGGCGAAGATC
>CAXTME010000227.1:0-2394 GCA_964245215.1 uncultured Lichenihabitans sp.
TCCGGCGGCATGGCGCCCATCGCGGCGTAACAATCGCGCGCCGCGAAAGCCAGGCCTTCGTAGACGGCCCGCATGAGGTCATTGAAACTGTGACGCTGCGACAGGCCGTGGAACTGCGCCCGCGCGGCTGCGTCGACGAAGGGGCCGCGCTCGCCTGCGTCCGAGATGTAGGGGTGATAGAGCAGCGTGCCGGCCTCGGCCGCCATGACGTGGTCGTCGAGGTCGGCGAAGATGTCGGCCCGGGATTTCGCCACCCCGTGTTGCTTCAGCACGCCGCGCGCGAGATCGACCAGCCAGTCGATGTTCAAGGTCGAGGCCATGTTGGATTGCAGTTGCGCGAAGGTGCCGGGGACCGGGAAGGCCAGCGTATAGCCGGTGCTGTCCGGGTTGAGGTTCACCTCGTCGGCCGAACGGGCGATCCGCATGTGAATGCCCGTCGACCCCACGATCGTGCAGCCGGTCGCCTCGTGCCGGTCGTAGATCCCGGCGCCGAGCGCCGTCGCCACGATGTCGATGGGCCCGAGGCACACCGGCAGACCTTCGCCGAAGCCGATCTCGCGGGCCGCACCGCGACTCAGCGAGCCTGTCCGGGAGGATCCGTCGATCATCGGCGGCAGCAGACGCCGGCGATCCGCGAGCCCGAGCCCCTCGATCACCGGCTCCGCATAGGCCGATGTCCGAAAATCGCCGAACGAATGGATGCCCTCCGAAGGGTCGGTCGCACGATCGCCGGTCAGCTTGAAGTAGAGCCAGTCCTTGGCGTGCAGGGCGGTCGTGGCCTTCGTCATCATGTCCGGCCGATGTTCCGCCAGCCACAGGAGCTGCGGCCCCATCTGGCAGGCCGCGAGACCGGAGCCGGTTTGTTCGAAGTGGCGACGGCCCGCCGGCGCTCTGCGCAGGTCGGCCGTGAGCCCACCCGCACGGGCGTCGAGCCAGATCAGCGCGGGGCCCGCCGGTTCGCCCTCCGCATCGACCAGCCAGGTCCCGTCGCCCTGGGCCGTGACGCTGATCGCGGCCGCGCGGGCGTCGAGTTGCGGCACGCTCGCCGCGAGGCCTCGCAGGGTCGCGGCCGTATCGGCCCAGGTCTTCCCCATGTCCTGCTCGGCACCGACGCCGTCGACCGCCTGGTAGTGGTTCGGCAGTGCGAAACTGCCCACCTGTTCGCCCTCCTGCGTGAAGGCGACCGACTTGATCACCGAGGTCCCGGCGTCGACGCCGATCAGCAGATCGCGGGCCATCAGCCGTCGAGCCCGTGCAGGATGGCGAGGCCGTTCTCGGCGTCGAAGAGATGCAGGTCGGCCGCCGCGAGGTCATACGCCAGGGTGCTGCCCATCGCGGTCCGCACGCGGCTCGACGATACGCCGACCATCAGCTTGCCCGCGACCTCCATGGCCACATGGGCCTGATCGCCGAGCCACTGGTTCGAGACCAGCTTGGCCGAGAACGGCCCGGCGCCCATCCTGACCTTATGGGGTCGGACGCCGACCACGGCCTTGCCGCGCGAGCCCAACGCCGCTCTGGCCCGCGGGCCGAGGCCGGCACCGCCGAAATCCAGGGTCGGGCCGCCGTCGACGTCGAGGACCGCCGCACCGCCGCTCTGCCGGACCCGGGCTTCGAAAACGTTCATGGGCGGCTCACCGATGAAGGTCGCGACGTAGAGATTGGCGGGCTGCGCCTTCAGGTCCTTCTCGCTGGCGAACTGCTGGAGCACGCCGCCCTCCATGACCGCGATCCGGTCCGCCAGAGCGTTGGCCTCGGTCTGATCATGCGTGACGAAGATGGCCGTCATCCTGTGGTGGTTCAGGAGGTTCTTGATGCGTCCCCGCAGGACGGAGCGCAATTGCGGTTCCAACTGTCCCATCGGCTCGTCGAGCAGGTAGAGGTCGGCCCGCCGCACGAGCGCGCGCGCCAAAGAGGCGCGTTGCTGCTGGCCGCCCGAGATCGACGACGGGTAGCGGTCGAGAATCGCTTCGATCTCCACCAGGGCCGCGATCTCGGCCACGCGGCGATCCGTCTCCTCCCGCGACACGCGGGCGCTCTTCAGCGCGAAGGCGATGTTCTCGCGCACGGTCAGCGGCGGGTAGAGCGAGTAGCCTTCGAACGCCATGGCGACGTTGCGGCCCGACGGCGGCAGGTTGTTGATGGTGCGGCCGGCGAGCGTGATGGTGCCCGAGGTCGCCTCCTCGAAGCCGGCGATCATGCGCAGAGTCGACGTTTTGCCGCAGCCGGAGGACCCCAGCAACGCGACAATCTCGCCCTGCTGCACGTCCATGTTGAGCGTCTTGACGGCATGGACGGGCGTCTTCCCGCGTCGCTCGTAGAGCTTGTTGACGTCCTTCAATGCCAAGGCGGTCGCCATGGTCAGACCCCCTGGGCGGCGATAGGCGCCGCGAG
>CAXTME010000228.1:0-2382 GCA_964245215.1 uncultured Lichenihabitans sp.
GGCCACCAATCATCGCCCATCAACGCGCGGTCATCGCTGATCAGTTTGGTCAGCCAGGGCAGCATCACGGTCATGTTGTTGAAGGTCATGCCCTTCACGTATTGCTCGGCCATCCGATCCTTGGCGGTGCAGAAGCCGCGGTAGATGGATTTCACCAGTTCGGGCTCTGCGTCGGCGAGCTCGCGCGTGACGACGACGGCGTGCATGATCGGGAAGATGCCCGTGCGCCTGTAGTAGTCGCGCTCGACCGCGTCGTAGTCCTCGAACAGCCGGCCGACCTTGGGTGAGTGTGCCAGCACGCATTCCGGCACGTCGGCGGAGATCAGCGCGTCGATCTCGCCCCGCTCGAGCATGTGGCCAAGGTCGACGTGCCTGCCCGCCCATTCCACGTCCACGCCGTCCGGCACCGGGTGCACAACGAAGTCGATCGGGTCCATCGGGAAGTCGATCCCGCCCACGATCCAGCGGCTCTGTTCGGGCTTCAGGCCGTAATCGTCGGAGAGGATGCCCTTTGGCATCACTCCGCCGTCGTGGCCGTACAACGCGAGTTCCCCGATCCGCTTGCCGGCGAGGTCCTGCGGCCGGGCGATGCCGCTGGCCTTGTTGATGTAGATCGCCCCGTGGCGGAACGAGCGCACCGGAAAGACCGGGATCGCGAGGAACGGCGATTGGCCGCCCGCGAAGGTGCGCAGGAAGTAGGTCATCCCCAGTTCCGAGACGTCGTAGGCGCGCCTGCGTATCATTGCCTCGAAGATCTCGGGCACGATGCGGGCGCTGTGGAAAGTCGCATCGACACCGCCGATGCCGACCGTGCCGTCGGCCAGCATCCGAGTGCGGTCGTAGTTCCAGAAGGCGATGTCCAGCTTGCGGTCAGCCATGACAGGATCCGTGTTTTCTCTATATAAACGCATTTATATAAGGGCCGGCAGGAGTTCAACCCCTCCAACACTGCCGTCGGCAGCGCTACAAGGCGTGCGATGACCCCAGACGCCCCCGCGATCCAGGAGCTGTTTGCGACCATCTCGCTCGGTGCCCCACAGAACGCGGTGGGCTTCGTCATGTGGCGGGTGGTGCATCGCTACCAGCGCGAGGTTGAGCAGGCGCTGCGCCCGATGGACCTGACCCACCTTCAGTTCGTCACGCTGACGCTGGTGGCCTGGATGGCGCGCGACGGCTCGGCAGCGACCCAATCCGAGTTGGCGCGGTTTGGGGATGTCCACCCCATGCAGGTGTCCAACGTGCTGAGGGCGCTCGAGCAGAAACGGATGGTCCGGCGGACACCCTCGCCAGGAAACGCGCTCGCCAAGCAGGTCGCCATCACGCCGGCCGGCATGACGGCCTTGCGCGAGGCACTACCGCTGGTGATCGGCGTCCAGGGCAGGCTGTTCGGGGATCAGGGCCGGCCAGGGGGAGATCTTTTGGAGGCGCTGGTGCGTATCGACGGCGCCGCCTGACACCCGCCTTTCGGGAGGTAAAGGCAAGCAGTTCTTTTTTGAGAAAAAGAACCAAAAAACTTTTGTTCCCTTGCGCGCGCGCTGAAGGAACCTCCGCGACAGCCGGACCAAAAGTCTTTTGCTTCTTTTCTTCAGAAAAGAAGGCCTTGCTTTTCTTGCCGGACTTCGAGGGCGCCAAGACTTACAGTCGCAGACAACCCATGGACGGGGACAAAAATATACGGGGGGGATGTCGATTTCCTGAACCTCCGTTCGTCGTCCTGATGCCGCACCAACCAGGCCGGCTCGAACAAGGAGACAGACGATGCGTGTGATAGTGTTCGTAAAAGCGACCGAGGAGAGCGAGAAAGGCGTGACCCCTTCAACCGAGGCGTTCGAGGCGATGGGCAGGTTCAACGAAGAGCTGGTCAACGCCGGGATCGTGCTTGCCGCAGACGGCCTGACGCCCTCGTCCAAGGGCAGGCGTGTCGCGTTCGATGGCGCCAGCCGCACCGTCCTCGACGGGCCGTTCGCCGAGGCGCGCGAGCTGGTCGCCGGTTTCTGGATCTGGGAGGTCAGGGACATGGACGAGGCAGTCGCGTGGGTGAAGCGCTGCCCCAACCCCATGTCGGGGCCGAGCGAGATCGAGATCCGGCCGCTGTTCGACATGGCCGACTTCGCCGAGAGCCTGCCGCCGGACTTCCAGGAGCGGCGTGGCCGGCTGCGCGAGAAGCTCGCCGGCACTCTTGGCCCGGCCGGCGCGTTCGGCGGCCTCGGCAACTGAGCCTGCCGGCGGCTTCCAGCTTGCCCGCCTGATCGCCGCGGCCGAGAAGGTGGCATGGATGCAGGCGAGACACGCCGGACGGTCGAAGCGGTCTTTCGCATCGAGCGGGCCAGGCTCGTTGCGGGTCTGGCCCGCCTCGTGCGTGATCTCGGCCGTGCAGAAGAA
>CAXTME010000229.1:0-2329 GCA_964245215.1 uncultured Lichenihabitans sp.
GGGCGGCCAGCGACAATCCATAGGGGCCCGCCCCGACGATCACAACATCTGCCGTTCCCATGCCGTACCTGCCCCCTTACGCAACGGAAGGAAAGACGTTGCCGACCACCCCGGCAAGACCAGGCGACCTTCGAGGTAAAGCCAAGATGTCTCGAGTCGCTCGAATGCGAGCCAATTCGCTAACATCAGGAGGTCGATGGCCTGCCAGAGGTCGGCACCAAGGTAGCATGAGGGCTGACTTGGGCTTCGTTCTGGTCAAACCAGGCTTAACGCGCTAGGGGCACTCCCGCGTCCTTCACTGGAGCAGGGGCACGCCTTCACCCAGCCATCGACGTCAGAGATCTCCGCCATGCCCGACCCCATCCTGCGCCGTCTCGTCATCGCGACCCACAATGCAGGCAAGCTACAGGAATTCCGCGACCTGTTACGGCCTTTCGGCGTGGAAGTGCTGTCGGCCGGGGAGCTCGACCTGCCCGAACCCGAGGAGACGGGTTCGACCTTCGTGGAGAATGCCGAGATCAAGGCCGCTGCCGCGGCTCGGGCCGCCGACTTGCCGGCACTCGCCGACGACTCGGGGCTTTGCGTCGATGCGCTCGACGGCGACCCTGGTTTGTATTCGGCGCGTTGGGCCGGCCCGGACAAGGATTTCGCCGGCGCCATGGCGCGGATCGAGCGGCTGCTCGACGGTAAGGGCGCCCGTTCTCCCGAGCGGCGGCGGGCCCATTTCGTGGCCGCCCTGGTGCTGGCTTGGCCCGACGGCCGTCGGGAATGGGTCGAAGGCAAGGTTTTCGGCAGGATCGTTCACCCGCCCCGTGGGCACCAAGGCTTCGGTTATGATCCGTTGTTCGAACCCGATGGACACGAACGCACGTTCGGTGAGATGACGGCCGAGGAAAAACACGGCATTCCCGACGACGGAAGCGAAGCCCTGTCACATCGCGCCCGCGCCTTCCAGATCATGGCGCGGCGGCTTTTCGCGCTCGTTTGAGGAGGTTCGACGTGGTCCGATCGGCTCGCCCGGTGCTTAGCACTGCGGCGAGGTCGTCGACGCTCGGCTGCGCCGTGTGCACGACCGTGCCGCATGCTGGGCTGCAGTCGCGCGCCAACCTGGCGACTGCATCGCAATGACAGGTGACCGCACACCCCAAGGCGTGGCATAGACGCCTCATGAACGTCACCGGTTCCACAGACCCCGGCTTCGGCATCTACGTCCATTGGCCGTTCTGTCTGTCGAAATGTCCCTATTGCGACTTCAACAGCCACGTGCGCCAGGCACCGGTCGACGAGGCGCGCTTTCTCGCTGCCTTCCGCCAGGAACTCGCCCACCGGGCCGCGCTGGTGCCGGGCCGCACCGTCACGTCGGTGTTCTTCGGCGGCGGCACGCCGTCGCTCATGAACCCTGCCACGGTCGGCAGCATCCTCGACACCATCGGGCGCCATTGGACGATCGACCCCTCCGCCGAAGTCACGCTGGAAGCCAACCCCACCAGCGTCGAGGCGACGCGCTTCCGGGGCTACCGGGCGGCCGGCATCAACCGCGTGTCGCTCGGCGTCCAGGCGCTGAACGACCCCGACCTCAAGGCACTCGGTCGGCTCCACACCGCCGAGGAAGCCCTGGCGGCCGTGGCGGTCGCGGCCGCGCATTTCGATCGCTTCTCCTTCGACCTGATCTACGCGCGTCCCGGCCAGAGCCCGGCGGCGTGGAAAGCGGAACTGGCGGGGGCCATCGACCGCGCGGCCGAACACCTGTCGCTCTACCAGCTCACCATCGAGCCCGACACGATGTTCGAGCGACTCTACAAAGCGGGCAAGCTCACGGTGCCGGACCCCGAACAGGCGCGGGCGCTCTGGGAGGTGACCCAGGACCTGACCTCGTCACGCGGCCTGCCGGCCTACGAAGTCTCCAATCATGCGCGGCCTGGCGCCGAGTCGCGCCACAACCTCGTCTACTGGCGCTACGGCGAATATGCCGGCGTCGGTCCCGGAGCCCATGGCCGTGTCCTGACGCCCACGGGCCGCCGCGCCCATTCGACCGAGCGCCATCCCGAAATGTGGCTGACGGTCGTGGAAGGTGAAGGGCACGGGATCGTCAGCGACGAGAGCTTGTCGGCGGAAGAACAGGGCGACGAATTCCTGCTGATGGGCCTGCGCCTCAACGAAGGCATCGACCCCGCGCGTTTCGAAGCGCTTTCGGGCCGGTCGCTCGACCGCAGCCGGATCGACAGTCTTATCGTCGACGGCCTCGTCGAGCGCTCGTCGTCCGGTCGCTTGCGCGTGACCCGGGAGGGCTTCCCGGTGCTCGACATGGTGGTGGCGGACCTCGCGGCCT
>CAXTME010000230.1:0-2252 GCA_964245215.1 uncultured Lichenihabitans sp.
CTGCCGGTCTTCGCCATCGCGCCGCTGCTGGTCGTCTGGTTCGGGTTCGGCATCACGTCGAAGCTCGCCATGGCGGCGCTGATCATCTTCTTTCCCGTGTCGACCAGCCTCTTCGAGGGCCTGCGCCGCACCGACGAGGGCCTGATCGACCTCGCGCGCCTCAATCGCGCGAGCCGCCGCGATACGCTCATTCTGCTTCGCCTGCCCGCCGCCATGCCGGCCCTGGCCTCGGGCCTCCGGGTCGCGGCCGCCGTGGCGCCGCTCGGCGCCGTCGTGGGCGAATGGGTCGGGTCCTCATCGGGCCTCGGCCTCGTCATGCTGCACGCCAACGCGCGCATGCAGACCGACACGGTCTTCGCCGGGCTCACGATCCTCGTGGTGTTCTCGCTCGCCCTGTGGGGGGCGGTCGGCGTGCTGACGCGCCGCCTCGTGTTCTGGGCGCCCGACACCCTCGCCGACCTTTCAACCCGTGCCGGAGATTGATGAATGCGCCTTCTCGCCCTCGTGACGACACTGCTGCTCGGCCTCTCGGCCGGCTTCGGCCCGGCCCAGGCGGCCGAGACGCCCGTCCCGGCGACGCCGGTCGCCGCAGCGCCCCAGAAAGTGACGCTGCTGCTCGACTGGTTCGTCAACCCGGTGCACGCGGCGATCGTCATCGCCAAGGAGAAGGGCTTCTTCGCCCGCGCAGGGCTCGACGTCACCTTCGTGGAGCCGGCCGATCCCTCCATGCCGCCGCGCCTCGTGGCGGCCGGCCAGGGCGACATCGCGCTCACCTACCAACCGAACTTCTACCTCGACGTTGCGGCCGGCCTGCCGATCCAGCGCGTCGGAACCTCGATCGCGACGCCGTTGAACACCGTGATGGTGCTGGCCAGCGGCCCCATCAAATCGCTCGCCGACCTCAAGGGCAAGACGGTGGGCTATTCGGTGGCGGGCTATGAAACCGCTCTCCTCGGCACGATGCTCGAAAGCGCCGGACTGAAGCTCGACGACGTCAAGCTCATCAACGTCAATTTCGCGCTGACGGAACCGTTGATCACCGGGCAGGTCGACGCGGTGGTGGGTGCCTACCGCAACGTCGAGTTCTTCGAGATGCAGATCGCCGGTCATCCGGGCAAGCTGTTCTTCCCCGAGGAGCACGGCGTGCCGGCCTACGATGAATCGATCTTCGTCACCTCGGTCGAGAAGAGCCACGCCCCCTTCGTCCGCCCCTTCCTCGATGCCGTCGGGGCCGCCCAGCTCTACATCCTCGACTATCCGGACGATGCCTGGGCGGCCTTCATCAAGGCCTATCCGAAGCTCGACGACACGCTGAACAAGCTCGCCTGGGCCGCTACCCTACCGCGCCTCTCGGCCGACCCCGCCGCGACCGACCCGGTGCGTTACGCGAGCTTCGCCGATTTCATGAAGCGCAAAGGCTTGATCGACCACGTCGAGCCGCTCGAGCGCTACATCGGAAAGTGAGCCAGGCGCACTCGTCCTCCGTCAGCGAGACGTCGTCAGCTCCGGTGTCAACGGCCGCTCAATCGACAACGAGCGATCGGGTACCCCTGGCCGAGCCCCTGCGTGCTTCGACACGGCCCTGCGGGCCGGCTCAGCATGAGGACTCTTCAGGAAACCCACGGCTCCTCGTCCTGAGCCGACCGCGGCACGCGGTCGTGTCGAAGGGCGCTCCAGGTACCTCCTCCCGGTCGTCGTTCGCCATCCAATGGCTTAGCTCAAGATCGGCACACAAAGTGAGTTGATGAGGACGGGCGAGACGTAGTTGGTTCACGCGTCGCCCCCGTCCCCGAACACCGACCCCGCTCCCGAACCGGTGCCGAGATTTTCGAGCCGGTGGGCATAGGCGAAGCGCCGGCCATACCAACTGTCGGCAAGGAATGGCCGCACCTGAACACCCCTGGGAATTTCGTCGCCTCCGACGCTCTGCCGCACCGCATCCGTGCAATCGATGAACGACGGCGTGCCATGAACCTCGCCGATCCACAGCACGACATGCGACAGCCGGCCGGCATCGCTGCGGATAAAAAGCAGGTCGGCGGGGCGCAGCGTCGCGACGGCATCCTCGTAGGATGTCGGCGCGATGCGGGCCAGTGTCACGGTGCCCCGATTACCCCACCCACCACGACGGTTTCGGCCAGGTCCGCGATGGCGGTCGGCAGCTTGATGCCGAGCGTCGTGTTGAACACGAGCGAGGTGAAATTCGAACAATCGAGCCCCGGCCCGTTGCGGCCCGCTGAGACCGGCATCCA
>CAXTME010000231.1:0-2135 GCA_964245215.1 uncultured Lichenihabitans sp.
TTCGTGCTCGCCGGCGAGAGCCGCCGCGTCGCCGAGGAGGAGACCGGCCGGCAGACCGCCCTGCTGCTGCAGGAGATCGAGGCGCATCGGCGGACCGATGCGGCGCTGCAACGCGCCAAGGACGTGGCCGAGGCCGCCAATCTCGCCAAGAGCCGCTATGTGGTGGGACTCTCCCACGAGTTGCGCACGCCCCTCAACGCCGTCCTGGGCTACGCGCAGCTTCTGGAACGCGACACCGACATCCCCCTGGCGCGGCAGGGCGGCATCAAGGTGATCCGCCGCTCGGCCGAACATCTGAGCGGGCTCATCGACGGATTGCTCGACGTCTCGAAGATCGAGTCGGGGCGCTTGCAGATCCAACGCAATGCGGTGCGGACGGGCGAGTTCTTCGCCGGGCTCGTCGACATGTTCCGCCTCCAGGCCACCGCCAAGGGCCTCGATTTCAGGGTCGCCGGGCTCGAGGACCTGCCCGCCGTCGTGCGGACCGACGAGAAGCGGCTCCGGCAGATCCTCATCAACCTCCTGTCCAATGCCATCAAGTTCACGTCGCGTGGCCACGTTGGTTTGAGAGTCGCCTACCGCAGCCAGATTGCGACGCTGTCGATCGACGACAGCGGCACGGGGATCGCGGCGGCCGATCGCGAGCGCATCTTCGAACCCTTCGACCGCGGCCCGCAGGCCGTGGCCGATGCGGTACCGGGCCTCGGCCTCGGGCTCACCATCACGAAACTCCTGACCGAACTGATGGGTGGCGACATCGCGGTCACCAGTCCCGGACCGGACGGGGCAGGGTCGAGCTTCAGGGTCCGGCTCATGCTGGCGGCGGTCGACGCGCCCGAGCCCGCCCTGGCGCGGCGCGATCTCAGCGGCTACCGGGGACGCCGCCGGACGTTGCTCGTGGTCGACGACGATGCCGAGCAGCAGGCCCTGATGCGGGCCATCCTCGAGCCACTCGGCTTCTCGATGCTGAGCGCCCGCGATGGCCCGACCTGCCTGGCGCTGATCGAGGACGTGGCCCCCGACCTCTTCGTCCTCGACGTCTCCATGCCGGGCATGAGCGGCTGGGACCTCGCCCGGATGCTGCGCAGCCGTGGGCTCGACACGCCGATCCTCATGATGTCGGCCAATCTTGGGGAACTGTCGTCGGCCGTGACCCGGTCGGACGGGCGGGAGCCGCGTCAAAGCGGGGCCTCGGCCGCGGCGGACGACGGCGCGCCGCCGCACGATGCGGTTCTGCCGAAGCCCTTCGATCTCGCGCGGTTGCTCGACCTGATCGAAGCCTTGCTGGCCTTGACGTGGATAGAGGGCAGCGAGCTTCCGGGCGAACGCGACGTGAAGCCCCGTATCGCGACCGACCCTGCCCCGGAGGCGGTGGCCGAACTGCTGCGCCTCGGTGCCATCGGGTATGTGCGAGGCATCGAAGCGAAGCTTGCCGAACTCGCGGCCGATCCGGACCAGGTGGCGCTCGTCGCCACGTTGCGGCGTCACATCGCGCGGTTCGATTTCGACGCTTACGCGGCCGTGCTCGACACCGTGGCGGGTCGCGCGGCGCGTGGTGTCGGGGACGAGCGCCTGGCCGTGGTGTCGCAGGAGGATCCGAACCCGTGAAGGGCGATGCCGGCGGGCTGCGCGACATCGTGCTCGTGGTGGACGATACGCCCGAGACGCTGGGCTTCCTGACCGAGGCCCTGGAGCGCGCCGGTCATACCGCGCTCGTCGCGACCGGCGGCCAGCAGGCCGTGGCCCTGGTGGGACGGGTGACGCCGGACCTCATCCTGCTCGACGCCATGATGCCGGGCATCGACGGCTTCGAAACCTGCCGGCGCCTCAAGGCCGGGCCGGCCTCCCACGTTCCGGTCATCTTCATGACGGCCTTGAGCGAAACGGAACATGTCGTCGCGGGTCTCGCGGCCGGGGGCGTCGATTATGTCACGAAGCCTATCATCCTCGACGAACTCCTGGCCCGCATCCGGGTGCACCTGACCAATGCGCGCGCCGCGCAGAGTGCGCGCGCCGCGCTCGACACGGCGGGTTCGTCGCTCGTCGCCATCGATCGCGATGGCGCGGTGCTCTGGTCGACCCCGCAGGCGCTGTCGCTGCTCCGCTCGGCCGTGCCCGAGGGCGGGTCGCTGCCC
>CAXTME010000232.1:0-2021 GCA_964245215.1 uncultured Lichenihabitans sp.
GGCGGCCTGTCGTCGGCGACGTCTTCCGTCACCGCGAGACGATTCGGCCTCATCTTGCGAGCCCCCGAGACTGTCGCGCGCTTCGCCGCTATGATCCACCTCGCTGCTGCCGTCATCACATGACGGTGGATCTCCGCGGCCCCGAGGCACAGGAGCACGACGATGTTCGTTCAAGACGCGGCTCGTGTCGCCTTCGCCCAATCCCGGCGGCCCCCCGAGGCCGCCCTCGGGATCGTGATGGAGACCCTGGCGCGGCGTTTCGGCAACCGCTTCGCGACCGGGCGAAGCATCCGCGAACTGCACGCCAACACGCGCACCTCCGTGGCGGCCCAGCCGCCGGACGCCGTGGTGTTCCCGCACTCGACCGACGAGGTGGTCGAGATCGTCCAGCTCTGCGCGGCCCAACGCGTGCCGATGGTCCCCTACGGGACCGGCACGTCCTTCGAGGGGCATGTCAATGCGCCCTATGGCGGGATCTCGGTCGATACCTCCGGGATGGACCGGATCCTGACCGTCCATGCCGAAGACCTCGATTGCGTGGTCGAGCCCGGCGTGACCCGCAAGGCGCTGAACCTGCACCTGCGCGACCACGGCCTGTTCTTCCCCATCGACCCCGGTGCCGACGCGTCCCTGGGCGGCATGGCGGCGACGCGCGCCTCGGGCACCAATGCGGTGCGCTACGGCACCATGAAGGACAACGTGCTGTCGCTCGCGGTCGTGACACCCTCGGGCGAGGTGATGCGGACGTCGCGGCGGGCGCGGAAATCGGCGGCAGGTTACGATCTCACCCGGCTCATGGTCGGGAGCGAGGGCACGCTCGGCATCATCACCGAACTCACCCTGAAGCTGTCCGGCATCCCGCAAGCCATCTCGGGCGGCGTGTGTCCGTTCCCGAGCGTCGAGGCGGCCTGCAACGCCACGATCCTGACGATCCAATCGGGAATCCCTGTGGCCCGGATCGAGCTGCTCGACGCCCTTCAGGTGAAGGCCTGCAACCTCCATTCGCAACTGGCCCTTCCCGAAGTGCCGATGCTCTTCGTCGAGTTCCACGGGACCGAGGCCGGGGTCGCCGAACAGGCCGAGCTCTTCGGCGCGATCGCCGAAGAGCTCGGCGGAGGGCCGTTCGATTGGGCGACCCGGCCGGAGGACCGAACGCGGCTCTGGCAGGCGCGTCACGACGTCTATTGGGCGAGTTTCGCCTTGCGGCCGGGCGCGAAGGCGATCCCGACCGACGTCTGCGTGCCGATCTCGAGGCTCGCCGAATGCGTGCTGGCCACGCAGGCCGATATCGCGGAGACGGGCCTCGTGGCGCCGATCGTCGGCCATGTGGGGGACGGCAACTTCCATGTCGGCCTCCTGGTCGACGACACCGATGCGGCCGAGATGGCCAAGGCCGATCGTTTCCTGGAGCGGCTCGTCCGCCGTTCTCTCGCCATGGAGGGGACCTGCACGGGCGAGCACGGCGTCGGGCAGGGCAAGGCCGAGTATCTGCGCGACGAGCATCCTCCCGCGGCCCTGGCGATGATGCGCGCCATCAAGACCGCCATCGATCCCTTGGACATCATGAACCCCGGCAAGATCCTGCCCGTCGAGATGTGAGGACGCCGAGGAAACGCCGGCACCGCCCGGCATCGGGGAACGATGGCCGTCGCCGATGCCGAAATCAAAGCCCGCGCTCGCGTGCCGCAGTGCTCGCCCGCACTCAGCACGCGGTGGACACCCACGCATCGCGGCTGCGGACACCTTCCGAGCCCAAGGCGGTCCTGGTGCCGTGGACAAGGAAGACGGCCTCCGATCATCGGCAACCACGTTTTCGAAATCGATGGACCCCTTTCACGCCGGCGAGCTTTGGCTTGTCCGCCGCCGTGCTTTCAGGCCGGCCGAGTTCGTCGGGTGAAAGGAACCGCATGACCATCCTGGATATCGTTCTCGGTCGCAGACTCGCCAGCAGCGAACAGGACACGCGCAAGATCGGTTGGTTCGAGGGTGTGCCCGCGATGGGGCTCGACGGCCTCGGCTCC
>CAXTME010000233.1:0-2017 GCA_964245215.1 uncultured Lichenihabitans sp.
CGGATGCGCCACGCCGCCACCCGGTCGCTGCTGGAGCGCGACGACGTCATCATCGTGGCCTCCGTGTCGTGCATCTACGGTATCGGCTCGGTCGAGACCTATACGGCCATGACGTTCGGCGTCTCGGTCGGCGAGCGCATCGACCAGCGCCAGCTCATCGCCGATCTCGTGGCCCTGCAATACAAGCGTACGCCGGATTTCAGCCGCGGCAATTTCCGCGTGCGCGGCGACACGGTGGAACTGTTCCCGGCCCATTACGAGGACCGCGGCTGGCGCTTCGGCTTCTTCGGCGACGAGATCGAGAGCATCCAGGAGTTCGACCCGCTCACCGGCAAGAAGACCAACGACCTGAAGTTCGCCAAGGTCTACGCCAATTCGCATTACGTGACGCCGCGGCCGACGCTGATCCAGAGCATCAAGGCCATCAAGGACGAGCTGAAGGGCCGGCTCGACCAACTCTATAATCAGGGGCGGCTCCTCGAGGCGCAGCGGCTCGAACAGCGCACCAATTTCGATCTCGAGATGCTGGAGGCCACGGGCGTCTGCCAGGGTATCGAGAACTATTCGCGCTATCTCACGGGCCGCCAGCCCGGCGAGCCGCCGCCGACGCTGTTCGAATACCTGCCCGACAACGCGCTGGTCTTCACCGACGAGAGCCATGTCACGGTCCCGCAGATCGGCGGCATGTACAAGGGCGACTTCCGCCGCAAGGCGACGCTGGCCGAATACGGCTTCCGCCTGCCCTCCTGCCTCGACAACCGGCCGCTGCGCTTCGAGGAATGGGACGCCATGCGGCCCCAGACCGTGCATGTCTCGGCGACGCCGGGGCCGTGGGAGATCGAGCGGGCGCAGGGCGTCTTCGTCGAGCAGGTGATCCGCCCGACCGGGCTGATCGACCCGCCGGTCGAGGTGCGGCCGGCCCGCACCCAGGTCGACGACGTGCTGGGCGAGATCCGCGATACGGCCGCGCAGGGGTTCCGTACCTTGGTCACGGTGCTGACCAAGCGCATGGCCGAGGACCTGACCGAGTACCTGCACGACCACGGCGTCAAGGTCCGCTACATGCATTCGGACATCGACACGATCGAGCGCATCGAGATCATCCGGGACCTGAGGCTAGGCACCTTCGACGTGCTGGTCGGCATCAACCTGCTGCGCGAGGGGCTCGACATCCCCGAATGCGCGCTGGTGGCGATCCTCGACGCCGATAAGGAGGGATTTCTTCGCTCCGAGACCTCACTCGTGCAGACGATCGGCCGCGCGGCCCGCAACGTCGAGGGCAAGGTGGTGCTCTATGCCGACACCGTGACGGGCTCGATGGAGCGCGCCATGGCCGAGACGAAGCGCCGCCGCGAAAAGCAGGAGGCCTACAACACCGAGCATGGTATCACGCCGGCCTCGATCAAGCGCGGCATCTCGGACATCCTGAAATCCGTCTACGAGGCCGACCACGTCACGGTCGACACCGGCATGGCCATGCCGGAGAACCTCATCGGCCACAATTTCAAGGCCACGATCGCCGACATCGAGAAGCGCATGCGGGCCGCGGCCGCGAACCTCGAATTCGAGGAGGCGGCGCGGCTGCGCGACGAGTTGAAGAGGCTCGAGGCGACCGAACTCCTGGTCGGGGCCGACCCGATGGCCCGGCAGGCCGAGGTCGAGCGCGAGGCCGGGCGCTACGCCGGCGAGCGCACCTACGGCAATGCCGCAAACCTCCCGGCCGGGGTAGGGCGATCGACGGGTGGTCGCGCCCCCGGGACCACGGGAGTGCCGCGCTCTGCGGTCAGCGCGCGTTCCGCGAACGCCGGTGGCCCGCGGAAACCCGGGGACGCCGATATGGGGCCGCATAATTTCGGCGGCGGCGAGGGCAAGCCGGCGGGGCGGGGTGCGGGGAGGGGGAGGAAACCCAATCTCGACGAGATGGGGCCGGGGCGCGAGGAAGCTCCGGTCGGCGGCGATGGATTCGTCCGGCCGGAAAGGCCCGATCCGGGAGTGAGCAACTGGCGGAAGGGGGGGC